>JAGAPG010000025.1 GCA_017623355.1 Clostridia bacterium
AACCGAAGGGAGATATATTCGTTCCTGCGGAAGAAACATTTTGCGATATACTTATAATTCCTAAGGAGTTATTCCCGACTAATATAGGTGAATTCTCAAATATTCAGATAAAATAAAAATAAGGCGGGAATTTCCCGCCTTTTATCTTATTTTGAAACTCCGTTTTGATTGAGCCATTTTAATTGCTCGTATGTTTTATCAGCTATCAAGCCTTCTTGGTAAACGGCACAATTGTATGCAAAAACACCGCCCTTTTCTCGTATAGCCTTTACATAGTCAAGAACGTTTTGATTGCTATGCTGCGGTATTGGCTCGCCCATCTTTTCGTGTACCCAAAATTCGTCCATCCAACAAAGAGCAAACCATTGTGTTTCTCCCTCACCATCAAATCGATTTTTTGGAAGTAATGAAATATCGTTTTCTTCGCCTGCTTGAAAATCTGCAATACCCTTGCCCCAATCGCTGGTCCAGCCGCAAGTGCCGCGAAAGTTAAATGCTACAATAGAATTCTCGTTTCCGCTACGCAAAGCCTTGGCATATCTTTCATAATCGTATCTTAGACCCGTGCCACCGCAAACATCAGGCTCATAGCAGCAATCTATCCACCAACCGTGGAGCTTTTTGCCGTATTTTTTAGATATAGCCTCTGTTACCTTGTAGCAATATTCTGCGTGCTTTTTATGATCTGTCTTAAAGCCTGTAGCCTCTTGCCATTCCGGATCTAAAGATCCGTCACCGTTAAAATATATAAGTAGCTTGATTCCGTGCTTTTCAAGAGCATCGGAAAGCTCTCCTATAAGATCGCGCTCACAAGTATGATCGGGAACTATTTTGTCAAGCTCGTCAAGAGGGAAGGGCAGCTTCATTTCAGCCCATGATGTTGTGAAAAAAACGAATTTTGCGCCTGAGTTTACCACCTGCTCGACAAATTTATCAAGCTGAAAATCCCTTACCGCATCCTGATATCGTTTTTTTTCGCCGTTTAGAGGCATCGAATGTGTGGTCCAATGAATGAAAAGACCAAATCCTGCATCAGAAAACCAATCTGTTCTCATACTTACCTCACACATTAAATCTGAATAAAACTATATCTCCGTCAGCAATAACATATTCCTTGCCCTCGGAGCGAACAAGCCCCTTTTCCTTTGCTGCGTTCATTGAGCCGCATTCCATAAGATCATCAAATGACACAATCTCTGCACGAATAAAGCCTTTTTCAAAATCGGAGTGGATTTTGCCTGCCGCTTGAGGAGCTTTAGTGCCCTTCACGATAGTCCAAGCGCGAACTTCTTTCGGTCCTGCAGTAAGATAGCTTATAAGACCGAGCAGAGAATAGCTTGCCTTTATAAGTCTGTCAAGTCCGGATTCTTCAATACCGAGATCCGAAAGGAATAATTCCTTTTCGTCATCGTCAAGCTCTGCAATTTCTGCTTCTATTTCAGCACAAACAGGAATTACCTCGCTCTTTTCAGTCTTAGCAAAATCAACTACGCTTTGATAGTATTTGTTTTGAGAAAGATCTGATGAAATATCACCCTCGCTTATATTAGCAGCATAAATAACGGGCTTTGTAGTGAGCAGAGCAACCTCGCTCATATAAACCGCTTCTTCCTCTGTATAGTCGAGAGAACGTGCGGTTTTTCCTTCTTCAAGAGCAGCCATAACTCTTTCATAAACATCAAGCTTCGGTGCGAGTGTTTTATCGCCCTTCATAGCTTTTTTTACTGAATCAATTCTTCTTTCAAGAATTTCAATATCGGAGAAGATGAGCTCTAAATTTATAGTTTCAACGTCACGTATGGGATTTACGTTTCCGTCGACGTGAATTATATCATTATTTTCAAAGCAACGTACAACGTGAACGATAGCATCAACCTCTCTTATATGCGATAAAAATTTATTTCCAAGGCCCTCGCCCTTGGACGCGCCTCTTACAAGTCCTGCAATATCAACAAACTCTATAACAGCCGGAGTATAAAGCTCCGGATTGTACATTTTAGCAAGAGCATCAAGACGGGAATCTGGAACAGCAACTACGCCAACGTTTGGCTCAATAGTGCAGAAGGGATAGTTAGCGCTCTGCGCCCCCGCGTTAGTTAATGCGTTAAAAAGAGTACTTTTGCCGACGTTAGGCAATCCGACGATACCAAGTTTCATTATAGCACCTCAATGATGATAAATTATGTGCAACACACACCGTGTTTATGATATCATATTTTAGTTCTTTAATCAAGTGAAAAAACGAAAATAAATATGTAAATATATATTATTTTTATCCAAACTACACCTTGTGTTCACAAATTCGTCACAAAAGCATATTAAAATAAATATAATATTATCGCGGATTTTATAAAAATTGAAAAATATGAATAAATTATTTACAACATCGAAAAAATATGTTAAAATAAATTAATTGATATTAAAAATATAAGGAGAGAAAAATTATGCTCGGTACGAAAATGCTCGTTATAGATGACGACCAAAATATTTGTGAACTTATAAAAGTATATTTTCAAAACGAGGGCTATGATGTAGTTATCGCCAATGACGGAGCAGAGGGACTCAGCACCTTTAAATCATACGATCCCGATATAGTTCTTCTCGATCTTATGCTTCCTAAAAAGGACGGGACAGAGGTTTGCAGAGAAATAAGAGCCAACTCCTCAAAGCCAATGATTATGATAACCGCAAAGGGCGATGTTTTTGATAAGGTTTTGGGTCTTGAGCTTGGTGCAGATGACTTTGTTGTTAAGCCCTTTGATATGAAGGAGCTTTTGGCAAGAGTAAAAGCCGTGCTTCGCAGATATAGTGCTATGGAAAGTCATATTGATAAGGACACACTGAGATTTGACAATCTCGAGATAAGCTTGTCAAATCATGAGCTTAAAATAAAGGGCGAAAGCGTAAGCGTTCCTCATAAGGAGCTTTTGCTTCTTCATTTTCTTGCACAAAACTTCAACAGAGTATATACAAGAGACCAGCTTCTTAATAAGGTTTGGAGTTTTGATTATCTTGGCGACTCGCGTACTGTTGATGTTCATATCAAGCGCCTTCGTGAAAAATTGCAGGGTGTATCGGATAAATGGGAGCTTAAAACGGTTTGGGGCGTTGGATATAAGTTTGAGGTATTTCAACAGCAGGACTGATACATAAAGTTAAGAGGAATTTGTAAAAATTCCTCTTTTTTTATTGACTTGATATTTCGGAATAGGTATAATTATTATGAAAGAGTATTTTATATACGAAAATAAAAGCAGAGGAAAATTAAGATGAGCTTGCGTGAAAGAAAAAAATTCCATAGCGTTTATACAAAATATACAGCTATATTTATGGCTATAATTATTTTTACCGTAGTTATACTTGCTATAATAATCAGTACTATTATAAATAATTTTTCGATTAATGCACGAAAAAAGGAGCTTGCAAACGTTACAGTATCCTTTGAATCTCTTTTAGGATATAAGGGACTTGAAACGAATAGCCTGGAAAGCGTTTTGCGTGAAAATTACGAGGATATAAACGATATGCTTTCGATTATATTTATAAGTAATCCCGATTCAAATATTTTGCTTCTTGATAAAGACGGAAATATACTAATGGCGGCGCATTATGATTCAGTATTAAAAGCTCCTGTGCTTCAATATTCAGAGGATCTTATTATAGATGACAAAATGAATATCGAGCAGCTAAACCCAGGTGCCACACCTGTAATAACTATGAATAAAATGCCTGAATCCGTTATGCAGGAAATTGTTCGTGAGCATGATGTTTCAATGCAAAGAGATTGTGAGGGATTTTTTTCAAGCGAGGTATTCCTTTTTTCGTCGGTTATTCAAAGCAGAGAGGTAAATGATTCTGTAAATGACACCGAAACAAGCTCGGATATCGATGAGGAAAGCAGCTCGCAGGAAACGGAAAATCTCCCAAGTGACGAGCTTGAAAATGAATTAAAGGAGCAAGCAATAGTAGGAGCAATCGTAGCATATTATCCCGCGGAGAGAGAGGGAGATATGATGCACGAGCTTATAGCACCTATCGTTTTGATAGTAATGTGGGTATCATTGGCGGCGGTGATCGTTGTTTATATGATAAGCTATTCGGTATTAAAGCCTATTCGCGAAATAGGAAACGCCACAAAGGAGTTTTCGCGCGGAAAATTTGATACAAGATTGACTGTAAGAGGTAATGATGAGCTATCTGAGCTTGCCGAATCGTTTAACAATATGGCAATAGCTCTCGACTCAAAGGATGAAATGCAAAGGAATTTCCTAAGCAGCGTATCACACGACCTTCGCACACCTATGACGACCATTTCTGGCTTTATAGACGGAATTTTAGACGGAGCAATACCCGAGGATAAGCATCAGTATTATCTTGAGATAATTAAAAAAGAGGTGCAACGATTAAGCCGTCTTGTAACATCCTTGCTTGATATATCAAGAATTCAGTCTGGTGAAAACAAGTTTGACATAAAGCCGTTTAATATATGCGAAACTGTTCGTCAAACTGTTATTTCCATGGAAAAGCAATTTATTGAAAAGGAGCTTGATGTCGATTGTGAATTTGATGAATTCGATATGATTGCTCTTGGAGATAAGGATGCTATAAACCGAGTTGTATATAATTTGTGTCATAACGCAATAAAATTCTCCTATAAGGGCGGAAAATATTTAGTAAGCGTTAAAGATGAGGGTAAGAATATTAAATTCTCTGTGTATAATGAGGGAATAGGAATTTCAAAGGAGGAAATTCCGTTTGTATTCGATAGATTTTATAAAACCGACAAGAGCAGAGGTCTTGATAAAAGCGGAGCAGGACTCGGTCTGTTTATATCCAAAACTATAATCGAGGCTCACGGCGGAAAAATAAAGGTGGAAAGTGATTACGGTAAAAACTGCGTATTTTCATTTACCGTAAAAAAGGGTGAATAATGGAGTATGTAGCAACGTGTCTGTTCGGTCTTGAAAGCTTGCTTGGAGCAGAGATAGACGCTCTTGGATATAAAAGGACCGAAACTATGGATGGCAGAATAAGCTTTACAGCCGATTATGAGGCAATGTGTAAATTAAATATAAATCTTCGCTTTGCCGAGAGGGTTTATATAAAGATTGGAGAGTTTGAAGCTCTTACGTTTGATGATCTTTTTGAAGGGACAAAAGCTCTTGCTTGGGAGGAGTGGATCGGCGTAAATGATGAATTTCCCGTAAGAGGACATTCTATAAAAAGCGCTTTGTTTTCAGTTCCCGATTGTCAAAAAATAATAAAAAAAGCGGTTGTATCGCGCCTTTCAAAAAAGTATGGAGTGGCTTGGTTTAAGGAAGAGGGCGTAAAGTATCAAATAGATTTTTTTCTGTTTAAAAACAGAGTGACTCTTATGATAGATACCTCCGGTATTCCGCTTCACAAAAGAGGATACCGCCCAAAGACAGCCGAAGCTCCGATAAGAGAAACACTTGCGTGTGCTCTTGCAAAGCTTTCAAGACCGAGAGAGGATGTTCTTTTTTGGGATCCTTTTTGCGGATCTGGAACGATAGCAATAGAAGCAGCTATGATGATGATAAACAAAGCTCCCGGGCTTGAAAGAGCATTTATTTCTCAAGCATTCCCACAGATATCATCGGATAAATGGAAAAACGCAAGAGATGAGGCTCGCGCAAGGATGATAACAGATTCGAATTTTGAGGCTTATGCCTCGGATATCAATCCTGAAGCGGTGAAGTTAGCCACTGAATGTGCAAAGCACGCAGGAGTGTATAAAAATATGAAAATATTTGAGCAGGATGCGCTTAAAATAAGAACAGATGGAAGGCGCGGCACTGTGGTTTGCAATCCCCCTTATGGAGAGCGTCTTCTTACAATAAAGGAAACAGAGGCTCTTTACAGAAAAATGGGCGAGCATTTTAAAACTCTTGATAAATGGCAGATATACGTTATAACGAGTCATGAGGAATTTTCGCGTCTTTACGGCAGAAAAGCTGATAAGATAAGAAAGCTTTATAACGGAATGATTCCTTGCTATTTTTATCAATTTTTCAAAAATAACGGTTAAAAAACGAAATCTCCGCAAATACTTATTAAAAAGTATAGCGGAGGTTTTTTATGCAAAGATTGTCCTTCGATTTTTTGGAAAATGTAAAAAATATCGACACTCTGCTCAACGTAGAGGAAAATTTTGATATAATAAAGAAGGAAATGAATATAAATTCAAGAAGAGTCGTTATGTATTATGTTGACGGCTTTGTAACAGCAGCTCTTATGCAAAAGCTTATAATACATCTTATGTCCGTTAAGGATTTTGGAGATAACAGTGAGCTCGCAAGTGAGAAATTTGTTGTAAATAATATTCCGGGAGTGGAGGCGGAGGCAATACATGATGTTGATGCTTTGATAAAAATGGTGCTTTCCGGATGTAGTGCAATTTTGGCTGACGGGCTTGGCGATGGCGCTATAATAGTAGATAACCGTTCGTATCCTGCAAGAGTGACTGCTGAGCCCGAAAACGATAAGGTAATGCGCGGATCTCGTGATGGATTTGTTGAAACCTTGATTTTCAATACCGCTATGATACGGCGCAGAATAAGAGATACAAATCTCGTGGTTAAATACGCAAGCGCAGGAGAAAGATCAAAGACGGATATATCTATAGTCTATATAAAGGATAAGGCAGATTCCGATTATGTAAAAACTATAACTGAAAAGATAAATTCAATAAAAACAGATTCGCTTGTTATGGGGCATCAAAGCCTTATTGAATGCCTTATAAAACGAAAGTGGTACAACCCGTTTCCGAAGGTGAGATGCACAGAGCGTCCCGATGCTGCCTGTGCCTCAATACTTGAGGGGAGTGTCGTTGTTTTGTGCGATAATTCTCCGGAAGCACTTATTTTACCTACGTCTATATTTGACTTTTTGCAGGATACGGACGATTATTATTTTCCGCCTTTAACGGGATCTTATTTGAGAATAGTTCGTCAGCTTGTTTTTTGGAGCGCAACGATACTCACTCCTGTGTGGTTTTTTCTCGTTACAAATCCGAATATAGTTCCCGAATGGCTTGCATTTGTAATTCCCGACGAGTACGGAAATGTTCCGATACTTATACAGTTAATAGCAGTAGAGCTTGTTATTGACGGACTAAAGCTGGCCTCGCTGAACACTCCGAGCGTTATGTCCAATTCCTTCGGCGTTATTGGCGGGCTATTGCTCGGTGATTTTGCTGTTCAGGTTGGGTGGTTGAGCGCAGATGTTATTTTCTATATGGCAATAGTATCTATAGCAAGCTTCACACAGTCTAATTATGAGCTTGGATATGCATTGAAATTTATAAGAATAATAACACTGATCTTAATAGCTTTAGTAAATGTATGGGGGCTAGTAATAGGTGGTGTATTGGCGCTGTTTTTGATAGTTACAAACGAAACCGTAAACGGAAAACGTTCGTACCTGTATCCGTTAATTCCATTTAACGCAAGAGCACTTTCGCGACTTGTTTTCAGAAGAAAAAAACCTTAAATAATATCATAAATCATAAAATATAGCAAAAAAACAGGAATTTTATTAAAATTCCTGTTTTTTAAATCTTAATGTAGCTCGGCTTAAATTATAATAGCTTTATTTGTGCGTCATTTCCGCGGAAGGGAATGCCTAAATGCTCATATGCAAGGCGCGTAACACATCTTCCTCTCGGAGTACGGCTTAAAAATCCTATTTGCATAAGATACGGCTCATAAACATCCTCAATAGTTATGCTTTCTTCGCCGATGGTTGCGCTGAGAGTTTCAAGGCCCACAGGACCGCCATCATAAAATTTAATTATCGTTTCAAGCATTCTTCTGTCAGTGTTGTCAAGACCTAAATGATCTATTTCAAGAGCCTCAAGCGATTTTTGAGCCATTTCAAGTGTAATTTCGCCGTTACCCTTAACCTGCGCATAATCGCGTACTCGCTTCAATAGTCTGTTGGCGATACGCGGAGTTCCTCTTGAACGCGAGGCTATTTCCAAAGCTCCCTCGTCCGTGATAGCAACACCAAGTAGGCCTGCGCTTCGCTTTACGATAGTAGCAAGCTCATCGTGAGTATAAAGCTCAAGCTTTAATAAAACGCCAAAACGGTCACGAAGCGGAGTAGTAAGCTGACCTGCGCGTGTAGTCGCACCGACAAGAGTGAATTTAGGAAGCGGAACACGAATACTACGTGCAGCGGGACCCTTTCCGATAATAATATCAAGAACATAGTCCTCCATCGCCGGATACAGTATTTCCTCAATGGAACGTGAAAGACGGTGTATTTCATCAATAAAAAGAACGTCACCCGGAGCAAGATTTGTAAGAATGGCCGCAAGATCTCCTTGTTTTTCGATAGCAGGACCGGAGGTTACTCTGAAATTCACTCCCATTTCCGTTGCTATAATTCCCGAAAGAGTTGTTTTACCAAGACCGGGAGGACCGTAGAGAAGAACGTGGTCAAGCGAATCGCCGCGTCCCTTAGCAGCTTCAATATATACCTTTAAAAGATCCTTTACTTTTTCCTGACCGATATAATCATCAAAAGCTTTAGGACGGAGATTTATTTCAGTATCGTTATCCTCGCTTGACGCCTCGGTTGAAACTATTCTGTTTTCAAAATCAAATTCTGTTTCTTCTATCATAACGACCTCGCATTACATAAGCTTCGCAAGAGCAAGCGGAATTATTTTTTCAACATCAAGCGCAGGATCTATTCCTGTGAGCGCTTTTTGAGCCTCGGCACGTGAATATCCGAGCACAACAAGAGCATCAAGCGCCTCGGAAAGGTTAGAGCGAGCACTCTTTGGCGAGCTTGTAGATGACGAAGCCGACGCCATAGCAATTCCGGACGCACCGTAATATTGCTTTGCAACCTTATCGCGAAGCTCTAAAACAACTCTCGCAGCAGTTTTTGCTCCAACACCTGAGGCGCGTGAAATTGCTTTTACATCCTCAGCACAAATTGCCTCGTAAAGCTTACTTGCGCTAAACAGCGACAGAATAGCCATAGCTGCCTTTGGTCCTACGCCCGAAACGGTAATAAGAAGCTTAAATGCACCAAGCTCCTCGGAGGTTTTGAATCCAAAAAGCTCAACGCCATCCTCTCGAACCTGTAAATAGGTAAAAAGCTTCATTCTTTCACCCACATGGGCGCAAACGTCTGCATAAGTATTGTCACTTACGGTAAGCTTATAGCCTACTCCGCAGCAATCGATAATACAAGCTCCGCTCTCGCAGTAATCGAGAGTTCCGTCAACATGATATATCATAGATCATTTTCATCCTTTTTAGTTTCTTCTTTGTTTTCTTCGCTTGGCTTTTCTTTATTGTCAAATTTGGATAAACGAGCCTTAAGAGAAATCCAAGCACATATAGCCTTATTCTTGAGCTTACAGAAAACAGATGGCTTTTGAGGAGCAAGAGCAATTGCGCTTCTTTCCTTATAAAGCCTGTATTTCTTTTCAAATATGCACATTATGATAAATAGAACAACACCTAAGCCGGTAAAGCACATACCGTAAATAAACGGCTTTGAACGGTATTTCATAACCACGGTATGCTCGCCCTCTGTAATATCAAATGATAGGAACGTGTCGCCAACCGTATATGTTTCAACCTTTTCTCCGTCTACATATACGTCCCAGTATTTATCGTACGGAATAGTTGTAAATACCATCTCATTGGCATTAGCGTTTATAGTCCCCTCGAAATAAGTATCGGAATAATCGGTTATTTTAAGCTCGCCGTCCTTTAATTCGGCAATAGCCTTTTGAAGATTTTCCGTGTTTATTTGATTAAACAAAGGATAATCGGAATATATGCAAAGCTCGTCCATATCGAATTTGAGCTCGACGAAAAACACCTCTCCGCTTTTAAAGTTTCCTACGTTATGAATTCTGTAATCGTCACTTCCATAGTAAGATCCGCTAAGGAGCTTTTCGCCATTTGAATCATAAACATAATACGATATTTTTGTGCTTGTTCTATAAGAGGGAAGATACATATAAACACTTCCGTCCTGATAAGCTTGAACTCTGTATGTTGCGGAAGCCTTTTCATTGTCGTCAGTTCTTGTGATGTAATAAGGCTTTCTTGAACCGCTACCGCGCTTTGTTTTGCAGTTTTCGGTTTCATCAACATAGTAATAGCAACCCTCAAAAAGCTGAGTTTGACTGTTTAACAGCTTGTCGAAATCGTCGACGGATTCAATTCCGTCATATCTCATAGAAGCCACAAGATACTCCAAAAATTCAAAGGATGACGGAGTAGAGCTAAGTCCTTCAACATCGAAGCTTTTTAAGCTTTTGTTAGTACAGTATGCAATAGAAAGAGCATCGTTATTTTTATAGATGGTTTTGCCCTCCTTGCCATCTATTTTTTCGTAAGAATAGCTAACGGGCAGATTGTCTGTGATCACGTATTTTACTCCGAATAACGTGTCAGACACCTCATTTCCTGAATAGTATTTTATCCAGTGTGATTTTGAAGAGAAGCCTGAATACTTCATAAAGTTCATAAGCTTCTTGTTCATAGTAGAGGTTGAGTCGGATATGCCTCTTATGTTGAGCGCAAAATTATCATTTGGCTTCCGCATAGTCGTTTTTTCAAATCGGTAAAAGCTATCGTCCATATCGTATATCATATTTACCGTATCGTCATATTGCTCAACGTAATCGTAATAGGCGTTTCTTTTTGCCCAGCCTACATCTGTTGTTTCACCCTTCCAGTTGAGATACGCACCAAATGTCGCTTCGGAGCAAACTATTACTAAAAGAACAATAGGGAGAACTCGTTTCAGTATGCTTTTGTGCTTTAAAATAAGAATTATCGTGTAAACGATTATAAGAATAACAGATGTTAAAACAAGCTGTATCGGCATTGAAGGCTTTGATGCTCCGCCCTTATACGTTTCAAGCAAAACGGTCTGCTGAACTGTAAATAAAGCAAAAAGCAAGAGTGATGATGTGAAAAACAATGTCTTTCCCGAGACTTCGGATATGGCCTCGTATCCCTTATAAGCCATTGTCAAAAGGATGAATGAGAACATGAAGCTGTATCTGTAATTAAGCCATACCGGCATTTGGAAGCCGTGCCAAGCAAGGTCAAGTGTGTTTATGGTCATGCTGAATGCAAATATGAGCACCAAAACGGTATAAACAGATTTTTCACGGAAACTTACCTTTTTAGAAAGAAAATATATAGGCAATAAAACGAGCATAAGCGTGCCGCAGTAAATATTGGGAAGACCGGCAGGACGCACTGTATCATAAGAGCCTATAAACATTTTTGCAAAAAGCTCCATGAAGCTATATCTGAAGGTAAAAGCATAGTCAACGTTTGATGTGTTGCTTTTTCCGAAGGTGAGCGAGTAGTAAGCTGTGAAAATTATAACGGTCACAATAAGCAACGCAATAATAGAGCAGATGGCTATTCTTACAAAGCTTCTTAAATAGTGAAGATTTTCGTTAAGCTTGTTTGTTTCGCGGGAGTTGTGAGCAAAAAGATAGCAAAAGAAATAAAGGAATACATAGATACAGACCATATATCCTATATAATAGTTACTCCATATCGTAAGAGAAAGAGTGATTATAAAAAGCTTGAATTTTCCTTCGGAAATAAGCTTTTCAATTCCCAAGGAAACGAGAGGAAGCCACAAAAGCGCATCCATCCACATAATATTTGACTGATATGTCATAGCGTACGCGCAAAGAGCGTACATAACAGAAAACATATAAAATGCAGGAAGATCTCTTTTCTTTGTTTTGTCGAGGTAAATAAAAAATGTAAGACCGCTCATACCGCATTTTATTATCATCATAGTGGTTACAGCACCAACTATTGCGTTTTCGGGGAAAATAGCAACTATTGCTGCAAACGGAGAAGCGATATAATATGTGAAAAATCCCATAAATTCTCCACCTACAGCGCGTTCAAAGGTGTAGAGCAAGGACGATTCGCCGTGAAGAATATCTCTTAACTCCGCAAAGTAATAAATATATTGAGCATTCATATCAAGCGTCAGTATAGAACGCTCTCCAAAAGGGAAAATACCCATAAAAGCATATACGATTATAAGTAAAACTACAGGAAGGAGAAAAGCGGGATATATGTGCTTTTTTTCTAAAATTTTATTTCCTGTTTTTTTGAAAAACGAAGATGTAAACTTACCGAAGCTGATTTTGTTTTTTGTTTCGTTAGTATTCATTTAAGCCTCGCTCGAAATTATTTTTTTGATCATTTTTTCTACCTTCACTCTTTCAATAACGAGAGTGCGCGCGCATCCGACACAGGAAAGCTTGATATCTGAGCCGATTCTTAAGACCTTAAATCGTTTCTCACCGCAGGGGTGAGGTTTTTTCATTTCTAAGATATCTCCAACTGAGATAACGGGAATATCGGCCATAATTACCTCCTGAAAGTAAATAAAATCATACATAAATATTTTAGCATATCTTACCGCAAAAATCAATATTTAATATTATTTTATATTTTTATATTAAATTATTTGACATAACGGGCGTTTTGTGCTAAAATATAATGCGTAAAAAAATATCAAAAATATAAAAAGGAGGAGAAAATGGTTATTTTGGGTATCGACCCCGGAGTTGCAATAGTTGGATGGGGCGCGCTTGAATATGTAAAGGGTATGTTTCACGTTTTGGGATTTGGTTCTATAAGGACCGAGGCGGGCTTGCCTATTGAAGAAAGAATAACTCAAATTTTCGACTCCATGAATATTTTGATAGATAAATATAAGCCCGAGGTTATGGCTATAGAGGAACTTTTTTGGAACACTAACCAAAAAACAGGAATAAGCGTTGCCGAGGCGAGAGGGTGCATACTTTTGTCTGCACATAAAAGGAATATCCCAATATACGAATATACGCCGCTTCAGGTAAAGCAGGCAGTTGTGGGTTACGGCAGAGCGGAAAAAAAGCAGGTAATAGCTATGGTAACATCTATTTTGAAGCTTCAAAAGCCGCCAAAGCCCGACGATACCGCGGATGCGTTGGCTATCGCGATTTGTCACGCGCATGCAGGAGCGAGCACGCTCGGAAAATATTATAGAATGTGAGGGAATTATGTATATAGCTGATAATTGGAAAGATTACGAGCTTCTTGACACATCTGACGGAGAAAGACTTGAAAGATGGGGAAAATATATTCTCATTCGTC
This sequence comes from Clostridia bacterium, assembly GCA_017623355.1. Taxonomy (GTDB): domain Bacteria; phylum Bacillota; class Clostridia; order Oscillospirales; family CAG-272; genus RGIG2000. Next base: position 13,182 of record JAGAPG010000025.1, read on the forward strand.
CCGATCCGCAGGTAATATGGAAGGGAAAGCGTACGCATAAGCTTTGGTCAAGAGCTGACGGTATCTATCGCCGTTCAAATTCCGGCGGTGGAAAATGGATAAAGAACGATGTTCCTGAAAAATGGACGATTAAATATAAGGATCTCACCTTTGCGCTCAAGCCTATGGGTTTTAAGCATACGGGACTTTTTCCCGAGCAGGCTGCTAACTGGGATTGGTTTTCCGAGCTTATAAGGGAAAGAAAAAAACAGGGCAAGGAAACAAAGGTATTAAATCTTTTTGCATATACGGGAGGAGCAACAGCTGCGGCTGCTATGGCGGGAGCGAGTGTTGTTCATGTTGATGCATCTAAGGGTATGGTTGCTTGCGCTAAGGAAAATCTTGCTCTTAGCGGACTTGGTGATGCTCCTGTGAGATATATTGTTGATGATTGCCGTAAGTTTGTAGAGCGAGAGATACGTCGCGGAAACAAGTACGACGGAATAATAATGGATCCGCCCTCGTACGGCAGAGGACCGAACGGAGAGGTATGGAAGCTTGAGGATGCGGTTTGCGATTTTGTTTCTCTTTGTGAGAAGGTGCTTTCTGACGATCCGCTCTTTATGCTTATTAATTCGTATACCACAGGGCTTAGTCCTCTTACTATGGGGTATGTATTAGATGTTGAAATCGTTAAAAAGCACGGAGGCATATCAAGCACCTCGGAGCTTGCGTTGCCTGTTACCGAAACAGGAAGCTATCTCCCTTGCGGAGCAAGTGCAAGATGGGTGAAAGGAAATAAAGAATGAGTGAGCTTATAAGGTTTGAAAACGTGTCATATTCTTATCCCGGAGATGAAACAGGCAAGGAGCTTTTCGCGGTAAATGATTTATCCTTGAAAATAGAAGAGGGCGAGTTTGTTGCAATACTTGGACATAACGGTAGCGGAAAAAGCACAAGTGCAAAGCTTATGAATATGATTCTGACGCCTAATTCCGGTAAAATATTTATTGAAGGGAAGGATATAACCGCCGAGGGAGTCACCGATAACGATGTTTTTGAGGTGCGTAAAAAAATAGGAATGGTATTCCAAAATCCCGATAATCAGATCGTGGCAACCGTAGTTGAAGAGGATGTTGCCTTCGGTCCTGAAAATTTGGGAATTGAGCCAGCCGAAATAAGACGCAGAGTAGACGAGGCATTGGCTATAGTGGGAATGACAGAATATGCGCGCCATGCGCCTCACAAGCTTTCCGGAGGACAAAAGCAAAGAGTTGCGATAGCCGGAGTTATTGCTATGAGACCGAAGTGTATTATTTTTGACGAATCCACGGCTATGCTTGATCCTATTGGACGCCAAGAGGTTATGAAAACGATAAAGCGTTTGAATAAGGAAGAAAAAATAACTATCATACTTATAACACATTATATGAATGAGGCGGTGGAGGCTGATAAGGTCATAGTTATGAAAAACGGCGAGATATATTTGCAGGGCAAGCCGAATGATGTATTTATAAATGTGGAAAAGCTTTGGCAGGCAGGCCTTGAGGTGCCACAGGGAACAGAGCTGATATATAAACTTAATAATGAGCTCGGAACGAAAATACCGCTTCGGGTGTGCGATTTTGATACTTGCGCGCAGCTGATAAGCGATAATATAACCGATTGGGAGTAAAAATGTCGATAGTTGAATTGAAAAACGTGTGTTATGTTTACGGAAAGAAAACCCCGTATCAAATAAATGCGTTGGACGATATAAATCTACGCATAGAGGAAAATTGCATAACAGGCATAATAGGACACACAGGGTCGGGTAAATCTACTCTTGTACAAATGTTTAACGGACTTATAAGACCTGACAAGGGTGAGGTTGTGGTTGACGGTGAGAGTATTTGGGAAAAGCCGAAGGAAATATCCAAGATAAGATACAAGGTTGGTATGGTAATGCAATATCCGGAGTATCAGCTTTTTGCAGATACCGTTGGAGAGGATATAGCTTACGGACCTAAAAATATGGGACTTTCAAATGAAGAAATCAACCACAGGGTAGAGCAAAGCGCAAAATTTTGCGGAATTGATATGCAAACGCTCGGGAAGTCTCCTTTTGATCTTTCCGGCGGACAAAAACGACGTGTCGCACTTGCGGGAGTTATGGCTATGAACCCAAAAATATTGGTGCTTGACGAGCCTGCTGCAGGTCTAGATCCAAGAGGAAGACGAGAGATACTTGGCGGAATATGTGAATATCAAAAGCAAAGCGGCAATACCGTAATAATAGTAAGCCACAGTATGGAGGATATGGCGATGTACTGCGACAGGCTGGCTGTTATGTCACATGGTAAACTTGCTATGGAGGGAACGTGCACGGAGGTGTTTGCGCAAGCAGAGCTTTTGAGATCCGCAGGGCTTGATGTACCTGAAATATCCAATATAGTTTTGGCTTTGCGCCGTAGAGGTATCGATATTTCACGTGATATTTATACTGTAGACGGAGCGTTTTCGGCTATTTGCGACTACGTAAGGAGGTCGAAAAATGGATAATATAGCACTTGGTCAATATTATGAAGGAAATTCTGTTATCCATCGTCTTGATCCGCGATCAAAGCTACTTTTTGTAGTTATTTTTATCGTTTCGATTTTTGTCGCAAAGGATATATATGCATTTGCTTTTTTAGGAGCTGCAGTGATTCTTTTTGTTGCAATAAGTCGAGTTCCGTTGCGCGTGATATTAAAGGGATTAAAGCCGCTTACGATAATCATACTTTTTACTGCGATACTTAATATGTTTTGGACAACATCTGATGCTGAACCGATATTTTCGGTTACCATAATACCCAACTTTTGGACTATGACGCTTCATTGGAAGGGACTTATAAATGCAGGGATTTTGGCACTCAGAATAATATTGCTTCTTATAGGAACGACTCTTTTCTTCTCGTATACAACCACTCCCATAGAACTGACTGACGGACTTGAAAAGGGGCTTGCACCGCTGAAAAAGATAAAAATACCTGTTCATGAATTTGCTATGATGATGACAATAGCACTTCGATTTATACCCACTCTTGTGGATGAAACATCAAAAATAATGAATGCACAAAAGGCAAGAGGCGCGGATTTTTCACACGGTGGACTTATAAAAAGAGCGAAGGCTCTCATACCGATAATAATACCGCTTTTCGTCTCATCCTTTAGAAGGGCGGAGGAGCTTGCTACCGCTATGGAATGCAGATGCTATCACGGTGGAAACGGCAGAACAAGAATGAAGGTTCTGAAAATGAAAGCAAGAGATTATATATTTTTGCTTTTGAGCCTTGCTATGCTGGCAGGAGTTATTATTATCAATATTTACGCAAATGGTTATAAGCTTTAATGGAGGGCTTTATGAAGATCCTTCTTACAATAGCATATGTAGGAACTAACTATCAGGGATATCAGCTTCAAAAGGATAAGCCGACTGTGGCTTTGATGCTTAATAATGCTGTGAAAAATGCATTCGGCATAGAATGTAACGTTACAGGCTGTAGCAGGACCGATAGCGGAGTGCACGCTCTTGGCTATTGCGCAACTGTCGAACCCAAAAATTCCGATGATAAAATAACTGTTCCAATAGAAAAAATACCGCTCGTTTTAAATCTTGCGTTACCGTCGGATATAAGTGTTATTTGCGCAAAATATGTTTCCGATGATTTTCACGCAAGATATGATGTCCAAAAAAAAGAATATGTTTACAAAATCCACGCAAGCACGATAAGAGATCCTTTTCTTGATAAGAGGGTGCTTGAGTACGGTAAGGAAATAAGTGACGAAAAATTCAAAAAGATGCAAAAAGCCGCATCTTTTTATGTGGGAACGCATAGATTTACTTCGTTTATGTCTGCCGGATCAAAAATAGAAAATACGGAAAGAACGGTTTATGAAAGTTACCTTACAAGAGATGGCGAAAATGTAGAATTTCATATTTTGGCAAATGGATTTTTGTATAATATGGTTAGAATAATGGTAGGAACGCTTTTAGATGTTGAAAAGGGGAAAATAGACGAAAACAGTATTCCCGATATAATTTCGGCAGAGAACAGAAGCGTTGCCGGAAGCACCGCAAAGGCTGATGGCTTATATTTACAAAAAATATTTTACTTCGATTCTTGACAAAAGATAAAATTTATAGTATAATATTAGGACACAGAGGCACAGGCAACAAACGGCGTATAAGTTTTATTTTGAGATAGGAGATAGAAATGGTTGTAGGATTGATAATTGACATAATATTAATGCTTATATGTCTTATCGTCGTAATCAAAAACGCAGTAAACGGATTTATAAAATCGTTTATGGGATTTGCCCGTGCAATACTTGCGGTGTTTATTGCGTATGTTTTTAATGCACCGCTCGCAAGATTGTTGAAGGGTTGGTTCTTTGACGGTCTTTCTGAGAAGTGGATACTTGATGCTTTCGGCGGTACATACAATGAAGGCACAGGACTCTACGAGCTTTATAATGTGTTTGACGGAATTCCCGATTGGTTCGTTAAATTTACAACGAAATTCGGAATAGACGAAAATACTACAAACACATATCTTCTCGGTCAAGAGGCAGCCACTGAGGAAACGATGCGTCAGATAACAAGCGGACTCAGTATTCAGCTGTCAAATCTTGTTTCGACTGTTGTAGCAGTGTTGGTTCTCTTTATTCTTATTCAAATTTTGCTTATTTTTGTTGGCAAGCTTCTTGAAAAGGTTGGAGATCTTCCAGTGTTCAGAGTTCTCAATGTTTTGCTTGGCGCGTGTATAGGCGCGGTTATAGCGGCTTTGATGGTATGGCTTCTTTCTGAGGGCATAATTTGGCTTCTTAATTTTGCAAAAAGCTATAACGAGGGCGTATTTGGACCAATTACCGATCAATCTATATTCTTGCGATATTTCCGCGATAATAATGTGTGGGAAATTGCACGAGGCTGGTTCGATTAAGAGAATGACATTAAAGCGGGCGAACATTCGCCCGTTTTGTTTTTTATAAATGTGAATTTTAGTTTTATTTCGGGCATACTATTGACAACCAAACGAAATGAAGTTATAATTTATTACATAAAGATTATAAATAAGAAAGGGGACAATTTGTGGCAAGCTTGATAATAGACTCGTTCTATGTCCTTACACTTATCGTGCTTCCTATAAGATATGCTAAAAAGGGCTTTGTAAGATCTGTTCTTGATTTTGCAAAGACACTGTTAGCTATATTTTTAGCAGTTGTGCTGCGCGTCCCCGTTGCTAAATGGCTTGATTCCTTGTTTATGAATAACGGAATTGTCGGTTGGGTGAGGACATCGCTGCTTGAAACACAGTCCGGCGCAGATCCGTTTATAAATTTTGTCTCTATATATGATGATTTTCCGTCATTTTACAGTGTTATACTTAAGGCTTTCGGACTTGATACCGATTCTATAATTGCGCTTGGCTCTATCGATCAGGCAACACCGGAAATGATAGAGGCTCTTTCCAACAGTATAGGATCGGCAATTTCGTATATGCTATCAACTGTTTTGGCGGTGTTGATCGTTTTTGTGATTTTCATAATAATTTTTACCGTGATAATACACGCGCTTGATCTGCTCACCAGATTTTCTTTTATAAGATGGCTGAACAGGGCGCTCGGCTTGTGCTTTGGTGTTGCTATCGCAGGATGTATTATTATTGGAATCAGCGTGGCCATCGCGTTTTTGGTCAAATATATAGGACCTTATAATTCAGCCTTCAGTATAGATATCATTGATAAATCAGTCTTCATGTCGCTTATACGACAGTATGATGTTTTAAAGATCGCTGGAATAGAAAAAGCAATTGTTTAGAGGTGATAATTATGCAAATGTGCGCAAGATGCAAAAAAAGACCGGCAACGGTTTATATAATGAAAATAGAAAATAACGAGCAAAAGCAAGAAGGCATATGCCTTGTATGCGCAAAGGAACTCGGAATAAAGCCTGTTGACGATATTATGCGCAAGATGGGCATCTCCGATGAGGAGCTTGAAAATATGGAAAAAATGGTTGGAGAAATAATGGCGGAGGGTAGCGGAATCGTACCCGCTGACGATGAGGACGACGATTCTCCTACAATAGATTTCGGTAAGCTTATGCGTAATACGGGCTTTGGACCTGCATCCGACGCAGACAAGAAAAAGAAAAACGGCAAGGACAAAAAGGACACCAGAAAAAATCTTAATACCTATTGTCATAATCTTACTCAGGACGCACTCAACGGAAAGCTTGATAAAATAATAGGCAGAGAAAGAGAGCTTGAAAGAGTGATCCAGATACTCAGCCGCCGTCAGAAAAACAATCCGTGTCTTATTGGTGAGCCTGGTGTTGGTAAAACAGCGATTGCCGAAGCACTGGCACAAAGAATAGTTGACGGAAGCGTTCCGTATAAGCTTAAAAATTGCGAGGTGTTTTTGGTAGATCTTACTGCGCTTGTGGCGGGAACTCAGTTCAGAGGACAGTTTGAGGCAAGAATAAACGGACTTTTGAACGAGGTGAAGGCTGCGGGAAATATAATACTCGTTATAGATGAAATACACAACATTGTCGGCGCAGGAAATTCCGAGGGAAGCATGAATGCGGCAAATATCCTGAAGCCTGCGTTATCTCGCGGAGAAATTCAGGTTATCGGCGCAACAACAATGACGGAATACCGTAAGTATATTGAAAAGGATACTGCGCTTGAAAGAAGGTTTCAGCCTGTAAAGGTAGAAGAGCCGTCTATTGAGGAATGCGTTGAGATGCTTATGGGCATAAAGCATTATTATGAGGTATATCACGGTGTTAAGATTCCCGAAGATATAGCAAGAAGCGCTGTTACTATGAGTGAAAGATATATAACGGACAGATTTTTGCCGGATAAAGCAATAGATCTTATCGATGAGGCTTGCTCTCATATAGTTTTGCATTCTCCACACATAACGGAAAGACATAAGGTGATAGAGGAGCTTGCAAAAATAGATATCAAGGAGGAAAGCATAAATGCAAAGCTTTCCGAGGAGGGGAAGGAACACACGGAGAGCGAATATAAAGCTCTTGCCGAGCTTAAATCTCAAAGATCTCAGCTTCTTATAGACAAGGAAAGACTTGATAAGGAATGTGAAAACACTTACATGACAAAAGCAGATCTTGCTGATGTTATTGAAATATGGACAGGAATTCCCGCAAGCAATATTTCCGAGGATGAGTTTGAAAAGCTTGCAGGACTTGATGAAAGAATAAAATCAAGGATTATAGGTCAAGATGAGGCGGTAAATGCAGTTTCAAGAGCGATAAGAAGAAACAGGGCGGGTGTTGGCTCTAAGCGCAGACCCGTATCCTTCGTATTTGCAGGGCCTACGGGTGTAGGAAAAACAGAGCTCGTTAAAACATTGGCTCAGGATCTTTTTAATTCTCCCGAATCGCTTATAAGGCTTGATATGTCCGAATTTATGGAAAAGCATTCCGTATCAAAGATAATAGGAGCTCCTCCCGGATACGTAGGATATGACGAGGCGGGACAGCTTACGGAAAAAATAAGGAGAAAGCCGTATTCTGTTATACTCTTCGACGAGATAGAAAAGGCTCACCCTGATGTTTTAAATGTTTTGCTTCAGATACTCGATGAAGGCAGAGTAAGTGATGCGCAGGGCAGAGTGATAAATTTTGAAAATACAGTTATCATAATGACAACGAATGCAGGAGCGAACATGTCATCGTCAACTGCGGGATTTTCAAATACTCAAAAGAGTGTAGAGGATGCAAATACACAAAGAGCACTGTCTCAGTTTATGCGTCCCGAGTTTATAAACAGAATAGATGAAATAATAACGTTCAAGGCTTTGTCGGAGGCGGACTTTGAAAAAATATCGCATATTATGCTTGCCGATCTTGAAAAGGCGCTTTCCGAAAAGGGAATTACCTTTAGATATACCGATGCACTTTGCAAATATGTTGCCGAAAAATCGTTCAGCCGAAAATTCGGAGCAAGAAATATGCGCAGATTTATTCAAACAGAGATAGAGGATCGCTTGGCGAATGCTATCATATTTGAAAATAAAGCGCCTATTTCAGCGGCTAGCATGGATGTTGAAAACGGTGAAATAAAGCTTACGTATTTTTAATTCAAAAGGCGGAATTTTCCGCCTTTTTTGATTTCTTGAGAGCAAATAAATATTATTATGAAAATTATAAACGAAAAATCTTGAATTTTTGATTAGTGTGTGTTATTATATATATAAGTATAGTGAATTTCACTAAAAAAGGAGAACATTATGAAAAGATTTTTATCATTTATTTGTGCAATCATGATGCTCGTTTCCTGTATGGCATATTCTGTTTTTGCAGAGGAAGAACCCTTGCCGGAACAACCTACAGACGAGCTTACAAACATTGCTGTTAACGGTATGGGCTATTGTTCGAGTGAAAAGAATAGCTCTTGGACACCGCCGAGCAGTATAATCAACGGTCTTAGAAATACTGATGACTGGCACGGATGGGAGCCTAAATATCCTTCTGTAGAGCCCGGTCAAAATACATCTCTTGGTTTTAGTGGAGAATATTGCGGAATTAAGTTCCTTAACAAGGAATATTATGAGGTTTATGAAATAAAGGTTAATGCCGGACTTCATAATCTTTTTGGCGGACAGAATACAAAATATGTTGTTGAGGCACTCGTTGAGGGCGTTTGGACAGAGATAGCGGTGTTCTATGATTCGCAGTTTCAGCCTCAGGCTTATGCCACATACGAGGAGGCTATGGCAAATGATACATCAAACTATCATATTCCCGCAGATTTTTCATATACTCTCGAAACTCCCGTTACAACAAATAACGTGAGAATTACTATAAACGAATGTGCAAAAAACTATCCCGGCGGAGATATTCTGATTTTCCCGTATATTTATGAGGTAGAGCTTATAGGTAAATTGGGAGTAACTCCTGATATCGATCTTCCCGAGGGCGCTGTATTTTCACAAAATATAGGCTATCATTCGCTTCCTGAGGCAACATCAAGTGCTAAATTCGCTCATCCTTTCCTTGCAATAGACGGAGATGATAAGAGCCCTACAGCTTGGAAGCCCTCTGATCTTAGCGCGGGTCAAGCTCTTACATTAAATCTTCCCAGAGCATATAATATAAACAAATTTGTTGTAAACTTTGGAGAAATTCCTGTAGGTACAACACCGGAAAATTATCAATTTAATATTGAGGCGTACATAAACGGCGCGTGGACAAAGGTTGCGGATGGCAATTCGTACGACAGTGAAAATAATACCTGTATTACAGAGTATCCGATAACAACCGTATCGACGGATAAGGTTAGATTGGTATTCCCGAACGCGCTTACAAGCACCCCTGCGGTTTATGAATTTGAAGCGCATATAGAAGGCGAGAGAACATATTTCTTGAACACAAGATTTTCTGAGCTTCAAAAGACATCCGCATCAAAAGGAAATCTTTCTATTCTCGGAACACCTTATGCAAGCGCAAGCCACATTCCTTACTCAGATGTTCTTTATATGAATGACGGTAAAACCTATAATGAAGCAAACGTATGGTTCCCCAGCACTATGGATCTTCCCGTTCACTGCGGAATAGTTCTTGACCAGATTTATAGTGTTGATAAAATTGTTGTATACTGCAAAGAGCCTGCGGAAATGGGCGATGATGTAACCGCGTTTGATATAAAAGCTCTTGTTAACGGAGAATATGTAACCATAGCAAAGGGTGAATCCTATAATAAGCGTACGGGATATACAACTATATACGATCTTGAAACACCTGTACAGACAAATGATATAAAAATAGAATTTACAAGATGTGGCGGAACTATTCCTAACATTCTTGAGCTTGAAATATATTCATCTGAAACAGGTCCGGCTCCGTTTAAAGGATACGATCTTGGACTTGATGCTCCCGAAATTTCTGATTATCCCGAGGTACAGGAGCCTGTAACTCCTGACAATCCCGATGATCCGGACGATCCTATAGATGATGAATCGAGCAGTGTGGAATCAAGCGAAGAGACAAGTGATGAGACAAGCGATGAAACAACGACAGTTGAATCAAGCGCTAATGAGGAAAGCTCATCAAACGGATCATCCGATAACAACGGAGACAATTCGGATAAGAACGATAATAAAACAGGACTTATTGTCGGCATTTGCATCAGCGTAGCGGTGGTTATTGCAATAGCTGTATGCGCCGTAATAGTAATAAAAAAGAAAAAAGACAGCAAATAAGAGGTAATTTAAAAACATGGCAAACGAAAAGAAAATGGTCGAGCAAATAACATCAATGGAAGAGGATTTTGCAAAATGGTATACTGATGTTGTGAAAAAAGCCGATCTTATAGACTATTCCAGCGTAAAGGGATGTATGATAATCCGTCCTTACGGATATGCGATTTGGGAAAACATTCAGAGACTTCTTGACGCAAGATTTAAGAAAACGGGCGTAGAAAACGTGTATATGCCTATGTTCATTCCGGAATCGCTCCTCAATAAAGAGAAGGATCACGTAGAAGGCTTTGCGCCCGAGGTTGCTTGGGTAACACACGGCGGAAGCGAGCCGCTTACAGAGCGCCTTTGCGTACGTCCTACGTCGGAAACACTTTTCTGTGAGCATTATGCCAATATAATAAAATCGTACAGAGATCTTCCAAAGCTTTATAATCAGTGGTGCAGTGTTGTAAGATGGGAAAAAACAACTCGTCCGTTCCTTCGTAGCCGTGAATTCTTGTGGCAAGAGGGACATACAATGCACGCAACAGCAGAGGATGCCGAAAAGGAAACGCTTCAAATGCTTGGCGTTTATGCGGATTTCTTTGAAGAAGATCTTGGAATTCCTGTTCTTAAGGGCAGAAAAACCGATAAAGAAAAATTTGCAGGCGCAGAGGCAACTTACACGGTAGAAGCACTTATGCACGACGGAAAAGCACTTCAAGGCGGAACGTCGCATAACTTTGGAGACGGATTTGCGAAAGCATTTGATATCAAATATCTTGATAAGGATAACACGCTTAAATACTGTCACCAAACATCGTGGGGAGTTTCCACAAGAATAATTGGTGCGATAATAATGACGCACGGAGATGATAGAGGACTCGTTTTGCCACCGGCTATTGCTCCTGTACAGCTCGTTGTTATACCCTGCGCTCAGCATAAGCCCGGAGTTATAGAAAAGGCGACCGAGGTTTACGAAAGAGTAAGCAATATAGCAAGAGCGAAAATAGATGTAAGTGACAACTCACCCGGATGGAAATATGCAGAATACGAAATGAAGGGTATTCCGCTTCGTCTTGAAATCGGTCCTCGTGATATTGAAGCAAATCAGTGCGTATTGGTACGCAGAGATACTTTGGAGAAGAAGGTAATTTCTCTTGATGATATAGAAACGGAAATTCCCGCGCTTCTTGCAGATATAACTAAGGGACTTTATAATAAAGCTGCCCAAAACAGAATGAACAGAACATATACCGAAACAGAGCTTGATAGCTTTATCGAAACGGCAAAAACAAAATCCGGATATATAAGAGCACATTGGTGTGGATGCGAGGAATGTGAGATCAAGCTAAAGGAGCTTGCGGATGTAACCTCGCGCTGTATGCCGTTTGGAGAGCAGGGCGAGCAAGGCAAATGTATAGTCTGCGGCAAGCCTACGGATAAGCTTGTTTATTGGGGCAAAGCATATTAATTTTAAAGGTAAAAAATCTCTTAAAAAGCACGCGTTTTATTATAAATATCAAATGTAATAAAAAAATGATGAAAACATCTTGATTTTTTGTATACATTTATGATATAATGTCAAAGGCGAAATGATAATTAAATTTAAGGAGGAAATAATCTTGAAAAAGTTTTTCGCACTTTTACTTGTAGTGTTGATGCTTCTTCCCGCTATCGTTTCTTGTTCAAAGGACGAAGGTGACGGAGATGACGAAAGCTCAACAACAAAGCAAGAAGAAACATCTACTAAGGAAGAGACTTCTACTAAAGATGATGAAACGTCAACAGATGACGCAACATCAACAGATGATGACACATCAACAGACACAACTACAGACACGTCCACAGACACATCCACAGATGAGGACACATCTACAGATACAGGCACAAATCCCGGTGGCCCTGTATTCTCAACGAAAGATGATCCTAAAGACACATGGTCCGGCAGCACACTTAACGTGTTGTGCACAAAGTACGGTGAAACCGCTGGTGCTCCTTGGGGACAGTTCGAGCTTAATCCTGCATCATTTGGCGAAACCTTGAACACAGCGTACGAAACACGTCAAGCAGAAATTGAGAGACTTTACGGCGTAACAGTTAACTGGGTTGCAGCTCAGTCTCCTCAAAACATTATTGATGACCTTAACGAGGCAGCAAACGCAGATAACGTAACATATGAGCTTGCTATTCCCCGTGCTCAAGAGGTACAAGGACTTTCAAACGTAGTTTTGAACTTGGGCGATAGCGACTACATAGATTTTAGAAACTCATATTATAGCCAAATAGTATACGAATGCATGACAGTTGCAGGTGTAACACTCTTTGCAGGCGGTGACTACGGCTTCTCAGATGAGCAGCTTGCTCACATGATCTTCTTCAATAAGGATCTTCTTGAAAGCCTTGGCGGAGCAAATAGCGAACAGCTTTACGCTCTCGTTGAAGAAGGCGGATGGACATACGACATCATGACAAGCTTGGCACGTGCTATTTCCGGTGACGAAAACGGTAACCACGAGCAAGACGATGAAGATAAGTATGGCTTTGCAACAAAAGGTCTTGCTACATTCTATAACTATTTCGGCGTAGCAGAGGCTTCCGTTGTTGACGGTATGTATGAGATCACCCTCAACGATGACAGAGTTAACTTGATCATTTCTAAGATTATTGAATGTAACACAGGTACAGAATGGTGCAGAACAACATGGGGCGGCTCATGGGGTGCTAACATGGGTACTGCATTCCTCGATAGCCGTGTACTCTTCTACAATGACGCAGCACAAGCTCTTGATAACTGGAGCAATATTGATTTCGAGCTTGGCGTATTGCCTTTCCCGAAGCTTAATGGTGAGCAAGAAGATTATTGTGCACCTGTAGGCAAAGCACAAACAACATTTATTTGCATTCCTAAGGTTACAGGCGACAGAGCTATGTCTGAGTACTTCCTTGATGTTCTTTCATGGACAGGAGCTGATTACGTAATGGAAGCATATTACGAGAATATTGAGCTTAAGCTTTCCTCTAATTACGAGGATGATATGAGAATTCTCAAAGAGCAGGTATTGTCAAATATCTTCTATGATGTAGGAGAACTTACTTCCGGTTGGGCAGGACTTCTCGGTTCTGTTAGAAGCGAAGCTCATGCAGATAACAAGGACAACTTCAATGCACTCTTCCAAGAGGCTGAAGGAACTGCAAGAACTGTTATTGATTCATGGAATATGAACTGGGCAGCATACGACGAAAGCGATATCTAATTAAATAAACAAAACAACGCTGAATTTCAGCGTTGTTTTTTTGCATAAAATAATAATTATATAATAATGAAGCTTTTTGGAGTATTTATTAATTTTGTGCAAAATCACCAACAAAATGAAAAAAACGCAAAAAAATTGATAAAAAAGCTTAAAATACGAGTTGACTTATCAACAAAAAAAGGCTGAAAACCCTTATAAATAAAGGGGTGTCAAATTTATTTGTGCAATATGTATAAATTTAATCGGGGGGGGGG
>JAGAPG010000001.1 GCA_017623355.1 Clostridia bacterium
CTGTTGCAGGTTTTGGACGACGGACGTATCACCGACAGCCAAGGCAGAACGGTTGACTTCAAGAATACGGTCATTATCCTGACCTCGAATCTTGGTTCAAGCTCTATTCTGGAGGGTATCACACAGAACGGTGAGATCAGCGAGGAAGCAAGACAGACGGTTTCCGAGCTACTCAAGCGTAGCTTCCGTCCCGAATTTCTCAACCGTCTCGACGAGATCGTGTTCTACAAGCCACTCACCAAGGAAAACATCAACGGCATCGTAGATCTTCTGATCGCAGACCTCAACAAGCGTTTGAAGGATAAGCAATTGAAGGTTGAGATATAAGAAATGTAATGGCATTACGTTCTCTTGGGTTATCCATCAAATCAATCTCCAAGCTCCAGGAAAAGAGCGCAGATTTAAAAGAAGCAATTTTAGTACGCCGCGCAGAGATATTTGCCCACATAGCAGAAAAAAACCGTGAGATAAATCTTTTGAACGAGGCTCTTGCCGTGCTCGAGGCAGGCGAGGATATTTTCGATAGAAATTTAAACGATATTGATTTTATTCCTTGCTCCGAATACGAAAAAATAGTATCCGAATGCACCGAAGCGATTATTGTCGGAGATATTGCAACACTATACCGATATATAAGTACAACGCTCGCCACATATATGCCGAAGTCAGTCTTTGAGGCAATACGAGCAGATACTCTGCGTGTTGTAGGAGATTTTGTTGCCAAGAAAAGCATTGAGCAAGATAAATCCTACCCCAATATAGTTTATTCAAGCGTTGACTTTTCAAATATGGGTATCAAGATCAAATTTGTTTTCCACAACGGAAGAATAGACGGGCTTTGGCTCAATTATTACGAACTGAGGTAATTTTATGAAACGAATAATTCTTGTACTTATTGCACTTGTTTTTTGTCTTTGCTCCTGTAATAGCAATCAAAGCCCGGAATCGGAATCAAATGCTGTTATTTGCGAGCAAAAATTCACGCTTGAAAACGAAGGCTGCGAGCTTAATGCCTGTTATACATATTTTGATGACGAAAAGCCGCATCCTGCAGTTCTCATTATTGCCGGATCAGGTCCTACAGATATGAACGGAACTCTCGGAGATCTTAAGCCTCTTAAGGATATAGCATCAGGACTTGCGAAAAACGGCATTATCTCATTAAGAGTAGATAAAAGAACATTAAATAACGCATCGAGCTTCAAGGTCAGCTCCGGACTTAACGAGGAATATTTCAGTGATTGCAAAAAGGCTCTTGAATTTTTAAAGGATCAAAATATAAGCGAATTATATTTAATCGGGCACAGCTTAGGCGGGCAGATCGCCGCAGAGCTTGCAAAGCACGACCCTGACATAGACGGTATCGTTCTTTTTAATAGCTCAGCGCGCCACCTTGCCGATATAATGTGCGATCAGCTCATTGTTGCCGATCCCGAAAACGCATCCTCATACGCTGAATATGCCAAGCTTGCAAAAGAGTGTACACTTTCCTCTGCAAAGGGATATTATTATTTCGGTGCAAGTGATTATTATTGGTCCTCGTACAACGAGCTTGATACTGTAAAAAGCATAAAGGAATTTAGCAAGAAAACGCTTATCATAAACAGCACCTATGACAGGCAATCCTTTCCCGAGGACATATCCTTGTGGCAAAATACTCTTCAGGGTGTAGATACAGCTTCCATACACATATACGACGATATCAGCCATTTTGGATATAAAATAGACACCTCGGACACTTCATCGATATTCGGAGATCACGAGTTTCCGAGTGAGATCATCAAGCTGATTTCAGATTTTTTAAATTAAAGGAGTCGAAATGAACGGCTTAATTTACAGCTTATATATTGCGTGGGAATGGGAAATACATTTCGGGAACAAAAGCATCTGCCTTCCGTGGTGGACTGTAGCTATAACGAGTGCTTTGATACTTATAATACCGATCATTATAATAGCAAGATCCTATTCAAAAAAGAAATTCGTATGTCCCGAATGTAACAAAGCCTTTTATCCTAAAGCGAGAGGCACTCTGCCTCTGATCCACATGAACGACGATGTATACTTAAAATGTCCGTATTGTAAAAAGCGCTCTATGTGTCACCCCTCGTACAAGCAAGACCAATAATCTCCCCTCAAAGCCGTGGCTTTGAGGGCTTTTTCTCGTTTTTTTGTTTGCCCTTCAAAATTGAGTATTTTTAAAAAATCGACACTTCCCCGCCAAAATCTCACCATTCTCACTTTTGTAGAGTCCACTCTCGGCTTGTGAGAGAGGTGAGAAAAATATTTAGAGGCGTATTCAAAAAGAGTTACTTTTAATTTTCAAGCATTTTTGATAAAATATTCTTTGCAAATACGCCCGATTATGTGTGCGTAAAATAGAAATATCAAAAGGAAGTGATGTGCATTTGTTGCGCAAGGCAAGCTTACGTCAAATTGAAGTCCAAAAATAAACTAGTTGATTTTTTATTTACTATTTGATATAATTAATATAGTATTTAATGCGAGAGCGATTTGTGCTTTTCCATTGGGCAAAGCACGTAACCTATACACGCATTTGATTTAATACGCAAAAACTTAATTATCCAAGGCTCGCCTCGGTCTAAAGAGATCTATGAAAAAAGATAAAAAAGAAAAAAAGGTGATCTACTACCGAGATGAATTGAATGACGAATTTTCCTCGGCGCAGATAACACCAAAAAAAATAGATGCAAATTACAAATACGAGCATACCTCACTTTGGAAACGCTTCACACATTTTTTCTGGTACAGAATAGTTGCAACGCCTATTGCGTTTGTGTTTTTAAAGCTTCGCTTCAGACACAAAATAGTTGGCAAAAAAGCTATCAAAAAAGCCAAGGACACCGGCTTTTTCATTTACGGAAATCACACTCAGCCAATAGCTGACGCTCTGATACCGAGCTTTATATGTATGCCAAAAGAGGTTTATGTGATCGTACATCCGAATAACGTTTCGATGCCGTTTCTCGGCAGGGTAACTCCTTCGATGGGAGCGCTTCCCTTGCCCGACGACTTTGAGGCGAGAAAAAACTTTATAAAAATCGTTGAAAAAAGAATAATGCAAAAAAAGGCGGTAACTATTTATCCCGAGGCTCACATTTGGCCGTACTACACGGGAATAAGACCGTTTACCGATGCATCGTTTCATTATCCCGTGAAGCACGATGTTCCTGCATTTTGCTTTACTAATACTTATAAGAAAAGAAAATTTTCATCTCATCCAAAAATGATAACATATGTTGACGGGCCTTTCTATCCCGACAAGAGCTTGCCTCAAAGGGAGCAAAAGACCGCACTCAGAAACGAAGTGTACGAATGTATGGTAAAAAGAAGCGCTCTTTCCGATCTATCATACATCGAATACAAAAAGGAAGAAAAAAATGATTAACATTTTGTTTTCCGGAAACGAAAAGGTTTTCGACGGAATACTCACCTGCGCCCTCTCGATATTAAAGCGCAGCGATCTTTCTGATCGCGCCATTCGCTTTTATATTTTGACGATGGATGTCAGCCACATAAAGGATGCATATACCCCCATACCTGACGAGCATATAAATTTTCTTGATCAGGTGGTAAAGAGCTATTCTCCCGAAAGCGAGGTTGTAAAGATAGACGTTACCGAGCTTTATAAAAAGGAATTTGATGCGTGCCCAAACGAGAACGCATACTGCTCTCCGTATACGCTTTTAAGGCTTTTTGCAGATGAGATACCCTCTCTGCCCGACAAAATATTATACCTTGACGTTGATATTATGTTCAACAGAGATATAAGACTTCTTTACGATATTGATATCGAGGGCTACGAATATGCAGCCGCCAGAGATCATTACGGAAAATATCTTATAAATCCAAATTACGTAAATGCAGGGGTTTTGCTTTTCAATCTCAAATATATGAGACAGACAGGCATACTTGCCAAGGCAAGAGAGCTTATAAAAACAAAAAAGCTTGTTTTTGCGGATCAAAGCGCATTGATTCGCTCCACTACGAAGAAGAAAATGCTTCCGCAAAAATTCAACGATCAGAAATTCTTACACAAAAGCACCGTAGTGCGCCACTTTTCCAAAAGGCTTTTTTATCTACCCTATCCTCATACGGATAATATAAAGCAATGGGATGTAAGCCGTATGCACAAGGTGTTCCGCTATTACCAATTCGACGATATACTTTATGAATATATCTACCTTAGGGAAAAATTTTCAAGAGAGAGGTCATTATGAATACTAAACTTCAAATATTCTACGCGTGTGATGATGCGTTCGTAAAATACACGATAGTTTCGTTGCGCTCAATGATAGAAAATGCTTCAAAGGAGCATAATTATCACGTTCATATTTTGAACACAAACATAACAGAGGAAATGAAGCAAAGGGTTCTTGAGCTTCAAAACGAAAGCTTTGAGATCACCTTTGACGATGTAAATAAATATCTTGATTCAATTGCAGAAAAGCTTCCGCTTCGCCACTACTATTCAAAGACAACGTATTTCAGATTTTTCATATCTGAAATGTTCCCGAAATACGACAAGGCTCTTTATATAGATAGCGACACCATCGTTCTTGGCGATATAAGCAAGCTTTTTGAAACAGATGTTTCAGACCACTATCTCGCCGCTTGTACGGAGCAGGCTATGGCTCAGGTCGGAGTTTACGGCACGTACGCCGAGGAGGTTGTGGGGGTTTGCAGAGATCAGTTCTTTAATGCGGGTGTTATGCTTATAAACTGCAAAGCTTTCCGCGAAAACGAGGTTCTTGATAAATTTATCTATCATCTCGGTCAGTATAACTTTATCGTTACTCAGGATGAGGATTATCTTAACCTTATTTGCAAGGACAACGTTCTTTTGCTCGATCAAAAATGGAACACCGAGCTCACCGACGGGCTTGAATATCCCTACGATATCAACACCGCGCATATTCTCCATTATATAATGGTAAATAAGCCGTGGCACTACGGTAATTGCAGAGGTGCTGATATCTTCTGGCGTTATGCTAAGGAGACATCGGTTTACGAAATGCTCAAAAGCGAGCTTGATGCATATACCGAAGAGGAAAAAAAGCGTGATGCCGCTTCTGCTGAAAATCTTTATCAAATGGCGATAGATGAAACCAACCGTCCCGACAACTATCTCAAGCGCACCAAGCAAGAGGCGCACGAGGACAGGTGCCGTATTCTTGAAAAGATCGCGCAGTACGAAAAGGAAGGACGCTTTGACGAGGACGTAGAGGAGGATCCGCCATCAAGACCGATAATGCCCGGCGAGGTGGATTATCTTCAAAAGAAGCTCTCGACAAAAATAAAGGCAAAGATCGCCTTTACTGCCGCCGAAAAATTTGTTGATAAGCTTGTTAAAAGTAAGCAGCTCATAATAAAAGAAATTAAGGGCATTGAGCATTTTTCAAATCTTAAATCGGGAGCTATTGTCACCTGTAATCACTTCAACGCATACGATAGCTTCGCTATGGAGCTTGCATACCGTGCCGCAAAGCAGAAAAAAAGAAAGCTCTTTCGTGTAATTCGCGAGGGAAATTATACCTCATTCCCCGGCTTTTACGGAACTCTTATGAGGAGCTGTAACACTCTTCCGCTTTCGTCAAACCCCGAAACTATGAAGGAATTTACAAAGTCGACGATAACGCTTCTTCAAAAGGGACATTTCGTTCTTATTTATCCCGAGCAAAGCATGTGGTGGAACTACAGAAAGCCAAAGCCGCTTCAAAACGGAGGCTTCTTCCTCGCAGCAAAGGCGGGAGTTCCCGTTTTGCCGTGCTTTATCACTATGGAGGATAGCGATATAATGGGTGACGACGGCTTTCCTATCCAGGAGTATACGATAAATATAAGCGAGCCTATCTATCCAGACGCAGAGCTACGTCCGGGTCAAAACGCTTCAATTATGCGCGACAGGAATTACGAGCTTTGGAAAAGCATCTACGAGGATACCTACGGCATAAAGCTCGAATATTAAAAATCAAGGAGCAAGCCCAAACGGGCTTGCTCCTTTTGTTTTTGATCACATCTAAATCTGCCTTGCTTTTATTCCGGCAAAAAAACAAGATCACTCACCTTAACGATTTCCTTTACGCTAAGATCGTCATTTAAGGTTATCTTTATCTTTTTATCATTTTCTGAGATGCTTTTGTAATATATTACGTTATTTGAACCATAGCTGCTTGGTGCGCCCCACTTCGATAAAACATCAGAAAGGCTTGCTCCTACAGTTATATCCTCAACGTTTTTCTCAAGATCCTTCTTGACAGTATGCTTTTCAAGGCTTACAACCTCTCTTGCATCATTCAAGAAAAGAAATACACTTTCGCCGCTTTTGTTTTCGATTATCTTCACATTAAGAATGCTAACCGTATTGCCTGATGAATATATTTCTTGAAGCTCTTGCTCAGAAAGCCCGGTTTGCTCTATTTGAGCATCCTTTATATAAATATAGGATGTGCTTATCCTTTTGTATTCTCCCGAAACAGAGCTTTCATCATTCGTTCCGTCAAATGTGGCGATATCGCCGAGCTGTACTGACGGGATAATAACTGATGATACCTTCATATTGTTATCAAAATATACCGCAAACGCAAATGAATCATTATATAAAAGCGATCTGTTTTCATTATAATATCCGACAGGAGCGCCCAAAATATCAAGAACGTGCCAAATATCCATTCCGATTCTGATGCTTTTAGCCTCATCCATAGTAACGGATTTGCTTTTATAAATTCCCGCCTTTTTCACATAAGAATTTTCGTCGGCTAAATAAATCAACGGCGTCTTTTCCTCACCGTTTTCACAAACGATGATATTATATTTCCCGAAATCAATTTTTGCGGAGCTTTCCCATATATCTATAATTTTTTCTTCGTTTAGCGAAAGCGCATTCAACTGATCATCTGTAAAATACAAATACGCCTCTTCAATACGCTTGTATTCATTCTCATTTCCGCTTTGCTCTTCGTTATCGCAAGAGGTCAAAAACAGAAATGTCGTTAGGATAAACAGTAATATAAGTAGCTTTTTCATAAAAATATCTCCTTCTTATTACATTATAATTCTTTACATAAATTAGCGTCACAATTAGCACAATAAATCAAAGCTCGCTTGAGCGACGTTTGCCTGTGGGAGACGCCCCGCCGCGCAAGGTAATCAATCAAACATTGGCACTTGCGGATTTTCAAATATAGTTATCTCTCCCGAGTCGCTTACTTCTTGAACGAGTCCCTTGGGTATTAAAATAAAATCCGTCATTATACAAGCGCCTTCTCCCTGATCGTTAAGATCAGTGCTATCAAGAACTATACTAACCTTGCCGTCCATCACCGAAAAATTTCTATATCCTATCGATTTCCCTTGATGGTCAAGACCGTAAGCGCGTTGGATCATAAGAACGACGTTTTCAGAAAAAGTATTTTCATCGATCGAGCCTTCTTTTGCATAGATATCAAATTCAGCCTTACTTTTAAGGAGCTTATACTCTCCTATTATAATATTATCCTCGTAATCATTGAGGAACGCATCGGTAAATCCGAGATAATGCTCATATATAATACATTCGTAATAATCCTGCATTTCCGTATCTTCCGTCGAGCTTTCCTCACTTGTTTCTTCGGTTGTGGTAGTTTCCTCAACAATCTCGGTACTTGTTTCGTCAACAGTAGTCGTATCTTCAACAGTTGTTGTTTCTTCTGCCTTAGACGTTTCACTTGAGCTTTCATCAGCCGGAGTATCCTTGTCACAAGAGGTCAAAAATAGAAATGTCATTAACAATATAAATGCTAATAATTTTTTCATAATTTCTCCTTTTTGGGACTTGTATTTTGTTTCTTCTTCTGATTCACTAATTTCTTCAAAATGCCCCATTGGATCGTACCTCTCTTTCTTAGATTTTCATTTTTACTTTTATTTCTATTTATATTTTAACATATACAGTAATTACTGTCAATAGGGCAAAATAAACTTTGTTAAAAA
>JAGAPG010000026.1 GCA_017623355.1 Clostridia bacterium
CGCTTTGAAAGGGTCATAGGAACCAAGAAAATGGTTGTTGCGTGCAAAGGGTGTAAGTTCAAACATAACAGAATCCTCCTTATAGATTTTGTGTTTATAGTATTTGTTGAAAGGATGATTTTTATTCGAGATTCAGGCGCCTTTCGAATCTCTTCCTTTCACGATTATATTGTAAACCTAAATTGTTTCATAATTGTTATAGAAAAATGTCATAATTGTAAATATTAGCACTCTAATATGTAGAGTGCCAATAAAGACGAAGCCGAAATGAACAACAAAATTCTTAAGACGCAAAATCGTTAGCAAAATAATGCCACATATGCTAAAAATAAGCGGCTATATTGAATAGGTTCCCACTTTAGAACCCCGTAACAATCGGAGTCGAAAGTGGGAATCTTCTTTTATTTCCAAGCACGTTTAAAGAACTCCGTTTCAAATTGAAGCGGAGTTTTCATATTCAATTTTCTATGCGGTCGCTCCTCGTTATAAAAGTGAATATATTCTCTCATTACCACATCCAATTCTTGCGGATTTTCATAAAGGTGAGATAGATCGCCTCTTTTTTCAAAGTGTGAAAAAATGATTCACACACCGAGTTGTCATACGGAGTGACCGGCGTAGAAAAGGATTGCGTAATATGTAGCTCCCGTAATCGTTTGCGAAAGGCATATGCGGTATATTGCACGCCCTGGTCGCTGTGGAACATCAGCCCTTTCGGTTTTCCTCGGGAGTTGTATGCATCATCAAATGTTTTCATTACGAGTGTTGTATCAATAAGATCGGAAATGCCATACGAGAGCAAGCTACGGGAGCATAGATATAATATGACACAGATGAAATAATACGTTTCTCCAACCTTTGCGTAGGTAATATCACTTACCCACACCAAATTCGGCTGCATTTGATCAAACTGCCGTCCTAAACGATTTTTAAAAACTGCCCGCAAAATTGGCTTTTTATGTTCGGCCAATAACTGCGGCTTTTTTACTTCCAATCCCATTTCTTGCATAAGCCGCGCAACACGCTTTTCGGATACACGGTATCCAAGCTCCGATAATTTATGATGTATCGGCTTTCTGCCAAAACGCTCCTTGCTGTCATAAAATATTTTTTCAATAAGCGGCTTGATCTCCTCGTCGCTTTTTTCATATGACGTTTTGTTATTTGCCTTCCGCTTGCGGTTGTAATACGTTCCGCGCGGCAGATTCAGAGCTTCACATAACACGTGAATGGAATACTGTCCCTCAAGTGCTGCGATTGCCGTCATTTTTTCATCAATAGAAGCGTTCACGCCGCATGAGCATTTTCCGAGCACCTCTAATTTTCGTTCGATCTTGGTTAAATGCAATTCCTTTTGCCGCCAATTCTTCAGGCGAGGCGACGTGCTTGTTGATAGATAATGCCGCTCATCGTAACGCTTGCGCCATTCGAACAAGGTGCTTTCCGCAATTCCGTATTTTCGAATGGTTTCCGCAATCGTGTGATTGGTTATATAAAATTTTACGACCTCGTCCTTAAAACTTTGTGGATAAACTTTTTTCTGCATAATATTCTCCTTTTTTGAAATATCAAATATTATACAACAAAAAAGTTAATAATTATCACTAAAAATCGGGGTGGCTTTTGCAAGTCAACCCGAATCCTATTAAAATTGATTATTGATTTTTTCGTCTTACTGTAATATAATTTGAGCAAGCGAGGGAGCAAGGCTGCCCCCCGTTGCCCTTTGGGATTGATAGGTTGTGTTTGTTGGTAGCTCTCACAACCTATCTTTTATTTTTTGTTGATGTATTCAATGCACTCAACGATTTCCTTAGATATACCATTTGTGTATTCTGTCACAAGCTGCAACACTTGCTTATCATTAAGTTTTCTTGGCACGTCTTATCTCCTTTCTTGCATAAAAAAGGACACCGTTCGTGTCCTGTATTATTGTTTGCAGCTTATAAACCTCGCCAAAGGAAAACTCCGCTGCATAGTTTTTAGGAAAAAGAAATTTAAGAGGTTTTTGGCTTATGCCTCTTGGTGCTGACAGTAGGATTTGAACCTACTTAAATAAGGTGCCTGAGCCTTATCTAATACCTATGTCAGCATAAGAAAAGGACACACTTAGGTGTCCTTAGTTATTTCTCAACGATTTCAAAGAGGTCTTTATGATAAATATAATCTTCTCCACTTTCGTCTGTTATTCTGTAGAAATTTTTTTCTACATTATCAACATTGTAAACCTTGCCCTCTAACAAATCCCCAGTATAACAATTTGCTAAAGTTCGTTTGCTTTCAATTACTCTTACTTTCATAATTCTCTTTTGAATTTAAATTCAACCTTTCCAACGCTCGGCTCTTCATACCAATGTATTTCGGCATATATTTCCTCGCCCATTGTTTCAATATTCGCCTCGCATTTCACTTTTTGCCATTTGTTAGAATTAACGTTATATTGACGATTTAATCGTGCAACATCTCTTATAGGCACTCTCGTGCCATAACCAGCAAACGGAGATTTATTTCGGATTGATTCTCCCTCAACAAATTTAGCAGTAGAGCCATCGGGCATATTTATATTATAATTACTCCATTTTGCTCCGACAGACTTAGGCAACTGCTCTTGAACAAATCTTGGATATTTTAGTATTCTTTTTCGTCTAAATCTCCTTCTAAAATATTCCTGTGGACTTGATACACCTTTACGTTTTAGAAATTCCTCTATGACCTCTTTTGTTGTCATTTTAGAGGTGTCTTTGTATCTACCTACATAACCATAGCAAAGCCTTGTAAAGAAATTTCCTCGCTTAGCCACTTTTAGTATACTCCTTTTATGATAGTCTGTCAAGCGAATGGTGTGCAATTTGCTTCACATCTTTATCGCCTGACTCTCTATCATATATTTTACAGGATAAAAATGGCTCATTGGGTATCATTAGGTATCAACTTTAAGAAATTCTCACATTTTTTATTGCTTCCTGATATATTCTCTGTACTTGCACTTTGCTATACGACATTGCTATGCCTATGTCGCGAAATGATAATCTCTCAATAAATCTTAGTCGTAATACGGTGCGCTCACGCATATCCTTTACACCCTCGATTTTTTCTTGGATCTCTTTCTTTAGGCTCGCATATTGCTCCATTATGCTTTTTACCTTTTCTTTTATTAATTTTCTATTGCAAAAACGATTCATTTTGCGCCCATTAGACGAAACTCGCTTTATTTTAAGATTGAAAAGTAATATGATTTATGATATAATTGTTATATTAAGAAAAAGACGGTAAGATCAAGAATAAACAGCGAAAAAGCCGGATATCGTCTTTTTTGTTTGGCATAATTTTATATAGTTAAGGAGAATAAAAATGAATACTAAAAGCTATTGGATCTGGCACTGGGGTGACTATGAGATTTTTCATACAATGAACGTTCATTTAAGACGTGAGGAGCGAGGATATCATATTCCTCCGATTTGGAAGATCTCCTCTCCTTATGTGTCTGTTGATTTTAGAAAATCCTTTGTTACAGCTAATGACGGATATATGATTTGCAAAATAAACGGAAACGGCAAAATAGCTGTCGACGGTGTTCGTCACCACGCAAACGAACGAATAGAAATTGCTCCCGGATCTCACTCGATACAGGTTTTAGTATCAAATCCCGGTGGACTTCCTGCAATTTTCGTAGAAAGCGATGTTTGCCCGAGTGATGAAAGCTGGATATGCAATCACTTTGCTGGAGAATTCTCTAATGTTGGCTATAGCTCTCAGCTTTGCCACGCGAATCAAAATCCGGAGCTATTCCCTTTCCATTACGAAAACATTTTGCCTATCGCAAAGCAGACCTTTGATGACGGGGTGTTGTTCGACTTTGGCCGTGAGCTTTTCGGATATCTGAATATAACTGATGCTAACGAAAACGACGAGCTCGGTGTATTTTACGGTGAGAGCCGCGAGGAAGCAACAGATATAAAATATTCCTATATTACAGACTGCATTTCCGGCAGTAAAAATTATCAGCTTCGCCAAAGAGCCTTCAGATACATTTACATAAAAGGCTCATCAAAGAATATAAACGTATCAGCTGACTACGAATACCTTCCGCTTGAAGCAAAGGGCAAATTCGATTGCAATAATGATCTGTTTAAAAAAATATTTTCAACTGCCGTTTATACATTCCATCTCAATTGCAGAGAGGCATATTTTGACGGAATAAAAAGAGACAGATGGGTTTGGTCCGGAGATGCTTATCAAAGCGCAAGGATCAACAAATATCTTTTTGCCGATAAGGAAATCGATCAGCGTACGCTTATAGGTCTTGTCGGCAAGCTACCCATAGAGCAACACATCAACACAATTATGGATTATAGCTTGCTTTGGATAATCGCGCTTTACGAGCATTATATAACATACGGTGACAAGAAATTTTTAAACCATATCTATCCTATGGCAGATGCTCTTCTCCAATTTTGTGAAAGTCGCTTGAACGATGACGGATTTATAGAGGGAAAGGATGGAGATTGGACCTTTGTCGATTGGTCGAGCATTGATAAGTGCGGCGCGATCTCAGCTGAACAAATGCTTCTCATTCAGGCATACTATGCAATGGCTTGCATCAGCAAGGAGCTTGGAATCAAAGATCCACAAGAATTAATCAAAAAAAGTGACGCTCTTAAAGCACGTGTAAACGAATACTATTGGGATGATGAGCTTGGCGCATTTATCGATAGCTACAAATCGGGGAAAAGACAAGTTACGCGCCACGCAAACATCTTCGCTGTAATGTACGGTATAGCAACGAAGGAGCAAGCCGAAAGCATACATAAAAATGTTCTGAAAAATGATAACATAACTAAAATAACCACTCCTTATTTTGAAGGCTATGAGCTCGACGCCTTGGCAATGCTCGGAGATCTTAAAGCTGTCGAAGATATGCTTACATCATATTGGGGCGGTATGATTGAATTGGACGCTACTACGATTTGGGAAGAATACCATCCAAATATGAACGGTATAGAGCATTACGCTATGTATGGAGGAAAATACGAGAAATCACTCTGTCACGCATGGGGTGCAGGACCTATATATCTGTTTGGCAGATATTATCTTGGCGTATACGCGACATCTGCGGGATATGAAACGTTCAAAGTTGAGCCGAATCTTGGCGGGCTGAAGGAAATTTACGGAACTGTTCCGATAAACGGAGGCTTGGTAACAGTTAAGCTAAATAAAGAAAAACTTTCGGTAACATCAAGCAAAGCCGGCGGCACGCTCGTTTGGAAGAATAAAAGCTATGCTTTAAAGCCAAACGAAGCTCTTACTGTTGATTCCTGATGCTTTTTGAATATTATGTTACAATTTAAAGGACACCGCCGGGTGTCCTTTTTCGGTTGGTTTGTGAAACTGTTTTTTGAAATAAATACTTCATTTCAAACACCGGTGCTTCATTGACAAAGCTATATATTTATGTTATAATTTATTTATATATAAGTTTGATTTTAAGCAGATTGGAGCAATTCAAATGAGTGACAGAAGAAAAGTTTTAGAGCTTTTTAAAGAGCAAGAGGCTTTTTGGAAGGAGCGAGCTTCTTACGGCATTGAACGCTATCGAAAGGAAGACGTAAAAATCGTGATCACCGATCTAAACGGAAAGCCTATTCAAAATGCAAAGGTTACTGCTTCGCAGAAATCACACGAGTTCCGTTTCGGCGCGAATTTATTTATGCTCGACGAGCTTGAAACTCCCGAAAAAATCCATGCATCACAAGGAAATATGACTCTTGGAGAAAACTATTACTACGGCGGTCTTTTGCGTTTTGATCTCACTCCCAAGCCTGCTTATAACAGGATCAAGGAGCTTATTCAGAAAAAATGGCACACCGAAACGGAGCTGACAACGAATGAAAATGGCGTTATCTCTTACAGAGGATTTTTCGGTAAATATGATCTGTGCATAACAGTTGACGGAAAAACCGTAAACAGATCTGTAGAAATATCATCAAGTTCCGAAAATAATATATCCATAGCATTAACAGAAATCTAACCAAAACATACAAAGTAAAAAATACAATTTCAAGGAGAAATTTATGAAAAAAGCTCTTGTCTTTTTACTAACAATAATCTTGTCTCTTTCATTTGTAATAACATCGTGTAAATCAAACGATAACGATGATAATGATGCAACAAGTGCTAGCAGCATAGAAGAATCAACTACGGACGAAGCAATAAGCAGCTCCGAAGAAGAAACCACATCTTCGATTGAAGAAACAACATCAGAAGAATCTTCAAACGATGATAACGAATCCTCAAGCTTTATTGAGGAAACAACAAGCGAAGAAGAAACCTCTAGTGAGGAAGAGGATTTACAAGGATATTTTTCCGCTAATGTAAAATATAATGCTTATATATCCGCTTCTCCATATACCGCAGAGGCAATTGTTCCCGATAAGCTTAACGGAATATATTATTCCGCAGATGCTCCCGGCGGAGAACCTAAAAACGACGGAACGGGAAAAATATGGCTCAAATTAACTCCTACTCAAAAATACATAGTCTCCAAGGTTAAAATTGAAGGCAAATACTCATCTGTTGAGAACATAGGAAACGATATTTACTGTAT
This sequence comes from Clostridia bacterium, assembly GCA_017623355.1. Taxonomy (GTDB): domain Bacteria; phylum Bacillota; class Clostridia; order Oscillospirales; family CAG-272; genus RGIG2000. Next base: position 6,605 of record JAGAPG010000026.1, read on the forward strand.
TCACGACGTATGCTCTGATCTTTCCGTGACTATAAGCGTTAAGCCGTTGCCCACCTCGGAAAGTGAAATGCTTGAAAACTTCGGCTACGGAATATTGGATGATGGCGCGGTATCAATAAGCTGGAACGAGCTTGCGGATGTTCCGTTACGTTTTATTGAACTAAAGTACAACGACGGCAAGCAGAGCTACACCGAATATATAGATGCATCATCGGGAAAATTTAACGAGCTTACACTTAAAAAGGATACTCTCTACTCTTTTACAGTTCAAGCAGTTGGCTATGAGCACGCTGGAAAAAAGGTGGAGTTTGATTTATGCTATATGAATTCTCCGAAAAACGTTTCTTTCCCTCGTGTAGAAATAACAACCGAGAATTATATTTGGCCTACCTTTGATGTGGCTCACTCTCCCGATAAATACTGGGGCTCGGGCATCACCAATGCCCTTTACGAGCAATGCATAATGACCATATACGATTCAAGCAATAATGTAGTATTTGATTCCTCGTCAAATATGAACGATGGTGAAGAATATCTGGGCGCTAAAATGAAGGTGCGCGGTAACACGAGTGCTTCTCACGCCGGAAACAAAAAATACCCTTACAAAATAAAGCTTGGCAGCAAAGCAGATCTTCTTGAACCATTGATAGGACGTCCCGATGACGGAAAGGTATACGAGGATAAGGATTGGCTTCTCCTCAATTACGGAGAGGACGGCTATCGCATAGGCGGAGAGGCTATTGCTGATGCAGTAGGGACTGAATGGTCTCCCGATTACTGTTACGTTGCCTTGTATGTAAACGGAGATTATCGCGGACTTTACGTTTTATCCGAATCTGTTAAGGAAGGTAATGGAACGGAAGAAACCCAATCACGCGTACCTGTTGATGACGACGGATATGTTTTTGAGTGTGATGCTTATTGGTGGAACGAGGATTTATATTTCAACACACCAATGACAAAGGATACTGCTATGTTCTTTACATTTAAGTATCCCGATTCCGATATTATAGACGAAACATCGCCGGAATATATATACATACAGGACTATATGACCCGCTTTGAAGAAGCTCTTATGGCTGATGACGATTCATATCTTGATTATATTGATCTTGATTCCTTTGTAAAATGGCTTCTTGTTTCTGATTATCTTTGCATAAGCGACGGCGGCGGAGCTAACATCTATCTTTACAAAAAGAACTCAACCGATGACACAAAGGTATTTATGGGTCCTAACTGGGATTTTGATTCCTGGATGGGAAATGCGGAGGACTTTTGTACTATACGTATGTATTGGAAGAATTGCCCCTTCTATATTCCTTATCTTTTAAGAAAGGACTCATTCCAACAGCGTTATACCGAGCTTTTCAACGAGACATATGACAAGCTCGATTCCTACATAGATAACGCTTTTTCACAAACAGATAACGCGGCTCATCTTCAGCTTTTGGAATATGATAATGCTCGCTTTGGCACAAGGATAAAATCGCTTTCCGAGGTCAAGGACGAATTTAAGACTTGGCTTGACGAGCACATAAGCTGGATGGACAGTCAATTAAACCAAAATTAAAAACGACAGGAGATGCTTTTATGATACGAAAGGGCTCTGTAATGAAGCTTTTTCCCGGAATGGCCGAGGAATACAAAAGACGTCACGCTGCTCTTTGGCCCGAGCTGATTGAAGCTATTCACCGTGACGGCGGTAAAAATTATACGATCTTTCACGATCCCGAAACAGATCTTTTGTTCGAATATATCGAAATCGAGGACGAAGCTGTTTGGGCATCGCGAGGCGGAGATGAAATAACTCAAAAATGGTGGGACTATATGGCTGACATTATGGAAACAAATGCAGACAACAGCCCCGTTTGTAGAAAAATCAACGAAGTATTCCATTTAGATTAGCTTTTATAAACAAAACGCGATAAAATTCACACTTGCCCAGGGAGAAAAATATGTATAGCAAGCTTCACGATGTGTTAAACGATAAAGAAAATAATTTTATGCTGCCATTCTATTGGCAGCACGGCGATCACTATGATACTATTCCGCTCGAAATAGAACGAATATACAATAGCGGCTGCCGCGCCTTTTGCGTTGAAAGCCGCCCGCATAAGGATTTCGTAGGCGACACCTGGTGGCGTGATATGGATCTTATTATAAACGAAGCAAAAAAACGCGATATGCAAGTATGGGTGCTCGATGACGATCACTTTCCCACCGGCAACGCCGCAGGACATATTAAAAATTATTATCCGGAAAAAAGAAGATGGGATATTGGTGAGCGACACGTTGACGTTTTGGGTCCACAAAAAAGATCCCTATTATTGACTAACGAAAATGAGAACAGACAGCTTTTAGGCGTATATGCCTACAAAAGAACAGGCAATTTGGAAAACTGCTCTTCTGCCGAAATACTTGATTTCAGCAATCGTATCAAAAACGGCTTTTGCGAAATAACTATTCCCGAGGGGCTGTGGCGCGTATTTTTCATTTATAAAACACGAGAGCTTAATCAAAATGAATATTATATTGATATGCTCTCACGGGACTCGGTAAGAGTTCTTATAAATGCGGTTTACGAGCCGCACTACAAGCATTACAAGGAGCACTTTGGAAATACATTCCGCGGATTTTTCTCCGATGAGCCTGCCTTCGGAAACTCTTGGTTTTCCGATCACGCTGTCGATCGCGGACTTTATGAAAGACGCTTAGGTCTTGCGGGAATGGCATATCCTTGGTCCTCAGAGGTATTTCAAATCATGCATAAGAGCCTTGGCTTCGATCCTCTCCCCTATATAGCAGCCATATGGTTTGATATAGGAGATAAGACCTCCGAGATTCGCTACGCATATATGGACACTATAACAAAATTATATAGGGATAATTTTACCCGTCAGCTTGGAGATTGGTGTAAAGAGCGCGGCGTTGAATATATCGGTCATATCATTGAGGATATGAACAATCATAAACGAACAGGCTACGGCGCAGGTCATTATTTCCGCGCGCTTGACGGTCAACATATGAGTGGTATTGATATCGTTCTGCATCAGCTTTTGCCCGGAATGAGTGACTATATCCACACAGCAAGTGCCTTCGGAAACAATGCAGATCCCGAATTTTTTGATTACACCCTTGCAAAATTAGGCGCTTCTCTTGCTCATATAGGTAAAGATATGAAGGGTAAAGCTATGTGCGAGGTTTTTGGCGCGTACGGATGGGCGGAAAGCTGCAGCGATATGAAATGGCTTCTCGATCATCTTTTAGTCAGAGGCATCAATCATTTCGTGCCGCACGCCTTCTCTCCCTCATTTCCCGATCCCGATTGTCCTCCTCATTTCGGCGCAGGTGACTGTGATCCTCAGTACGAAGGCTTTAGCCGTTTGATGAAATACGGAAATAAGGTTGCGCATCTTTTATACGGCGGATGTCATATTGCCAATGCCGCTATTTTATACGATGCGGAATTCGAGTGGATGAACAAGGAAAACACAACGCAATTTATGCAAGTTCCTGCAAAAATTCTTTACGATAACAATATAGATTTTGATTTTCTGCCTATTGATTGCATAATTGGCGCTGAGGATGCAAGAATTTACAGTGCAGAAGCCGAAAACGGAAAGCTCAAGGTTGGAAATCAGCGATATAACGTGCTGATAATTCCCGAAGCACCAATTACGCCTCAAAGACTTACGGAAAGCTTGAACCGTCTTTCAAAAATGGGTGTCAAGATAATAAGACTTGGTATTGACTGTACGAAAGACGGGCTATATCAAAAGATAACCTCTCTGTTCACTCCGGATATTGAAGCTGTAGGCAGTAAAAAATTCCTGCGCTCGTGTCACTATGTTGATGGCGCAAACGATATTTATATGTTCGCAAACGAAAATATGACGTGCCGTGCAGACTGCGAGATAACTCTCAACGGCGTCAAATCTGATAAGGGCGTTTGTCTTGATCTTTTAAATGATATTATTTACAAGGTAGAGCTTGAAAATAAAAAAATGAAGCTTTCGCTTGCTCCAAATCAGTCGTCTATATATATCTTCGGAGATGTAGACTTCAATACCTTACCCGAAAAGAAATGCTGGGGAAAATACGAAAAAGCTCAATTAACCTTCAAGATAGAATCTGCCAATGCAAACGATCTTAAAGACTTTACGCTTTTAAAGGACAACGTAAAGGCAAGCGAGCTTTTCAGCATAACCTCTATTGATAATATACCCAATTTTTCAGGTAAGCTTCGCTATTCTGCAAAATTTGATTCCTCGTCTTTACCAAGCAAGAAAAATATCGCAATAGATCTTATTGATGTGGGTAATTCCTGCCGACTTTTCTTAAACGGAGAGGATCTCGGAATCAGAGTCACAAAGCCGTATTTTTACGATTTGAGCAATAAGATAATAGACGGAGAAAACGAGCTTATAATTGAGGTTTCCAACACCCTTGCAAACAATGTGCGCGATTATCTCTCATCCTATATGGCTATTCGCGCTGCCGGACTTACTGAGCAGCCCTGCTTTGTAACTCCGTAAAATTCAAAACATTTCACTGTTCTCTTTTACGAGGTGATTCAAATGAAGATAATCCAACAAACGAATATGACATACAAGCAGTCGATGGGATATGTTATACAAACAAAATCGGGACACGTTCTCGCTGTCGACGGCGGAGCTATCGGAAACGAGGATGAGCTTGAAAGAATAATTAAAAGTGTGGGCGGTCACGTTGACCTTTGGCTTATAACACATCCGCACGACGATCATCACGATTCTGTCATCGCGCTTCTTTCAAGAAATACTGATATAACTGTCGATCGCATCGGCTCGTCAATTATATCAAACGAATGGGGAGAATCCTTAAATAATGCGGTCGATGCAAGAGAGCTTGCGGATTGGAATGAATTCGTTCCCTCTATCAAGGACAAGCATTTTGAAATAAAGGAAGGACAAAGCTTTCAGCTTGGTTCTATGAGGATCGATGTGCTTTCGGACACAAATCCAGATCTTTTGAATTTCAACGATCAATCAAGAGTTTTTAGACTAAGCGAAGATGGTTTTACTATGCTTATTCTCGGCGATCTCGGTTCAGAGGCAGGGCGCAGACTCATGGCTAAAGGGTATGATCTTCGTGCCGATGCAGTTCAAATGGCTCATCACGGTCAAGGCGGCGTTGATGAAGCCTTCTATCAAGCTGTAAATCCAAAATACTGCTTTTGGCCGACCCCTCTTTGGCTTTGGGTAAACTCCTACGCCGGAGTTGTTATTCCCGATTCTGCCAGATTCAAAACACCCGAAACTATAGAATGGACAAGAAAGCTTGGTGTTGTAAATATCGTATCGTTTACTCATTCTACATCGTTCGATAGTGAAACAAAAAAGATTGATAAATATTAAAATGTCACATTAAGAATCCTTTATTTATAAGATTTTATATTCAATAATAAAATGAAAAACAGGAATTTCTGCAAATTCCTGTTTTTATCTTAATATATCTTCTCTTTTATATTTCAATGCTCATGCCACACGAAAGATATCCAAGAGAGCTCATTTGATTCTTCATAAATTCATACTGCTCTATACCCGTGCAATGACAAGTGTAATAATCGGTATCATAACGGTCAAGTATCTTTGATGCATTTAAAAGCTCGTCCCCCAACTCCATTTTTGAAAAATGGAAGCCACCAACAAGAACTTTCGGCGCAAACCACTCCTCAATATTAAGTATTCCCTTGTGAGAGCATCCGCTTATCAATACTCTTTTTTCTCCATCATTGATAAGAAGATACTGCTCGTGCTCGAAGGAATCGGGAATAAATCCTTCGCTTGTTTTTTGCGTAAGTCCAAAGCTATCGAAGCTATATTTTCTTATTCTTTCGTTACACGAAAATATAGAAAGCTCATCATCAATAACATATACATCATCGACAAAAACTATTCTTTGATTGTTTTTAAGCTCTATATTAATACCTATATATTTTTGTGTTCCGTTATAATAAGGCAAAAAAGCATTTCTATTTATAAACACAGGTGCTTTTCTGTTTATTTCGAGAAATTTTGAAAGTCCGCCTCCGTGATCATAGTGACCGTGCGAGAGCACCGCTATATCGACATTTTCAAGGTCAATACCGAGCATCGTTGTATTTTTAAAAAACATATCCGTTTGTCCCATATCAAAAAGTATATTATGCTTTTTTGTTTGTATATGAAGAGATAATCCGTGCTCGACAAGCATATCGCTTCGACTTGCCGTATTTTCAAGAAGTGATGTTATCCTCATAATAAACTCCGTTCTTATAAGATTATAATTAAATTATATAACTCAAAATATGATATGTCAAGTAATTATCTTTTCTATACACTCTTGAAAATATTAATAAAGTATGATAAAATTATTACAACAATTATTTTTTTAAAAAGAGGTGAAAAAATGAAAGCCTATTCTATTAAAGATGCTCCTATCAAGGTTTTTGGTGTTCCTTTTTTTAATAAAACAAAAAAATTAACACGACTTCCTGATGACGTTATACAAAAGATCCCAAGCCTTGATTTTCTCGGCAGGCGCTGTCCGGGCGGAAGGATATGCTTCAGAACAAATTCAGAAAACATAACTCTTAAATTCAAGCTTCAAACACTTTCTATTGATATTGGTATGTCTATTTATTCCTGTCAAAGTGCATTTGTTTTCGTGGGAGATAAGTCCTCATCAAGATTTCTCGGCATTGCCAATGCTTACAACTACGAGAGCAAGGAATTTGAGCGCACCTTCAAAAAAAGCTCTGATATGGAGGATATAACCGTTCTTTTACCCAGAAATGAGATCATTGACGAGGTTACAGTTATTATTGATGATAACGCCGAAATAGAAGCTCCTACGCCTTATAAATATTCAAAGCCTATTCTTTATTACGGCTCATCTATAACCGAGGGTGGTATTTCCTGCAATCCTTCAAGTGCATATAATGCTATAATTTCAAGACATCTTGATGTAGATTATTATAATTTCGGCTTTTCCGGGAACGCAAAGGGTGAGCTCGAAATGGCTGACTATATAAATACCATAGATTTTTCAATATTCGTTTACGATTACGATCATAATGCTCCGAGCGCCGAGCATCTTAAAGCAACTCACGAGCCGTTTTTTAAAAGAATACGCGAAAAAAATCCTTTTGTTCCGGTTGTTATGATGACTCGTCCTGCCGCCGTATACGGTGATGATGAAAAGGCAAGACGCGATATAGTTAAAGCAACATACGACAATGCCGTTTTAGCAGGCGATAAAAATGTTTATTTTATTGACGGAGAGTGCTTCTTTAAGGATTTTCGTGACAGAGAGCTTTGCTTTATCGATACTGTTCACCCAAACGATTTAGGCTTTTACAAAATGGCTGAAATAGTCGAGCCTGTTATAAAATCCATTCTCGAAAAGCAATAATAAACTAAAATAAAAGGAGATTTCAAAAAGTGAAAAGGGGCAAAATAAAAAGCTTTTTTGTGACCGCTGCACAATTTATATTTAATCCGCACTTTTTGATTTGCTTCGGGCTTGCCTGGCTTATCACAAACGGCTGGTCGTATATTATGCTCGGCATCGGGACTTATTTGAAAATAGGCTGGATGATAGCTGTATCCTCTGCTTATCTTGCTTTCTTATGGCTTCCGATATCTCCGGAAAAAATCGTCACCTTAGCAATTTCCATGTGGTTATTAAAGGTGTTCTTTCCAAACGACAAAAAAACTCTTGGAATATTAAAGCGTCTTCACTCCAAGATAGTGAAGCCTAAAAAACAAAAAAGCATTGACAATTCTACAAATGAATCTGATAAAAATATAAATGAAAAAGGAGATAATTATGAAATTTGAAATCTCAGGAAAAAATTTCATATGCGACGGAAAAGAAATAAAGATAATTTCCGGAGCTGTACACTATTTTAGAAATATGCCCTGCTGTTGGTCTGATATCTTTAAAAAGATGAAGGCTATGGGACTCAACTGCGTAGAAACATACTGTGCTTGGAATATGCACGAAAAGCAACCGGGAAAATTCTGCTTTGAAGGAAATCTTGATATTGCAAAATTTATAAAAACCGCCGCTGACGAGGGGCTTATGGTCATCGTCCGCCCCGGTCCTTACATTTGTGCGGAATGGGAATTCGGCGGTCTTCCTTGGTGGATACAAACAGATGAAAATATGGAGATCCGCTGCTCTAATCCTGTTTACATAAAGCATTTTGAAAATTATCTTTCCCATTTATTTGACGAGATACGCCCTCTGCTCTGCACAAACGGCGGTCCTATTATTATGCTTCAGTGCGAAAATGAATATGGCTATTATGGAGATGATAAAAAATATCTTTCTTATCTTTATGATTGCTATCGCCGTTTAGGCATAGATGTACCGTTATTTACATCAGACGGAACATCTAAGGAAAATTTGCTCGACGGATGTATCGACGGTTGTTTTACAACCTTGAATTTCGGAAGCAGAGTTGAAGAAAACTTCAAGGCTCACGATGAATTATATCCCGACAGTCCAAAAATGTGTATGGAAATGTGGGACGGATGGTTTGATGCTTGGGGTGATAAGGAGCATCATACAACCTCTGCCGAAGCCTACGCAAAGACTGTTGACGATATGCTTAAGCGCGGAAGCCTTAATATGTATATGTTCATCGGCGGAACGAATTTTGGCTTCACAAGCGGAGCTAATCATTACGAAAAATTTGCTCCAGATGTTACAAGCTACGATTACGATGCGGTATTGTCTGAATGCGGAGATATAACGCCGAAATATCTTGCGCTCCGTGAGGTAATAAAAAAATACACAAACAAAGAGCTTCCCGATATTCCCGAAAACAGAAAAAAGAAAGCTTACGGCAAGGTAATGCTTACCGAAAGCTCAGGAATATTTGAAAATCTTGACACTTTATCCTCTCCGATCTTTTCAAATGTTCCAAAGTGTATGGAATCTTACGGTCACGGATACGGATATATAGCATATCGCACACGCTTAAATCGCGATTACAACAATACCGATCTCTATTTTGAAAGCATTGGCGACAGAGCTCAAATATATATAAACCAAACACTTGTCGGCATCGTTTATATAAATGATAACGAATTAAAAGTAAGCCTCTCCGCTAAGGAAGGTGATATACTTACAATTTTGTGCGAAAATATGGGAAGAGCAAATTTCGGTCCTAAAATGATGCGCAAAAAAGGAATTGCCGGCAGATGCCTGCTCGGCGGAAAGATACATTTTAATTGGGATGTTTACCCGTTGCCAATGGATGATCTTAACGGTATAAAATATTCAGAAAGCACTCCGAAAGAGCCGTCCTGCTTTTACAGAGGACATTTCAATATTGACGAGGTTGCCGATACATTTTTATATCTTGATAATTTCAAAAAAGGCTTCATTATCATAAACGGCTTCAACATAGGAAGGTATTGGGAAATAGGTCCTCAAAAAAGCCTTTACGTTCCTGCCTCTATACTTAAAGAGGGCAAAAATGAGATCGTCGTTTTTGAGTCTGACGGTATAAAGGGCGATTGCTACGTTGAATTTTTAGACTATCCGACATTACAGTAACCATAAATTTCAAAAACTGTACCAAGACAAGAGTTTTGTAAGTTTCAAAATCGTTTTTTGCATAAAAAAAGAGTGCTTAAGCACTCTTTTTTTATTTTTCAAGCATTTTAAGAAGCTGATCCTTCGATCTTAGTCCAACTGCCTTTTCCGTAATGTTCCCATCCTTTAATACAAAAAGCGTTGGAATACTTACAACTCCGAACTTTTGAGCAAGCATAGGCACCTCATCCACATCTATCTTGCATATTTTATATTCGGGATGCTCATTTGCTATTTCCTCAACCGTCGGAGCAATCATTTGGCACGGACCGCACCATGTCGCAAAAAAATCAAGCAACACCGGATTTTGGCTCTTGATAACTTCGTTTTCAAAATTTTCATTCGTTATATGAATTACAGACATATTTTTACCTCTCTAAAAATTTAATCTTTAGTTTTATAGTAAAGCATACAATGACAGTATCCCTCAAAATCGGGATCAGCCATCTGCTCGCGAAATTCCTTGCAAATACATTTATATTCTTCTTCCTTAGAAAGTCTGCACGGACAGTATCCGTCCTTTGCCTTCAAACCCTGCTTTATTTTTTCAACTATCTCTTTATCCTCATTAAGCTTTATTGCCATATAAATGCTCCTCTCTATGCTCTTTAATATATTTTAACATTAATTTATATATATGTCAAGAAGATACATTATTGACAATAGCTAATTTTTATTGTATACTAATTTCAGAATAATAAACGGAGGTTTTTATGGAAAAGCTTGATTTTATTCTTGATACTGATGCGGGCGCTGACTGTGATGATATGCTCGCTATGTCATATCTTATTTATGCTAAAAGATTTTTAAACGTTAATATAAAAGCGGTTACTCACGCTCTTAGCACAGGTGACGGAGTTGTTGCGATAAGAAGCTTTTTTAGATGTATGGGTGAAAAAGCGCCTGAAACAGGACATATGATAAAAGGTGCAAATCTCAATGACAACTACTGTAAACAAATCGTCAAGGAATTTGCAACGAAAAAGGATCACGCCGGCACGGAATGTGCATCAAGAGTTTTAAGAAAGGCTCTTGCTTCATCTAAAAGCAGATGCGTGCTTTGTGCTATAGGCCAGCTCACTAACATCTCTGCTTTAATCCGTTCTGAGCCCGATGATATAAGTCCGCTTGACGGAGTATCACTAATCAAAGAAAAGTGCGACAAAATTGTTGTAATGGCAGGATTATTTTTTGATAAAGAAAACGCAGAGCGTGAGCCTGAATGGAACGTGCGTTGGGATGTTCAAGCAGCGAGAGACGTGTTTAATTTCAAAGGTGTTCCAATCGCTGCTATTCCATGGGAAACGGGTATAAATATTCATACAGGCAAGGACCTTCATAGCCGTGTTACAAAAAGAAATCCGCTTCTTGTTTCGTTTGAGATGTTTTTGAACGAATCAGTAAAGGGTGGGCGCGATTCGTGGGATCCTGTAACTGCGCTTTATGCAGTTGAGGGAACCAAGGACTTTTTAAAGGAAAGCAAGAAGGGTACTGTTTCGGTTACTGATACCGGCGCTACGTATTTCAAGGAATCTGATGACGGAAATACTGTTATTGTTACAGTTAATTCTACTAAAGAAAACGACCAAGAGATAAGAAATTCCATTGCGGAATATATCGAACACTGCGTTGATAAGATACTTAAATAATAAACATCCCCGTTTGCAATTATGCTGCAAACGGGGATGTTTTGTATGATCTTCAAAGTCTGTCAAGATTCCATACCGTTATTTTATTACATATTTCATCTCCGTGTCCAAGCTCTTTTGAGGAGCATGAATCGGTAATGGCATTCGGAATTTTATTAAATAAAACAATATTTAAAGGCTCTTTTTCATTTTCGAACCAAGATAGCTTTTTAATCCCAATCCTTCTTTTTTCAACATGACCTGAAACTATATTTGCCTGTCTAAAGCCCGGCTTTATTGCCAGACGTGTAAATTTATAAAGCTCTAACGTGCTTTCGCTTTCAAAATGATATGTAAGATATGATTTCCTTACAATCACAACGAAAATATTTACACATTCCCCATCCTTTTCGGCTATTATATGATTTTTATTTCTTCTGAATACGGGCGGAAGAATATTGAATTTTAATATCTTATATCCGTTTGCCTTTAATTTTTTGTTTGCTTTTACAAATACGGATGTATATTTTATAAATCGAATAATCAGCAAAAGAAAAATTACCGACAATATAACGATCAACAATGGGATATTACGCATACTCCCGCCGTCCAAACCAAAGCCGAACAAAGCGACGGATATAATAACTATAACACTATATATAAAATAAATATATGCGATCATATAAGCTCAACCTTTATTGTATTTGAATACGAATATCCTGCAGGGAGATGCATCATTTCCTTTTTGGTTTCAAGAGCGTCTATTTCACCATCCTTTGAAGGAACAGACATCCACGGCTCTATACAAACATACGGTGCGTCGCTCTTAGGCTTGTGCCAAAGTCCCAAGTATTTCATATTTGGATAGGTCATAACTACGCTTTTATCCGATTTGCGAGATTTTAAAGACACTCTCTTGGCTATATTATAAAGAAATATTGCATCGTTATCAAAAAGATCGTGCTTTAAATCTATTGTCTGTGTCTTTTGACCACCGTAAAGCTTATCCTTCTCTGTACAAAGGCATCTTTCTGAAAAATCAACCTGAAAAGCCTCGGATGGTGTATCGAATTGAACGTAATAGTCCTCAAATTTTTCACCGTTCGACAGAGGAACATTAAATGCAGGATGCGCTCCCACTGCAAATATAAGCTCCTTTTCATCTGTATTTTTAACGCCAAAGGTCATAAGAATAGCGTTTTTATCAAGCTTGTATGTCATTTTAAATTCAAAATCAAACGGATAATTTTCTTTTGTTTCGTTATTTGATTTTAATACCAAGGATACCTCGCTTGACGATGCGCTTTGAAGTTCAAACACACTGGTTCTTGCAAAGCCGTGACCGCCGAGTGAATATGTCTTTTTTGCATATGTATATTTTCCTTCGCAGAGGCGGCCGCAGATTGGAAACATTACCGGAGAATGTCCCGTCCAATATTTTTCATCACCGTACCATATAAATTCACAACCGTCCTTTTTTGAAACAGCAGAAACTATCTCTGCTCCAACATCAGAAATCTTAACCCTCAAAAAATCGTTTTCTATAGAATAGATCATACCCATTACTCCCCTCAGCCGTTTTATTCGTATAAAGGCGTTTGATTAATATTTATTTATTATATTTTATCATATTTCCCGAAAAAAATCAACAGGTACTTGCTTTGATAATTTTTATATGATAAAATATCTCAAAAGAGGTGTTATTATGGCAAATATAGTTCTTACAAACAGATGCAATCTTAAATGTCCTTATTGCTTTGCTTCTGATTTTACTTCGGCAAAAGGTCAGGATATGTCTATTGATAATTTTATAAAGGCACTTGATTTTTCTGCACCCGACGGCGAGGTCGGTCTTATTGGCGGAGAGCCTTTGATTTACGAAAATATCGACACAGTCCTTGACATCTTGAAAAATGATTACCGTTTCAGACGCATCAACATCTACACAAACGGCGTTTTTATAGATAAGCATATTCATTTTCTTACGGACCCGAGATTTCATATACTCATAAATGTAAATTCAAGCTCCGATATAGGAAAATCATTTTACGAAAGAACCGATAAGAATATAGATCTCCTTTGTAAAGCGGGTATGCATTCCCATGTGACCTTGGGGATAAATATTTATAAGGAAGATCAGGATTTTTCGGAATTTTTATTTCTTATAAAAAAATACGGCTTTGATAGAATAAGGACCTGCGTTACTATTCCAAGCAAACGAGACGAATGCTCGCAAAATTACTTTTTCAGAATGAAAAAAACGATGTTTTCTCTTTATAAGAAATTATATAAAATGGACGTTGCCCCCTGCTATGACTGTAACGTGATCCCGTCGTGCATTTACTCCGATGATGAAAAGGCATTTTTGCTCAAAATGCCATACATATCTCAAAGAGAACGTGCTCTTTTGCTTGGAGAAGCATGTGTTTGCTCTCCGATCATAGATATATATCCCGATCTTACCGCGACACGATGCTTTGGATGCTCAAGCGAGGCACAGGCAAATATTCTTGATTTCGATAATATAAATGATCTTAAAAATTACTTCTTTATGTGGGTAGATTCAAAAAAAGTACACACACTCTCCCGCCCCGAATGTAAAGATTGCTATAAATTTAACACCTTTGCGTGCTTTGGCGGATGTCTTTGCTACAAATAATTAAAAAATGGCGTTAGTCCTAAGGACTGCGCCATTTTGTTTTTTATATACGACCTGCAAAAAGTGCTAAAACTATTGCAGCAATAAGTATTCCCACATCCGAAATTATTGCAGCTATCATAGGAACAAATCCCAATGCGCTCAAAACAAGCATTACTGCCTTTACAAGTATCGACATCAGTATGCAACCGATAACCGTACGCTTAGTACGCTTTGCTATTTTTATGGCAAGCGGAATTTTTGCTATGTCATCATCCATAACAACAACATCACTGAGTTCTACTGCGCTATCAGACCCAAGCGCACCCATAGCAATTCCCACATCTGCCGCTGCAACCGACGGAGTGTCGTTTATTCCATCTCCGCAATATGCAACAGCGCTGTTTTTAGCCTTCTTGTCGACAAGCATTCTTACTATTTCAAGCTTTTGCTCCGGAAGAAGCTCACCGTAATAATCATCAGCCAAAACGCTTTTAGCTATAGATCTTACCCTGCTCTTTTTGTCTCCGCTTAAAATAATCTTTTTATTTACGTTTAGATCTCTAAGCTCTCTGAATGCGATCTTAGCATTAGGCTTAAGATCGTCTCCCAAAATTACAGAGCCTATATATTTACCGTCGACGGAAACGTGAACATTACCGTGTGCTTCGCGCGGAGCGTTAGCAAACGATTTTTTTCCCGCCTTGATATGACCGTATCTACTATCACACTCTATTCCGTCGCCTATGGTTTCACGATAGTTTTCGCCAAGCTCGGCAATTATATTGAATTTTTTGCTTTCCTCAATTATTGCGACCGCAATCGGATGATTAGATTTACATTCTGCGATACAAGCGCAGGTCATAAGATATACCTTTTCAAATCCGAGCGCGGTTTCTATACCGGTAACATTAAGCTTTGCCTTTGTTATTGTGCCCGTTTTATCAAACGCAACCGTATCCACCTTAGAGAGCATATCCAAAACGCCCGAGCCCTTTATCAGTATTCCCTTTTTGGATGCGTAGCCTATTGAACAAAAATACGCAAGAGGAACTGATACAACGATGGCGCACGGGCAGGATATAGCAAGCATCGAAAGTGCTTTATATATCCAAGATCCAAAATCATATCCGTCAAATATAGGCGGAACGATAGCAATAAAAAGAGCCAAAGCTATTACTATGGGCGTATAAAGCTTCGCGAAAGCCTTTATAAATTTCTCGCTCTTCGTTTTTCTTTCAAGTGCATTTTTTGATATATCTATTATTCTTTGAGCAGCGCTTTTATCCGCTTCTCTTTTTACATCTACATATATAACGGTATCGCAGTTGAGCGAGCCTGCCAAAACCTCACTGCCGTTTCTGACCGCGACAGGAACACTCTCACCGGTTATAACAGATGCATCTATATTACCAAAGGAATCAACCACTGTTCCGTCAAGCGCAATTCTTTCTCCGGGTCTAACCTCTATAATATCGCCTACTCTAACGCTTGAAGCATCCACGAGTTCTTGATTGCGAAGCCTTGCTTTATCGGGACGAATATTTGCGAGAGTTTCTATAGAGCGCTTTGATGCATCCTTAGCCACGTCCTCGAAAATTTCACCAACAGTATAAAGTATAAGAACAGCACAGCCCTCGAAAAATTCAGAGATCATAAAAGCTCCTACGGATGTAACGGTCATAAGCATTCTTTCGCTTATCCCCTCACCATAAAGCACCTCTTTTATTGCTCTGAATATTATTTCATAGCCTATTATTATGTATGCCGCAAAAAAAGCAAGAGTTGATATTGCGATATTGCTAAGACCGCTAAAAACGAGTCCAAGTATAGCCAAAACAACGGATGCCGAGATCTTTATAATTCCGATTTTATGTTCTGACAATAAATTTTTCATCGCGTATCACTCCGTTATATGCTGCATACCGCAATCTATCATTGTACGAACGTGAGCATCCGCCAATGAATAAACTATCGTCTTACCGTCTCTTCTTGATTTTACAAGTCCACCTGTTTTAAGCACGCGAAGCTGATGTGATACTGCCGATTGCGTAATATCCAAAAATTCAGATATATCGCCTACGCACATTTCACTTTGTGTAAGTGCTACAAGGATCTTTACTCTTGTCGCATCCGCAAAGACCTTGTAAAGATCTGCAAGAGCGTCAAGCACCTCATTGCTCCTTTCAATAGCTTCTTTAATTTTTGAAATTGAGTTCTTGTTATCCATATTTACCCCCTCGTCTTCACAAAATAACATATGAACATTTATTCATATTTTCATTATATATTATATTAAAGGCTTTGTCAAGTGTTTTCTTTCATTTTTTTATATTTTTTAAAAGGCTATTGACTTTTATATTTTAAATTGATAGAATTGAATTGTGTATTATTTATTAAAGGAGAAATAAATATGTTAAACCAAGCAAAATGGATATCTCATCCCAACGATGTTCAATTCGACTGTCCTCTTTTCAAGAAGGATTTTTCAGTAAATAAAGACGTAAAAAAAGCGATTATAACCATAACATCTCTTGGTTGCTACTATGCCACGCTAAACGGAAAAAGAATAGGCGACTTCGTTTTAGCTCCGGGCTGCACCTCAAAAAGAAGAGTTCAGGTTCAAAGCTACGATATAACCTCTATGATTACAGAAAACAACTCTATTGAAGTTTTACTTGCAGAGGGGTGGTTCAAGGGCAGAATCAATTGGAGAAACAATCAGGAATTAAAGGAAATTACAAAATCACTTATTGCAGAAATAGAGATCATCTACAAAGACGGCAAAAAGGAGCTTATCGTAACCGATGAAAGCTGGAAGGTTAAGAAAAGCATCATATCATTTTCCGATTTTTACGACGGAGAGATCGTAGATGCCACCTCAAGCGACAGCTTCGTCAATGTCTCGGTAAACGACTACGGTAAAAAAATGCTCGTTAAGCAGCAAGGCCCGTTCGTAAAGGAGCAGGAAACGATCCGCCCTATCGAAATTTTTAAAACGCCAAAGGGAGAATCTGTTATTGATTTCGGTCAAAACCTTACCGGATATTTTGAAATCAACGTAAGCGCCAAAAAGGGAGACAAGGTCTCTCTCTCCTTTGCTGAGGTTCTCGACAAGAATGGGAATTTTTATACCGAAAACTACCGCAGTGCAAAAGCTCAGTTTGAATATACCTGTACTGATGGAGAGCAATCGTATAAACCCAAGCTCTCATTCTGGGGATATAGATATATAAGAGTAAACGAATTTCCCAACGAGCTTACCCTTGACAGCATAAAAGCAATCGTTATCCATTCAGATATGAAGCGTACAGGATACCTTACATCATCAAATCCTATGCTCAATAAGCTTTTCAAAAACATCGTATGGGGGCAAAAAGGTAATTTTCTCGATATTCCTACAGACTGTCCTCAAAGAGATGAGCGAATGGGCTGGACAGGAGATGCTGAGGTGTTTATAAAAACTGCCTCATACAACTATGATGTTGAAAAATTCTTTGAAAAATGGCTCACGGATTTATCTCTTGATCAATTTTCAAACGGCGGTATTCCTCACGTAATTCCTCAGTTTTGGAGTGACAATTCCTCCAGCGCTGCTTGGTCTGACGCTGCAACAATATGTCCTTGGCAGATCTATCTCACATACGGAAACCGCGATATTTTGAAGCGTCAGTATTCATCTATGTGTAAGTACATTAAATACATAGGCAAGATTAGCAAAAGCAGATATCTTTGGACCGGATGTAAGCATTTTGGCGATTGGCTCGGTCTTGATGCTCCCGCAGGAAGCTACAAGGGCTCTTCAAACGAGGATTTCATAGCCTCGGTCTACTATGCATATTCCACCCTTCTTGTTTCAAAGATAGGCAAAATAATAGGTAAAAACACCGAAAAATACGACGAGCTTTATGCAAATATCGTTGAAAAAACGAGAAAGACCTTCAAAAAATACAACACTCAAACCGAATGTGTTCTCGCTCTTTATTTCGATATTGCAGAAGACAAGGCGAGTGTTGCAAGGCAGCTTGCTGATATGATCGTTGCTAACGGCACAAGACTCCAAACAGGCTTTGTCGGTACCCCGTATCTTCTTCATGCTCTTTCTCAAAACGGATACTCCGAGCTTGCGTACGATCTTTTACTTCAGGATGCTTTTCCATCGTGGCTCTATTCCGTTAAATGCGGCGCCACCACCATTTGGGAGCACTGGGACGGAAGAAACGAGGACGGTGATTTTTGGTCCAAGGATATGAACTCCTTCAATCACTACGCTTACGGAAGCGTTGCCGATTGGGTATACGGCGTTGCCTGCGGTATTCAAACCGTCGAGGACAAGCCGGGCTTTGAGGAAATAGTTATCGCTCCTGTGCCTACCGATAAAATAGATCATCTTTCCGCATCGATCGAAACAAGACACGGTCTTGTAAGCTCTAAGTGGTATCACGAAAACGGAAGGATAAGATACGAAATAATAACTCCGTCAAGGACAAAAATAATAATAGACGGAAAAGAATACAATGTCGAAAAAGGAACTTATATTTTCTAAATGAACAAAACCTTAGTTGCTGTAAGCGGAGGGGTTGACTCCTGTGCCGCATTACTGATTTTAAAAAACGCGGGCTATGATCTGCACGCGGTTACCATGAAGCTTCACTCTGAAAAGGATACTTTTGAAAACGGGTGTCTTACAAACAAGGACATTAACGATGCCCGAAGCGTTTGTGAGCATCTTAACATTTCTTATGAGGTTGTTGATTTTTCCGAGGACTTTGAAAAATACGTTATTGCCCCATTTGTTCGCGCATATGAGATAGGGGCTACTCCAAACCCTTGTATTGAATGTAATTTTCATATGAAATTTGATAAGCTTTTTGAGTTTGGAAGATCTATGGGATATGAAAATATAGCCACGGGTCACTATGCACGCATTGAATTTGACGAAAAATACGGACGCAAGGTGTTAAAAAAGGCTGCATTCGCAAGCAAGGATCAGAGCTACGTTCTTTTTAGGCTCTCACGCGAGCAGATTGATCATACACTATTCCCACTCGGAAGCATATCAAAGGACGAGGCAAGAGAGCTTGCAAAAAATGCAGGACTTAATATAAGCACAAAAAAGGAAAGTCAGGATATTTGCTTCATACCCGACGGAGATTATGCTTCGTTTATAGAAAAATACACTAAAAAAACATACCCCTGCGGAGATTTCATCCGAAAAGACGGGAAGCTCCTCGGAAAGCACAAGGGTATAATAAGATATACTATAGGTCAGCGAAAGGGACTCGGATTAGCGCTTGATCGCTCAATGTATGTTTGCCGAAAGGATCCTGTTAAAAATGAAGTCATTATAGGAGACAACGAGGATCTTTTCTCAAAGGAGCTTTGGGCAGACCATGTAAATCTAAGCGCAATCGATTCTATCGACACTCCTCTGCGCCTTTTTGCTAAAATAAGATACAAGCAAGATGAAAAAAGCGCGACAGTAACAATGGAAAACGGACTCTTGCACGTTGTGTTTGATGAGCCTCAAAGAGCTATATGCACGGGACAAAGTGTTGTTTTATACGATGGAGATACAGTAATCGGCGGAGGTATAATCTGCAGGACCTGATCACATATTCGGCAGACATACCTTGCACGAGACATAACCACATTCTCGCATAAAATCAAGATCGTTAAATATCTTTTTATTTTCACTCGGTATTTTATAAGTATATTTACAGTACGGAGAGTGGAATTTTTGATCACGGGTATCAACGATATATTCGGTAAAATCTGACGTATGCTCCGCTGTTATCTCTTTTGGCGTGTCGTTTTTTATCACTGTGTCATCAGCGCACGAAAGTGTGAAAATCGCACACAGGGTAAGTAATATTGACAGTTTTCTCACAAAAAGCACCTCCTTTTAATCTTCACTAAGTAATTTTAACATTTTTGCAAAGGAATTTCAACTGTGGAAAAGAAAAAAATCGAAAGAATAAATTTTCTTGCAAGAAAGCAACGTGATCAAGGTCTTTCCGATGAGGAAAGAGCTGAACAGTCCGCGCTTCGCGAGGAATATATTTTGGGCTTTCGCGCCTCTATACGTGGAATTATGGACAATACATATATTCAACGTCCCGACGGTACGAAAACGAAAGTGGAAAAATCAAAACCCAAGCCCAAGCATTAAAAAACACTCCTGCTACATAATTTGATACTCCAAACGGAGTATCCCGATATGTCGTGGGAGTTTTTATATTTTTCTTTTTCGTTATATTTTATTTATATATTTTCAAAAAATATTTTTAGCTTTGCCTTGATTTAAAGGATATTGTATGGTAAAATGAATTTACTGTCACAGAAGGGAGACTCGATTTATGTATCTTATAATCGCCGAAAAACCGTCGCTTGCAAGAAATATAATCGCAGGAATTGCAAGCGTTCAGGATAACGAAATGAAAAAATATAACGGCTACTATCAAGGCGGCAGCTTTATAGTTACATGGGTGTTCGGACACCTTTTTTCGCTTGCCGATATCGAGGATTATTCTCCTTCCGAAAATCCGAAATGGACTATGGACAATCTTCCTTGCTTTCCAAAGGAGTTTAAATTCAATCTCAAAAAGGGCAAGGATAAAAAGGTTGATCCGGGTGTAAAAAAGCAATTCGACACTATAAAATATCTTTGTAACAGAGATGATGTCGATACTATTGTAAATGCAGGCGACTCAGACCGTGAAGGTGAGATAATCGTTCGTCTTTGCGTAAGCCATGCGCTAAAAACAGAAAAGAAATTCGTCCGTCTTTGGTTGCCCGACCAGACTC
Source organism: Clostridia bacterium (assembly GCA_017623355.1). Classification (GTDB taxonomy): domain Bacteria; phylum Bacillota; class Clostridia; order Oscillospirales; family CAG-272; genus RGIG2000. Next base: position 27,308 of record JAGAPG010000026.1, read on the forward strand.
CGCAAACGATAAAGCAGGCTCTTTCAGAAATGAAGGATGAAAAGGAATACCAAGCTCTTGCAAACGAGGGCTTTGCAAGAACATATATAGACTGGCTCTACGGAGTAAATCTCACACGCTTCGCTACTCTTAAAACAGGAAAGCTTTTGCGAGTTGGCCGCGTTATAGTTCCTATCGTAAAGGCTATTTATGACAGAGATACCGAAATAAGAAGCTTTGTACCCGAAAAATATTATGTTATCTCCTCACATGAAAAAACCAACGAGGAATTTGTTGATCTTACTTCAAAATCTAAATTCACAAAGGACGAATATCAAAACGCCATTGAGGCTTGTACGAAATATAACGGACAGATAGCTACTGTAACTCACGTAAAAACCAAGCAGGACGTTTTATATCCGCCGAAGCTCTTTTCGCTTTCCAAGCTTCAGAGCTATCTCGGTAAAAAATTCAAGCTTTCTATGGATGAAACTCTTTCAACTGTTCAAAAGCTTTATGAGGACGGTTATGTTACCTATCCGCGTACGAACTCCGAATATCTTGCATCTGCCGAACAGGGCAAGGTAAAAAGCATTATAGAAAACATCGCAAAGCTTAACTATCCTGTTAAATTCAGATTTTCAAAGAGCATTTTTGACGATTCCAAAATAGAATCCCACTCTGCTCTTACGCCGACATATAAAATTCCTAAGCCAAGCGACCTTACAGAGCGAGAAAAAACTGTATACACAGCTATTTTAAGACGCTTTGTTGCTGTTTTTTGCGCAGACGAATGTATAATTGAGCGTAGCGAAATAAAGATCAAGGTTGGCGAGCTTGAGGAGTTCACTCTCAAGGGAACTGTAATTTTAGAGCCCGGATGGACAAAATTTGACGAATACACTCAAAAGGACAAGATCCTTCCAAAGCTTGAAATGGGCGACGTTGTAAATATAAATTTCCAGCCTTGTGAAAAAGAAACAACTCCGCCTAAGCATTATACGATAGAGACACTTAATAATTATCTCAAAAATCCGTTTAGAGAGGATAAAGCCAACGCCGAGGAAAACGATGACGAGGAATATCGCGCTATATTCGAGGGACTTGAGCTCGGCACTGAGGCTACGCGTACGGGAATTATCGAAAACGCCTGCAATAGTGCATATATTTCTCTTAAAAAAGATTCATATTACATTCTTCCCGACGGCGAATATCTTATAGAATCGCTTTCTCAGCTCGGTATCATAATGGATAAATACAAAACATCCGAGCTCGGTCAATCTTTAAAGAAGGTTTTCAAGGGTGAATGTACGATAAACGATAGCGTTTCTCTGGCTCAAAACGAAATACAAAATGTATTTAATATGTCAAAGGACGTTGAGGTCGAAAAGGATACAAACATCGGTCTTTATGGCGATGTTGCGGGAATTTGTCCGGCTTGCGGCGGAAGGGTCGTTCGTACAAAATTCGGCTACGGATGCGAAAATTATAAAGACGGCTGTAAGTTTTCAATATCCAAAACCATCTGTTCGCGCACAATATCAATGTCTAACGTAAAAATGCTTCTTGCTACCGGCAAGACGAGCAAGATACAAGGCTTCATCTCTAAAAACAAAAAAAGCTTTGATGCTGCACTGAAGCTTGATGAAAATAACAAGGTGGTATTTGATTTTCCAAATCCCGTCCCTCAAAAGCCTCAAGCCGAAAAAGCACCTGTAAAGAAAACGTATAAAAAAGCCGCAAAAAAATAAAACTAACCATATAGACAATCGAAAAGGATGATGATTTTTGGCTATTGATTTTACTGTAAGACATATGAAAAAGAGCGATCTTGACGCTGTTTTTCTCATAGAAGAAGAATGCTTCTCTGTTCCATGGTCAAAGCGCTCGTTATCAGAGGCTTTTTCGCACACTCCCTGGCAGTTTTTCGTTGCTGAGCACGAAAAAAATATAGTTGGCTACGGCGGAGTATATATGATACTTGACGAAGGGCAGATATCTAATATTGCTGTTTTATCCTCCTTTAGAGGAAACGGCATCGGCTTTGCCATTCTTAACAAAATAATCGATCATTCAAAGGCTCAAGGGGCTGTAAGGATCACGCTTGAGCTGAGAGAATCAAATAATCCTGCGCGTGCCCTATACGAAAAATGCGGTTTCATTCAAGTAGGATGCAGACCAAATTACTACACTCACCCTGTTGAAAATGCAATTTTAATGGATAAAAATTTATAAAAGAGGTACAAATGTATATTTTATCTTTTGAATCTTCTTGCGACGAAACCGCCTGCGCAGTATGCGAAATAGACGATACGGCAAGAACGGTAAAATCAAATATAATAGCCTCATCAGTCGATATACAGGCTCTTTACGGCGGTGTTGTTCCCGAAATTGCGAGCCGTGCTCATATTGAGGCAATTTCTAAAATAACATATGAAGCGTTAAAGCAAGCCAATATATCCATAAACGAGATAGGCGCTATAGCTGTAACTAACGGTCCGGGGCTTATCGGCGCTTTGCTCGTTGGCGTGAATTTTGCAAAATCGCTTGCCTTCGCTAACAACATCCCCTTAGTTCCTGTAGATCATATAAAGGGACACGTGGCGGCAAATTACCTTACCTATCAGGAGCTTAAGCCGCCGTTTCTTGCTCTTGTTGTTTCCGGCGGTCACACATCGTTTTTTGATGTAAAATCGTACACATCCCTCACCGAAATCGCATCCACACGCGATGACGCCATTGGAGAATGCTTCGACAAGATCGGCAGAGTGATGGGTCTTCCATATCCGGGCGGAGCTGCTATGGACAAATTAGCTACACAGGGTGACCAAAAATCCATACCTTTTCCCTCGCCTGCCATAAGCTCTCATACTCTTGATTTTTCATTCAGCGGACTTAAAACCGCCGTAATAAATTACATAAACACCAAACGCCAAAAGGGCGAGGAGCTTGAAAAAGAAAACATTGCCGCATCCGTAACAAAAACCATTGTTGATGCTGTAAGATCAAAAATATCGGATGCGCTAAGACTCACAGGATACGACAAGGTCGTTCTTGCCGGCGGAGTGAGCGCAAACTCACATTTGCGTAAAGGTATAAAAGAAGAATGTGACAAATGCGGAGCTGCATTTTTTGCCCCGGAGCTACGTCTTTGTGGAGATAACGCCGCTATGATAGGAGCTCAAGGGTATTATGAATTTATGGATGGTGCAAGAGCTGACGAGGCTCTTAACGCTTATCCAAGTTAAACGGAGATTTTTATGAAAATCAATATAAAGTACGGAAGAAAAATCCTTAACCTTCCTGCGAAAATTGTCAAAATTGCTCCAAGTGCCTCAAAAGAGGATCTTTGCGTTATAATAAGTCTTTTCGCTTATAGCGATTATCTTGATAATTTTGAAAGCGTAATCGGGGATTTTTCTGAGAAGATCGGCGTAGGCATAAATAAAATACATTCCTCGCTTGCTTTTTGGGCAGAAAACGGAGTTATTTCCGTTGAAGGTCTTAATATAGGCGTAGAGTCTGCCTCCTCTATTTCCTCTGCTCCTACTTATACAGGAGCGCAGATATCAAAATTTGTTGAGGAAAACAAGACTATCGGCACTCTTTTCAAATCCTGTCAATCTATTATGGGCAAGGATTTTAACACTCACGATCACAATAATATTATAAGATTGAAAAATTATTTTAGCTTCAGCGATGAATATATAATGCTTCTTTTAGCACATTGTGTAGAGCTTGGCAAGGATAATTGGAAATACATAACCAAGACCGCAACAAATCTATACGAGGAAGGCATAGATACATATAGAAAGCTTGAGGAGCACTTTGCAAAGCGTAAAAACGCACTCTCTCTCGAAAGCAAGGTGCGCGATATTTTCGGTATCGGCGCAAGAGAGCTCACTCCAACGGAGAAAACAAAAATAGGCGCTTGGTCCGATGCTGAGCTTGATATAGACTTCATAAGAGAGGCTTATAATATAACTATCGCAAAAACTCAAAAGGCTTCCATAGCCTATACTGCAAAGATCATAGAAAATTGGCTTTCAAGCGGTATCCGTACCGCCGAGGATGCAAAAGCCAACGAGGCTCAATACAAGAAAAACTCAAGCATATCAACATTTGATACAGATGACTTTTTCGATGCGGCACTTCGCCGTTCATACAAAGATAAATAGGAGATTATTATGGCTTATTCCAAGAAAAGCGTTGACTTCGTAAAGGAATTGCTTGAAAAAAAGCGCCAAAAAAGTGAGCAAGCGCGTCTTGCGCGTCTTAACGAGGTCTATTCTGCCATTCCCGAGATTGCGTCAATAGACGCAGAGCTTTCAAATGTCGCAAACGAAATTATGGAAGCTATATCATTGGGAAAGGAATCCTGTGCTCAAAGAATAGAAAATATAAAAGCAAAAAATCTTGCTCTGCAAGAAAAACGCGCATCGCTCCTTAACGAAAAGGGCTTCGGTGCTCGTTATACGGACCGCGAATATGACTGCCCTATATGCAAGGACACCGGATATGCAGGAGTCAGAATGTGCTCATGCTTCAGAAATGCTATAGTTTTGAAGGAATATGAGCTTTCCGGACTTGGCAACCTTTTGAAAAAGCAAAACTTTGAATCCTTCTCCCTTGATTTTTATTCCGGCAGCGATAAGGATTATATGACAGAAAACTATAATGACCTTTATAGTTTTGCTCATAATTTTGATATTGACAAGCGTTCGTTTCTTCTCTACGGAGGAACAGGGCTCGGAAAGACTCATCTTTCTACATCCGTTGCTAAATATCTTATAGATAACGGCTATAATGTTATATACGAAACCGCGCAAAATATCTTTTCCGATTTTGAAAAAGACAGATTCAGAGACCGATTCTTCCAAGAAGAACCAATATCAAACAAATATCTTGAATGTGATCTTCTTATAATTGATGATCTTGGAACGGAGATAGTTTCAGCGTTCACCGTTTCCTGTCTTTACAATATTATAAATACACGTTTAAACAAGGATCTGCCCATAATCGCAAACACAAATCTTCGTCAGGATGAAATAAGAAAGCTGTATCAGGACAGAATAACATCCCGTCTTTTTGGCGAATTCATTATTAAGAGATTTATGGGTGAGGATATAAGAAAACAAAAAATTTTAAAATAATTCAAAAAAGCACTTGACAAAATTCTTGTCCTGTGCTATAATCTCATCGTTAATCCAAAGACAGCAGGTTTCGGTAATTGCGTATGCTCCCTGCCGAGGAAAGATTTTATGAATTTAGAATAAATTTTTTAATCTTTTTTCGGTATGCTATGCTTATCCGAAAAAAGATTTTTTTGTTGTCAGGGAAATATAAACAGGAGGTTGTTTTATGCCAAGTAATTCAGTTCTTGAACAAAAGAAAGCCGTTGTTGCTGACCTCGTTGAAAAAATCAAGAGAGCTCAATCCGGTGTTCTTGTTCAATATCAAGGTATCACAGTAGAAAACGATACAAAAATGCGTGCAGCTTTCCGTAAAGCAGGCGTTGACTACATGGTTATTAAGAATACTCTTATCGGCCGTGCATGTGACGAGGTTGGTTACGGTGCTATGAAGGATCAGCTCAACGGTATGAGCGCTATCGCTATCAGCTATGATGACGCAATAGCTCCCGCTAAGATCGCTAAAGAGTACGCAGACAAAGTTGAAACTTTCGAAATCAAAGGCGGATTTATCGATAACGGTGTTGTTGATGCTGCTACAGTTAAAGCTCTTGCTGAGATTCCCTCAAAGGAAGTTCTTATTGCAAAACTTTTGGGAAGCATCCAAGGGCCTCTCCGCGGCTTTGCTTGTGCTATTCAAGCAATTATCGACAAAAACGGCGCAGAAGCTGTTGCCGAATAAGGTTGCGTAGCCTTAATCTACTCAATATACGCAAAATTTTAAATTTAAAAATTTATCTTTTTATTACGGAGGATTATTTATCATGGCTAACGAAAAGACCACTCAAATTCTTGAAGAAATCAAATCTCTTACAATACTCGAACTCGCTGATCTCGTAAAAGCAGTTGAAGAAGAATTCGGCGTATCTGCTGCTCCTGTTGCAGTTGCCGGTGCTGCTGTTGCTGCTGCTCCTGTTGAAGAAAAGACAGAGTTTGACGTAATTCTCGCTGAAGTTGGCGCAAGCAAGCTCAATGTTATCAAGGTTGTTCGTGAGATCACAGGTCTCGGACTTAAGGAAGCTAAGGAACTCGTTGAGGGTGCTCCTAAGACTCTTAAAGAGGGTGTTTCCAAGGAAACAGCTGAAGATATCGCTAAGCAGCTCACAGAGGCTGGCGCTAAGGCAGAAGTTAAATAATTTTGGCTTTAACAACCGATTAACACAAAAAGATCCAACCGTCAAGGTTGGATCTTTTGTTTTTTATTTTATCTTACGAGGTCCTCGTGTCTTACTCCTGCTCTTGCTGTATATCTCTTTACGTCAAGCACAGTTTCTCCGTCTATCTGAAGGGCGGTAGGGCGATCAAATTCAACCGTTATCTCCTTACCCTCAAGAATTTTGAAATATTTTTTATACTTAACATGCTTTCCTTTGAATATTGACGGGAATATCATAAGTGTTTTAAGCTTTCCCGAACCGTGTAAAATTGCAAGCGAAAGCTTCTTTTCGGTAGAAAGTCTGTTTTGAGTCGGCGTTATCATCATTCCCCCGCCATAAAATCTTCCGTTCATAGTGGGTGCAAGCCACACCTTTTCAAACATATAAGGCGTGCCGTCAACCAATACCGTCGCTTGCGTTGGCTTATAATGAAATAGAAGTCCCTTTATCGCAATAGCAGAATAATTTATAGGTTTATTTGTAGTTCCTCTTATTTTATCCGCTTCCTCACAGCAATATCCGTCAATGCCGTATCCTATTCCATTAAGGAATTTATACGTTTTCCCTTTTATCTCAACAGTAGGAAGCTCCTTTATGTATTCCTTGAGAGAAAACGGTGCAACCTCGCCCTTTTTGCTTATATCGGTTAAAAAGTCTGTGCCTGTCCCTATCCCAAAATAAAATATCTCATTATCAATTTTTATATCTCTTGTATCGTTTACAAATCTATTTATAGTGCCGTCTCCACCAACAATAACTATCTTATCGTCGACATGCATATTTTCAAATATCTCGGCATAAGAGGTAGTTTTTGAAATGTCGATATATATAAGCTCATCATTCGGCAAATATTTTTCTATTTTTGATACCTCTCGCCCAGCCGTTTCGTTTTTTGCGTGAGGATTAAATAAAACGTAATAAATACCCATTAGTCTCTCCTTGCTTGTCTTATGTATTAATTTTATCATATTTAAACAATAAATGTCGAAAATATTATTAAAATTCACATTTTGTTTTCAAATCAATAAAATCGCCTGTAAATTTCTTTACAGGCGATTTTTAATTAAAGAGTAACCTTTTTATAAGCTTTTTTACCGCGGCGAACAACAAGACCGTTTAAAAGCTGTTCCTTTGTATAAAGAGCTTTTATATCTGTTACCTTATCGTTGTCAACTGTAACACCACCCTGCTCAACAGCGCGTCTTGCCTCACTTCTTGAAGGAGTGAGTCCTGACTTTACAAGTATAGAAAGAATATCTATTTTATCATCGATAAGATCAGCCTCGGATAATTTTTCAGTAGGCATATTTTCGCTTCCGCCGGCACCGAAAATGGATTTTGCAGCACTCTGAGCCTTTTCGGCCTCTTCCTCACCGTGAACAAGCTTTGTAAGCTCGTATGCGAGTATCTCCTTCGCTTTATTAAGCTGACTACCCTCCCATTTATCCATAGCATCTATTTCTTCAAGAGGAAGGAATGTAAGCATTCTTATACACTTGAGAACGTCTGCATCTCCTACGTTTCTCCAATACTGATAGAAATCAAACGGTGAGGTTTTGTTAGGATCAAGCCATACTGCGCCTGATTGAGTCTTACCCATTTTCTTTCCCTCGGAATTAAGAAGGAGAGTTATGGTCATAGCATGCGCATCCTTGCCGAGCTTACGGCGAATAAGCTCTGTTCCGCCAAGCATATTGCTCCATTGATCGTCTCCGCCGAACTGCATATTACAGCCGTACTTTCTGTAGAGCTCCAAGAAATCGTAGCTCTGCATTATCATATAGTTGAACTCAAGGAATGAAAGTCCCTTCTCCATTCTTTGCTTATAGCATTCTGCGGTAAGCATTCTGTTTACGCTGAAGCAAGCGCCTACCTCACGAAGAAGCTCAACGTAATTAAGACCGAGAAGCCAATCCGCATTGTTTACCATAAGCGCCTTTCCGTCTGAAAAATCAATAAATCTTGACATCTGCTTTTTAAAGCAATCGCAGTTATGCTGAATGGTTTCGGCAGTCATCATTGAACGCATATCTGTTCTTCCCGACGGATCTCCTATATACGCTGTGCCTCCTCCAATAAGAGCTATCGGCTTATTTCCTGCCATCTGAAGTCTTTTCATAAGACAAAGCGCCATAAAGTGACCCACATGAAGACTATCTGCCGTTGGGTCGAAGCCTATATAGAAAACCGCCCTTCCGTTATTGACCATATCTCTTATCTCGGGTTCATTTGTAACCTGCGCAATGAGTCCGCGCGCAACAAGTTCTTCGTAAATCTGCATTTTTATTTCACCTTTCAAAACAAAATATAAAAATCCTTGCATACCGTAGCATGCAAGGACGAAATTTCTTCCGTGTTACCACCTTGATTTATCCTTATGTTGCCACAAGGATCTCACGAGCCGCATATAAATACGGTCCTCTCCCTTTAACGGTGGAGCTCCGACACAGCCTACTAGATATCTTTCAGTGTGTTGCTCACGGATGTATTCCTTCAAAGCTCTTGCGCGCCTCTCATCAACCGGCAGCTTTCTGTAGCTAAGATCATTTGAACTACTTGTTCCGTTCATCGCATTTTTTGAGATTATATCACAGTTTTATTTTTTTGTCAAGCGATTTAAACTAAATTATAGACATATATATCAAAATAATAGTCATAATACTCTTGAATCACAGTATCTTTTCTGTCAAATATATAAAGTCCGCTTTGCTCAACTGTTTCTATTATGGCTTGTGATTTTTCATTATTTTCAAAAACGATAACATATACGGTTTCTTTTCCTTGCTCTAATAACTCGCCTATCTTTTGTATATCCTTAGTTACATAGCTATCCTTTGAAAAAGCCTTATATGCCTCCTCAACGCCCCAATTGTCATGATTATAGGCGCAGCAGGTGGTTTCGTGAGAATATACCGCAAACGAATACGCCGATAAGCTGTTATCATCGAAGATCAAAAGATCATCCTTACCGATATTTTCATTTGCATATTCCATTACATTATCCGAGCTTTTATTTAATGTTACTTGATATATAGGAACTACTCTCACTATAAGAATAACACTCATTACAGCGATTATCGCAATTGGAATATATTTTATTTTTACTTTTGAAAGAGCATATGCAAGAGCAAAAGCAAAAAGCGCGATCATTACAAAAAGATATCTTTCATAAAGAAGCGGCTTTACAAACGAATAAATAAATGTTGCAAGAATTACCGTTATGAATACCAAAAACGCCATTATAGGTGCATAGGCTTGCGCGTTTTTCCTTTCATATTCCTTGTAAAGCACAAATGCAACGAAAATAAATATTGCAAGACCGATTGCTCCAAGAAACGCGTAAAGCTTCGGCGAAAGCTCAACTGCATTATTAAGTGCATCTCCGACATAGAAGAAAGCAAATAGCCTTGATAATATATCGCCATCAAGGGTTATCCATCCCGCCCCGCCTCGAAGCGCCTGCTCCAAAAACACAAAAATTCCGGGAATAAAAAGTGCTATTTGCCATATAGCCGGCACGATCCATTTATTTGCAATCTGTTTCCTTATAAAACAGTAAACAAACATAAATATGTTTATAAAAACTGTTGTGAAAAGCGCAAAATGGTGAGTATAAGCGCACATTACGCTGAACACAATGAAAAGGATCTGGTTTTTTCTATTTGATGAATTTATGTACCTATAAGCATAAATTGCACAAAGAGCAACAAAAAGCGCCGCCCATGTATACATACGGATCTGCTGTGAATATTTAAAAACCACAGGAAATAAAAATATTATTCCGCTATAATACATTCCGACCTTGCGTCCGAAATCCTTTTTTATATGAGTATATCCTATAAGCGAAAGAAGAAATGTGGCTATTACCGAAAATATTCTCATCGCATAAGCAGACGTTCCGAATATAAGCGTATATATCTTCAGCATTATATAGTAAAAGAGCGGATGAACATCATTTGGTGCTATTTTTATAATATCCCAAAGCGAATGCTTCACAAGACCGACAGAATATGCCTCGTCAAACCAATAAGCATTATAAAACGCTCCGCTAAGCACAAAAATAGTTCCTAAAAGTATTATAGCAAGGTGTATAATATCAAGCTTTTGTTCCTTTTGCCGCTTGTCCGCACATCTTCTTGCTATATTTTTGTTCCGGTATTCCTCGTTTTGTGTTATCTCCTCTCCAAACCAATCGGGTGAAACAAACTCATTTGCCTCATCGACACTGTCAAATTCAACCTCAACAACCGGCTGAAGCTCATACGCCTCATCGTAAATATCAAGCTCTGCCGTATATTTTCCGCAAGGAACCAAATATCTTCTCTTTTTTATTATTCTTTTTCCTGATTTTTTAAAGAGCTCCTTTGCTTCCATTGATGAAATAACCGTTTCATTTTCCTCTCTTTCAAGAGCACCGTCTCCCTTTTCGGTAAGATAATATACATCATCTCTTTTCCGTACGCGCACCTCAGGTGAAAGTGACACGTAGCCTTGTATTATCTCACTTGAGCTAAAGTTACTAAGCTCGGGCATATTTTTTACAAAAAACTTTCTTTCTATCTCCATTTCAGCCTCGAATAAAATTTAAATATGTATTTATTTTAACATACTTTTACGCATTTATCAATTTTTTCTTAAATCTTTTAAAAATAAATATAAAACTATTGCAAAAAAACAACCTTTTATGCTATACTATATGTGATTATAAATTAAGAAGAAAGAGGTATTTTATAATGCTTAAATTTGAAAACAAAGCTTTAACCGACAGCAAGTATATTCTTGACTGGATCGAGGAAATGGCTAATTTGACTCAACCTGATAAGATCGTTTGGATCGACGGCAGTGACGAGCAAACAGAGGCTCTTCGCGCTGAGGCTTGCTCAACAGGTGAGCTCGTAAAGCTCAATGAGGAGCTCCTTCCTAACTGCTATCTTCACAGAACAGCTATCAACGACGTTGCACGTGTTGAAGGAAGAACATTTATTTGTACAAGAAAGAAGGAGGATGCCGGAAACATCAACAACTGGATGGACCCCGTTGAATGCTACGAAAAGCTCGGCAAGCTCTATAAGAACTCTATGAAGGGTCGTACAATGTACATCATTCCTTACGCTATGGGTCAGGTTGGCTCAGACTTTGCTAAGTACGGTATCGAGCTTACAGACTCTATCTACGTTGTTCTCAATATGCTCATTATGACAAGAGCCGGCGCTGAGGTTGCAAAGGCTATGGGCGACGGCGAGGGCTTTATCAAGGGCCTTCACGCAAGAAAGGATATCGACGAGGACAACCGTTACATCTGTCACTTCCCCGAAGATAACACTATCTGGTCTGTTAACTCCGGTTACGGCGGAAACGTTCTTCTCGGCAAAAAATGCTTTGCTCTCCGTATTGCTTCCTACCTTGGCAGAAAAGAAGGCTGGATGGCTGAGCATATGCTCATTCTCGGTATCGAATCTCCTGACGGAGAAGTTAAATACATCAGCGCAGCATTCCCATCTGCTTGCGGTAAGACCAACCTTGCTATGCTTATTCCCCCTGCAATCTACAAGGAAAAGGGATATAAGGTATGGTGCGTAGGCGACGATATTGCTTGGCTCAGAGTCGGCAAGGACGGACGTCTTTACGCTATCAATCCCGAAAACGGCTTCTTCGGTGTTGCTCCCGGTACTAACGAGCACTCCAACCCCAATGCTCTTCATACAACTACAAGAGATACTATCTTCACAAACGTTGGTCACAACCTCGACAACAACACAGTTTGGTGGGAAGGTCTTGATGATAATGCTCCCGACAATTGCATTAACTGGAAGGGCGAGGTTTGGGACAAAACAAAATACAACAAGGCTGACAAGGTTAATACCTCTGCTGCTCATCCTAACTCAAGATTTACAGCTATGGCTAAAAACTGTCCTTGCATCTCCAAGGAATTCGATAATCCCGCAGGTGTTCCTATCTCGGCTATCGTATTCGGTGGACGCCGCGCAAAGACTGCTCCACTCGTATATCAATCATTTGACTGGGAGCACGGTACATTCGTTGGTTCTATCATGGCTTCCGAGACAACAGCTGCTGCTGCAGGAGCTGTCGGCGTAGTTCGTCGCGATCCTATGGCTATGCGTCCCTTCGTAGGCTACGATATGGGTGACTACTTTGCTCACTGGCTCGCTATGGGTAAAAAGATTCCTAACGCTCCGAAGATCTTCCACGTTAACTGGTTCAGAACAGATGACGAGGGTCACTTCATTTGGCCGGGCTTCGGTGATAATATGAGAGTTCTTATGTGGATCTTGGCTCGTTGTGAGGATAAGGTTGATGCAAGAAAGACAGAGATCGGATACATTCCTTACGCTAAGGACATCAATGTTGAGGGTCTTAACATTTCTGATGAAACTCTTAACGATCTTCTCTCAGTTGACAAGGCTTCTTGGAACGAGGATATCGAAAACATCAAGGCATTCTATGCTCAGATTGGTGACAGAGTTCCTGCAGAGCTTAAGGCTCAGCTTGCAGCTCTTGAAGATAGACTCAAATAATTTAATTATAAAAGAAAAGACCGTTGCATCAGCAACGGTCTTTTTATTATTGTTTATTTTGAGCAGGTACAGTTGTCATTGAGATTTTAGTTATAGCTTCGAGCATAGCCTTGTAATCTTCCTCAATAGTTTTATCCTCGTCGATAGTCTTTTGAGCTATATAACCGAAGGTTATAGCGTTTATTGCGATATTTGTGCCGTCTACATTAGCATTTGCGCTATCGTATGCGGTATCATTTTGAATAAAGCTCATTCCGTTTTCATCTACTACATAGAGTGTTATAACGAGATTTAAATCTGCAAGCTGCTCGATTGCGCTAAAGCCACTTATTACATATTTTACTGTCGTATAGCTTTCATTGTTTTCTGTTGCCATTATGCCCTTGCCGCCTGTATATTCACCGTCTGTGATTACTACATTTGCTGCGTTTGACATTACAATACCGTAAGTGAGCTTTTCACCATTAAATTCGTTATATGCCTTAAGAGCTTCACTGTTTATTTTATATCCACCAAGAAG
>JAGAPG010000027.1 GCA_017623355.1 Clostridia bacterium
ATGTTTCTGAGATTGATTTTACTGATTATATAATTACTTCTGCTTTTTTTGTTGGACATGATAAAGCTTTTTGTACTATTGATAGTATATCAGCTTATTATGCAGATATAAAAGATAATGTATCTGATTTGAGTGAGGATAATATAATTCGCTATTTAAGTAGTAAAAATAGTGAATTCGAATCAGAATCATATAAGTTTAATAATGGCTTTTTGCTTGAGGCATATCAAGCATATGATAAAGCTGTAGAAGCTGGAACTATTACAGAAGAAGATCGTCTTATAGCTCAATATGAGCAGGGAAAAATTGACGGAGTTATTGAATTTAAGAGTTCGTCCGAGTATGCTACTGAGATATCTGAAGCTAAGCAACAAGGGGCAGATGAATATAAGCAATCTAACGATTATCACAGTAGTATTAATCTAGCTAAAAATGTAGGTGTTGAGGAATATAAAAAATCGGATGCATACGCTTCAGTGTTGAATGACGAGTATAATATCGGGTATAGCGAAGGTGTATCTGCAGGTGAGATCTCTTATAAAGCTTCAAACGAGTATAAGGCAGCTCTTTCAGATGAATACGATGATGGCTTTGATGACGGTTACGTTGAAGGTCAACAAAAGGTTAACGTGGGCCCGATCATAGCCGGAATAAGTCTTCTTGGAATTGTTTGCGTTGTTATTCTTATTATTACAAGAAAAAATAAAAAGCAACGTCGCCGTAGATAAATTGAAATGTAAAAACGGTTGCTTGTTCAACCGTTTTTATCTTGAGGAATTATGAAAAGACTTTTATTAAAATTATTTGTGTTAATTTTAGCAGCTTATTTAATAGGCTACGTCATATTTACTTGGATCAGATTATGAAAAATAAATTTAAGGAAAGATTTTTAAATATAAAAACACTTTATTATATATGTGCCGTGGCGTTGGTCGGCGCTTCGGTAACCTTAACTTTTATAAATTATGATTATATAATTATTTATGCCGGGCGAGCTTTTGATAAGCTTAAAAGCTCAGCGGTTTTCTTTTGGAATAATTTCACCGGACGTTTTATTCGCAATGAAGGATCTTTATCTGACGTTGTAGCTCCTGTAGAAAGTAAAAACATAAAATTTGATTTTATTGATTTTACTAAGATCGATATAGATAAGATCAATTTTAAATTTGAGTATATTTGGGACGGACTTTGCACCGGAAGCAATTTTCAGCTTTATAATCTTTACGTAACCTATTATCTTTTGTTTGGCATTTTATATTTGGTAATAGGGATCTGTGTTTTGATAACCTTGAGAGCTCTTTTTGAATGTTTTCTTTTTTCTCCCCGTGATAATCCCGGCGAAAAAACGAAATCTCTTAAGATCTTCCAAAGATATATCGAGGGCCCTTTTAAGAAAGTCTTATATTTCTGTGTCGACGTCTTCAATACTTTGTGGTCTAACGGATATTTGAAGCTTGCGTTCTGCATCGTTTGGGCTTTTAATTTTAATATTGTTAACTTTGCTATGGAGTTTTTATCGTGGTACTTTACGTTCCCGTTTTCTCCGACGTTTAAAGGCTTTCTTAATTTGATCTCAACATTCTTGGTCGATTTTTTTATAATGCTTTATTCTGCGCCTTGGTGGATTTGGGTAATCCTTTTCGGGTATCTTTTTGTAAAAATGAGAATTTCCTGGGCATATTCAAAAATGTATCATCATGAAAATCGAAATATTGGATTTATTAATGACTCAAGCCGAGATTGGATCTTAGTA
The DNA here is from genome assembly GCA_017623355.1 of Clostridia bacterium. Taxonomy (GTDB): domain Bacteria; phylum Bacillota; class Clostridia; order Oscillospirales; family CAG-272; genus RGIG2000. The sequence continues at coordinate 1,754 of JAGAPG010000027.1, forward strand.
GCGCCGATTCGAAGGGGAAAGGATCTTATCATGACATACTGTTCACTTCTTGCCGAAAAAGGCTTTCGCGGAATGGCTTATGATAGCATTTTTAAATTTAAAAGGATCTTTCCCGATTTTCCTTGGTGGAAGCTTGAGCGAGATCTTGATGAACAGATCCGTCAAAAAGTTATTAAAGGTCCCTGGTCATCTGCTGCTTATATCAGAAGAAAAAAAGAAATCTATTATCTGATGAACGAAGCTCCTGAAGCCTTGTATGGTTATGATGGAAGAATGATCTTCAATGATTCGTATAAATATTGCGATATCTGGGATGAGCTGCAAGAATACGCGAGGGTTTATTTTACTTATTCAGTAGATACTCCGCTTATATTTTCAAATATGCCGATAAGAACTGATATTTATATTGAAACTATCGGAAATTTTCCCATGTGGAATGACGATATGCTCTCAAGAACCGCTAATGATTTTGACTTTTTCTCGCGCTTTTGCCATAATATCGATTACGATGCTCTTCGATACGGTAAGCATGAGGATGAGAAAAATGAAAACATAGGCTTTTTTGAATTCGGAATAAATGTTTATTCCGAATATGATAAGGAACGCGGTAATCAGATTACTAATGCGCATATGAAATATGATGACGATGATGCAAATCCGCTTAACGATAAAATGGATATCGGTATGAAGACGCTTGGTCACATTTCAACGTATGATTTTAAGACTTATTATATGTCCTTCGGCAATACTCAAAGATCTTCATCTCTTATGGCAAATGATCTCGAGCTTAGAGATAAGATTACGATCACCGACGCTGATAAGGGAAAGCTTGCGCTGCCATTGTATTTGGAAGGTATAGTGATCAGCTTTTTAACAAGCTTTTATAAAGGCTTTGATAAAGAGATCTGTTATTACGGCAGGGAACAGTTTACGCTTCCAACGTACCTTATTAATCATCTTTTTTCTGCAATTTATAATTATGACCTTAGAATTCAGAAACAGTATGGTTATACAGCTTATACTCTTATGTATGAGCGCGCTGGCCGTCATGATACAGGAGAGAATAAATACGTTATGAACGTTCCAAATAAGATCGCACATAATAATCGCTATCCAACAGATTATCTTTCTCCGTTCTTTGGTGCGCTCTCTGAGCAAACATCGATCGGAATACTTGATATTCCACTCTTTGAAGATAAAAAACCTTCGCTTTATGAATTTGAGAAACAGCACTCTCGTTTTTATAATAAAGAGCTTAAGAAGAATTTCAGAATGAAGAAATAGAGAGATCTACATTTCTTGAACGGAGCTTCGACTCATACTAAAAAATAAGTCAAACAAAAAACGAAAATAAAGCCTTCCGTAAGCGGCACAGCTTGGAAGGCTTTATTTTTGTTTGCATTTTTTATAGGAGACTTCATTCAAGAGGATCTCTTGCACTTCAAAATCGAGCTTATGCTAAATGACAGAGTGTAAAAAACGTTGCCCAATGGGGGCGTCTGGTGTCGTGACAGGTAGTTCAGAGGCTCGAATGAATTCCCGTAGGGGATTTATTTGAGTGAGAACAGCCACACCAGCCCCGAGCAAAAGAGAAGCTAATTTAAATTAAAATAAATTTTGACTTCATTTTGACTTCAAAAAATACTTAGAAATAGATAAAAATATGATAAAATACATTATTGATAAAAATAGCAAAAAGCCTTATAAATACTGGATTTATCAGCATTTACAAGGCTTTTTATAATGGCAGGGGCGCAAAGACTCGAACTCTGGACATGCAGTTTTGGAGACTGCCGTTCTACCAACTGAACTACACCCCTATTCATCAATAGCGAAAATAGTATATCACAAAAAAATGCAAATTGCAATACTTTTTTTGATTTTATTTAAAAAATAATAAAAATCAGTTAATTAAAGCCTTGCATTATTGCAAGGCTTTAAAATCAAAAATATTTTTTATCGAGTGAACGAAGCTGAATTGCTTCAGCAAGATGGTTTGGCATTATTTTTTCGCTGTCTGCAAGGTCTGCAATCGTTCTTGCAAGACGCAAAATTCTATCGTGACCTCTTGCGGAAAGCCCTAACGATTTGAAAGCGCGATTCATAAGATTTTTACAAGCATCATCAAGCTCGCAGTATTTTGCAATATGCTTCGCTTCCATTTGGGCGTTGCAGGTTATTGATGATGAATTGTCGGTCTTTTCACCTACAAAACGCTTTTGAGCGATTTTTCTTGCCTTATTTACACGCTCGCGAATTTTTGATGATGGCTCGGCTTTTGTATTTGTTGATAGCTCGTCATAAGAAAGAGAAGGAACTTCAATCTGTATATCTATTCTATCAAGAAGCGGACCGCTGATTTTTGCAAGATATTTGCGGATATCCTCGGGCTTGCAAGTACAAGGGTGAGTAGGGTGTCCGTAATATCCGCATCTGCAAGGGTTCATAGCGCAAACAAGCATAAACGAGCAAGGATATTTTATTCTTCCGGCGGCTCGTGTTATAGTTACACACCCATCCTCGAGAGGTTGACGAAGCGCTTCGGTTACCTGTTTGTTAAATTCGGGGAGTTCATCAAGAAACAATACTCCATTGTTGGCGAGCGATACCTCGCCGGGCATTGGAATTCTTCCGCCTCCGACAAGGCTCGGTGTGGACATCGTGTGATGCGGAGAACGGAACGGTCTTACTCTGATAAGCGACACTCCATCGGGTAAAATTCCCGAAATTGAGTGTACCTGTGTCGTTTCAACGCTTTCCTCGAAAGTCATTTCCGGCAAGATTGACGGTATGCGCTTTGCAAGCATTGATTTTCCCGTACCGGGTGGACCTATAAGCAAAATATTATGTCCGCCTGCAGCCGCTATCTCGATAGCGCGCTTCGCCTTGGTTTGACCCTTTACATCCTCAAAATCTGGACAGTTAAGCTCGGTTTCTGTAGGAAGATTATCAAAAACGAATTTTTCAAGATGAGTCATGCCGTTTAAAAATTCAACCACCTCGCGAAGATTTTTAACACCGTAAACCTCCATATCTCCAACAACACTTGCTTCCTTTGCGTTTTCGTAAGGAACGAACATTCGTTTGATTCCTGCGCGCTTTGCTGCAAGAGCCATACACAAAACACCGCGCACTGGGCGAAGAGCACCCGACAACGAAAGCTCTCCTATGAAGCAGGTATCATCCAATGATGACGAAAGCATCACCGTGCCTGCAGAATGAAGAATGGATATGATCAAAGCGAGATCAAACGAAGAGCCTTCTTTTTTAATATCAGCGGGAGCAAGATTTATAATAAGCTCCGCATCCGGAAATTGAAATGAAGAATTTATACAGGCAGAGCGAACTCTTTCCTTCGCTTCCTTTATTGCATTGTCGGGAAGCCCGACTATTTCAAAGCAGGAGATTCTTTTGGAAGAGTTACATTCGACAGTAACAAGATATCCGTCTATACCCAAAAGCCCCGCACTATAACAGCAGCTTAGCATAAAAAGCCCCCTTTTTTATTGTATAAGAAAATATTACCATAAAAAATGAGAAATAGCAAGACAAAACGCGAAAAATGTGATAAAATAAAAAATAATAGGATAAAAAGGAGAACAAAAAATGAAAAAAAGCAAAAGTGTGAAAATTTATTTTAACGAGGACATGGCAAGAAAGCTTGCTTATGTAGCTAAAAACGAGGGAATGAGCGTTCAAAATCTTATGGTTTTTCTTGCAAGACAAAAAATCTCGTATTTTGAAAGAGCCAAGGAAAAGATAAAGGATGTATCCTCGGTTGATATTTCTGAATTTGAAAATGAGGAATAAATAAACGATTTTTTGATAAAAAATTTAAAAATAATTAAAAAATGTCGTTTTACTATTGAAATTAATATTGAAAAGTGTTATTATAGATACGGTATAAAAAATTATAAAAACTTAGGAGGTTTTTTGTTATGATAACAAGAAAGAAACAGTCAATGGACGGTAATACCGCTGCCGCTACTGTCAGCTATGCGTTTACAGAAGTTGCCGCAATTTACCCTATCACCCCTTCAAGTGTTATGGCTGAGCTTACAGACTCATGGTCTGCAACAGGTCTTAAGAACATTTTTGGTGATGAAGTAAAGGTTACCGAAATGCAATCTGAGGCAGGTGCAGCCGGAACAGTACACGGTTCACTCGCAGCAGGCGCACTCACAACAACATACACCGCATCTCAGGGTCTTCTTTTGATGATCCCGAATATGTACAAGATTGCAGGTGAGTTGCTCCCTAACGTAATTCACGTATCCGCACGTTGCGTTGCATCGCACGCGCTTAATATTTTCGGAGACCACTCCGACGTATACGCTTGTCGTCAAACAGGTTATGCTATGATGGCAAACACAAATCCTCAGGAAGTAATGGACCTCGGTGCAGTAGCACACCTTTCCACAATTAAGGGCAGAGTTCCTTTCCTTAATTTCTTCGATGGCTTCCGTACATCTCATGAGATTCAAAAGATCGAGGTTTGGGATTATAAGGATCTTGAAGAAATGGTTGATAAGGATGCTATAAACGAATTCCGTAAGAGATCCATCAACCCTGAGCACCCCGTGCTTCGCGGTTCTGCTGAAAACGGAGATATCTTCTTCCAACACAGAGAGGCTTGTAACCAATACTACGATGCACTTCCTGCAATCGTAGAGGAATATATGGACAAGGTAAACGAAAAGATAGGTACTAACTACAAGCTCTTTAACTACTACGGAGCTCCCGACGCTGACAGAGTAATCGTAGCTATGGGCTCTATCTGTGACGTGTGCGAAGAGGTTATTGATTATCTTATGGCTAAGGGCGAAAAGGTTGGTCTTGTAAAGGTTAGACTTTACCGTCCTTTCGTAGCAGACAAGCTCTTTGAGGCTATTCCTGCAACAGCTAAGAAGATCGCAGTTCTTGACAGAACAAAAGAACCCGGCTCACTCGGCGAGCCTCTTTACCTTGATGTTGTTTCAGCTCTCGCAATGAAGGGCTCTAAGGCAAAGGTAGTAGGAGGACGTTACGGTCTTGGTTCTAAGGATACAACACCTGCATCTGTATTCGCAGTATACGAAAACCTTAAGAAGAGAGAGCCTAAGGCTAACTTCACAATAGGTATCGTTGACGACGTTACATGCCTTTCACTTCCTGAAAAGGCAGCTCCCGATACAAGCGCAGAGGGTACAATCTCCTGCAAATTCTGGGGACTTGGCGGAGACGGAACAGTTGGTGCTAACAAGAACTCAATCAAGATCATCGGTGACTACACCGAAAAATACATTCAAGCATATTTCCAATATGACTCAAAGAAGACAGGCGGCGTAACTATCTCTCACCTTCGTTTCGGTGATAAGCAGATAAAGAGCCCTTACTACATAACAAAGGCAGACTTCGTTGCATGTCATAATCCCTCATATATCCTTAAGGGTTACAAGATCGTTAACGACGTTAAACCCGGCGGAACATTCTTGCTCAATTGTCAATGGACACCCGAGGAGCTTGAGGCTAAATTGCCTAACGATGTTAAGAAATACATAGCAACAAACGATATTAAGTTCTATATCGTAAACGCTATTGACAAGGCTATTGAGATCGGTATGGGTAAGAGAACAAATACAATTCTCCAATCCGCATTCTTCTCACTTGCTAACATAATGCCTATCGATGAAGCCATCGAAAAGATGAAGTATATGGCTAAGAAGTCATATCTCAAGAAGGGCGAAGCAGTAGTTGAAATGAACTACAAGGCTATCGACGCAGGTAAGGAAGCTCTCGTTAAGGTTGAGGTTCCTGCTTCTTGGAAGGATCTCAAGATCTCTAATAAGAAAGAAAAGGTTAGCGGCACTCGTCCTGAACTCGTTAAATATGTTGAAAATGTACTTCTTCCCGTTGCGAAGATGGAAGGTGATAAGCTTCCTGTATCCGCATTCGTTGATTACGTTGACGGTACATTCCCTCAAGGCGCAGCTGCATATGAGAAGCGCGGCGTTGCAGTAACGGTTCCTGAATGGATTCCTGAAAACTGTATCCAATGTAACCAGTGCTCATATGTATGTCCTCACGCAACTATCCGTCCTTTCGCTATGAACGCTGATGAAGCTAAAAAGGCTCCTAAGTCAACCAAGTTTACAGCTAAGATGATCGGTAAGGGCTGCGAGGATTACAAATTTACAATGGCTATCAGTCCTCTTGACTGTATGGGTTGCGGACTTTGCGTAAACGTATGTCCTGTAACTATCAAGGCTAAGGCTAATAATACACCCGAAAAGATGGCTATCAGAATGGTATCTCAGGCGAGCCAGGCAGATCAACAGGCTGCATTTGACTATGCTGTAGCAAATGTATCTAAGAAGGATCTTCCTTTTGCAGAGATTTCCGTTAAGGGAAGCCAGTTCAACCAACCCTTGCTTGAGTTCTCCGGCTCTTGCGCAGGTTGTGCTGAAACATCATACGCACGTCTTATCACACAGCTCTTTGGCGAAAGAATGTACATCTCCAACGCAACAGGTTGTTCTTCTATCTGGGGCGGTTCTGCACCTGCAACACCTTATACAGTAAATAAGGATAGCGGTAGAGGACCTGCATGGGCTAACTCACTCTTCGAGGATAACGCAGAGCACGGTCTTGGTATGCACCTTGGTCAAAAGGCAATTCGTGCAAGACTTATGTCTAAGGTTGCTGATATGATGTCAAGCGATAAGGCTTCCGATGAATTTAAGGCAGCAGCTCAGGCATATCTTGATACAAAGGATGACGGAAAGGCTAATGAAGCTGCTACAAAGGCTCTCGTTGTTGAGCTTGAAAAGGCTGCAGAGGCTGGTTGTCCTACAGCAAAGGAAATTCTTACAGAAAAAGATTACCTCTCCAAGAAATCTATATGGATCTTCGGTGGTGACGGATGGGCTTACGACATCGGATTTGGCGGTCTTGATCATGTTCTTGCTTCAGGTGAAGATGTAAACGTAATGGTATTCGACACAGAGGTTTATTCTAACACAGGCGGACAGGCTTCTAAGGCTTCTAATATCGGTCAGGTTGCTCAGTTTGCAGCAGCAGGTAAGGCTATCGGTAAGAAGAATCTTGCTGAGATCGCTATGTCCTACGGCTATGTATACGTAGCACAGATCGCTATGGGTGCTGACCCTGCACAAACCATTAAGGCTCTTGCAGAGGCAGAGGCATATCCCGGACCTTCACTTGTTATCGGTTATGCTCCTTGCGAAATGCACGGACTTAAGGGCGGCATGACTAACTGCCAAGGTGAAATGAAGAAGGCAGTTGAAGCCGGCTACTGGCAGCTCTTCAGATTCAATCCTGCTCTTAAAGCAGAAGGAAAGAATCCCTTCTCACTTGACTCTAAGGAGCCCACAGGCGACTATAAGGCGTTCATCACAAGTGAAACACGTTACAGCCGTCTTGCTCAACAGTTCCCTGAAAGAGCAAACGAGCTCTTTGAAAAGGCTGAAGCAAGCGCTAAAGCAAAATACGAAAGACTTACAAAGTTTACAGAGCTTTATAAGTAATATATTGAAACAAAAGGCTGTTGCAATTTGCGACAGCCTTTTTGTTTGATGCAAAAAAAGTAAAAAAACGATGAAAAGTCAAAAATATTTTTTTCAAGCTATTGACAAAATAAAAGTTATGTGATATACTTACTGTGTAAGATTTTTAGATCAACTATTGTTTATCCTATGGTAGGAGGTAGAGATATAAATGAAGAAATATATAAGACCCGAAATTGAGATCGAAAAGCTCGAAACCGATAGTGATATTATGCTTTTATCCACAATATTTGAAGCTGGTACTGATGAGGAAGGAAATAAACAGTACGGAGTAGAATACGAACAGGACATCGGTATTTTCGGTTAAAGAAACTAAAAATTAAAGATAAACGGGTAGATATTGCCCGTTTTTTGCTTGGATAATTTTTTGCGGCGTTTTTAAAACGCCGTTTTTGTTTCTATTGACACATTTATTTATATATGTTAAAATATAATGTGAGGTGATTTTTGTGTTAAGAATTGAAAATTTAACTAAAACCTATGGCGAAAAGAAGGCTGTAGACAATCTTAGTATTCATATAAAACCGGGCGAAATGTACGCGTTTATCGGCCATAACGGAGCAGGAAAAACAACGACGATAAAATCTGCTTGCGGTATTTTAAATTTTGAAGAGGGCGAGATATTTATTGACGGAATATCGATAAAAAAAGATCCGATAGAATGTAAAAAAAGAATAGCGTATCTTCCTGATAATCCTGATCTTTACGATTTTATGTCAGGTATAAAATTTCTTAACTTTATAGCCGATATTTACGAGGTATCAAAGGCACAAAGAGAAGAAAAAATAAAAAGATATTCTGAAATGTTTGAGATAAGTAACGATCTTGATAAGCCGATATCCTCGTATTCACACGGAATGAAGCAAAAGCTTGCTATAATATCTGCGCTTATCCATTCTCCAAAGCTTCTTATAATGGATGAGCCGTTTGTCGGACTTGATCCCAAGGCATCATTCCTTTTAAAAGAGGAAATGAAGGAAATATGTAAAAATGGCGGCGCGATATTTTTCTCGACTCACGTTTTGGATGTTGCCGAAAAAATATGCGATAGGATAGCTATAATAAAGGATGGCAAGCTTATAAAAAGCGGTAGCATGAACGAAATAAAGGGAGATGAATCTCTTGAAAACGTATTTCTTGAGTTGGAGGACAAAGATGTTTAAAACACTCCTTAAATCAAGATTTACTGCGTGGGGAGTGTCGATGTTTGCAAGCACAAAGAAGGGAAAAGCTCGCAAAAAAGGCGCGACCGTAGCCCTTGCAATATTGTTTTTCGTTATTTTGGCAATATTGGTGTTTTCACTTTCGATGATGTTTTTCGGTATTGCATCAATGTCGCTTTATACAGGTGAAATATATGCAACCCTCACGCTTGCAGCTATAATATCAATAGCTCTATGTATTGTCGGAAGCATTTTTGCAACAAAAACTCAGATATTTGATTCAAAGGATAACGAATTTCTGCTTTCAATGCCTATCCCACCAAGATATATTTTTTTAAGCAGATTGACATTGTTGCTTTTGATAAATTACGGACTCGAAGCACTTGTAATGCTTCCTGCAATTATAATACATGCAGTGATGGTGGGATTTTCTTTTTTAGGCGCGGTATTTGCATTTTTTATATTTATGCTCGTACCGTTTCTTACACTCTCGATATCTGCGCTTTGTGCTTGGGGAGTGTCTATAATTGCATCAAAATTAAAAAATAAGACCCTTGTTACGACCGCCCTTTTTGTTGTGCTTATGAGCGCGTATCTTTTTGCCTGTGGCTCTTTGGGAGCTGTTTTTGGCGGAATGACAGAAGGAGTTGTCAGCTTTGCAGGTCTTAAAAACACAGCTATCTTTTATTGGATATCAAGTGCTATGGCTTATGGCGATTATTTAAATTTTATAATTTTCGCCACAATATGCGTTGCCTTGGCACTTACAGTATATTTACTTTTAGACCACTTCTTTATAAGCATAATAACGACGCACAAGGGCTCTCCTATAGTAAAAATGAAATCAAGAGAGCAGAAGGTAAGCTCTGTGAGAAATGCGCTTTTAAAAAAAGAAATAAGACGCTTTTTCACATCATCGGCGTATATTTTGAACGCAGGAATAGGAAATTTGCTCGGAATAGTTTTCTCCGTTATGCTTTCCATCAGTGCAGATACATTTTTACAGTTTGCCGAGGTTGAACCTATAATATCAAAGCTTATTCCGGTGTTCATACTTCTTCTAAGTATGTTTTTCTTCTCAATGAATATAGTTTCAGCTCCCTCTATATCCTTAGAAAACAACAATCTTTGGATACTTCAAAGCGCTCCTATAAGTGCAAGAGATGTTCTTATGGCAAAGATCAAGGCACACATAGTAATATCCACACCGTGCACACTCATAGGCTCGCTTATACTTTGCATAGCCTTCAAGCTTGAGCCGCTTACGGCTGTTCTCATAATATTAACGAATCTATCTCTTGTTTTGTTCAGCGCCTTTTTTGGAATGATTTTAGGTTTCAAATTCCCTAAATTCGATTGGCTTAATGAAAACGTAGCAGTCAAGCAGGGATTTGCGGTATTTGGCGCTCTTATGGGCTCAATGCTTTGGTCAATTATTCTTGCGGCAATAGCCTTTGTGCTTACGGTCTTTGTAAATATAATTCTTGCCACAGTTGTTATTATAGCTTTAAATTTAGCAGTTTGCCTGCCGATATATATTTATTTCAACAAAAAAGCCGAGCAAGCCTTTAAACTTTTAAAACAGTAAGGAATTAAAAATGAAAGAACTTCTTTGTCCTGCGGGAAATTTTGAAAAAATGAAAGCGGCGATACTCTACGGAGCAAATGCCGTATATCTTGCATCCGATATGTTCGGAATGCGCGCTCAGGCAGATAATTTTACTCTCGATGAGCTTGTGGAAGCGGTGAATTACGCACACTCTTACGGCGTAAAGCTATACGTTACAGTAAACACAATGCCGCATACAAACGAATATGAAAGACTCAAAAAATATCTTGTAAGATTTAACGAGATAGGCGTTGACGCTCTTATAATTTCCGATATAGGAGTTTTTACACTCGCAAGAGAGCTTGTACCGAACATGGAAATTCATATTTCAACGCAAGCAAGCGTTGTATCGGCAGCCGCCGCCGAGGCGTGGCACAGAATGGGCGCAAAGCGAGTTGTTTTGGCAAGAGAGCTTTCTCTCTGTGAAATAAATGAAATAAGAAAAAACACTCCTAAATCGCTTGAGCTTGAATGCTTTATTCACGGCTCTATGTGTGTTTCTTACAGCGGAAGATGCTTGCTCTCAAATTATTATACAGGCAGAGATGCAAACCGCGGTGCGTGCGCTCAGCCATGCAGATGGAATTATACCAACGCTATTCCGATAAATTTTGCTGAGGAAAAGCGAATAAGCGACACTCTCTCGCTTGAAGAATATAAAGAGGGCAGCTTTATTATGTCGTCAAAGGATATGTGTATGATAGAGCATATTCCCGAGCTTATGGAAAGCGGAATTGATAGCTTTAAGATTGAGGGCAGAATGAAAAGCGCATATTATACTGCCATCTGTGCTAATACTTACAGAATGGCGATGGATGAATATTTGAGATCACCTAACGAATATAAATATAATGAGATGTGGCTAAGAGAGCTTGAAAGCGTAAGTCATAGAGAATATGCAACAGGCTTTTATTTTGATGATCCTATGAATAATCCACAGCTCGTTACTCAAAACGGTTATTTGCGTGAAAAGGCGTACCTATGTGTCGCTCAAAGCGAAAAAGATGATGACGGATATGTTACTTTTATGCAGAAAAACAAGGTGATTGAGGGTGACGATGTTGAAATTATAACTCCCGGTAAATGCGGCAGAAGCTTTGTTGCAACAGATCTGCGCTTGCCAAACGGAGAAAAGATCGAAAGCGCGCCACATCCTTCGATGTTATTTAAAATGAAAGTGCCGTTTGATGTACATGTAGGTGACATTTTGCGCTCTGCTACGAGGTAAAGATATGTTTTTGGAAGCGTTAAAAGCCTTTTTTATAGGAATAGTTCAGGGGATAACCGAATGGCTTCCCGTTTCAAGCACGGGCCATATGATACTGTTCAACGAATTTATAAGGCTTGATGTAAGCGACGGCTTTTTTGAGCTGTTTGAGGTTGTTATACAGCTTGGTTCTATACTTGCGGTGGTTGTGCTGTTTTTCGATAAGCTTAATCCTTTTTCCCCAAAAAAGGATAAGGATATGAAGAAAAAGACGTGGTCGCTTTGGATGAAGGTGATCATAGCAGTCATACCTGCCGCCGTAATCGGACTTTTACTTGATGATTGGTTTAACGAGCATTTTTATAATTATGTAGTTGTAGCAATAGCTCTTATAGTATACGGTGTAGCCTTTATAGTTATAGAGAGATTTAATAAAAATAAAACTAAAAAGTGCGAGGATGTGTACGATATTGACTGCTTTACGGCTCTTAAAATAGGATGCTTTCAGGTTCTTTCGTTAATTCCCGGAACGTCGCGTTCCGGTTCAACCATAATAGGAGCATCGCTCGTAGGAGTATCGAGAAGCGCTGCTGCGGAATTTTCATTTTTCCTGGCAATTCCCGTAATGCTTGGGGCTTCCTTGCTCAAATGCGTTAAGTTCGTTCTCGACGGAGCAACCATGACCAATATCGAGATAGTTGTTCTTATCGTTGGACTCGTAACCGCATTTTTGGTTTCCTTGGTGGTTATAAAATTCCTTATGAATTTCGTTCGCCGTCACAGCTTCGAATCGTTTGGATGGTACAGAATAGTGCTTGGAGCAGTGGTTATAGGATATTTTATTATTAAAAATTTTATTTTTTAATATAAAATAGTTGCATAAATCGAAAAAGTGTGTTATATTATTGTTGGAAAAATAAAATAAAGAGAATATAGGAGAAAAAAACATGACTTACAACAAGAAAACCATTGAAGACGTTAACGTTGCAGGTAAGAAGGTGCTCGTAAGATGCGACTTCAACGTGCCGCTTAAGGATGGCGTTATTACCTCTGACAAGAGAATTATCGGCGCTCTCCCCACAATTAAATATCTTCTTGACAACGGTGCAAAGGTTATCCTTTGCTCACACATGGGTAAGCCCCATAATATCTTTACTGAAGGATTTGGTCTTACAAAGAAAGAAAAGAAAAAGGTAGAAGAGCTTCCTGAGGCAGAGCAGGCAGCAGCAAAGGCTGAGCTTCTTAAGAAGGCTCTTGACGATAAAAAGAAATTTACACTTAAGCCTGTTGCAGTAAGACTTAATGAGCTTCTTGGCGACAAGGTTACATTCGCAGAGGATATAATCGGTGAGGATGCAAAGGCTAAGGTTGCTGCTCTTAAAGAGGGTGAGGCTGTTCTTCTCGAAAACGTTCGTTTCGACGCAAGAGAAACAAAGAACGGTGCTGATTTTGCAAAGGAGCTTGCAAGCTATGCGGAGCTTTATGTAAACGATGCATTCGGTACAGCTCACAGAGCACACGCTTCTACAGCAGGTGTTGCTGACTATCTCCCTGCAGTTTGCGGTTACCTCATTCAAAAGGAAATCGGAGTTATGGGTAAGGCTCTTGCAGACCCTGCACGTCCCTTCGTTGCTATCCTTGGCGGCGCTAAGGTTTCCGATAAGATCGGCGTAATCAACAACCTTATTGAAAAGGTTGATACTCTTATCATCGGTGGCGGTATGGCTTATACATTCTTTAAGGCTCTCGGTTACAACGTTGGTACATCTCTTTGCGAGGACGATAAGGTAGAGCTTGCTAAGGAAATGATGGCTAAGGCTGAGGCTAAGGGCGTTAAGTTCCTTATTCCTGTTGACAATAAGCTCGGTAAGGAATATGATGAGAACACAGATTCTATGTTCTGCAACTCTAGCGAATTTCCTGAGGGTTGGATGGGTCTTGATATCGGTCCTAAGACTCAAGAGCTCTTTGCAGATGCAATCAAGGGCGCAGGCACAGTAGTTTGGAACGGTCCTATGGGCGTTTCCGAGTGGAAAAACTTTGCAAGCGGAACAGAAGCAGTTGCTGAGGCAGTTGCAAATAGCGGTGCTATTTCAATCATTGGTGGCGGTGACTCTGCTGCAGCAGTTGAAAAGCTTGGATATGCTGATAAGATGACACACATTTCCACAGGCGGTGGCGCTTCACTTGAATTCCTTGAGGGTCTTGAGCTCCCCGGAATTGCTTGCCTTTTGGATAAATAATAAAAACGAAAAATAGGGAACTGACGTAACGTCAGTTTCCTGCTTTTTAGAAATTTAAGGAGATATAAAAATGAGAAGAAAAGTTATCGCAGGAAACTGGAAAATGAATATGACTCCCTCGCAAGCAAAGGCGCTTATTGAGGAAACAAAGCCCCTTGTTGCAGGAAAAGATAATTGTGATATAATCTTTTGCGTACCCTTCGTTGACATTTATGCCGCTCAGGAAGCCGCAAAGGGAAGCAACATAAAGATCGGTGCAGAAAACGTTCACTTCGCTGAAAAAGGCGCGTATACAGGCGAAATTTCTGCTGAAATGCTTAAGGAGTGCGGAATTGAGTATGTAATTATCGGTCACAGTGAAAGAAGACAGTACTTCGCTGAAACAGATGAAACTGTAAATCTTCGTACAAAAGCCGCTCTTAATGCCGGACTCAAGGTTATTCTTTGCCTTGGCGAGGTTAAAGAGGAGAGAGTGAACGGAATTACTGACGAGGTAGTTTCTATGCAAACAAAGCTCGACCTTAAGGATGTAACAAAGGAACAGCTTGAGAATGTTATAATCGCATATGAGCCTGTTTGGGCTATTGGAACAGGCCTGACAGCTACTCCTGAGCAGGCGGATGAAACCTGCGGAGTGATTCGTGCAACTATCGCTAAATTGTATGGCGACGATGCTGCTGAAAAAATCATTATTCAATATGGCGGATCTATGAATGCTGCAAACGCAGCCGAGCTTCTTTCTAAAGAAAACGTTGACGGCGGACTTATCGGCGGCGCTTCCTTGAAGGCTAAGGATTTCTCCATCATCGTTGATGCAGCTCAATAAATAAAAACAATAAAAAAGAAAAACGCATTTTGCCTGGGTGTCCGTAAAACAGTTAATCCTCTCTATGAAATTGTTCATAGAGAGGATTTTTGCTTATTGTTTCGATACAGTAGCATCCAAGGCTCCCTCTGACGAGGGAGCTGTCACCGAAGGTGACTGAGGGAGAGAATTTTTTACCAAACGATCAATATACGCACATACACCGCGGAAATTTCGGTCAATATCCAAGTTGCAAATCCTTACTACCGTTAAGTTCATAGCGTTCAAATCATTGGTTCGCTGTTCATCTTTTATTCTCTGCTCCGTCGTATAGTGCCCTCCGCCATCAAGCTCAATGATCAACCTCGCCTTAGCACAATAAAAGTCTGCGATATAGTTTCCAATCGCTTTCTGCCTTTGAAACCGCACCGGATAGTTCCGCAAAAAATCATACCA
The DNA here is from genome assembly GCA_017623355.1 of Clostridia bacterium. Taxonomy (GTDB): domain Bacteria; phylum Bacillota; class Clostridia; order Oscillospirales; family CAG-272; genus RGIG2000. The sequence continues at coordinate 16,802 of JAGAPG010000027.1, forward strand.
TAATTTCCGTTCCCAAGGGGTCATATTTTTCCTCAGCGCTTTTGCCAGAGGGATATTCTCTTTGTTATAATCTTTCATTTTCTCTCCCTCCGTCAAAAATCAAAGATTTTTGACACCTCCCTCGTCAGAGGGAGGCTTCGGTGCGGTACAAAACCGCACAATACGCACTACACGAAAAGGTGTATAGAAGTGCGCTCTTCCACAGATTGGGCGTGTCCATTTATTCGTCAAAAAATGTGTTATTTGTGTTTGTTGTACTCTTCTTTTGTCAGTCTCCAATGATATTGGAAATTACCCTTATGCGCCTGCGGGATTTCTTCTCTCAATACACGTGTGAACCCATTCTTTTTCAAAACACGACATGAGCGAATATTGTAATCCCCGCAAAAAACAATGCAACAGATCCCTTTTTCTGCCTCCGGCAAGACGGCCAAAGTGGTTTTACGTCTCGTATTCCGCTTTTGTGATCCGGTTTACATACACCGTATGGCATTCGCCA
>JAGAPG010000028.1 GCA_017623355.1 Clostridia bacterium
CCCTTTTGTCAATACCTTTTTTTATTTTTTTGAAGTTTTTTTATTTTTATTTCATTTTACCAAAATAATCTGAATAAATATAATTTTTTTGGTTAATACTACAGTCCGGAAGGTGATTTTTTGGCCACTATACTTATAAGAACCGTCATTATTTATATTCTTTTTATGTTTGCGATTCGATTGATGGGCAAGCGTCAGGTCGGGGAGCTTCAGCTTTCAGAGCTTGTAACAACATTTATGCTTTCAGAGCTTGCTATCAATCCAATTCAAGATACATCTATACCAATTTTTTATTCATTAATTCCTCTCGTCTTTTTGTTAGCGGCGGAAGTGATTATGTCCTTTGTAATGACAAAATCTCCATTTATGAAAAAAATGCTTTTTGGCTCTCCGAGCATAATAATACAACACGGCATCTTAAATCAAAAGGAGCTTTCAAGATTACGAATAAGCATCTCTGAGCTTTTAGGTGAGCTGAGATTGAAGGATGTTTCCGATATTAACGATGTCGACTATGCTATTTTAGAACAAAACGGAAAGCTTTCTGTTTTTTTAAAAAAAGATAAGATAACCCTTGAAAAAGAAAGCGACGGAATTGCCCACTCGATTGTAATCGACGGAGATATAAACGAATCAAATCTAAAATACGCAAAAAAATCGAGGGAGTGGATTTTTGATCAGCTTTCATTAAGGAGCATTGACATAAAGGATGTATTTTTGATGACTGTCGATGACGGAGAAAATATAAATATAATTATAAAGGAAGAAAAATGAAATCATTTATTATATCGCTTATCGCCATTTTGCTTCTCTTTTCGGGAGTGATAATAAATTCTTTTTTAGTAAAAAGCATATGCGAGGATCTAAAGGACGAAATAACCACTATAAACAGCGTTTTTGACGGAGATAAAATAGATGAAATCGTGAAACTGTGGGATAAAAACAAATTTTTCATTTCATTATCCGTTCCACACAAGCAAACCGACGATGTTGAAAAAAATCTTTTGCTGCTTGATGAAAAATCAAATATTTTAAATCCTATTGATTTTTACGAAACTAAGGCATTGCTTTTGAATTGTGTAGAAGAGCTTGCAAACCACGGTGCTTTAAATGCCGATAATATATTTTAAAACGGAGCTGAATTGCCCCGTTTTCTTCATTTATTAATTATATATTTTTCTATAAGATATAAAGGATTGTACGAAAGCTTGGATTGTCTAAGCCCATCATCACCAAGATCATCCTCACGATTTACATATTCAATGTCATCAAAAGCACTTACAAACTCACTTACTATTGCTTGATACGAGCCTATATATTCTCTATCTGCTTTTTCTATGTGTACATAAAGCGTATCATCTATTTTTGTGCCAACGGTTGCCGCTACAATTTTCCCTTCAACCGTTATCGCACCTATATGCACACCAAAAAGCTCGCTATTCTCTATCATATCGATAGTTTCATTAAGCTCTGCTACACCCGTTTCATCATAATGAGGATATTTTTTATCTATCATTTTGAAAAACTCAACAAGCTCGTCCTTTTTTGGTGACAGTGTAAATTCATAATTATATGTTTTTTTGAAACGGTTTAAAAAATTCTTTTTAGAATGAAGCTTCTTTCCCGAAAAGACGCGTAATGCTTCCGCGGAATATATATAATCAAAATTATTCCTGTTTGGAATTACCTCGCTGTCTTTGTCAATTATTTTTTCAAGATCCTCCTTACAAACGCCGGAATACGTAACCCTTCCCAATTTTTTGACAACAGCTTCTACATTTTCGCCTATCGGCGTTAGATAAGCGGTTTTCCCGCCAAGCGCGTCAAGATATCTTATTATAAGAGTATTTTCGTATATTGCCCACTCTATTTTATAAAAATCGCGCCACATCATAAGAGTAGCGGCAACTTTTTCGCAGCTTCTCGTTTTATCGAGCAAAAGATACTCTTTAACTGTATTAAAATCATCTTTTTGCAATTTCTTGAATTTTATCATATCTTTTTCCTACACTTAATATAATTCTTATACAGTATAACACATTTTTTCGCCTTTGACACATTTATTTTCATTTTTTGAAGTTTTTTTGATAATTCAATAGAATTTTGTTGACAATGCACGCAATTTATTACAGTATTTGGATATTTTGTACAAAAATCAGAGTCAATTTTTGGTTATTTTTTGTTGCTTTATAGTATTGCATTATTTGGAACTTTATGGTAAAATATAGATGTTATTTGCGAAAATCAATTTATGGGGAAATACAATTTACGCAAAATAGGAGAATATTATGGAAACTAACGCAAAAATTTTAATCGCAGATGAAAACTTACAAACAAGACACTCAACGAAGGATGCTCTTTTGAGAAAGGGCTTTCGCAATATCGAAGAAGCAGCGAACGGCGAGGATGCTCTAATCAAAATCAACAGACTTCATCCCGACGTCGTTATTGCAGATCTTTGGCTTTCAAAGCTTGACGGCATCGGACTTATAAGAAACTCAAAGGGTATTAATTTCGGAAATGATACCGCACCTTCGTTTATCGTGGCATCATTGGTATCTAATCAAAATGTATTCATAGAAGCCACCAATGCCGGTGCTGCGATGTGCATAATGAAGCCCTTTGATTTTTCAAGTCTTTGCGAGCACATAAACACTATATATCGCTCAAGAAAAGAAAATGAGCCTCAAAAGGAAGCCGTTTCCCGTGACGACATTGAAACTCAGGTAACTAAGGTTATCCATCAAATCGGCGTTCCTGCGCATATAAAGGGGTATCAATATTTAAGAACCGCAATCCTTATGACCATTTCCGACAATGATATTATTAATTCCGTTACAAAGATTCTTTATCCGTCGGTAGCTAAAAAATATTCGACTACCACCTCACGTGTTGAAAGGGCTATACGTCATGCAATTGAGGTTGCATGGGACAGAGGCGATGTTGATACACTCAATTCTTATTTTGGATACACAATACAAAACAATCGCGGAAAGCCCACAAACTCAGAATTTATAGCGATGATTGCCGATAATATGCGTCTTAAATATAAAATGTACAATTAATTTTTACAAAAACGAGATTGAAAAATCAATCTCGTTTTTTATAATTTTTTATAAAAAAAGGAATTCCTTTTGGAATTCCTTTAATTTTTGATTAGCCAAGCTTTGCAGCATTAACCTTAATGCCGGGGCCCATTGTTGAAGCTACTGTACAACTCTTAATGTATTGTCCTTTTGCAGCAGCGGGCTTCGCCTTTATAACTGCGCCAAGTAATGTAGCGAAGTTCTCAGCAATCTTTTCAGCACCGAAGGATGCTTTTCCGATAGGACAGTGGATGATGTTTGTCTTGTCAAGACGGTACTCAATCTTACCTGCCTTAGCCTCTGTAACAGCCTTAGCGGTATCCATTGTTACTGTACCTGCCTTAGGGTTAGGCATAAGTCCCTTAGGACCGAGAACCTTACCGAGTCTACCGATAACGCCCATCATATCAGGTGTTGCGATAACTACGTCAAATTCAAACCAGTTTTCCTTTGTGATCTTCTCAACGTAATCCTCTGCACCTACATATTCAGCGCCAGCCTCTTCAGCTGCCTTAGCCTTATCACCACGAGCGAATACGAGAGTTCTAACCTTTTTACCGGTACCGTGAGGAAGAACTACTGCTCCTCTTACCTGTTGGTCAGCGTGACGTGAGTCAACGCCCAAACGAACGTGTACTTCGATAGTTTCGTCAAATTTTGCTTTAGATGTGTCGCATACAAGCTGCATAGCCTCTGCAGGATCGTAGAGCTTGGATGAATCAACGAGTTGCGCACAAGCGATATATTTCTTTCCCTTTTTCATCGTCTTCTACCTCCTTATTCCTCAACTGTAACGCCCATTGAACGAGCTGTTCCCTCGATCATGCTAATAGCTGCTTCGAGTGAGCCTGCGTTAAGGTCGGGCATCTTTGTTTCTGCGATCTTTTTAACCTGTTCCTTTGTAAGCTTAGCAACCTTTGTCTTGTTAGGAGTTGCGGAAGCTGTCTCGATTCCTGCTGCCTTCTTAATAAGAACTGGAGCGGGAGGAGTCTTTGTTATAAATGTGAATGAACGGTCTGCGTAAACTGTAATTACAACAGGGATGATGTATCCGATATCGTTCTTTGTTCTTTCGTTAAATTCCTTTGTAAAGTTAGGAATAGATACGCCGTATTGTCCAAGAGCAGGACCGATAGGCGGTTGGGGTGTTGCTTTTCCTGCAGGGATCTGAAGTTTGATGTAACCCTGAATTTTCTTAGCCATGATTATTTCCTCCTATGTGGTACTGTACGAGAGAATCATATTTTCTCTCTCCCACGAATTATGACAGTTTCAGCCTGCCACCGCTGTCTTTTTATTTTTTCTTAATGCATTTCGCATCCATACTAACAGGCATTTCTCTTCCGATAGACGATACGATAACCGTAACCTCACCGCTTTCCTCGGAGATCTCACTGATCCTTCCGCTGTGTCCGGTAAGTATTCCGTCGATAATATCTACCTCATCACCTATATTGAAAGCATCTACCTTTGTCTTTTCAGCGCCTGTTATTGCAAGAACCTCTTCATCCGTTAAAGGACATGGTCTTGATCCCGGTCCTACAAAGCCTGTTACTCCAGAGATATATCTTATAATGTGCCAAGTTTCATCGCTCATTATCATCTCTATAAATACATAACTGGGATATATTTTTTCTTCAACCAGCTTTTCTTTGCCCTTGGCATCAACTGTAGTTGTTGTAACTGTAGGAACCAATACATTGAAAATCACGTTTGAAAGATTTCTTGATTCAATAAGCTTTTCAATCGTGTTCTTTACCTTGTTTTCGTAACCCGTATAGGTATGGACTATGTACCATTTGGGTCCCGCGGTAAGTTTGTCGAAGTCTCCCATCTTTATACCTCGTTAGTTGATATCAGGGATTATGTCTGCAAGCCAGTTGATAAGTGCTGTAAGACCGAAGTCTACAAGACCTATTGCTGCTGCCAAAACAATAATCGCTCCAACAACTATTCCGAAGTTTTTGAAGGTGCTCTTTTTAGAAGCCCATGTAATTTTCTTCATTTCGGACTTTAAATTTTTAAATTTCTGTCCAAGTCTTTTGAAAAATCCGGGCTTGTCGTTTTTAACCTTTACGTTCTTTTCAGCCATATTTTTTCTCCTTACTTGGTTTCTTTATGCAAGGTGTGCTTACGACAGAAACGGCAATACTTATTCATTTCAAGTCTGTCCGGATCATTCTTTTTATTTTTCTTTGTGTCGTAATTACGTTGTTTGCACTCACTGCATGCCAATGTGATTTTGACTCTCATTGCGGCCCTCCCGATATTATTTAGAGATCTTGTCCCTATTCGTTGCGCACTGTCGTGCGTTGTACCTCCCTCGTCACGAAGAAGCACTCAAGTCCTTTAGTGCCTTTTTTGCACAACAAAAAAGCGCGCAAAAAAAGAACCTCCGTGTTTGAGGTACACGTATTGTATCATAATATTTTTCGATTGTCAAGATGTTTTTGCAATTTTTTTAATTTTTTATTTTTTATTATTACTTGATATTTTTTATCTATTGTGATAAAATATAGAGTGGAAATTTATTGTCTTATTTTATTTTTGAGGTGATATATATGGAAAAATATCTCGAATGTGCAGAGGTTTTGAGAATACACGGTCTTAACGGCGGTCTTGTTGTTAAGCACTACTGTGATTCCTTTGAGGTATTCTCCTCCTTGAAAAAGATTTTTTTGAAGCAAGGTAACGAATACATAAAAAAAGACATCAAAAAAATATCTCCGTACAAAAGCGGGGCTTTGATCCTTCTTGACGGAATAAATGATGCTGACGAAGCAATGAAGCTGAGAGGCAAGATGCTCTATGCGGAGCGCGACGATATTTCTCTTGACGAAGGCGATTTTTTTATTGCCGATCTTATAGGTCTTGACGTTTTCGATTTTAACACAAATGAAAAATACGGAACTCTTTCCGACGTGATAAACTGCGGCGCTCAGGATCTCTATGTTGTTGAGCGCGACGGCAAGCAGCCCGCTTTAATACCTGCCATCAAGGAATTTGTTAAAGAAATATCTCTTGAAAAAGGAATTTTTATAACACCGATAGAAGGAATGCTTTAATGAGATTTGATATTATGACTCTTTTTCCCGAGCTTATAAATTCCGTGCTCGGAGAAAGCATAATCGGAAGAGCGCAAAAAAGCGGTATAATCTCCGTTTATGCGCACAATATACGAGACTACTCGACTAACAAGCATAGAAAGGTCGACGACACGCCCTATGGCGGCGGAAAGGGTATGCTCATGGCGACACAGCCTATCTACGATTGCTTCCGTGATATAAGCAAGCAACGTGGTGACGGCAAAAGCAAAACGCTCTATATGTCGCCGAGAGGACGCATTTTTGATCATTCTGTAGCGAAGGAGCTTGCTCAATACGACAATTTGACCATTCTCTGCGGTCATTACGAGGGGATAGACCAAAGAATAATAGACGAAATAGTAGACGAGGAAATATCCATAGGAGACTATGTTCTTACGGGCGGAGAGTTGCCTGCCTGTATAATTGTCGATGCAGTTTCAAGACTTATTGACGGAGTGCTCTCTGACCAAATATGCCACGAGGATGAAAGTATAGCGTCCGGGCTTTTAGAATATCCTCAATACACACGCCCCCCTGTATTTAACGGCAAAGAGGTTCCAGAGGTTCTTCTTTCCGGGCATCATGCAAACATAGACAAGTGGCGCTTAGAAAAATCCCTTGAGCTGACAAAAGAACGTCGCCCCGATCTTTATAAGCAATATTTAGATCAGCACCCCAACACAAAAAATAATTTCTAAAATTTTTAAATTGGATGTGATATATTGGACAACAAGCAAATAAAGCAACATAATAAATCACGCACGCCTATGCTATCTCGCTTGAGCGCGTGGTTTCTTACAAAACTAAAAAACGGTATGTTTGGCTCGTTTTTTACATCATATGACAAAGCCAACAAAAATTTCAGAAACGCATCAAAGGAGCGCGAAAGGCGCGGTTTACGCAAGTACAGTATACGCCGAAGAGTCGCAAAGGCTTTTGAAAAAAGTATTTTTTCAAAAATCTTTCCGCAAATAGCTAATTTTCTTTTAAGAACTGCCGTTCACGACTTCGGTGCTATGTTCTTCGCTATGGGTCTTTTTGCATCCCTGCTATATCCTCTTAGAAGCTATGTTTATATAGCATCATTCCATGTTTCTCTCGATGCTTTCGTTATTGGTATAATAATAGCGGTCATTTCATTGCCGTTTTTATTCTCGTCCAAATCATTTTCTCAAATGATACTAACGAACCGTTTCGTCCATTGGCTGTGTATCGATTTTATCGGCTTTAACGAGGAAACCTTCCGCGAAGCGGCAGATATCAAAAAACGTTCCTCGCCAAGCATTTCCTTTTTTGTAGGTGCTGCATTGGGTATAATCTCATATCTTTTGTCACCGCTTACCGTTTTTGTGACAATAATCGTTTTCTTTTTAGCACTTGAGGTGCTAAACACTCCGGAAACAGGTATTATATTTATTATTTTCGCGCTTCCCTTTGCAACCGGATACGTTATGGCTGCAATGTCTCTTTATGTCGCATTTGCCTACACCTTGAAATGTATAGTCGGAAAAAGAACCTTCAAATTTGAGCTCTTAGATCTTGCTATCGTATTTTTATTGTTCGCGTGCCTTTATGGTGGTCTTGCTTCGCTTGATATCGCATCGTCAATAGAAATAGCTCTTATAGACATTTCCTTGATACTTGTTTTCACACTCGTATCGAACCTCATACGCTCAAAGGAGTGGTTCAAAAGATGTATACACGCAATGCTGGTATCGACATTTATAATTTCGACACTCTCAATAGTTGAGTATATTTTTGCAAGCATTAAGCCTGATTTCGGTATATTTGAGGAATATGTTCTTATCAAAGACAGAATATCTCTTACTTTTGATTCCTCAGACGCTCTTGCAATATATCTGGCAATCGCCGTTCCGTTCATTCTTCTTACATTAATATCCGCAAAAAAACGTTCGGGACGCTTCGGAGCATTTATTCTGTTTGCACTTGACGTAACTGCTCTTGTTATGACTTTTTCAAGAGTTGGATATATAGCCGCTATTGTGGCTTTATTTATGACTTTGATCATTTATAACAGAAATTTTGTATATCTTCTTTTCGTTTTTCTTGGTGCTATTCCGATTCTTGTATATACACTTCCCATGGACGTAAAGGCATCTATCTCCTCGGTAGGAGCATTTGAAACTACATCGCACGCATACAGACTCGATATATTTGCGAAGGGAATAGAGATTATCAAACGATACCCCTTCGGCGTCGGATTCGGAAAAAACGCCTTTAATGAAGCGTACATCTCTCTTTTCGGCGGTGAAGGTATTGGATATATGGAGAATCTCTTTTTGCAAATTACCGCCTCACTTGGGATAATCGGAGTTCTTCTTATATGCATAACTCTTGTTATTTTTCTACGTCTTGCATTCTCTTACTGTGCTAAAACCGAACACAGGGTTCACCGTTCTGTAGGATGTCTTGGATTTTCATCGGCGACAGCTATAATTGCGGCAGGATACAATTCGTATGTTTTTGCCGACAAAACCATATTTCTTCTCTTTATTATGATGATGGCATTTACATTTGCATATGCAAAGATAGAAAGAATAAATGACAAGCCCACATCTGCTCTTGTAAACATTTCCGCATCAAGTATTGATATAGAGCTTGCTCACGATGCGTCCAACGATACCGTTCAAAAGAGAAAATATGTTCGTTCTCCGAAAAAGGCATCAAAGAAGAATCGCGAACACAGGGTCGAGGAAATGATAAACAGAAGCGAGCTTATATCGGTTATGGGAGAAACAGAAACGGAGGAAGCATCAAAAAATGACACAAGATATTAAAAAAAGAAAGATCCGTTTCAATTTCACAGATGTTCTTATTATTCTGATAATTGGAGTCATCATAGCTGCTATAATTTATGCTTGTATGGGTAATGATATAGCTCAAATATATTCTCCGAGAGAGGATATAGAATACACTCTTATAGTAGAGGACGGAAATTACGGATTTAAAAATTCTGTTTTTAATGAAAGCGGAAAAAGAATCGGAACTGTCGAAAAGGTATTCAGATCTACCGACAAAAACGGACACAGTGTCGCTTTTTTAACGGTTTCATGTAATGCTTATATTCAAAACGGCGAATATTTTTCCAAGGGTCAGCTCATAAAGGATGGCCTTTCTCTTAATGTTAAAATAGGCGAGAACGAAGTTGTTTATGCGACTGTGGGCTTGACAGCAGGTTCAAATTAAATTTGTTTAAGTAGGTAAAGTATGTTTATTGATAAGGTTCAAATTTATGCAAAAGCGGGTAACGGAGGAAACGGATGCGTTTCCTTCAGACGCGAAAAATATGTTGCTAAGGGTGGCCCTGACGGAGGCGACGGAGGTCACGGCGGCAACGTGGTGTTCACCATTGACAAGGGTACGAACACTCTTCTCTCTTTTAGATATAAAAGAAAATTCGTTGCCGAAAACGGCGGAGATGGCGCCGGTGCTAAATTTCACGGCAAAAACGGCGCAGATATCATAATTAAAGTTCCCGAAGGAACTATTATCAGAGATGCAAAAACAGGAAAAATACTCAAGGATATGTCAGATTGCGAGGATTGGATTCTTGCAAAGGGCGGCAGAGGCGGTTGGGGTAATAAGCATTTTGCTACCCCGACAAGACAAATACCTATGTTTGCAAAAAGCGGAACTAAGGGTGCTGAATGGGAGCTTTCTTTAGAGCTTAAAATGCTTGCCGATGTTGGACTTGCAGGCTTACCAAGCGCAGGAAAATCATCGCTTTTAGCTGCTGTCAGCGACGCAAAGCCTAAAATTGCAGATTATCATTTTACTACTCTTTCTCCAAATCTCGGCGTTGTGAATGTAAGAGACGGACACGGCTTCGTAATGGCGGACATTCCCGGACTTATAGAGGGGGCATCTGACGGTGCAGGTCTTGGGCACGCCTTTCTAAGACATATTGAAAGATGCAGAATGATCGTTCAGGTCGTTGATATATCCTGCCTTGAGGGCAGAGATCCTATTTCCGATCTTATAACAATCGATAACGAGCTTGAAAAGTTCTCTAACGAACTTGCTTCGCGTCCGAGAATAATTGCTGCAAACAAGGTGGATTCCCTTGATAGAAGCGTCGTTGACATAGATTCGTTTGAAAATTACGTAAGTAAGCGCGGATGGGAGCTTATATATATTTCCGCTTACACCGGAGAAAATACAGACAAGCTTGTTAAAATGATAGACGACCGTCTTTTGGAGCTTCCGCCTCTCAAAATATACGAAGCAGATTATATGCCCGAGGATGCTATTTTGGCTGAAGGCGACGATCACGCAGTTACAATAACAAAAGATCCCAAGGGCGTATTTGTTGTTGAAGGCGAATGGCTCTTTAATCTTGTAGGCCAAGTAAACTTTGAAGACAGAGAATCTCTTGCCTTTTTTCAAAGAGTTCTTCTTAAAAGCGGCGTGATCGACAGGCTTCGCGAGGCGGGTTGCCAGGACGGAAACACTGTTTCAATGTACGATTTTGAATTTGATTTCATTAATTAAGGTGATAATATGAAAATAAATATCGGTTGTCATTTATCCGTTTCAGGCGGATATGAAAATATGGGCAGGACCGCTCTTTCGATCGGCGCTAATACCTTTCAGTTTTTCACAAGAAATCCAAGAGGCGGTGCAATTAAAATTCCGTCCGACAAGGACATTAACGGTCTTATTCGTATAATGGAAGAGAACGATTTTGCTCCAATTATAGCTCATGCTCCGTATACCTTCAATCCCTGCGCGGCAAACGAAAGTATTCGTCAATACACAAAGGATACTATGATAGAAGATGTAAAGCTACTTGAAAAATTGCCAAGAGCCTATTACAATTTTCATCCGGGCTCTCACGTTTCTCAAGGCGTTGATATTGGCATTGAAAAAACTGCCGATACTCTTAACGGTATAACTAAATTCGCTAACAACACTATAATTCTTATAGAAACAATGGCGGGAAAAGGCAGTGAAATTGGAAAAACCTTCGAGGAAATACGTGCTATTATAGATAAAATCGAGGATTCATCTCACGTCGGTGTATGTCTTGACACCTGTCATATAAGCGATGGCGGATACAATATTGCACACAACACCGACCAAGTGCTTGATGAATTTGACAAAATAATCGGTCTTGACAGATTGAAGGCTATACATCTTAACGACAGCAAAAATCCTCTTGGCGCTAAAAAGGACAGACACGAAAAGCTTGGGATTGGATCATTAGGTCTTGAGGCAATTAAAAATATAGTTACAAATCCTAAAATATCTCATCTTCCATTCGTGCTTGAAACACCAAATGAACTTGAGGGATACGCCCAAGAAATTGCTCTTATAAAAAAGTTTATTGAATAAACAAAAATCACGGGAAAATTTCCCGTGATTTTTATTTTAGTTTTCTTTCGTTACAGCTACCGCCTCGGTAGGGATAAGCGCTACGATTTCTTTAAGAACCGCTTCATAGCTGCTACCTGCCTCAACTTTTCCTGAGTCAAGTGTTGCTTGGGATATTGATGCTAATGAAACCTTATCGAGCTTTATCTCACTTCCCTCGCAGGTTGCATTATCTGTTTTTCCGGATATTGCATCCGACTCTGATTGAACAAAGCTCATTCCATTTTCATCGACTACGTAAAGCGCTATAACAAGCTCAAGGTTTACTAAAGCCTCTGTGTTTTTATATCCGCTTATTACGTATTTTACTGTTGTATAGTTATCGTTCGTGGATTCGGTAATAAGTCCCTTGCCGCCGGTATATTTGCCATCTAATATCGTAAAGCTATTTGCATTTGACATTACTATACCGAATTTAAGAGCACTTTTTCCGTTTTCGGCAAGATATGCATTATACTCCTTAAGCGCGCTTGAATTTATCTTGTATGCACCAAGAAGTGCTGTTCCGTCTTCCTTTACAGCATAGCCCTCTGCTGTGAAGATTGCCAAGATTACGCTTTCGCTATCGCAAGCATTACAATCATCGCTTGAGCAATATACCTTCTTAACTCCGTTTTGTGCGTATCCATAAGCATATATAAGCTCGGTAGTCTCGTTATGTGCATCTGCTGTCTTTGCGTTAATAATATTTCCACATCTGCAAACATCGTTTGTCGTACAGTTGTGATCGTTCACCTCTTCTACACTCTTGTGCTCGCCGTTATAAAATGCGTCGCACTGATTAACAAAAGTAACTTTAGAATTTTTCAATCCACCATTATCTCTATATACAGAGGTTTCATTATATTTTGTTTCTGTTATAACCTTTACAAATTCATTATATTGTTCCTCGGTACCCGCGTACTGAATATTTATAGAACTTGGGAAGAGATATCCAAATAATTTTTCGCCGCTCATTCCGTTTCTATCCAATGTAATCGTATTTCCCGGAATTACGAGTGTTAATGTAGTACCCGGAACTTGATCTCCAACCTGAAAAGTGAAGCTAAACCAATCGTTAAAACCTGCCTTAAATGTTGTAAAACCTGCACCAAGATTAAGATATGTTAATTTTCCACAGCCTTGAAAAGCCTTGGATCCTATTATTTTAACACTATTCGGCAATGTTAATGATGTGAAATTGCAGTTTGCAAAAGTGTTTGCTCCTATTTCCTCAAGTTGACAACCCTCATAAAAATTAACCTTATCAAGTCTTGAGCAACCATCAAACTGACCGTATTTTCCCTCTGTCAAAGGAAGAATCTTTAACAATTTTGGAATATCAACCTCTCTCAAGCTTTTAGCTTGCCAAGCAAAAAAACCTTTAAATTCACTGCACTGAGAGTTTTCGGAAAATCTTATTTCCAAAACGGACGTAACATTTTGACAAAATCTATATGAAATAGATGTTACAGAATCCGGAATATACACAAACAAAAGCTCTGTGCTGAAATTAGGAGCTGAAATTCCGCCAAATAATGCGTCCGCAAACTTAGTGATGTTTGCATCATTATCAAAATTAGCGCTTACAACGGTTAACGCAAATGCTTTACCATCATTATAATTACCGGTATCGGGATTAAACACATCTCTTGTCAGAGCCTTTGTTACATACTTAATGATATTCCCATCAATATCAGTAGTTTTTTCACCCGTCAAATACCAAGTAAGGGCATTTCCGTTTTCATCAGTTAATGGAAATTTTTTAGCTGTGTCATATTCTGTAACAATATTACCTTCAAACGTACAACTAAACAAAACCTCTCCATCTGCGCTTTCTTTATACAATGTTGCCGCGCTTGTGGAAATCGCAAATAGACAAACCAGCATAGCAGCAAAAACCGTTAAGAGCAAAATTTTCTTTTTCATAATTTTCTCCTTGTGAATTTCGACGCGTAGCATCGATAAAATATAATTTTTTGTATAGCGGTATTATATTTATGCAAATATATTATAGTATATATATTACTCGCTGTCAAGGTATTTTGCATAAAAAATGTCCCCCCCCCGAATTTTTTGTGCAATTTGCACAAAAATTATACAAAAAAAGTTATATATTTTTGTTTTCAAGTAATAGTGAAAAAAAACAGCCATATATGTGGCTGTTTTTTTCTTTTGTTTGTTGTTTTATCGATACTGGGTCGAGCTTTTAGGCCCTTAACGTGATGCCAAGCTCTCTTTCAAGTGCTTTAAGTATTTTCTTAACTGCGCTATCCGCCTCTTGATCGTTAAGCGTTCTGTCGGCGGCACGAAGGGAAACCTTAAAGGACACGCTCTTTTTGCTTTCTCCAACCTGAGCTCCTCTGTAAATATCAAAGAGCTTTATGCTTTCAACGATACCTGTCGAAGCCTTTTTCATTATTTTTTCGATCGTTCCAACCTCAAGTGCTTCATCACATACAAATGAGAAATCACGTGTGAGTGCAGGAAATTTAGGAAGTGATTTATAATGAATATCGGTATTTCTTACCTCAAACATTTTTTCAAAATCTATCTCTGCAATATAAACCTTTTTACCAAAGGAATAATTGTTCGATACGCTCGGATGGATTTCTCCAAATACTCCGAGATATTCTCCGTCCTTGGTGTAAAGATTTGCACATCTGCCGGGATGGAACGTAGGATTTGTGCTTTCGGTCTTATATTCCACATCACCTATACCGCATTTATCCAAAAGCTCCTCAATAGTGCCCTTGAGATCATAGAAATCGCAGTTTCCGTACATACCCATAACAAGCTGCTTCGGCTCTTTTGGAAGAAGCGTGCTATCTTCGTTTGGAATATATATAGTCGCAACCTCAAAAAGCGCTACGTCATCGTTTTTAAGATTGTTATTCTTAGCAAGCACCTCAAGAATAGAAGGCATTGATGTAGTACGCATTACGCTTGTATCCTCGCCAAGCGGATTTTTTATAACAACGGATGTTCTTCTCTTATCGTCAGAGGGCATACATATTTTATCGTAATACTTAGGGCTGATAAACGAGAATGTATTTATCTCGTACATTCCGAGAGCGCAAAGTGTATCGCGCACAAGATTATCAAACTTTTGATGAGGTGTTCTCTCTCCCTGCGTAAGCTGAGCAACAAATGCGGTTGATTCGATCTTATTGTATCCGTAAATTCTTGCGATTTCCTCTGCGATATCCTGCATTCCCTCAACGTCCTCGCGGTAAGACGGAACATATATATCATTCCCCTTGATCTCAAAGCAAAGGCTTGTCAATACATCCTTCATATATTCTTCACTAAGGCTCGTGCCGAGAAAAGCATTTATTTTGTCTGCATCAAGCTTGATAACGTGTTGCTTTTTAGGTGTGGGATATACATCTATAATTCCCTCAACAACCTCTCCTGCTCCGAGAAGCTCAACAAGCTCACAAGCTCTTTCAACTGCAGGAATAGTTGTTTCAACATCAAGTCCCTTTTCAAAACGAGAGGATGCCTCTGTTCTCATTCCGAGAGCACGAGATGTAACACGAACGCTTGCTCCGTTGAAGTTTGCACTTTCAAATACGACCGTTTTTGTTTCCTCTGTTATTTCGCTATTAGCTCCGCCCATTACACCTGCCAAGGCAACTGCCTTTTTTTCATCGGCAATAACGAGCATCTTGCTTTTCAATGTATGATCAATGTCGTCAAGAGATTTGAATTTTTCATTATCCTCTGCTTCTCTTACGATTATATGTGAGCCGTCAAGGCATTTATAATCAAATGCGTGCATAGGCTGTCCGTATTCAAGCATTACGTAGTTTGTAATATCAACTATATTGTTAATAGGACGAACGCCCGATGCGCGAAGTCTCATTCTGAGCCAAAGAGGCGAGGGCTCGATTTTAATATTTTTAACAACTCTCGCCGTGTATCTGGGACAAAGCTCCGATGCGATATCGATCTTAAGATAATTATCAATCTTGTCGCCGTCCTTTGTTGCGTTTACCTTAGGAGTGGGAACTGTAAGCTTTCTTCCAAAGGAAGCCGAGCTTTCTCTTGCAAGGCCTATAACGCTAAGACAGTCAGGACGGTTTGGTGTGATTTCAAACTCTACAACGTCATCCGAGAGCATAAGTGCTTCTTTTATATCCATACCAAGTGTAAATTCACCCATTGAGTTCATAATAAATATACCGTCCTCAACAGCGTTTGGCATATCGTGAGTGGTAAGATTGAGCTCTCCAATTGAGCAAAGCATACCGTTTGATTCAACACCCCTTAATTTCCCCGCCTTAATAACTACTCCGCCGGGAAGCTTTGAAGGCGCTTTTGCAACAGGAACTATAGCGCCCTCAAATACGTTTTGAGCGCCTGTTACGATTTGAATATCGTTTTCCTCTCCTACATCAAGCATACAAATTTGAAGATGATCGGAGTTTTCGTGCTTTGTTATTTTTGTTATTTTTCCCACAACAACGTTTTCTATATCTTCTCCGAGAACCTCAAAGCCCTCCACCTTAGAGCCTGTATATGTCATTGTGTCGCAATAATCTTTGTTTGTTATATCTGATACATCGACGAAATCGCCGAGCCATTTTCTTGATAAATTCATTTCTATACCTCCTTAAAACTGTTCAAGGAACTTAACATTATTTTCGTAAAGAAGGCGCATATCGTCAATACCGTACTGACACATAGTGATACGCTCAATTCCCATACCAAAGGCGAATCCCGAATACACCTCAGGATCTATTCCACAGGTGCGAAGAACGTTTGGATGCACCATTCCTGCGCCGAGTATCTCTATCCAGCCCTCTCCCTTACAGAGTCTGCATCCCTTTCCGCCGCAAACGAAGCAGGAAACATCAACCTCTGCGCTGGGCTCGGTGAACGGAAAATGGTGAGGACGGAAGCGAATCTGCGTTTTTTCGCCGAACATTGTTTTTGCAAAGGTTTCAAGCATTCCGCGAAGGTCACCCATAGTTATACCCTTATCAACAACAAGTCCCTCAAGCTGATGGAAAAGAGGTGAGTGACTTCCGTCAACCTCATCGGAGCGATACACTCTTCCAGGAGATATAATTCTTATCGGCGGCTGTTGCTTTTCCATAACACGCGCTTGAACGGGTGATGTCTGTGAGCGCAAAAGAATATTATCTGTTATATAAAATGTGTCTTGAGTATCTCTTGCAGGATGATTTTCGGGAATATTAAGAGCCTGGAAATTATAATAATCATATTCAACCTCAGGTCCTTCCGCAATCGAGAAGCCCATTCCGATAAAGATATCCTCCATTTCTCTTTGCACCTTGTTAAGAGGATGAAGCTTTCCTGTTGTTCTCTTTTTACCCGGAACAGTAACATCTATCTTCTCCTTTACAAGTGCTTCCTCAAGCTTTTTTTGCTTTTGAAGCTCCTGCATAGATGCAATCTTTTCCTCTATTTGAGCTCTTACCTCGTTGGCAAGCTGACCCATTATCGGTCTTTCCTCTGCGCTAAGCTGTCCCATCATACGAAGAACAGATGTTAGCTCTCCCTTTTTTCCGAGATATTTTATTCTTATCTCTTCAATGTTGCAATCAACGCTTTCAAGAGCGCCAAGTGCCTCTGCTTTGATCTTGTTCAAAGTTTCTTTCATATCTATTTTCTCCTTAATTTTTTTCAAAACAAAAAATCCCCGTCAATACGACAGGGACGAACAAACTTTTGTCCGTGGTACCACCCACATTCAGCATAAAAATGCTCTCAGAAGCAAAAACTCCTTTTGTCGATAACGGGACATACCGTGCCTCTCTACTCCGTTTTTCAAAAGGCCTGCTCCAAAGTGAAACGCATATAGCTATACGGTAAAGTATCTCCCAGCCGCGAATACTCTCTCTTTTTGCCGTGTTTTTAGTTATATGCAAGCTTTTTCATCGCATTTCTCATATATTTTAGCATATGCTTTTAGAAAAAGCAAGATGTTTTTTCTTTTTTTAAAATTTTTTTGTTTTTCAACTATTTTTTTATACGCGTTCATAAAATCGTCACATTATTGTAGTACAATGATAACATAGAAGATATATGAGAGGAGCTTTTTATGTCTGATTATATCTATAATAATTTTTCAAATTCTCCGGATAAAAACACCGAAGAGCCGGTAAATATCTATTTTGCAACCGAGCCAAAGCCGCCAAAGAAAAGCAATTCTATTACAATAGTCATTTGTGCTCTTTGCATTGCTTTTTCCTTTATGGCCGGAATTTTGGGTGTTCTCTTTGCAAACGGTATCGATAATGCGAGCAATAATAATTCCACAATAAATTCTAAAAACGGATATACTGCTCAGATTTTTTCATCTGTTGTCGAAACAGAATTGAATTACGAGCTTCCAAACGGATACTTTTCAAGAACTCAAGTGGTTTCGATGGTAAAGGACAGCGTCGTTGAGATCAAGACTGAGGAGGTTAATTATCAATATACCTCGACCGGTGCAGGAAGCGGAGTTATAATCGGAAAATATTTCGATAATAACGATAATCTTAAGGGATATCTTATAATCACTAATGCTCACGTTATAACATCTACAAGCGGTAGTATTCTCGACACTATAAAGGTCAGAACCACAAACGGAACCGAATATGATGTTTCTGCAGTAAGAGGTTGCGACAAAATAGGCGATATTGCTGTTTTGGCTATTGATACGACAGACACTCTTACCGTTGCTAACTGGATAAGCGATCAAGAGGATATACTTCTCGGTGAGGATGTTATTGCTATAGGAAATCCTCTCGGTCATCTCGGCGGAACTGTTACGGAGGGTATAATTAGTGCTCTTGACCGTACCGTTACCATTGAAGGCGTTTCTATGAATCTTATTCAAACAAGTGCTGCTGTAAACTCAGGCAACTCAGGCGGCGGTCTTTTCAATATGAAGGGACAGCTTATAGGAATAGTAAACGCTAAATCAACAGGAACTAACGTTGAAGGTCTTGGATTTGCCATTCCCGCATCGGATGCCAAAAAGATCCAAAGCGATCTTATAACATATGGATATGTTCAGGGCCGCGCAGGTCTTGGTATAATAGCTGTAAAAAAGACGTCTATGAGCGTTCAGATAAGCGAGCTCAAGGAAGGCTTTAACGAGGATCAGCTAAAGGTCGGAGATATAATAGAATCCATAAACGGAATTGAGGTTACTTCTCCCGACGATATTGAAATAATCGAAAGCTCGTTAACTCCGGGAGAAACCGTTGAAATAGTAGTTATTCGCGGAAGATACCGCAGAACTATGGAAATTACGGTAGGAACGAGAAACTATTAATTTTATTTGCAAAAAACTACAGTACGGAAAATTTGTTTTTCGTACTGTTTCGCTATAAATCTGTTATGAGGTGATGACTATGTATAATATTCTTGTTGTTGACGATGAGGTAATGATAAGAACTCTTATAAAAAAATATGCGGAGTTCGACGGATATTCAGTAACCGAGGCTACTGACGGAATGGATGCTATAATCAAATTTAAAAACAACAAATTCGATATAATTATTATGGATATTATGATGCCCGAGCTTGACGGCTTCTCTGCTTGCAGAGAGATCAGAAAAACCTCCGATGTGCCGATCATAATGCTTTCGGCAAGAGGTGAGGATTACGATAAAATAAACGGATTTGAAATCGGAATAGATGATTATGTAGTAAAGCCCTTCTCTCCAAAGGAGCTTATGCTTAGAGTTGCTGCAATTATGAAGCGTTCCAAAAATGCTTCTGCAGAGCCTGAACAAAAAAACGATATCGTGTCCTTGGCAAATGGCGCTCTTATTGTTGATTTTACCGCAAGAATAGTAACTATCGACGGCAAAAGAATCGATATGTCCCCGAAGGAATACGATCTTTTCTTCTATATGATTAAAAATAAAAATATCGCTCTTACAAGAGACAAGCTTCTTTCCGATGTTTGGGGCTATGATTTCTTCGGCGATGACAGAACTCTTGATACTCATATAAAAATTCTGCGTAAAAGCCTTGGAAAATATAGTGACATGATCGTAACTATCCGAGGCGTTGGTTACCGTTTTGAAGAAAAGCTATGACAAACAAAAAAGCTCAGAGGGCTAAAGAACCAAAATCTATAAAAACGAGTATTCTTATCTCGCTTCTTTCGTTAGTCGCAATTATGCTTATAATTATGTGGTTCGCGCAAACCATAATGCTTCCCCATATATACAAATATATAAAAATGAATGAAACGCAAAGCTTGTCCGAGGACCTCACCATAGTTTTAAGCGACGAGGATTCGGGAGAGGCGTTTTTCGGCACCTTTGCAAAGGAGATGTCTCAAAAATACGAAACTTGTATTTATGCGGTGAATATTTCCGAGAACTACAGTCTTTACCGTGAGTGGCACGCGCTTACCGATTGCTTTGTTCACACTATTGATCACGAAACAAATCAAGGCTTTTATGAAAGCTGGTATGAAAAAGCATCAAACAACGGAGGCGAATACACTTATATTCTCTCTCTTGATGAATTCAGAAATTTTGATCACAGTGTAAATGATGTGAATCTTTTCACTCCAAAATCCAACTGCATAATTTCTATCCGCCTTGTAGAGGATAATTACGGAGATGAAATAATGCTCATATTAAACTCATCCGTAGAGCCTGTTAATGCAACGATACGAACGCTTAATCTCGAGCTTATGCTCATTTCTATAATAATGCTTATTATAGCCTCTATAATAGCGTTTTGGTCATCAAAGCGCATTTCCTCTCCTATAACCAACATGAGTGCTTCGGCAAGAGCTCTTGCAAAGGGAAATTACAATGTTAAATTTGAGGAAAGCGGCTCATTAGAAACGGTGGAGCTTGCTAAAACTCTGAATCATACGGCTCAAGAGCTTTCAAAGCTCGATGTTATGCAAAAGGAGCTTATAGCTAACATTTCACACGATCTGCGTACTCCTCTCACGATAATTTCCGGATACAGCGAGTTTATGAGAGATTGTCCTTCTGAGGTCACACCTGAAAATCTTCAGGTCATAATAGACGAAACATCTCGTTTATCCTCGCTCGTAAATGATCTTTTGAACGTATCAAAGCTTCAATCAGGCAACGTTCCAATGAAGCTTCAAAGAGTAAATCTCACAAGCATAGTACGGGATACTGTAGAAAGGTATTCTCAGCTTATTGAGCACGACGGATACGATATAACGTTCAGCTACGACTGCGAGGTTTATGTAGAAGCTGACGAAATAAGAATACTTCAAGTTGTATACAATCTTATAAACAACGCTATAAATTATACCGGCGCTGATAAGAGTGTAAGGGTTGCTCAAAGCATTTCCGATGACGTGGTCAGAATATCGGTTACAGATACAGGAGAGGGTATTAGCGAGGAGGATCTTCCTCTTATCTGGGATAGATACTACAAGGTAGATAAGATTCATAACCGTGCCAAAATAGGTACCGGACTCGGTCTTTCGATCGTAAAGAATATCCTTCTTCTTCACAATTCGCGCTTCGGAGTATCAAGCGAGCTTGGTAAGGGAAGCTCATTCTGGTTTGATCTTCACATTTTGAGCAGTAATTCATCAAATGATTCTGTGATTCAATAATTAAAAATGCTACCGAAATGGGTGATGTCCTTAGCGGAGAATTTACACTTTCACAAAAGTGCAAGCATCGCATTTGACTTGTCAAACGCAAATATGGGCTAAGCCCAAACCCTTATTACAAACAGAAAGAGCAAGAGTAAAAGGATAAACTTCCTTCTATTCTTGCTCTTGTTTTTTATTCTGTCGATATGTCAACTTCGTTGACTCGATATGCTTTCGCTATGCTCAAGCTCGATATATTGTCGCTACGCGTCAATTCGATA
>JAGAPG010000002.1 GCA_017623355.1 Clostridia bacterium
CAATTCGATATGAGATAAATCCCTCGTTTGCGAAGCAAACATATCGAGTGCGTCAGCACATATCGAACGCCGCAGGCGTATATCGAAAATCCCGCAAGGGATTTATCTCGATGCGTGTTCTCCGTTAAGGATAACACGCTAAACGTAGCTTTTGTTTTTATGAAATTCCGAATTCTTTGGCGAATTTAGCAATTATTTCAACCCAACGTTCGCCCTTAAACTCTCTTTTTACATCAGACATATCAACATATGCTCCACAACGAATACATTGAATAATAGCTTCCGCAAGAAGCGCCTCGTATTTGTAGCTGTCATGATAATAATCTTCAAAATCAATATTCATTTTTGAATTTATTCCTTCAACAGCACCAATATAAAAAGCGTTATCCTTGCCTAAAAGAGAGCCTATTTTGTTAAAACACTTTAACGCCTCGCTAGCATCCTTTACAGTAAGCTTTCTTTTGTAAGAAACGAGCTTGAGATCGCCGCTTAAAATGTTATCTGTTGTTGTTTCGAGAATGGAGGCAAGATCTGTGAGTATAGAAATATCAGGAGCGCTTTCACCTCTTTCCCATTTTGAAACGGCTTGGTATGAAATGTTAAGTCTGTTAGCAAGCTCGGCTTGAGTTAATCCCTTGTCTTTTCGTAATTCGGCAATTTGGTTGCCAACTTTTATAATATCGAACATAATAAATCTCCTTTAAAATTGTATTTTGTGGGCCCATCTTTATGATATAATATAATTTTTGATTTTTCAATAACGAGATAGTTTTAAAAATTTACAAAAAACTCAACCTGCAGTTTAGAAAAAGCCTCTTTTGAAAGAGGCTTTTTCTTATATTATAAATCCGCCATTTACAGAGAGTATTTGTCCTGTTATAAAGCTTGCTTCGTCTGATGCTAAATAGAAAAGTGTATTTGCAATATCCTCGGGCACGCCTATCCTATTTAACGGAGTTTCGTCGATCAGCGAGCTTTTATCATCGTTGGAAAGATGTGATGTCATATCTGTTTCAATAAGACCGGGAGAAACGCAATTTACGCGAATACCGGAAAGCCCTACCTCCTTGGCAAGTGCTTTTGTGAGTCCTATAATTCCGGCCTTTGAAACGGAGTAGTGAACTTCGCAGGAAGCACCGACCTCGCCCCACATAGAAGCAACGTTTAAAATAACTCCGCTTTTTTTGTTTATCATATGCTTTAACACTGCACGAGAGGAATAAAATGCACTCGAAAGATTTGTACTTATCATGCTTTCCCACATTTCATCACTAATGTCGGTAAAAAGGGAAAATTCACTTATTCCGGCATTATTTATAAGAATATCTATGGTGCCGAAGCAATCTATTGTTTTTTTTATAGCAGATGTCAGTTCCTTAGAATTTTTAACATCTACCTTAAAGCAGAGAACTCTTTCACTGTTCAAAAGCGGTAATTTCTCCTCGGGTGTGTTAAAAAACGTATAAGCGACATTGTATCCGTTATCATAAAATTTTTTGACGGTTGCTGCGCCGATTCCTCGGCTTCCGCCCGTTATAAATACAGTTTTTTTCATAATAGCTCCGAAAATAAAGTTGTCTTGAAATAATTGTATCATATTTTATTATAAAAGTAAATATTCTATTGACTAAAAAAAATCATTATGATAAAATATTAGGTGATAGAATTTATAAAATCAAGGAGATTTTACATATGAGATTTTACGAAAATCCGCAAAAAACCTCTGAAAACAGAGAAAGACAAAGAGCATATTATATTCCTAAGGGAGAAGCCGAATATACTTCTCTTAACGGAGAATGGGATTTTGCATTTTTTGAAAATTCCGATATAGCATCAGAGCCTGAAAAATGGGATAAGATTCCTGTTCCGTCCTGTTGGCAGATACACGGATATGAAAATCCTAACTATACGAATATAAACTATCCCTTCCCCTGCGATATGCCTTATGTACCTAATATCAATCCTATGGGTATGTATCAAAGGGAATTTGAGGTAACAGATATAGAAAAGGAAACATATATCGTATTTGAGGGTGTTTGCTCGTGCGCTGTTCTTTATATAAACGGAGAATACGTTGGATTTACACAAGGTGCGCATCTTCAAAGTGAATTTGATATTTCAAAATTCGTAAAGAAAGGAGCTAACACAATCCGTGTAAACGTATATAAATGGAGTGTGGCTTCATATCTTGAGGATCAGGACTTTTTCCGCTTTAACGGAATCTTTCGCGATGTATATATGCTTTCACGTCCAAAGGGACATATCAAGGATATAGATATAAGAACACAGAAAAATAAGATCGTAGTCGTAAAGACGGATGCTGAGGCTACCGTAAAGCTTTATGATAAAGATCAAAAAATAGGTGAAATGTCAGGCAAGGTGTGCAGATTTGAGGTGAAAGAGCCAAAGCTCTGGACAGCCGAAACTCCTTATCTTTACACTGCTGTTATTGAATGTGCAGGAGAAATAATAGAGCAGAAGGTAGGCATAAGAAGAATTTCGGTTTCTGCAAAGAACGAGGTTCTCATAAACGGTAAGCCTATAAAAATTAAGGGAATAAATCATCACGATTCAACGCCTAATGCAGGCTGGACAATGACAGAGGAGGAGTTCCGTAAGGATATTGAGCTTATAAAATCTATTAACTGTAACTCAATAAGAACCTCGCACTATCCGCCACATCCTAAATTCCTTGAGATCTGTGATGAAATAGGAATATATGTGACGCTTGAAACTGACCATGAAACACACGGCTTCCTTCGTCGCTATCCCGATGTTAAGTACAATTATGATGTTACAAATAACGAATGGCCTGCTTCCCATCCTGCTTGGAAAAAGGAGCATATAAGCAGAATGGAGCGCGCATACCAGCGCGATAAGAACCACGCTTGTATATATATGTGGTCTGTAGGTAATGAATGTGGCTTTGAGCAGAATACAGCTGCTATGGTAGACTATATTAGAAAGCACGATAAGGAGCGTCTTGCTCATTCCGAAAGCGCAACATGGGGAAGTAATCCCGAAAAGCTTAAATATAGCGATGTTCATTCAAGAATGTATACAAAGCCAAGTGAGGTTGAGGAGATACTTCAAAATAAAAAATATGATGTTCCGTTTTACCTTTGTGAGTTTTCACATGCTATGGGTAACGGCCCCGGAGATGTGTGGGATTACGTAGAATTATCTTATAAATACCCTCAATATCTTGGAGGATGTATCTGGGAATGGTGTGATCACACAGTCGTGGTTGACGGAGTTCAAAAATACGGTGGAGATTTTGAGGGAGAGCTTACTCACGACGGAAACTTCTGTTGCGACGGTCTTGTTTTCTCAAACAGAGAGTTCAAGGCAGGCACATATGAGGTGAAAGCCGCATATGCCCCCTTCCGTTTTGAGTTTAAAAACGGAAAGCTTAAAATTACAAACAGATACGATTTCTTAAATATTAAGGATTGCTCCTTTAAATATCAAATAAGAGTAGATGGCATCACTGTTGAAGAAAAAACAGTAGTTGTAGATGCAGAGCCGAGAAAGAGCGCAACTGTTTATACTGATACAAATCCCGAATCTTGCAAAATAGGCGCAAATATCGACGTTACTATGATAGACAAAAACGGCAAGGAGCTGGCTACGCTTTCTCAAAGAATTGATTGTAAGATTATAAGCGAAAAAACGACACTCCCCCTTGCAAATCTCGAAGAAAAGAGCATTTATATCTATGCAAAGGGAGAAGGATTTGAGTATCGCTTTAATAAACAACTCGGCAATTTCGATAGCATTAAAGTGGATGGAAAAGAGCTTCTTTTCGCACCTGTAAAGATTGGTGCATTTAGAGCACTTACGGATAACGATAAAAATATGACTTGCTTTTGGACTAACGAAAACATTTGGCAGGGAGAAAATCTTAATGTTCCATTTACTAATGTGAGAAGTGTAAAGTTGAAGGATAATGTTATCGTTGCAAAATGTGCGACAGCCGGAGTTTCCCGTATTCCTTTCTTTAATTATGATCTTAAGGTTTTGATCTTTGAAAATGGAAAAATATCATTTGATCTTAAAGGAGAGGTGCGTAAGGATACAAAATGGCTTCCGCGCCTTGGCTTTGAATTTGCATTTGATAAGGATATTCAATGCTTTGATTATTACGGTATGGGTCCGTATGAAAACTATTCTGATATGTGTCACCATGTAAGAGAGGATTTCTTCGCAAGCGATGCAAGCTCCGAATATGTAAACTATGTATATCCTCAGGAGCACGGTAATCATGCGAATGTAAAATTTGCTGAATTTGAAGACACTCTCCGCTTTGTAGGCAAGAAAACGTTTAATTTGAACGTGTCGGCATATTCAATCGATCAGCTTTATAATGCAAAGCATACTGACGAGATTGGAGATTCTTACGCAACTCACGTAAGAATAGACTATAAAACATCAGGAGTTGGATCTGCGGCATGCGGTCCTCAGCTTGATCCAAAGCATCGTGTTTCCGAAAAAGAAATCAAATTTGCATTTGATATGGAGCTCGTTAGATGAGAAGAAAAAAGAAGATTATCATAGCCGTAGCAATTGCTATGGCATTGATAACCGCCATATTGCTTGTAAGCTTGTTCTTTCTTGGCGTAGGAGTAACGGCTTCCAAGGCTGAGCTTACAATAGATGCGCCGTTTTTCGATACGACTATAAATGCATCGGAAATAGTAAAGATAGAATTATATCAAGATACTGTATACGGAACTAAAATCAATGCAACAGAGTTCCTCGGTGTTATGACGGGATCGTGTAGAAATGCCGAATTCGGTATGTATTTTTCTTGCGTTCACAAATCAAATACAACTTGTATTGCAGTTTTGAAAAACGATGGATTTTATACCGTATTCAACCTTGAAAACGAAGAAAAAACCATCGAGCTTTACGAAAAACTCTTGACCCTGTATCAATTAAAATAAAAAAATGAGGCAACAGCCTCATTTTTTATTTGCGATCGTTTAATATGCTTTGAACATTTTTGTTTTTGAGCAACAGAACCGAAACCGTAACGCCGATGAAAGCTCCGACAAAGCCTTGAATTGCGTTGAACGGAACATTTGCCAAAGCTGTGATAGCATTTGAATACAATACCCATTCATAAATAAAATATCCAATTATCATTGTTATTTCGGCAACGGCAGCACCGATGATTTTGCTAAGCATTTCTTTTTGAAAATATTTAACTATAAATTTGTATATCAAAGCACACATAAGCGCCATAAAGGCTTTTATTATCAATGTCGCCGGCGCATATAACGCATAGCCCGAGGCAAGATCGGCAAGCATAGGACCTATTCCGCCTGCGACAGCTCCGTAAATCGGGCCTAAAATTATAGCACCGATAATAACGGCTGCATCTCCTAAATTGACATTACCGATCGGTAATGGTATGAAAATCATAGTAGAAACAAACGAAAGCGCCATAAAAACAGCGCATAATGTAAGCTTTAAAATATGTTTGTGCTTCAAAAGATCATCTCCCATAAATAAATTTGTATTAATAATATACCGATTCGATAAAAAAATCAATATATTATAATAATTTTTTTGTAAAAAATATTTGAACTTTTTTAAAAATAATATTGACAAGTCAAATACTTTGTGATAAAATCATTGTGCCGCATAATGCCGTGGTCGAAAACAGCGTAAGCTTACCCGGCTTAGCGAGATTAGTTGAAAGTGAGGTGCTTTTCGTGTTTGCAATAATCGTAACAGGCGGAAAGCAGTACAAAGTAAACGAAGGCGACATTATCTTCGTTGAAAAGCTTGGTGTAGCCGAGGGAGAAGAGGTTAAGTTTGAAAATGTTCTTGCTATTTCAAACGAAAACGGCTTCGTAGCAGGCGCTCCTTATGTTTCCGGTGCTTCCGTAACAGCTAAAGTTGTTCGTAACGGCAAAGCAAAGAAAATTTACGTTATGAAATATAAGGCTAAGAAGAACGAAAAAAAGAAAATCGGTCACAGACAGCCTTATACAAAGATCCAAATCGAAAAAATCGAAGGCTAATTCGGTAAAAAATTATGACAAAAGTCGTATTTTTCAAATCGGGTGATTCATATTGGGGATTTGAAGAGCAGGGTCATGCAGGATTTGCAGAGAAAGGACAGGATATTGTTTGTTCAGCACTTTCTTCAATGACGATGCTTATAATAAATGCAATTGAGGTTGCATATTCCGCAGACGTGGATTACCAAATTGACGAAGAAACCACGAATATTCGAGTAACATCTCGTAGCGCATTGCCCGAATACGAGAATGATGAGAAGAAAAGATATGCAATATCCGGACTTATCATGGCGTATTTTTATCAGCTCAACGATCTTGTCGATGAGTACTATGATTATCTTGATGTAGAGGTCGTAGAGAAAAGATACGAAGGCAATAAATAAACGTAAAATTGATTAACGGAGGAACATAAAATGTTGAGACTTAGTTTACAGTTCTTCGCACACAAAAAGGGTGTTGGTTCTACAAAGAACGGTCGTGACAGTGAATCCAAACGTCTTGGCGTAAAGAAAGCAGATGGAGCATCTGTTGTTGCCGGCAATATCATTGTTAGACAAAGAGGAACAAAAATTCATCCCGGTACAAACGTAGGTATCGGATCTGACGATACACTTTTCGCATTGGCAGATGGCGTTGTAAAATTCGAGCACATCTCCAAGGATAAGAAATGTGTAAGCGTTTACGCGAAATAATTTGTGAAAATGTCCGCTGAGAAATCAGCGGATTTTTTCTTTCTCAAAACAAAAATAAATGACAAAATGTAATAAGAAAAATCACAAAATATCTTCACATATAATAAAAAATATGATACAATAATATGAATAATATTATTATGATTATAAAAATATGTTATATATTGAAAAATCGCGGATGCGAAAAGGAGGATTTATGCTTAAGCTTGAAAATGTTTCTTTTGAAGTTGAAACAGAAGATTCGACAAAAAAAGAAATACTTAAAGACGTATCTATCGAGATAGATGATAGATTTGTAGCAATAACAGGACCGAATGGCGGCGGGAAATCAACTCTTGCAAAAATAATAGCAGGAATTTATCAGCCAACATCGGGAAAAATATATTTTGACGGGATGGATATAACTAATATGTCTATTACTGACAGAGCAAAGCTTGGAATAAGCTTTGCGTTTCAGCAACCCGTTAGATTTAAAGGTCTTACGGTAAAGGACCTTATAACCTTAGCCGCAGGCAAAAAAATAAATGTTTCTGATGCTTGCACATATCTTTCCGAGGTTGGACTTTGTGCAAGAGATTATATAGATAGAGAGGTCAACGCATCTCTTTCCGGTGGAGAGCTTAAAAGAATAGAAATTGCTATGATAATGGCAAGAGGAACAAAGCTCTCGGTATTTGATGAGCCCGAGGCAGGAATTGATCTTTGGAGCTTTAACAATCTTATACAGGTATTTCAAAAAATGTATAAAAAGACAAACGGCTCTATAATAATTATATCTCATCAGGAAAGAATTCTTGATATTGCAGATAAGGTTGTTGTGGTGGCAAACGGAAGAATAAAGCAGTACGGAAAAAAATCAGAGATATTACCTGAGCTTCTTGGCAGAAATATGTCGCCGTGCAAGGTGCTTACGGATAATGAGTGAGGTTGAATTATGGACATTATAAAAAAGAATTTACTTATGCAGATCGCCGACCTTCATTCAACTCCCGAAGGGGCGTACAATATAAGAGCAAACGGAATGTTAGATTCCCGTAATACAACAAAGAATATTGATATTGTATCAAAGACCGATAAAAGTGGCATAGATATAATAATAAAGCCGGGTACTGTTAATGAAAGCGTTCATATTCCCGTTATAATAAGTGAAACTGGACTTAGAGAGATTGTTTACAACGACTTTTATATTGGCGAGAACTCTGATGTCGTTATTATCGCAGGATGCGGTATTCATAACTGCGGCGATCAGACATCTCAGCATGATGGAATTCACACATTTCATATAGGTAAAAACGCCAAGGTAAAATACGTTGAAAGACATTACGGTGACGGAGACGGAAACGGAGAAACTGTAATGAATCCTACCACCGTTGTTGAAATTGACGACGGCGGATATATGGAGATGGAAACTACACAGATAAAGGGAATAGACTCCACAAACCGTGTAACAACCGCAAAGCTCGGTAATGATGCAAAGATCGTTGTCAAGGAAAAAATAATGACACACGGCAAGCAATTTGCAAATACAGAATTTACAGTGGATCTTAACGGAGAAAATTCGGGAGCAAACGTGATTTCTCGTTCCGTTGCAAAGGATAGATCGCATCAGATATTTAAATCTAATATAAACGGCAATAATAAATGTTCAGGACATACCGAGTGCGATGCTATTATTATGGATGAAGCGACAGTGAGCGCCATTCCGGAAATAACAGCAAACAGTATAGATGCAAGCCTTATTCACGAGGCTGCTATCGGAAAGATCGCAGGGGAACAGCTTATAAAGCTTATGACTCTCGGTCTTACCGAACAGGAAGCAGAGGAACAGATCGTAAGCGGATTCTTGAAATAATTATTATAGGAGATTTTATGAAAGAGTATCAAAAGGTAGAAAATATAAAAACTCTTGAAAATGCTTTTAAAAGAGTAAGAGCAGCGCAGGAAAAGTTTGCGACCTACACACAGGAGCAGGTGGATAAAATATTTACTGCAGCAGCAATTGCTGCAAATAAAGAAAGAATACCGCTTGCAAAGCTCGCAGTTTCAGAAACGGGAATGGGAATAGTAGAGGATAAGGTTATAAAAAACCACCTTGCCGCAGAATTTGTTTATAACAAATATAAGGATGAAAAAACGTGTGGAGTTATTGAGGAGAATGTAGCAGGCGGATATCAAAAGATCGCATCTCCGATCGGCGTTATAGCAGCCGTTATTCCTACAACTAACCCAACATCTACCGCTATATTTAAAACACTTCTTGCTCTTAAAACTCGAAACGGTATAATAATAAGTCCACATCCCAGAGCGAAAAACAGTACGATAGCTGCCGCCAAGACAGTTCTTGAGGCTGCAGTTGCTGCAGGAGCGCCCGAGGACATAATCGCTTGGATAGATGTGCCCAGCCTTGAGCTTACTAATTTTCTTATGAGCACTGCCGATATAATATTGGCAACAGGAGGACCGGGAATGGTGAAATCTGCATATTCAAGCGGTAAACCTGCTCTCGGTGTCGGCGCGGGAAACACACCTGCAATAATTGATGACAGCGCGGATATATTGCTTGCGGTAAACTCAATAATTCATTCAAAAACCTTTGATAATGGTATGATATGTGCATCAGAGCAATCTGTTATTGTTCTTGAATCTGTATATAAAAAGGTTAAGGACGAATTTAAAAAGAGAGGCTGCTACTTCCTTTCCGCAGAGGAAACTCAAAAGGTAAGAAAAACAATAATCATAAACGGAGCTCTTAACGCAAAAATCGTAGGACAAAGCGCGTATACGATAGCAAAGCTTGCGGGCGTTGAGGTCGATCCGAAAACCAAGATACTCATAGGAGAGGTTCATAAGGTCGATCTTAGTGAGGAATTTGCACACGAAAAGCTTTCTCCGGTTCTTGCTATGTATAAAGCAAAAACCTTTGATGATGCTCTTGATAAAGCATATCATCTTATAGAGGATGGCGGACTTGGTCATACATCGTCTGTATATCTTAATGAATATACGGAAAAAGAAAAGATAGATAAGGTAAAGTATACGTTGAAAACCTGTCGTATTCTTGTCAACACACCGTCATCACACGGCGGCGTGGGAGATGTTTATAACTTCTGCCTTGCACCGTCACTTACTCTCGGATGTGGCTCTTGGGGCGGAAACTCTACATCTGAAAATGTAGGAGTAAAACATCTTCTTAATACAAAAATCGTTGCAATAAGGAGGGAAAATATGCTTTGGTTCAGAGTTCCTGAAAAGGTATATATAAAAAAGGGTTGTCTTGGCGTTGCTCTTGACGAGCTTAAAAGCGTTATGAATAAGAAAAAAGCATTTATAGTGACGGACAAATTCTTATTTGAAAACGGATATATCAAGCCGATTACAGATAAGCTTACCGAAATGGGAATTCAGTATTCAACCTTCCACGATGTAGAGCCTGATCCTACACTTGCATGCGCAAAGGAAGGCGCAAAGCAGATGTTATCCTTCTTGCCTGATGTTATAATTGCGCTTGGCGGAGGAAGTGCTATGGATGCAGCCAAGATAATGTGGGTGCTTTACGAGCATCCGGAGGTTGATTTTATGGATATGGCTATGCGATTTATGGATATTCGCAAAAGAGTATATCCTTTCCCAAAAATGGGCGAAAAGGCTTATTTTATTGCTATTCCCACATCGGCAGGTACAGGAAGCGAGGTGACTCCCTTCGCGGTTATCACTGATGAGCAAAGCGGAGTAAAATATCCCTTAGCTGATTACGAGCTTCTTCCTAATATGGCAATCGTAGATACTGATTTTCATATGAGCGCACCTAAGGGGCTTACAGCCGCATCAGGTATTGATGCAGTAACTCACGCCCTTGAAGCGTATGCTTCGATAATGGCGACCGATTATACAGACGGACTTGCGCTTAGAGCTCTTAAAATGATATTTGAATATCTTCCTAAGGCATACGATAACGGACAAAATGATGTTATCGCTCGAGAAAAGATGGCAAATGCCGCAACAATGGCAGGAATGGCTTTCGCAAACGCATTCCTTGGAATATGCCATTCTATGGCTCATAAACTTGGATCATTTTATCATTTACCTCACGGTGTAGCAAATGCTCTTATGATAAATGAGGTAATAAGATTCAATGCTGAGGAAGCGCCTACAAAGATGGGAACGTTTTCACAATACGATCACCCTCACACACTTGCAAGATATGCTGAGATAGCCGATTATCTCGGACTTAAGGGAAAGAGCGACGAGGATAAGCTTGAAGCTCTCATAACTCACATAAACGCCCTTAAAGAAAAGATAGGAATAAAATCGTCTATTAAGGATTACGGTGTTGACGAGCAGGAATTTTTAAGCCGTCTTGACGACATGGTAGAGCAAGCCTTTGATGACCAATGTACAGGAGCGAACCCGAGATATCCTCTTATGAGTGAAATGAAGCAAATGTATCTCAACGCATATTACGGAACGAACGAAAAGGTATAGGAGGGCATTATGAAGCTTGAAAATATAATAGCAACAAGAAAAGCAAAGACGATTTACCGCGACGGTAATAAAACGGTAAAGATATATGACGAGGATTCAAAGGTTGATGTCCTTTCACAAGCTCTTACACATGCTCTTATAGAGGAAACAGGACTCAAGGTTCCAAAAATGCTTGAGGTTACTACGCGAGAGGGCAAAATGACTATAATATATGAATATATAGTTGGAGAAACTCTTGATGTTCTTATGGCTAAATATCCCGAAAGACAAGATGAATATCTGGATCTGTTTTTATCGCTTCAAATGTCTGTTCACGCAAAGAGAGCGCCCGGTCTTAAAAAACTTAAGGATAAAATGCGTGCAAAGATTTCAATATCATCTCTTAGCGATACTGTAAAATACGATCTTCATATGCGTCTTGCATCAATGCCTAAGCACGAAAAAATCTGTCACGGCGATTTCAATCCATCAAATGTAGTTATAACAGAGAATAATGAAGCATATATAATCGACTGGGCTCATGCTACTCAGGGAAACGCCTCTGCTGATATTGCAAGAACATATCTTCTTTTTTGTCTTGACGGAAAGGAAGCGCTTGCGGAAAAATATCTTGATATGTTCTGCGAAAGATCAGGTACATCAAAATCGTATGTTCAAAAATGGCTTCCTATTGTTGCAGCATCTCAATCTGTAAAAAATATACCAGAAGAAGCAGCGCTGCTTCATAAATGGACCGATGTCGTTGAATTTGAATAAACAAAAAAGCACACAAAAATTTTGTGTGCTTTTATTGTATTGTGAATGTAAATATGATACAATAAAATTGTAAATAAAATTATACGAGGTGTTTTATGAAAATCTTAGAAGTAAGAAAGCTATCCTCTCTTGCAAACGTATTTGAGGATAAAATATACGGAAAAGCTTTATATAAAGCAGATACACTCAAGGGTCAGGAGTTTTGCTTCCAGATAGCATTCAGAGGCGAAAAAAAGACTTATACTTTTGAAATAGAATCCTCCTTTGGCAAAAACGTAAAAGTAGGGATTATAGGCTATGTACCGAGCGAGCTGCCCTCGTACGGCAGACGTGACGATAATTATCTTCGCACAGAGGCGGGTATGTTTGGAGATCCTATTTTTCCGCTTGAAGAAAACAAAATAACCGCCAATCAAAAATGGCAAACTCTTTTCATTTCAATAGAGATACCTAAGGATTTTGAAGCCGGAGAATATCCCGTAGCGTTTATGATTTACGATAACGGTAAAAAAATACGTACTCTTAAATTTGATCTTACAGTACATAATTATATTTTGCCGAAGCAAGATATAGCGGTGACAGAATGGTTTCATAGCGATTGCATATCGGATTTTCACAAAGTCGAGGTGTTCTCGAAGGAACACTTTGATCTTATTGAAAATTATATAAAAACAGCTACATCCCACGCCGTAAATATGATTTTAGTCCCAGTTTTGACCCCGCCGCTCGACACTGCTGTAGGCGGAGAGCGTACTACTGTTCAGTTAGTTGATATTACATACGAAAACGGAAAATATGAATTTGATTTTTCAAAGCTCAAGACATTTATAGATATATGTAAGAGGTGCGGAGTTGAATATTACGAAATAAACCATATGTTTACGCAGTGGGGCGCAAGATTTGCTCCAAAGGTGATGGCGATGGTAGACGGAGAATATAAAAAGATATTCGGCTGGGAAACCGATGCTACATCTGAGGAATACACATCGTTTTTGCAGGCATTGATCCCACAGATAATAAAAACATTTGAGGAGTGCGGAATAGAGAAAAGCAATATATATTTTCATATATCTGACGAACCATCCTATGAGCATCTTGAAAACTATAAAAATGCATCAAAAATCCTTACACCGCTTATAGAAGGCTGCAAACAGATAGATGCTCTTTCAAATTATGAATTTTATGAGCAAAAAACAGTAAAGACACCGGTCGTTTCAACAAATCATGTTGAAACATTTATAGAAAACGGAGCGAAGGATATCTGGTGCTATTATTGCTGTGCGGAAACCGTTGATGTTGCTAACAGATTTTTCTCAATGCCATCACATCGAAACAGAATATTAGGCGTTCAGCTTTATAAGCACGCCATGAAAGGCTTTTTGCATTGGGGATATAATTTTTACAATACGCGTCATTCAATAGAAAAAATAGATCCTTATAAGATAACGGATGCAGGAAAAGCGTTTCCGTCAGGCGATTCATTTTGCGTATATCCGTACAAGGATGGAGCGATTCCGTCGTTTAGATTCAAGGTGTTTAAAAACGCCATAGAGGATGCGCGACTTTTAAAGCTAACAGAAAGCAAAATAGGAAGAGAAGCAACTTTAGCTCTTATAGAGCGCGTAGCAAAAATGAATATAACGTTTAAAAAATATCCCAAAACAGATGAATTTTTCTTTGAACTTTATAAAGAAATATTCAAAGCACTTGAAGCTTAATAATAAATGTTCATTTAAATAGATTTTTTACAATAAAAAACGCGGCTATGCCCGTGTTTTTTGTTAAAATTTATTGAAAAAATACATTAAATATGCTAAAATAGTATTTAATATTGAAATTTTTAGGAGAATATATGAAAATAATAGATATTATAAGTTCGGAAAAGCCTTCGCTTTCTTTCGAGGTTTTCCCTCCTAAGACAAGTGATACTTTTGACAGCGTAAAAAAAGCCACAGAGGATATAGCAAAGTTAAATCCTTCTTTTATGAGTGTTACTTACGGTGCAAGCGGAGGCACCAGTGAATTTACGGTTTCGGTGGCCCAAAACATAAAAAATATGGGAGTAACTCCAATAGCCCATCTTACCTGCGTGAATTCCACAAAGGATGATATTCAGCATAGATTAAAGGCTCTCAAGGATGTGGGAATAGAGAATATTTTAGCCTTGCGAGGTGATATAACCGAGGAGAATAAGGATAAAATACAGTTTGACTATAAGCACGCAAACGAGCTTGTTTATGATATAAAAGCATTCGGAGATTTTTGCATAGGCGGTGCGTGCTATCCTGAGGGACACCCCGAGTCCGTATCTCAAGCAGACGATATAAAAAATCTTAAGCTTAAGGTCGATGCAGGATGCTCCTTCCTTACCACTCAAATGTTTTTTGATAATAACATACTTTACAACTATATGTACAAAATAAGAGAAGCGGGAATAACAGTTCCGATAGTAGCCGGAATAATGCCTGTTACTAACGCAAAGCAAATAAAGCGAATTTGCGCGCTTTCTGGTACATATTTACCGCAGCGCTTTAAAGCGATAGTAGACAGATATGCATCAACTCCCGATGCTATGTGTCAAGCGGGAATAGCATACGCAACAGATCAAATAATAGATCTTTTCGCTAACGGAATAAACGCAGTTCACGTATATTCAATGAATAAGGAATTTGTGGCGAGAAGGATTCAGGAGAATATTTCGGAGATAATTAAATGAACGACCTCTATATAATACACGCAAATTCACACGATATAAAAATAAACACAACTGCTTTGCTTCGTAGACTAAAAATATCAAATCCCGATGAATCCATGCAGCAGCTTATAAGGGAATGTATAAATACAGTATACGATAACGCATCGTTGCGCGCTGTATATACTGTTGGTAATATTGATATCAATAAGGATGAAAATATAATAGATTTTGGGTATATGAGGCTGAAAAGCTGTAATTTGCGTGTAAATCTTGCTGATTGTAATAAGGCGTTTGTATTTGTTGCTACCTTGGGAATAGAAATTGACAGAATAATAGAAAGATATTCTAAGGTTTTGCAAACAAAGGCACTTATTTGCGATACAGTAGCACTTTTTCTTATAGAAGCCTTTTGCGATTATATAGAAGCGCTTTTGACAAAAAGAATAAAATCAAAAAAACGTTTTTCTCCCGGATACGGAGATCTTGATATAACCTGTCAAAGAGATATTATTCAAAATCTTGATACTGCGAGAAGAATAGGAGTTACGCTTACGGATTCGTGTATGATGATACCGACTAAATCGGTAAGCGCTATCATAGGAGTGAAGAAAAGAGATGGACGTACTAAAAAAGCTTGAGAGAGATTTTTTGTTTTTCGACGGAGCTATGGGCACGCTTTTGCAGGAGAAGGGATTACTCCCCGGAGAGCTGCCTGAAAGCTGGAATATTACTCATTCTGAAATAATAACAGAAATACACAAAGCTTATTTTAAAGCAGGCGCAAATGTTGTTACAAGTAACACGTTCGGCGCAAATCCTTTGAAAATGGATGATGTATGTGAAATAGTCGCAAAGGGAGTAGAAAACGCTAAAAAAGCCGTATACGCTTCCGAGCAATACGTCGCACTTGATATAGGACCGACAGGAAAGCTTTTGAAGCCTCTTGGAGATCTTGATTTTGAAGATGCTGTAAAAGCGTTTTCAGTACCGATAAGGGCGGGAGCATCAGCTGGAGCAGATCTTATAATAATCGAAACCATGAATGATCCGTATGAGCTTAAAGCAGCGATAATAGCGGCTAAGGAAAATTCCAAGCTTCCTATATTCGCAACCTTCGTTCTTGATGAAAACGGCAAGACCATGACGGGCTGCGATATAAAATCCATGGTAGCTATGCTTGAGGGCTTAGGAGTAAGTGCACTTGGAGTAAATTGCTCGCTCGGTGCGGATAAGCTGAAAAAATTCATTCCCGAAATTGTTTCTTTTTCGTCAATTCCCGTAATAGTCAATCCAAATGCGGGTATGCCGATAATAAATAATGGAAAAACACACTTTGATTCTACCCCTGATATTTTTCTTGCAAATATGCTTGAGATAGCTCAAATGGGCGCAAGAATTCTTGGCGGATGCTGCGGAACCACTCCGGAGCATATATCAAAAGTAGTGTCGGCACTCAAAAACGAAAGACCAAAGAAAGTAATAAAAAAATCAATAACTGCAGTGTCTTCGTATTCAAAATGCTGTGTTTTTGATAAAAAAGCTGTTTTGATAGGCGAAAGAATAAATCCAACGGGCAAGCCTAAGCTAAAAGCTGCGCTTCGCGAAAATAATATGGATTATCTTATTTCTGAAGCGATAGGTCAGGAAGAAAAAAATGCTGATATGTTAGATGTCAATGTTGGGCTTCCTGAAATAAATGAGCCTGAGTTTTTGGAAAGAGCAATAAAGGAGATACAGTCTGTAACATCTTTACCATTACAAATTGATACATCTGATACAGTTGCTCTTGAAAGAGCTATGCGTATATATAATGGAAAGCCTCTTGTAAATTCGGTAAACGGCAAGGAAGAAAGCATGAGAAAAGTTTTCCCGCTTGTAAAAAAATACGGCGGTGCACTCATCGCATTGACCCTTGATGAAAACGGAATTCCCACAACTGCTAAGGGTAGATATGATATAGCCGAAAAAATTGTAATAAGAGCGGAAAAAGAGGGTATAGATAGAAAAGATATAATTGTAGATCCGCTTTGCCTTACCGTAAGCTCTGACAAAAATGCTCCGAGTGTTACGCTGGATGCTATAAAATTGATAAAAAGCGGCTTGGGAGTAAAAACCTCTCTTGGAATTTCCAATGTATCATTTGGACTTCCGAAAAGAGATTTTATAAATTCTACATTTTTCACATTGGCGCTTCAAAACGGTCTTGATGCAGTTATTATGAATCCGTATTCGGAAGAAATGATGAAGGCTTATCGCTCGTATAATGCACTTTTAGGTATAGACGAGGTTTGCGAGGAATATATAGCCTTTGCTTCTGAAAAAACAGGCGCAGAGGTGTCTGAAATTGAGGAAAAAATGACTCTTGAAAAGGCTATTTTGAAGGGACTTAAAAAGGAAGCCCGTGATGCTGCAAGACTTCTTATAACAAACACTCCCCCCCTCGAAATCGTAAATAATTATATAATTCCCGCGCTTGATATTGTCGGAGAAAATTATGAAAAGGGAATATCTTTTCTTCCTCAGCTTCTTATGAGCGCCGAAACAGCAAATATCGCTTTTGACGTAGTGAAGGAGAAAATATCTGCGCAAGAATCTAATAAGGGCGATATAATAATGGCAACTGTAAAGGGGGATGTTCACGATATAGGAAAAAATATCGTGAAGGTTATTTTGCAGAATTACGGATACAGGGTAACGGATCTTGGCAAGGATGTTCCGCCCGAAAAAATACTTGAATACGTGAAAAATAGCGGGATAAAGCTCGTTGGACTTTCAGCTCTTATGACTACAACTATTCCTTCTATGGAGGAAACTATAAAGCTTTTGAAGGAATATGACGGAGATATAAAAATCGTGGTTGGCGGAGCTGTTTTGACGCCGGAATACGCTAAAATGATAAATGCCGACAAATATGCCAAGGATGCTATGGATACCGTCCGCTTTGTAAAGGAATACTATAACAATTAACAGCAAAAACGGAGCTTGTGAAAAGCTCCGTTTTTACTTTTTTAAATAAAATTATTTTTTGATTTTCTCCCAATATGATTTTGCGGCTTGCTCTGTCTTGTTTTCGCCGTATTCATAATATTGAACATTTTTTATATCGTTAGGTAAATACTGCTGATAAACATAATCATTTGGATAATCGTGCGGATATTTGTATCCTTTAAATAACGGCGCCTGAAGGTGAGGAGGAACATTCACGCCTTTACCGTTGTGAATATCGTCTACAGCCTTGTTTATTGCTTTATAGGCAGTGTTGGATTTGGGCGCGGTTGCAAGCATGATGGCGCAGCTCGCAAGCGGAATTCTTGCCTCGGGAAGCCCAAGCTCCTTGGCGCTGCAGCACAAAGCATAAGTGATTTGTGCTGCCTGAGGATATGCAAGACCGATATCCTCTGAGGCGATAACCTGTAAGCGTCTGCAAGCGGATATGATATCGCCGCCTTCCAAAAGCTTAGCAAGATAAAATACAGCCGCATTGGGATCAGAGCCGCGAATTGATTTTTGCAGAGCAGATAAAAGATTGTAGTGTACATCGCTATCTCTGTCAAACGCACCTGCCGATACGGAAGGAATAAATTCCTTTGCATTTTCAAGCGAAATGTTAGAGTCCGATGCGTAATAAGCAGCCTCTAAAAGTGTAAGTGCGTGCCTTACATCACCGCCTGCGCAGGATGCCAGAAATTCAAGCGCATCATCATCTGCTACTTTGGAAGATCCGCTCTCTTGATTGAGATACGAGCAAGCATGTCTTAAAACAGGTATAATCTGCTTTGCGCTAACGGGCTTGAATTCAAATAGAGAGCATCTTGAAAGTAACGCATCGTAAATATAAAAATACGGATTTTCAGTCGTCGAAGCGATGAGAGTAACGCGCCCGTCCTCTATGTATTCGAGTAAGGATTGCTGCTGTTTTTTGTTGAAATATTGAATTTCATCTAAATACAAAAGAGTTCCGTTTGATGAAAATACGGAGGAGGATTGAGCTATAACCTCTTTGACATCCGAAAGAGAAGCCGTAGTGGCATTAAGGCGGTATAACTGCATTCCCGAATTTTTAGCTATAATATTTGCAACTGTTGTTTTTCCTGTACCGGGAGGACCAAAAAAGATCATATTGGATATTTTACCCGAGCTTACCATTCTGCGAATGACTCCGCGCTCGGAAACCAAATGCTCCTGCCCGGCAATATCATCAAAGGAATCCGGTCTTAATTTATCAGCGATAGGTTGATTGTTCATTTTAAACCTCTTTTCAAAATCTTCAAGGATATTTTATCATAGAAGTTTGCAAAAATCAATATAAATATAGCATCAATAACAACTCTCGGAGGCGCTTGTGAGATTTGAAATTAGTAAATTGCAAAATCTTGAAAAAAAGAAAGAAGGAGGCTTTAAAATAGCGATACCTATATTTTTGAGTGTGCTTTTGATTTCATTTGTATCGTTCTTTTTTATATTTGAAGAAATATTTTTAAAATTAGAAGAAGGTGTTGATGATATAGAAGCAGAGGCTTTTTTTGATGGAAATTTTGACGAGATCATAGGCCTTGATAAGCCAAATATTGAGGAAACGGAGATTGAAAGTGAAGCTCGGTGATATAGCAGGCTTTTTAGCCGTTTTTATTACTATGATGAGTGTTTCATCCTCGCCTCATCCAATAATTTTGATATTATGCTATTTGATACACGAGACAGGCCACTTGGCTTTTGTTAAGCTTACAGGAGCAAGAGCGCAGAGAATGAGTGTTGGCGGCTTTAGACTTTGCCTGCATTATGATTGCTCTCGTATTTCTTACAGGAAAGAATTTTTCGTTTGCGCCGGAGGAATAATATTTAATCTTTTAACGGCAATTTCAGTTATAGCGTTGCCACTTCGGGAAAATGAGGGGCTTACTTTCTTTATTTTATGTAATTTTTCATTAGCATTGATGAATTTGTATCCTGTAGCAACACTTGATGGCGGAGGAATAATGAAATGCATAGCGAAAAGCTTTTTAGATGAAGCAAGGGCGGAAAGGCTTTGTAAAAGATTATCGTTCGTTTTTGTTTTTGTTATGTGGCTGTGCGCTGTTTATCTGCAGCTTATGTTTGATTCAAATATTTCATTTTTGTTTATTTCGGTATTTCTTTTAGTAGAGCTATGCTTTTCATAATATAAAAAATAATTAAAAATCTTAACTTTTTTTATAAAACTATTGCAGAAAGCCCCCCTATCTGCTATAATTCTATTGATTTACGTATTTCGCCGAGAAAAGAAGATTTTCGTCGAGTAAATCAATCTACGAAAGAACGGGGATAGAAATGAACGAAAAAAAGATCATTGAGCTTAAAAGCGTAGCTAAATCCTTTGATGGCGAGGTTATTCTTGATAATATAGATCTCGATGTATATGAAAAGGAATTTATTACATTGCTCGGCCCTTCCGGCTGCGGAAAAACAACTACTCTGCGTATAATCGCAGGATTTGTTACTCCGGACAACGGTGACGTTATGTTTGACGGTGTCAAAATAAATAATGTTCCGCCTTATAAAAGATCCGTAAATACCGTATTCCAAAAATATGCGTTATTTCCGCATCTTAATGTCTATGAGAACATAGCTTTTGCTCTTCGATTGAACAAGGTATCAGAAGAAGAAATATATGAGCGAGTAGAGGAAATGCTCGCTATGGTTAATTTAAAGGGCTTTGAAAAAAGAGATGTCAATCTTTTGTCAGGTGGACAGCAGCAAAGAGTTGCTATCGCAAGAGCACTTATAAATAAACCAAGAGTTTTGCTGCTTGATGAGCCCTTAGGAGCACTTGACCTTAAGCTTCGTAAGGATATGCAAAACGAGCTTAAAAATATTCAGAGAAAAACAGGCATCACGTTTATTTACGTTACTCACGATCAGGAAGAAGCGCTTAGTATGTCCGATACCGTTGTCGTTATGGCGAACGGAAAAATACAACAAATAGGCACTCCGACAGATATTTATAACGAGCCCGAAAACGCATTTGTTGCTGATTTTATCGGGGAGAGTAATATAATTGACGGAGTTATGCTTGATGATTATAGAGTTAAATTTTCAGGACATGAATTTAATTGTCTTGATAAAGGCTTCGCAAAAAACGAAGCAATCGACGCAGTCGTTCGTCCCGAGGACGTAGATGTTGTCGAGCCTGAAAAGGGAATGCTTTGCGGAATAGTTGATTCCGTAACGTTTAAAGGCGTTCATTACGAAACAATCGTAACTATAAACAATTTCAAATGGATGATACAGTCAACGGATTATGTAGCCCCGTCTCAAAAGATAGGTCTTTATATAGAGCCGGATGCTATACATATTATGAAAAAGTCCGAATTTTCGGATATGTTCGGTGATTATTCGTCGTTTAGTGACGAGCTCGAGCATCTTTCCGACATCACCGAGGAGGAAGAGGAAAGAGAATGAACAACAAAAAGTCCTTGCTTCAAAGGGCGGCGGCAGCCCCACACATCGTTTGGTCGGTGTTATTTATAATCGCTCCGCTTATCTTTGTTATTTATTATGCTTTTACCGATTCCGAAGGCTCATTTACTATGGAAAATATAAAGAATCTTGCACAGCCAAGCTATCTTGAAATATTTTTGCGTTCCTTATGCTTTGCGTTTTTAGCAACTATAATATGCTTGATCATAGCATATCCTATAGCATATTTCATAACCAAGGCATCACCGAAAACACAAAAAATACTTATTATGCTTGTTATGCTTCCTATGTGGATGAATTTTCTTATAAGAACATATTCGTGGATGGCTCTTTTGGAGGATTCGGGAATCATAAATACCGTTCTTAAACTTTTAGGACTTGGTCCTATACATATGATAAATACAGAGGGTGCGGTCATTCTCGGCATGGTATATAACTTTTTACCGTATATGATACTTCCGATACACTCTGTTCTTTCTAAAATAGATACAAGACTTATGGAGG
This sequence comes from Clostridia bacterium, assembly GCA_017623355.1. Taxonomy (GTDB): domain Bacteria; phylum Bacillota; class Clostridia; order Oscillospirales; family CAG-272; genus RGIG2000. The sequence goes on from JAGAPG010000002.1 coordinate 21,618, forward strand.
CTGCGTCCGATCTTGGATGTAACCATTTTCAAGTTATAACAAAGGTGGTATTTCCGCTTAGTATTCCGGGAATAATTTCGGGAATAACTATGGTGTTTGTGCCATCAATAAGCACATTTTATATTTCTCAAAAGCTTGGTGGTGGAAACTTTGACCTCATCGGAGATACGATAGAGCGTCAGTTCCAAACTGCATATAATTATAATCTTGGTGCGGCTATGTCGTTTATTCTTATGATACTTATAATAATCAGTATGACGATTATGAATAAATACGCCGACGATGACGGAGGTGTAATTATATGAAAAGAAAAGCAGCAAGCAATATATATACAGTCTTAGTATTTATATTTTTGTATATGCCGATTGCGGTTCTTATACTGTTTTCCTTCAATTCATCGAGCAGTACAGGTAGATTTGACGGTTTTTCATTAAGATGGTACAGAGAGCTGTTCAGTGATGCCGCAACGATGAATGCTTTGAAGAATACTCTTATATTAGCCGTGTTGTCGTCAATAATAGCCACTGTCATAGGTACATTGGCGGCGTATGGCATAAACAAAATGAAAAATAGGCATCTAAAAGGCGGAATAACAGCTGTAACAAACGTTCCTATGATGAATCCGGAAATAGTTACCGGTATATCAATGATGCTTTTGTTCGTGTTTGTTGGCGGAATTATAAATTCAAAAACAGTTTTGGGATTTGGAACGGTGCTTATCGCACACGTTACATTCAATCTGCCGTATGTTATCCTTTCGGTAATGCCGAAATTCAAGCAAATGGACAAGCATTTGCCGGAGGCTGCACTTGACCTTGGTTGCACGCCTATGCAATCCTTTTTAAAGGTAGAGCTCCCTCAAATATTGCCCGGAATAATTTCTGGTTTTATAATGGCGTTCACGCTTTCCCTCGATGACTTTATAATAAGTTATTTTACTGTCGGAAGCGGATTTGAAACTTTGCCGATAAGAATTTATTCAATGACAAAAAAGCGCGTTACACCTGATATGTACGCACTTTCTACATTGATATTCGTTGTTATAATGATCCTTCTTTTGCTTTCTAACATCTCGGGAGATAAAGAAAAGAAAACTCTTACTCTTAAGCAGAAAAAAAGAAGAAAAATAGCTATAATATCTACATTTTCCGTTATAGCAGCTACTACACTCGGATTGTTTATAGGAACGTCCTTTACAGAGGTGGTTACTGTGAACGTATATAATTGGGGAGAATATATCTCCGATGGAGGCGAGGACGAGGACGGAGTCGCATCGGTTGATGTTAATAAGGAGTTTGAAAAATATTATTCAAAATATCTTTCCGAGCAAAAGGGCAGAAAAATCAAAGTAAAAGTAAATTATACAACCTACGCAAGCAACGAGGATCTTTATGCTAAGCTTAAAGCCGGTGCCGGAGGATACGATGTCATTGTACCGTCCGATTATATGATAGAGCGTCTTATAGCCGAGGGACTCATTCAGCCTATCGCGTCAAGAGAAGAAATAACGAATGTTATAAAAAATTATGATTATCTTCTCAGAGAGCCAAGCGATGGTGAAACTATGACTAAGGAAGAGACTGAAATATTCCAAAAGCCATTTTACGATAATGGAGAAGATGTGTATTCCGTAATGTATACATATGGAGTTGTTGGAATTATATATAATGCCGATCACGTATCCGAGGAGGATATTGGTGGATGGGATCTCCTTTGGAATGAAAAATATAAAGGAAAAATACTTCAGTTCAATAATGCGAGAGATGCATTTGGAACCGCTATGTATAAGCTTGGAGTAAACGTAAACGATCCTACCGCGGAGCAGTGGCAGGATGTGCTTAACGAGCTTATAAAGCAAAAGCCTATCGTGCAAAGCTATGTTATGGATGAGGTATTTAACAAAATGGAATCAGGAGAGGCGTGGATTGCTCCGTACTATGCGGGAGATGCGCTATCTATGATTTATCAGGCAGAGGATCGAAATATAAATCTTGGATTTTATTATCCTCAAAACGAAGAAGGAGAAACAGTTACCAATGTTTTTGCAGATGCTATGTGTATTCCCGCAGACGTTTCCGAGGAACAGAAGGCTCACGCTATAGCATATATAGATTTTATGCTTTCCGTTGATGAAAATTATGGCTCTCCGGCTATTGCAAACGCAGAGTATATTTATTATGCATCTCCTAATAGAATGGTTTATACAAATTCAAGCTATCTTGAAACCTTGGATGGAGATGAGGAAATAATATACGCGCCGATAGAGAATAATATTGACGAGCTTTTCAATACCTATGCTTACAGAAATCTTTCGAGCAAGAATCTTGCAACATTGAATTCAAACTGGGAAACTCTTAAGGTAGAATCGTCCTCCTTTAATGGCACTATATATATAATAAGTGCTGTAATAGCAATAGCTATAATTGCATTTATAGTCTTTATTGCGGTACGAAGAAAATATCGCAGAAAGCTTTATTGGGAGCAATCTCCGATTGCTATAAAAAAGGCATCAAAAAACACTCCGTCAGATGATCTTTCGGATACTGTAACGATAGCCATAAAGCGTTCAAAATCAAATAAAGATTAAATAAAAAACAGGAATTTGGGTAAAATTCCTGTTTTTATTTTCAAATAAAATTATTAACGCTAAAGCTTTTTAAAGCTCATTTCGTCTTTTCTTTTCCTCGTTATCTATTCTGTCCTCGTGAAAGCCATCAACCTCTGAACGCTGTATAGCGCCTAATATTCTGTGATACAGTCCCGGGTGTTCAATATCAAAGGGCTTTAAAAACTCCTTCATTTTTGCTCGTTCTGTGTGTCCGTCGGCAGGACAAGGACTTTTATATACGGGCAAATTTTCCTTTGACGAAAAATAAGCGATTTCTTTTTCTCTTGCATAAATAAAAGGACGGATAAGTGTAAGATCTTTTCTTGAAAGATACGTTACAGGGCTAAAGCAGCCTATTCTGCCCTCAAAAAACAGATTAAGCATAAAGGTTTCTACAATATCATCAAAATGATGTCCAAGAGCTATTTTATTACATCCGAATTCCTTTGCAGCATCGTGAAGAGCTCCGCGTCTCATTCTTGCACAAAGAGAGCAAGGATTTTTTTCTTTTCTTACATTAAAAATAATTTCGTATATTTGAGTCGGAACAATATGATATTCAACATCAATATCGTTGCATAAGCGCGATATTTCAGAAAAATCGGCGTTTTCAAAGCCCATATCTATTGTTACGGCGACGATAGAGAAGCTTTGCTTTAAAAATCTTCGCATAGAGGCGAGAGCGCAAAGCAGTGAAAGAGAGTCCTTTCCGCCGGATACTCCGACAGCTATTTTATCGCCGTCGTTTATCATATCGTATTCTTCGATAGCCTTTCTTGCGTGGCTAAGAAGATGTTGTATAGTTTTGAAATTCTTCATTGTAACCTCATAAAAAATAAAGCATAAAATATATTGAAAACGTTTTATAGGGGGAAGCTATGGCAATAAAAATATATATTGATCAAGGACATAATCCGAGAAGCCCTAATACGGGCGCAGAGGGAAACGGATATACCGAGCAGGATATAACATACGCCGTTGGTCAAAGTCTTGCATCGCTTTTGAGAAACAACGGCAACTTTGAAGTCAGAGTCTCAAGACCTACACCCGATACACAGCTTGGAACGTCTAACGCAGGAAGCTTAAGAGCGCGCGTAGATGATGCTAACTCGTGGGGCGCAGACTATTTCATAAGTATTCACGCAAACGCAGCATCAAGCTCATCGATTAGCGGAAGCGAGGCTCTTGTTTATTCTGTACCGTCAGCGGCAGCTGAGCTTGGAGAGGATATTTTGGTCGGACTGAATGAAGCGACCGGACTTAATAATCGCGGGGTAAAGGTACGCCCCGGACTTTATGTATTGAGAAAGACAAATATGCCGGCGGTTCTTATTGAGCTTGGATTTATTTCTAATCCGAATGATGCAAATTTAATGGCAAACAATCCGTCACTTTTTGCACGGGGAATATATAACGGAATTCTTGACTATTTCAGTTTATCATAGATTTTAATAAAAATCAAGAAAAAAGAGATTTGCAACTGCAAATCTCTTTTTTTATTAACCTTCAAATTGTCTGCCTAAAAAGGAAGCCGCCGTTTGTATCAGCTTAGCTTCTGTTGGGTTTTCCGTTTGCGCCTCGTCAATTGAGCTAAGAGAAGCAATACATCCTATAATATCGCCCTCGGTTATTATGGGCATAGCGTATTTAACAACGTGAGGCGTTGTGTCTACAGCATTTATCGCTTGTGCTCCAACCTTGTGAGAATATAATACGCGAGAATCTATAACTGCTTCAAAATCATCCGAAAGCTTTTTGTCAAGATATTCTTTTTTTGAGACTCCTGCGCAAGCAACGATAGTGTCTCGGTCAGAAACAATAACGGACATTTGACAGGTTTTATTCAGTGTTTCGGCATATTGGGAAGCAAAAGCGGAAAGCTCGCCAATAGGTGAATATTTTTTAAATATTACCTCGCCGTCTCTGTCTGTATATATTTCAAGAGGGTCACCTTCACGTATACGCATAGTGCGCCTTATTTCTTTTGGTATAACAACTCTACCTAAATCGTCAATTCGTCTGACAATTCCCGTAGCCTTCATTTTAAATTCTCCTTTTATCATAAATTGCTATCTTATTGTTTGTAGAAATTCTTTTTTTATTCAAAAAATGAAAATAATTCAAGCAATATATGAGAACGATACGTTGAATTTGTCAAAAAAACGATTTTATTCATAACCTCTATTGAAAAATAATAAAAAATATGATATTATATTATATATATACACGCAAGCAAGAAGGAGAATTTATATGCTTGATTTTGCGAAAAACGAAAAATTGTGGGAGAATGTGCGTACAAGTCCTGACTTTGCGCGGCACCGTAAGGAAATAAAAGCTAAATATGATGCTTCGTTCGAATTGCCACCGAGAGTAATGACCGCGGCGGAGGTGTTTTCGTTAGACGATCACGGCACGTATTTCAGAAGACTTGGTCAGCTTCAGTCCTCGGCACTTCTTTCTTTAATATATCCGGATAATGAGGAATATTACAATAATCTTGTTGAAACCGTGTGGACGTACTGTAATGATTGTACATGGGCGCCTCTCGGCCATTACAATGATTATTACGGAGTAACTCCGGCGGATTATGATATAGGACTTATTGATATTTTTGCTGCATCTGTTGCTTTTTCAATGGCAGAGATAAAAAATCTTTTCAGCGATAGATTCCCTAAGCTTTTAAAGGAAAGAATAAGCGCAGAAATAAAGCGTAGAACAATAGAACCGTTTTTGACACGAAAATATTTTTGGGAAAAGCATCCTAATAATTGGTGCGCTGTTTGTATGGGTGGCGTTGCCGGAGCACTTATATATGAAGCTCCTGATATCTATATACAGCAAATTGACAGAATAAACAGTGCTATGCAGGTATATATAGACAGCTACGCAGATGACGGAATATGTGTTGAGGGTGCTGCGTATTGGGGCTTTGGCTTTGGATTTTTCGTAGTACACGCTCTTCTTCAAAAAGAACTTACTAATGGAGAATACGATTGGTTTAAAAACGATAAGGTCAAGGCTATTTCGACATATATTCAAAAAATGTTTCTTCAAAAGAGTGTTATAACAACCTTTGGTGATTGCAACACAAGAGAGGGATATTGGATAGGCTTACCGCACATACTTCGTGATATTTACGGAGAAGATATTGAAAAGCTTCCGTCCGAGGCAGGTACTATAATTGCATATACTCATCTTGCGTTTAGCCTACGTTCGGTAATATATTACAAGCCTGAATATGTTGCTGAGAATCTAAAGGAAAATGTTGCAAATCATACTGAGGGCTCGTGCTTCCTTACAAGACGAACTCAAAATTACGGATTTGCGGTTAAGGGAGGAAACAATGGAGAGAGCCATAATCATATAGATGTCGGCAGTTTTATTATAGCCAGAAACGAAAAGCAGATTATTTGCGATCTCGGTGCCGGATCGTATGAGGAAGGATATCACGGTGATAAAAGATATACATTCTTTCATCCGTCATCTGAATCTCACAATTTACCCATTTTCAACGGTGTCGGAGAGGATAGCATAAGACGCGATAATGTTATCGTTGAATATGATAGAGAAAATGATATTGCGACGCTTGATATAACCAACGCATACGGTGTTGATTACGTTAAGCGCGTTGTGAGAAAATTTGCTTTTTCAAATGATACGATAAAAATCATAGATTCATATGATTTGGCTGAGGGCACTGATATAAAGGAACGCTTTGTTTCTACTATAGAGCCTAAGTCCAACGGAAAATATGTTGTTATTGACGATGTAAGGCTTTATCCGAATATTGATGTTGATGCAACGATTTCAGTTGTACAGGCAAAATCACATTTTGGATATATGATTGATGTGTATTGCATAGATTATGTATTGCCTAAAGGTACAAAAGAATTTACATTGACTATAGAAACGCCAAGTAAATAAAAAATGGAGGTGTCAGCGTGACGACTGATACAATAATTTCTATTTCTATATATGCGTCCTTTGCCGTCGCTTTGCTTTTTGGCTTTTTGCGAGGACTCCGCAAGGGACTTTACAAATCCTTAGTGGATTTGGCATTGGTTTTTGTTTGCGCCGCATTATCGGTGTTTACGGTTAAAATAATCGCATCGGCACTTACAGATTCGGGAGCTATACTCAGTATTCTTGAATTCGTTCAAGGAAAGCTTGATAGTGATTCGAGTGTTTACACAACTATTGGCGATATAATTCATTATATAGAAACTCTTCCTGCAGAAAAAAATGTGGCGGGTGGAATAATGACATTACCTGTAGCTATATTGTCACCGATAATTTTTATGATAGTGTATACGGTAATAGAGCTTCTGCTCAAAATACCGAAATTTATTATAGTAAGGGTTGTTTTAGGACCGAACAAAGGTCCCGGATACAGAGGAGGAAGCCGTGCGTTTGGCGGACTTGTGTGCGCAATATGCGCGTTCTTGTCGTTGGCAATATATATGGTTCCTGCGGTTGGATATGTTAATTTAACAAGCGATGTTTTAACAACCATATCCGCAACAGACACCGAGTCAACCATTGCTAAAAGCTCTGATGAAGGCTCTTGGGAATCAACAGGCGTAACTGCGGAAATAGCTAATACCTGCATGGAAATAAAGGACGAATATATAACTCCAATTACAAATAATTTTGTGGTTAAAACTATTCACACCTGTGGCGGTAAATGGTTATTTAATAATATTTCTACCGCAAGAACAAAGCACGTTACCGTTCAGCTTGACAAAGAACTTAATTCGCTTGCAAACATTTACAGTGAAGTTACTTGCTTTATTGACACCCCGTCGGCAGAGTATTCGGATGAGCAGCAGAAGGCGGTAAAAAACATTGTAGCTGAATTTTCGAAGACAAGCGTTATTCCTTATATTGCTTCTACAGGTCTTACATATGTTTCTGAATCTTGGCTTAATGGAGATGATGTGTTCGGAATAGAGAAGATAAATGTTGGAGAAGCTCTTCAGCCTAAGGTCGATTCTGCACTTTTGACAATTTCCACTATGACGCCTGACACGATAAAAGAGGATATTTCGACTGCCGGAAAAATAATGAATATTTTCATAAAAGAAGGATTTTTCAGGGAGATCAACGGCGGAGATATTTATTTGGTTCTCGGTAATGAGGAGTTCTTTGAAAATGTGTTCTATGAGCTTTATGATAACGAAAGAACGCGTCCTCTGCTTCCGGATTTGTCAAACACGGTCATAGAATATTTGTATGATGTTTATAATGATGTAAACGATACAGATCTTGAATTTGAAAATAAACTTGATTTTGAGACCATATCTCGTGAGGAAATCGGAGAAGAGGGTGCAAGAATAGCTTCTATTATAAGAGATGTAAAAACGTTTATTGATAATACAAACCTCGAAGAGCCTGATCCGCATGTATTCCTTATTAATACAGATGTAAGAATGGCGGGCAGAGCGCTTGATAATCTTAAAGCGAGTCTTTTCTTTGGCGGAGAAACCTTTGATTTCTTGGTTGAGGCAGTGTTAAGATCTGAGGGATGCTCGAATTATGTATTTTCAGAAGAATCATTTATACAGATACTTCTTGATGAAAATGCTTCTATAGAAGAGGTTCTTGCTGTAAGACAGCAGCTTGCGATAATCGCGTTAACTCTTAACTCTAATGATCCTGATGATGTAGCCGCATATCACGAGGCGATTAGAAATATAATTTCCGGAGTGGATGCTAATAATACGGAGGTATTGAAGCAAACATTGACTACTGAAATGCTCAAGAGCTCCGGAATGGAAGATAAAGAGGCAGAGGATTTTTCAATGATATTCTCATCTATTATTGATACTGTATCAAATAATAATGAGCAATTTACCGAATCGGAAATGGACAAAGAGGTTGAGGCGGTAGATAAGCTTTTGAATATCGTTAACAAAGTGAATGATCCAAATAGCGGAGTAATTTTTGATGGCAATACCGACCTTGAAGAAGAGGCTGGAATTACTGCACCTGAATTTGTTGAAACCGTTATGGATTCGACCATAATTTCATCGGTTGTGGAAAATTCAACCGTTAATGAAAACGGAGAATTACAACAGATTGAGGGATTGTCCGATGTAGATTCAGCAAAGCTTAAGGATGCGATGTCCGATTATTATTCGCAAAAATCCACCGGTGATGCTGAGTCGGATAAGGAAATACAAAAGACAATAGATTCTCTTGGCAGCCTTTTTGGCATAGACACATCTGATATATATCAAAAATAAAAATATTAACGCAATAAAAAGGGACGAAAAAAATCGTCCCTTTTACGTTTACTTTTTAAAACTCATTAAAAATATATTTTTTGATAACATCATCGCTGATTAATAACATTTGTATTATAATTTCATGCAATTTCCTAAATTCTCTATAAAAATAGTTTATCTTGCTCTTATTTATATAAAAAGAAAATTTATCTTGACTGTTTTATAAAAATATGATAAAATATAAAGTAATAATTTTATTATATTATAAACTGCATTTTGAAAAACGAGGAGAAATTATGGATCAAAAGCTTTTCAAAGATGTGGTAGCACAGAATATATATTACTTGAGGACAAAAAATCATATGACTCAATTCGAGCTTGGAGAAAGGCTCAACTATTCAGACAAGGCTATTTCAAAGTGGGAAAGAGGAGATGCTGTTCCCGACGCATTTGTTTTGAAAAAAATAGCTGATTTGTTCGAAGTAACAGTAGATTATATTCTTGTACCGCATTCTGAGCAGGACCAAAAAAGAGATACAAAATCTATAAAGCACGTTAAAAATATAATAGCCATGATAGCGGCAATTATTGTTTTTACAATAGCACTTGCGATATTTGTGATAATCGCCTTGTGTACTGATGGAGAATTATATCTTTGGCAGATATTCATTTACGCAATACCTGTAGTTGCAACAGTAGAACTGATATTTGCGTCTATATGGAGCAGGAAAATGTATAAAATTTTCTTATCTGTCTCGCTTCTGCTTTGGGGAATTATTTTAACCGTTTATTTTGCGATAGCGGATTATAGTATGTGGCTGTTATTTATACTTGGCATACCGATTCAGCTTATTATCTTCTTCGCTTTTGGAATAAAGATCTCTATAAAGTTTTCTCAAAAAGAGCATGCGCTTATAAAGAAAGGCGCAATAAAGAACGGAATAGCTAAATATGTTAAAAAAAGAAAAAGCAAAGCCGATGATGTTGCTGAATCAACAAAAAACGAAGAATAATCGACACTCCGAGCCACTCTACTAATCGTAGAGTGGCATTTTTTTGTTTCTACTGTTTGAAAAACAAAGAGTAGAATAAAAATATTTATTAATAGATAGACTCTTTTTGAAAAAAGTGATAAAATTTTAACATAGGAGCAAACCGTTCCTTAGAAAGGAAATTTTATTTATGGCTGATTATGTAATCTCATCCTGCTCAACAGCAGATTTAACGGTTGAGCAGTTCAAGGAAAAAAACATTAATTATCTTTGCTTCAATTACTATCTTGATGGGAAAGAATATCCGGATGATATGGGACAGACAATGTCTTTTAAGGATTTTTATGATGCAATGAAAAATGGGGCAGAAACAAAGACCTCTCAAATTAATGTAGAAACTTATTATAATTATTTTAAATCCGTATTGGAGCAAGGAAAGGATGTTTTTCATATATCCTTTTCATCAGGTCTTTCCGGTTCTTACAATTCTGCAAGATTGGCAATAGAGGATCTTAAAGCTGAATTTCCCGAAAGAAAGATATATCTCGTAGATTCTCTTGCTGCATCGTCGGGACTTGGCTTGTTTATTGATAAGATAGCTGAGCTTAGAGATAGCGGAATGAGTATCGACGAGCTTTATACTTGGGCAGAGAAGAACAAAAAAAGAGTACATCACTGGTTCTTTGCGACAGATCTTACTTTCTTTGTAAAGGGAGGAAGAGTTTCAAAGGTTGCGGGATGGTTCGGAACAGTTCTTAAAATATGTCCGCTTTTAAACGTCGATTTAAACGGAAAGCTTATAGCGCGCGAAAAGGTTAGAGGCAAGAGCAACGTTATTAAAAGAATTGTAGATAAAATGCAAGAAAACGCAGACGGCGGTCTTGATTATAATGACAGATGTTATATTTGTAATTCCGATTGTATGGAGGATGCTGAAGCTGTAAAGTCCTTGATCGAGGAACGTTTCCATAATCTTAAAGGCAAGGTGAGAATATACAGTATCGGAACTACAATTGGCTCTCATACAGGCCCCGGTACTGTTGCAATATTCTTCTTTGGCAAAGAAAGAAAAGATTGATAAGGTGAAAACAATGGATAAGAAGCACGACAAAATAAACGGCGAGGATTATCGCAAGCTTATTATTAATGCAGCTCAAAGCCTTGAGGATAACAAGGACGAAATTAATGATCTTAATGTATTTCCCGTTCCGGATGGAGATACAGGCTCTAATATGTCTATGACCATAGGTCACGCAGCCGAGGAGCTTATGAAGGAAGATAAAGATGTTCCTCTTTACGAGGTTGCAAAAAATACAGCAACTGCTATGCTTCACGGAGCAAGAGGAAATTCGGGAGTTATTCTCAGTATGTTTTTCCGTGGTATTTCAAAGGGACTTACAAATGCATATGAGTGCGACGGTATAGCCTTTGCAAATGCTTTGAAGGAAGGCGTAGAGTCTGCGTATAATGCGGTCGATAAGCCTGCAGAGGGAACTATACTTACAGTTGCGCGATGCTGCGCAGAGGCAGCCGAGAAGGCAGCTAAAAAGAAAAACAATTTTGAGTATGTTTTAGGCGCCGCCATTTCGGGAGCAGAAAAGGCACTTGAAAAGACTGTTAATCAAAATCCTGTTCTTGAAAAGGCCGGAGTTGTAGATGCAGGCGGTATGGGATGGCTCGTTGTTATGCAGGCTATGCACCGTGCTCTCAAAAGCAAGGGTAAAATAAAATATATCCCCAAGACAGCAACAGAGACAAAGCCGTCAGCCAAGGCAGATTTTTCTGCTTTTGAAACAGAGAATATAAAATTTGGATTCTGTACCGAGTTTATAGTAAGAAAGCACGAGCAGGATTCGGATTCGTCTGCGCTTAAAACATATCTTAACGGAATGGGTGATAGCCTTGTTATGATCGATGACGGAGAGATAATTAAGGTTCACGTTCATACAAATGAGCCTCATAATGTTTTAGGAGAGGCTTTAAAATATGGCGTTTACGAAACTGTAAAGGTTGAAAATATGCGCACTCAACATACAAATAAGCTCGTTGAAGAGGTTATTGAGCTTAAGGAATACGGTTTTGTAAGCGTGTCGAACGGAGATGGAATAAATTCCATGTTTGAGGAGCTTGGAATCGACAGAATAGTTTCGGGCGGTCAAACGATGAATCCGTCGACCGACGATCTCTATGCTGCCGTTCAAAGTGTAGATGCTAAAACTGTTTTCATACTTCCTAATAACAAGAACATAATAATGACAGCAAATCAAATATCTGAGCTTACCGATAAAAATGTTGTCGTAATACCGACAAGAAGCATTCCTCAAGGTTTTAGTGCAATGCTGGGATTTGATGAAGAGGCTGATGTTGAAACCAATACTCAAAATATGATCGAAAATGCCAAAAACGTTGATACTATGCAAATAACCTACGCCGCAAGAAATTCCAATTTTGACGGTATGGATATTGCGGAAGGCGATTATCTTGGTATTTGTAATGATAAATTACTTGCAAACAATTCAAATATAGAAAAAATATTTGAAAGCATCGTGCAAAAAATAAAAGATACAGGAAAAAGCTTTGTAAGCATTTATTACGGTCAGGACATTTCAGAGCAGGATGCCAATAAGGTTTTAGAGTTGGTTCAAGGTGAGCTTAAGGACGCAGGAGTTGAGATAACTCTTTATAATGGTGCTCAGCCTGTATATTATTACATTATTTCGGCAGAATAAATAGAAAAGGTTTTTCGTGAATGCGAAAAGCCTTTTTTAATTAATAAAATGTTTTATGTATTAACAAAAAATTTATATAAATAATTATTGATAGAAGCGTTCAATTGTGATATAATATGAACAATATAGCATTAAAGGAGATATACGATTTGAAAAAAATAGATAGTGTCGTTTTAAAAGAAACGGGATATATAGCGGCGTGGTCGCTTATATTCAGCGCTCTTTTGCAGGCTGTTTTTTTGATAATTCAAAAGTGGGATGTTACAGTGCTATTGGGAAATATTCTTAGTATATCAGTCTCAATTTTAAATTTTTTGCTTATGGGCATAACTGTTCAAAAAGCAATTAAGAAGGAGGAGAAGGAAGCAAAGAGCTTTATGAAACTATCAATGTCACTTCGAACGATATTTTTGATAGTAGCAGTAGCTCTCGGCGTTGCGCTTCCGTGCTTTAGCACATGGACTGTTATAATACCTTTATTTTTTCCTCGTATTGCAATGATTTTTCGTCCTATGTTCAAAAGAGGAAAAGGCAATGGATAAAATAAATACGATAAAATTTAAATTAATAGATGCTTTATTATTGATATGTGCGCTTTTACCGCTAATATCAATAATAATTCTGCAAATATTAACAGAGCCCGCCTCAAGCGGAATAAATCTTACAGGTGCAAGAATATTTTTTACGGTAAAAATGCCGCTTCAGGATATGTACATTACCGAGGCGCAAATAAATTCCTGGGCTGTCATACTTACGATATTCTTTTTGTGCCTATATTTTACTCACGGCCTTTCGGAAAAAGCGTACACAAAACGTCAGATAGCTATGGAATGGGTTATAGAGAAGACTGAGGCACTTGTAACCGGAAATATGGGTACTGCATTTTCCGGATTTGCACCGTTTATAGCTGCAATAATAGGTATATCGGCTTTTTCAAGCTTGATTTCCTTGCTCGGACTTTTTCCGCCTACCTCAGATCTTAATATTACTGCAGGATGGGCAATTTTAGTTTTTATACTTATAACTTATTATAAGTTTAAATGCGGACCATTGGGATATGTAAAAAGCTTTGGAGATCCTGTTCCAATGTTAGCACCTCTTAATGTAATAAGCGAGGTCGCAACGCCGGTTTCGATGGCTTTCCGACATTACGGAAACATTTTATCGGGAGTAGTTATATCGGTCCTTTTGGGTACGGGATTGCAAGGACTTTCCTCAATAGTGCTCGGATGGCTACCGGGAATTTTGGGAGAGATACCGTTTTTACAGATTGGTATTCCTGCGGTTCTTTCGGTATACTTTGATGTGTTTAGCGGATGCTTACAGGCATATATATTTGCTATGCTTACTATGATGTATGTATCTTCAGCTTTCAATGTAGATGAATTTGAAAGAAGAAAATTAAAAAAACAACAAAAAAAGATAAAATAATATATAATCGGAGGATTTAAAAATGTTAGAACTTGCTATAGGTATTATCGTTGGTTGCTGCGCGCTTGGCGCAGGTATTGCAATGGTTGCCGGTATCGGACCTGGTATTGGAGAAGGAAATGCGGTTGCTAAGGCTTGCGAAGCAATAGGACGTCAGCCTGAAAGTAAAGGCGCTGTAACCTCTACTATGCTTATGGGATGTGCAGTTGCGGAAACAACGGGTCTTTACGCCCTTGTTATAGCAATATTGCTTATTTTCGTAGCTCCTAATCTTCTTGTAGATGTTCTTATGGGCGCAATCGCTGCATAAAGGTAAAAAATAATGCAAACACAATTGATTGTAACGCAACCTCAATCGCTTGATATAATATCTATCAATATATGGGCTGTGTTGATCTCTCTTGCAAATCTTTTGATTTTGTTTTTGATTTTGAAAAGATTTTTGTATAAGCCTGTGAAAAAGGTTTTGAATGAACGCCGCAATACAATAGATGCGGATTACGCAGAGGCTCAAAACGCAAAGCAGCTTGCCGAAAGCAACAAAGAGGCTTGGGCATTGAAGGTACAAAACGCCGAATCAGAAGCTAATGAAATAATAAAAAAAGCAGAGATCGTTGCAAAAGAGCGAGAGGAAGCAATAGTTTCGGATGCTAACAAAAAGGCAGAAAGCATAATTCGTCGCGCAGAGAATACTGCTGAGCTTGAGTTAAGGCAAGCTGAGGAAAGCATTAAAAAAGAGATTGCCGATGTTTCCGCTGCCTTGGCAGAAAAGCTTCTTGAAAGAGAGATTCGTCAAGAGGATCACAAGAGTCTTATAGACGACTTTTTGAATAAAGTTGGTGAAGATAATGGCGCAGATAAATAAAGGATATGCGTTGGCGCTTTTTTCGCTGTGTGAAGAAGAAGGTAATACTGAAAAAGTTTATAATGAACTTTTAGTATTAAAAAATATATTATCTGAAGAAATTGAATATATTCAGCTTCTTTCTTCTCCTCAAATACCTAAAGGCGAAAGAAAAGAGCTTTTGGAGAAAATGCTTGGAGATAGCTTTTCTAAGGAAACACATTCTTTTATAATCCTTTTATGCGAAAATAATCGGATTAACGATTTTTTTGAGTGTATCGAAGAGTTTGAAAAGCTTTATTCTGAAATGAAAAATCTTTCTTGTGCAAGGGTAGTCAGCGCGTTTGAATTAAGTGATGCGGAAAAAGAAAAAATAAAATTCAAATTAGAGGCTCAAACTAAAGGATCGGTCATGCTTGACTGCTTGGTAGATAAGAGCCTGTTAGGCGGTATTACTGTTGAGATAAACGGAAAGGTTTATGACGGCAGCTTGAAACGCCGATTAAGCGAAATAAAGAAGGTGATTGACGAATGAACGCAAAAACCGAAGAAATCAGTAATATAATTAAAGAGCAAATAAAAGAATACCGTTCAAAGATAGAGATGGTTGAAAACGGTACGGTAATTCTTGTCGGTGACGGAATTGCCCGTGTTTACGGACTAAGGGATTGTATGGCAAGCGAGCTTTTGGAGTTTGATGACGGAAGTGTTGGACTTGCGCAAAATCTTGAAGAAAATACTGTTTCTGTAGCTATACTTTCAAACAATTATAATATAAAAGAAGGCACTTCCGTTAAACGTACGGGAAAGGTTTTTTCAGTTCCTGTTGGAGAGGGCTTGCTTGGAAGAGTAGTAGATGCTCTTGGAAATCCCATTGACGGAAAAGGACCAATTGAATATAAGGAAACTCGTCCCGCCGAGAGAGAGGCTCACGGAATAATAGAAAGACAAAGCGTTTCTGTTCCGCTTCAAACCGGTATAAAGGCAATAGACAGTATGATACCGATTGGCAGAGGACAGCGTGAGCTTATAATAGGTGACCGTCAGACCGGAAAGACAGAAATAGCGATAGATACAATAATAAATCAAAAAAACACAGGCGTTATTTGCATATATGTTGCTATAGGTCAGAAAAATTCATCTGTTGTAAGGCTTGCAAATGAGCTTATGGATAATGATGCTATGGATAATACAATAATCGTTTCCGCATCAGCATCAGAAAGTGCTCCGTTACAATATATCGCGCCTTATTCCGGATGCGCTATGGCTGAATATTTTTGTGATCAGGGAAAGGACGTTCTTATAATATATGACGATCTTTCGAAGCATGCAGTAGCGTATAGAGCTCTTTCGCTTCTTATAAGACGTCCACCGGGACGTGAAGCATATCCGGGAGATGTATTCTATCTTCACTCCCGTTTGCTTGAAAGGGCGGCGTGCTTAGCTCCTGAATACGGTGGTGGATCTATAACTGCGCTTCCTATAATCGAAACTCAAGCAGGAGATGTTTCTGCGTATATCCCGACAAATGTAATATCAATAACAGACGGACAGATATTTCTTGAAACAGAGCTTTTTCATGCAGGCGTTATGCCGGCTATAAATCCCGGTATTTCTGTAAGCCGTGTGGGTGGATCTGCACAGCTTAAAGCTATGAAAAAGGTGTCCGGAGAGCTTAAGCTTTTGTATTCGCAATACCGCGAATTGCAATCCTTCGCTCAATTCGGTAGCGACCTTGATGCAGATACCAAATCTCGTTTGGCGCTTGGCGAAAGAATAGTTGAGGTTTTGAAGCAGGATAGAAATTCTCCTGTTCCTGTAGGATGTCAGGTGGTTATTGTTTACGCAGTAACGCACGGATATCTTGATAATGTAGCGGTCAAGGATGTAAAAAAATACGAAAAAGCTATTTATGAACTGTTACAAAGAAAATATACTTCGCTTCTTAAAAGATTTGAGGAAGGCTTTTACGATGATTGTGATATAGAAATGATGGAAGCCGCTCTTAAAGAATTAGAGGTGTAATTCGATGTCACAAAACATTAAAGCATTACGAACAAGGATAAAAAGCGTCAATTCCACGTTGCATCTCACAAAAGCAATGGGACTTGTGGCATCGTCTAAAATAAAAAAAGCAACCGATGCTATGCAAAAGGGAAGAGCTTATAAGAGCTCTCTTTTGCAAGTTGTTTCGTTGCTTACTGCTTCATCAGAGTGCAGAAAAAGTCCGTATATGCAGAAACGCGACACCGACAGATTGAGAATAATAGTTGTTGCAGGTGATAGAGGAATGGCTGGCGGATATAATGCGAATATATTTAGATTTATGCGTGATTATCCTGACGCTGAGATAATTGCTCTTGGTAAGCGTGCGTGCGATAGGTATCACTGTCAATATAAATCTTCTGAGCATTTTACTGTCGAGGATGCAATGGAGATAGCTACTGCACAGTGTAAGGATTATTTGGAAGGAAAATTTGATAGATTGGCTATCGTTTCTACAAAATACGCTTCTGCTATATCTCAAATTCCCGAATATACAGAGCTTTTGCCAATAAAAAGCTCTGATCGCGCATCCGTGGCTACAATATTTGAGCCCGACGAACTAACTATTTTGAATTTTATAGTTCCTGAATATGTTGCGGGAATGATAAGCGTAGCTGTTAAAGAAAGCTTCGCTTGCGAGGTTACTGCCAGAAGAGCTGCTATGGATTCTGCAGGAAAAAATGCGACTGAGATGATAAATGATCTTCAGCTTTCATACAACCGAGCTCGTCAAGGTGCTATTACTCAGGAAATAACTGAAATAGTTGCCGGTAGCGGAGTATGATGATCTAAAGGAGGAAATAGGCTTTGGAAAATAAAAATATAGGTAAGGTTTTGCAGGTTATGGGGCCTGTTGTTGACGTTCGCTTCGAGGATCGTTTGCTTCCTGCGATTAATAATGCTCTTACCATTCCAATAGGAGAAAAGACCTTAACCGTTGAGGTCGCTCAGCATATTGGAGATAATACTGTGCGTTGTATTTCTATGGCTTCAACTGACGGACTTAAGAGAGAAACGGATGTTACCGATACCGAAAAATCAATAAGTGTTCCCGTAGGAAGAGAAACCCTTGGAAGAATTTTTAATGTTCTTGGCAATACGGTAGACAATGGTCCTGAAGTAAAAACAACTGAAAAATGGAACATTCACCGTCCGGCTCCATCTTATAGCGAGCTTGCTACATCGACCGATATTTTGGAAACAGGTATAAAGGTAATAGATCTTATATGCCCCTATTCAAAGGGTGGAAAAATCGGATTATTCGGCGGTGCAGGTGTTGGAAAAACAGTTCTTATAATGGAGCTTATAAATAATATTGCCAAACAGCATGGCGGACTTTCTGTATTTACCGGTGTTGGAGAGCGTACGCGAGAGGGAAATGATCTTTATAATGAAATGAAACAATCAGGAGTACTTTCAAATACAGCCCTCGTTTACGGTCAAATGAATGAGCCTCCGGGAGCACGTATGCGTGTAGCGTTATCAGGACTTACTATGGCTGAATATTTTAGAGATAGCGAGGGACAAGATGTCTTGCTATTTATCGATAATATATTCCGTTTTACTCAAGCAGGCTCAGAGGTTTCTGCGTTGCTTGGAAGAATGCCCTCTGCTGTTGGATATCAACCTACGCTTGCAACGGAAATGGGCGCATTACAAGAAAGAATAACATCCACAAAAAAAGGCTCAATAACATCAATACAGGCTGTTTATGTTCCGGCGGATGACTTAACAGACCCTGCTCCCGCAACAACATTTGCTCATTTGGATGCAACAACGGTTTTGTCTCGTTCAATAGCTTCGCAAGGTATATATCCTGCAGTTGATCCGTTGGAATCGACGAGCAGAATCCTCGCTCCTGAAATCGTGGGAGAGGAGCATTACTATGTAGCAAAAGAGGTTCAAAGAATACTTCAAAGATATTCCGAGCTTATGGATATTATCGCGATAATGGGTATGGATGAGCTTTCTGACGATGACAAATTGCTCGTTCAAAGAGCCAGAAAAATTCAACGTTTTCTTTCTCAGCCGTTTGATGTTTCTGAAAAATTCACCGGATTTGAGGGCAAATACGTTCCTCTTTCTGAAACAATAAGAGGATTTAGAGAAATAATAGATGGTAAGCACGATAATTTGCCTGAATCCGCCTTCTTGTTTGTCGGTACTATAGATGAGGCTATAGAGAAGGCTAAGAAGGTGAAATAATGAAAGAATATGAGCTTAAGATATCAACGCCGGATGGTAACTTCTTTCAAGGTAATGTAGTGGCGTTATACGTTAACGGCACAGAGGGACAGCTTGCCATATTAGCGGGACATATTCCGTTTATAACTGCGATTAAGGAAGGCGCTATTCGCTTGGAATTTGATGATATGACTGAAAAAATCGGAGCTTCAAGGGGTGGCGTGTTGACCGTAGATAAGGATAAGGTAACACTGATATCAAGTACTTTTTCATGGGAATAAAATAAAAAGCTGTTGCAAAGCAACAGCTTTTTGTATTTTAAAGAGTGGGAAGATCGTTATTTTTATCAATAACATTTTCGTCTTCCGAATTTGATAAGATTTCAGCTTGAAAAGCAGCCTCTGATGAATCAGTTGACTTTATATCCGTTATGTCCATAGAGATTTTTTCGTTTTCGACAATGACTTTATTGTCATACATATCAGCAGCTAATGCATCTTCCTTATATTCGCCGTGTCTTTCTTTGTATTCTATTACAGCCCTTTTCATAATAGTACCAAAATAAAATAATGAAAACAAATTTCCAAGTCCGGAAAGACATAGAGCAATTCCGAGAATAATAACCGATCTTATTATATTATCGGCAGAATCTTTTATAAGAACAAATCCGGACGCTATTGTAAGAGAAGAAAATATTAATAAAAACCACCACATTTTCATCTTGTATCTTTTGGCGTTTATTACGGTTTGTAGCTTAAACGAGCCGTCAATAACTATGAAAAGTCCGATAAACATAGGATAAATAGTTATAACCTTGTCGTTGAGTATCATAGATGTAACGCCACATATTATAGTAAGAACAGAGAAAAGAAGTGTGATTCCAAAGATGAAGCCTCTTTGACGCTCAGCTAAAATTTTTATAGCTAATATTATTCCAAAGAGAAGAACTGCTCCGCCGACTATATATCCAATCGTTTGGAGAAATTTTTCTTGAAATATAAAGCAAAGCACTCCAAGCGTGCATAGTGTAACTGCAATAAGAAGATATCCCCATCTGAAATTTTTAATAGCAGAAGTTATTTTTCCCATAAAACCTCCTTAAATAGATTCAAGCTTGATAAGGTTTGTGTTACCGCTTTCTCCATTTATCATACCGCCAGTTATAACGATTTCATCTCCTTTTTTAAGATTAAATGTCTGCTTTGCGGCTTTTTTAGCCATATAAAATAGTACATCTGTGGAATTTACGGTTTCGTTCATTATAGGAGTAACTCCCCAAGAAAGCGAAAGCTTTCTCCAGGTTTTTTCATTAGTAGTCATACCTAAAATATCAACAGGGGAACGAAAACGTGAAACCATTCGTACAGTGATTCCGGATATTGAGCAAACCACGATAGCCTTTGCGTGTATATCAATAGCCATACAAGCAGAGGAGTGAGAAATAGCATCTACAGGATTTTTTATTATGAATCCGGAGTTTCTGAAAAGTGTTTCATAATCAATACAGCTTTCGGTTTTTTCAGCTATTTTAGACATCGTTTTTACAGTAAGAGCAGGGTGTTTTCCGACGGCAGTTTCTCCGGATAGCATTATAGCGCTTGTTCCATCATAAACAGCGTTTGCAACATCGGAAATTTCTGCTCTTGTAGGACGGGGGTTTTGTATCATAGATTCAAGCATTTCCGTCGCGGTAATAACTCGTTTTCCAAGCATTCTGCATTTGGTGATAAGATATTTTTGAACAGATGGCACTTCTTCAAACGGTATTTCGACACCAAGATCTCCTCTGCCTATCATAATGCCGTCGCATTCCATGCAAATATCCTCGATATTATCAACGCCTGCGCGGTTTTCTATCTTTGCTATAATATCAATATCACATTTTGATGTGTTTTCCTTTATAAAATTTTTAACATCAACAAGATCCTGCCTTCTTGAAACGAAGGAGCATGCTATAAAATCAACATCGTTTTCAATTCCGAAAAGTATATCACTCTTATCCTGTTCGGAAAGATATTCTTGATTTAATAGCTTGTTTGGGAAGCTCATGCTTTTTGAGTTGGAAATCTCTCCGCCCATAAGCACCTTGCATTTTGCATTGGTATCGGTAAGCTCAACTACCTCGAAAACAACAAGACCATTGTTGACAGAGATTTTATCTCCGATTGAAAGATCGTTTATCATACCCTTGTATGTAACGCTCACGGTATTTTGATCGCCTTCGATATCATTGGTTGTAAATGTGAAAAAATCGCCGTCATTTAAAAAGATTTTTCCGTTCTTGAACTTTTTTATTCTGTATTCGGGACCTTTAGTATCAAGCATTATTGCAATAGGCATTTCGAGCTTTTCGCGAACCTTTTTGATTGCGTTTATTTTTTTTAGATGCTCCTCGTGTGTACCGTGCGAAAAATTAAGTCTTGCCACGTTCATACCCGCAAGACAAAGCTCTGTAAGGACATTTTCATCCTCGCAGGCGGGGCCTATCGTACATACTATTTTTGTTTTTCTCATAATGATTCCTCCATGACTCCAAATTGAGAATTATATAATTTATAATAAAATCCTTGCTTTTCTATAAGCTCATTATGCTTTCCTTGCTCAATAATATTTCCGTTTTTCATAACGAGAATAATATCAGCTTCTTTTATAGTGGAAAGACGGTGAGCAACTATAAATGATGTTCTGTTTTGCATAAGAGTGGAAAATGCTTCTTGAATTTTTATCTCCGTTCTTGTATCTATTGATGATGTAGCTTCGTCAAGAATAAGCATCGGAGGTAATGAGAGCATAACTCTTGCGATACACAAAAGCTGCTTTTGCCCCTGAGATAAAACAGATGAATTTTCCGAAACTATCGTATCATAACCGTTAGGCAATCTTTTTATAAAGCTGTGAGCATGAGAAAGCTTTGCCGCTTGAACGATTTCTTCGTAGGTGGCATTTGGTTTGCCGATAGCTATATTTTCATATACGGTGGTATTTCTGATCCAGGTATCCTGTAATACCATACCGAAATTTTTTCTTAACGAATTGCGAGTTATGTTGTTGATATTGTTGCCATCTACTGAAATTTCGCCTTTGTTTACATCATAAAATCTCATTATTAAATTAATAAGAGTTGTTTTTCCGCATCCGGTGGGACCAACAATAGCAATACGTTGACCGTGCGAGACCTTGAAAGAAAGATTCTCAATAAGACTTTGATTTTCGGAATAAGAAAAGCTTACATTATCAAAGGAAACCTCTCCGTTTGCATTATCAAGCACAATTGCATAATTACTGTCGCATTGTTCGGATTTCTCATTTATAAATTCAAAGGTTCTTGAAGCGCATGCAAAAGCGTTTTGAAGCTCGCTTATAACTCCTGAGATCTCATTGAACGGCTTTGCATATTGCGTTGCGTAGCTTAGAAAACATGATAAAGCACCGATAGTTAGAGTAGAAGCGGAGCTATCTATTACCATAAAAGCACCGACAAGGGCTACAGAAGCATAAATAAGCGCGTTTATGAATCTTGTAGATGGATTTACTAATGAAGAGAAAAAGATTGCTTTTATAGAGCATTTTTCAAGCTCATGATTAACCGTGTCGAATTTTTCGATAGCCTCATCCTCATGAGAAAAGGCTTTAACAGTTTTCTGATTGCCGATCATTTCTTCAACTATCGCGGTTTGATCGGCTCTGGTTTTTGATTGAGCCATAAACATTGAATATGTTTTTTTTGCAATAAAGTTTGCAACAAAAAGCGAAAGAGGAGTTAGTACAACAACAACTATAGTTATTTGCCAGCTTATTGTAAGCATAAATACAAGAGTTGCGATAATAGTTACAACACCTGTAAACAACTGAGTAAAGCCCATTAAAAGTCCGTCAGCAAACTGATCAACGTCGGCGATTATTTTGCTTACGACCTCTCCGTATGAGTGAGAATCAATGTATTTTAACGGCAAAGAATGAATTTTTTTAAAAGCGTCGTTTCTTACGTCCTTTGTAATATTATAAACGATTTTGTTGTTTATATTATTCATGATCCATTGAAGAAAAGCAACGCCGGCAGTAATTATACAAATTTTTATGAGTAATTCGCTGATAGCTTTAAAATCAACTGAGTCTTTTCCCAATATAAGATCTATAGTGTCACCTATTACGATCGGAATATAAAGAGAAAAAACGGCTGTAGCTGCAGCAAAAAGAATCGAAAGGACGGTGAAAAGCTTATATCTTTTAAGGTAATGAAAGACTTGCTTTACAGTACTGGATTTTTTCATACAAGCTCCTCCTTTCCAAATTGAGAAGCATATATTTCCGAATATACGGAGCATTGCTTCAAAAGATCCTTGTGATAACCGATTCCAACTATTTTTCCGTCGTCAAGAACAATTATTTTGTCGGCGTGCATAACCGATGAGGCTCTTTGCGATACGATTATCGTTGTGGGATTAAAATCAAGCTTTGATATAGCTGAACGTAGAGAGGCGTCGGTAGCATAATCAAGAGCAGATGAGGAGTCATCGAGAATAAGTATTTTCGGTTTTTTAATCAAAGCTCTTGCTATAGTAAGACGTTGTTTTTGACCTCCGGAAAGATTTTTTCCGCCTTGATCTATAAACATGTCAAGTCCGTCTTTTTTTGAAAGAAGAATATCTTTACCTTGAGCCACTGATATAGCCTCTATCATTTCTTGATCGGTTGCGTTTTCGTTGCCCCATTTCATATTGTCGCGCAAAGTACCTCTGAATAAAACAGCTTTTTGCGGAACAACACCTATTTTGTTAAGCAAGCTCTCGGAGCAATATTCCTTTACATTTATCCCATCAACTAATATTTCTCCGTCGGTAACATCGTAAAATCTTGAAATTAAATTCACAAGAGTCGTTTTGCCGCTTCCTGTTGCTCCTACGATTCCGACAGTTTCTCCGCGTTTAACGGAAAAATTGATATCATCAAGAGAATTTTCGCTCGCCTTTGGATACTTCATAGATACATTTCTGAACTCTATTGCATTTTCCGAGCAGTTATCCGTATCTTTTAAAGCTCCGTCTATAATTGACGGTTGAATTTCAAATATAGCTTGAACTCGGTTTCCGCAAGCAACAGATTTTGTAATATTTATAATAAGGTTTGCAAGCTTTATAAGCTCTATAAGAATTTGAGACATATAATTATATAGGGCTATAACCTGTCCCTGAGATAAAGAACCGGAATTTACCTGAATAGCACCATTCCATATAAGCATAACGATAGCAAAATTTATTATCGCGAATGTGGCGGGATTCATAATAGCAGATATTTTGCCCACAAATGTTTGCGCTGAGAATAATGAATATGTCTCGGCTTTGAATTCGGATATTTCGTCATTTTCTTTACCAAAAGCGCGAATAACGCGAACTCCGGTCAAATTTTCTCTGGTTCTGTTAAGGACCTTATCAAGCCTTGCTTGAACCTTTTTGAAAAGCGGTATTGAAATACACATAATTCCGAACACGACAATTGCAAGCAAAGGAATAGCAAGAACAAAGGTAGTAGCAGGACGTTCAAAAAAGGACGAGCTTGTCCTATCAACATAAAATGCCATGATCATTGCACCAAAAACCACAATCGGTGAACGCATAAACAATCTGAGAGTTAAATTTACACCTGTTTGAACTTGATTCATATCGCTTGTCATTCTGGTGATCATGGTCGATGTGCCAAGCTCATCTATTTCTGAATATGAAAGAGATTGAATATGTGAAAATAATGAATGCTTAACCTTGCAGGAAAATCCTACGGCAGCCTTTGCTGCAAAATATTGAGCAACGAGAGTGCAGGACAAACCTACCGTCGCAAAAATTACTAAAAGTATGCACATTTTGATGATATAGGCTTTATCATCGTTTGCGATTCCAATATCTATTATGTTCGCAATAACGAGAGGGACAAGAAGCTCGAAAACAGCTTCAAGCATTTTAAATAGAGGACTTATAATACATTCCTTGTAATAACCTCTCATGTAAGCCAATAGCTTTTTCATATATGACTCCCTTCATAAAATGATATAAGCAAAACCCTATTTATTCATTATAAATTATAACATAGCAAAAACAATATTACAATAAAATTAAAATATAAAACTTTTAAAAATCAAGACTTTTTAATGAAAAAAGAGAAGTAACAAAATAAATGAATATATTATCAAATTTACATATGTTCAAATATTGTAGAAATAAAAGGGATCTTGTAGTTTCAAGATCCCTTCACGCTTAAATATTCATAAGTATCGGTAAAATAACAGGCTTCCGTTTTGTTTTGTTAAATATAAATTTTGCCAAATTATTTTTAAGCACATTTTTAAGCTCCGACCATTCGGTGATATCCTTTTCTAATGCGTTAATTAAGCATTTCGTTGCTATATCGCGTGCCTCGTTCATAAGCTCTTCGTTTTCGCGAACATAAACAAAGCCTCTTGAGATGATCTCAGGTCCTGACATGAGCATTTTTGCATCTAAGCTGATAGTTGCAACTGCGATTATAAGACCGTTTTCAGCTAAATTTTTTCTATCTCTCAATACGATGTTTCCGACGTCTCCGATTCCGCTTCCGTCAATAAGGATTTTTCCGGATGGAACAGTGCCGGAAAATCTTGCTCCGTCTTCATCGATTTCTATAACCTTACCAATATCGGAAACAAAAATATTTTCGCTTGCCATTCCCATGCTTTCTGCAAGCTCCTTATGTTGGATAAGATGTCTGTATTCACCGTGAATAGGCATAAAATATTTTGGCTTCACAAGAGAATGCATCAATTTAAGCTCCTCTTGACAAGCGTGTCCTGAAACATGGACTTCAACGCTGGAATCGTGATAAACATTTACCCCGCGTCTGTACATCTCGTTTACTATTTTTCCTACTAAAGGCTCGTTGCCGGGAATAGCGCTTGAAGAGAGGACTACCAAGTCCTTATCGGTAAGAGAAACCTTATTGTGATCGGAAAAAGCCATTCTGTAAAGAGCGCTCATCGGCTCTCCCTGACTTCCGGTTGTTACGATAGTAAGCTTTTCGGGCGGATATTTTTTAATAGAGTCAATATCAATAAGAACATCGTCAGGGACATTCATATATCCGAGTCTTACAGCGGCATTAACTACGTTTTCCATACTTCTGCCGGTGACAGCAACCTTTCTTCCGTGACGCACGCTTGTATTGATAATCTGTTGAACTCTATGAACATTTGATGCAAATGTAGCAATAATAATTCGTTTATCCTTTGCGGAAGAGAAAATCTTTTCAAGAGAGATACCAACCTTGCTTTCGGAAGGAGTATATCCGGAGCGTTCTACGTTTGTAGATTCACAAAGAAGCATAGTAACTCCTTCATTTCCAAGCTGACCGAAGCGAGTTATATCCATAGGCTCACTTTCTATTGGTGTGAGGTCAAGCTTGAAATCACCCGTATGAATTATAACACCTTGCGGAGTAGTGATGGCAAGAGCACAGGCATCTGCGATGGAGTGGTTTACTCTTATAAATTCTATTTTAAAGCATCCTACATTGATAATATCCTTAGCACTCACTGTATTTAACTTTGCACTTTGTAAAAGCTTGTGTTCAATAAGCTTATTTTCCAAGATTCCCAAAGTAAGCTTGGTGCCGAATATAGGAACATTGAGTGTTCTTAAAAGATACGGAAGAGAACCTATATGATCCTCATGACCATGAGTAATGAATACACCTCTTATTTTTTCTATATTGTTTTCAAGATAAGTAAAATCAGGAATTACAAGGTCGACTCCAAGCATATCATCATCCGGAAAACCGATTCCGCAATCAATTATTATAATATCGTTTCCGCATTCCAAAACGGTCATATTTTTTCCAATTTCGTTGAGTCCGCCTAATGAAAAAATTTTCAGCTTTGGAGCAGGCTGCTTTGAAGGAGCTTTTTTGGAAGAACGTTTCGCTGATTTTGCAGGTGATTTCTTGGTGGGTTTTGAAGCGCTTGAGGATTTTTTTGAAATAGCGCGAGAAGTTTTTTTTATCTTTGTGATCTCAGTATCCTTATCGTTCATAGACTCCTTCTTCTTAGATGTGGGCTTGCGCCATCTTTTAGTATACGATTTTTTTGTTTCTTGCTCTGCTTTAGACATAATTATCCTTTCTGTTAATAGTGTTAGTAAACTAACTGTGAATGAATGGCCGAAATGCGCGTATAAACGACCCCGCGCGAAGAGCATTCATTATTAAAACGAAATTTATTATATCTATTTTATCATATAATTGAGCGTTAGTCAACTAAAAATAATAAACAAGGCTAAAACCATGCCCATAATGATGCTTCCAAGAATAAAGCCTGCGAGAAATTTTAGCGATTTGCGCTTTTTATCTCGAATGAATCTTTTTCCGTTATCAAGTTCGTGAATGATCATAGCGGCGGCTTTTACCATATCGTTTTCGCTTTCGTGTGAATAATCAGTATCTCCTTTTAAAACGAAATAAGCCTCGTCAAAATAATCGCTTTTGGTATCCTTTATGAAAATCATTCTTTTTTTACAGCCTTTTATCATAATAACTCCGAAATAAACTTTTGTATGATTATATCCAGATGATTTGAAAAATATTCAAAAAAACAGATCACAAAGTATACAGGAAAAAATAACACAGAATAAAAACACAAAAACAGCACATGGTAGAGCATAATATGTTTTTTTGATTCTTGATTCGGAAAAATATACGCTTAGTACGTAAAATATTGTATCTGATGATGCCATTATAACAGATGCGCATAAAGCAACAAAGGAATCAGCACCGTACGTATCGATAATACCTTCATAAGTAGCAACAGAAGCTCCTCCGGAAAGAGGCTTTGTCAGTATAAAAGGAAATATTTCGGACGGAATATGTAAAAAATCAGACACAGGGTTTAGGATTTTGCTTAAAAAATCAGAAAGTCCGGATGCGGAAAAAATGCTGATAGATACAGTTAATGCACACATAGTGGGAAGTAAGGACCATCCGCTTTTTATTCCTTCCTTAGCTCCGTATATAAATGATGAAAAATAATCTTTTTTTGGAAAAAGAAAGATTATTCCTGCTAAAAATATGACACAGGGTAGGATGAATGATGAAAAATATTCAATTTTTGTCATATAATTTTCCTAATATTCTACATAATAAAATTCCTAAAATCATACACGTCCCCGAGCATATCCATATAGGAATAATAAGCTGATATGTTATTTGCGCATTAAAAGCGTTTCGTATTCCCAAAACAGTACTGGGCAGAAGATTAAAGCAGGAGCATCCTAAAATCACAAGCATTATCATATCGGGATTTGCACGATCAGAAAAATTGTTACTTTCATTTAATTTTTTCATAGCTGAAAGAGCAAGTGGAGTGGCAGCATTTGAAATTCCTAAAAAATTTGCACTTATGCAAGCAGTAATTTCTTCAATGGCAATATCATTCTTAAAAGCATTCGGGAAAACTAATTTTAATATAGGTTTTAATATATTAGATAATTTTTTTATAATACCGCAATCCTTTAATACATTTAATATTCCGTTCCAAAATGCCATTGAACCGAGCAAAGAAAGTGTTATAGTAACGCTTTTGCTTGCTCCAGCAAGTATTGCAGTTGATATTTCTGACGTTGTATTTACAAAAAAAGAATAAATAATTGATACGCAAGAAATGATTCCAAAACATTTTCCTAACATGTAAACCTCAAAAAAATATAAAATTATGTCAATAAACAATTGACAAGTTGAAATAATTATGTTAAAATAAAGTCGTAAAAGAAAAAAATAATGACCTAAAAGGTCGATTTTTATGGGGAGGTATTTATGAAATCAACAGGAATTAAGAGAGCAATCGACGCGCTCGGAAGAATTGTTTTGCCAATCGAGCTTCGTCACTCGCTTGGAATTGAACCCAGAGACTATGTTGAAATATATGTAGAAAAGGATTCAATTATTCTTAGAAAAGCTCAAACAACTTGTTTGGTTTGCGGTGCTGGCAGTGATAGCAACATTCTTATCAACGGCAAGATTATTTGTAAGAATTGTCTTAACAAAATAAAATCTGAATTTTAATCGAAAATTATTTGGTGAGCAAAAATGGAAAAAAGCCTTTATTATAATACCGAAGCTACAGTTTTCGAGGAAGCGTTGCCTTTAGGTAACGGTTCTCTTGGCGCAATGGTTTACGGTAGGGTAGGGGTAGAGAGAATAACATTGAATCACGATACTCTTTGGTCCGGAAAGCCGGGGCAAGAGATGGTTGATACTGCTTATCAAGCGAACGAAAAAGCAAAAGAACTCGTTACCCGAGGTAAATATTATGAAGCCCAACGCGAGATAGAAAACAATTTTACAGGACGTTGGTTGAATTCATATCTTTACCTCGGTAATTTGTATTTGGAGAGAGAAAATTCTGATGCAGAGCCCTGCGCCTACAAGCGAATTTTAGATCTTGAAAATTCGATTTTGACTGTTAACTATACACAAGACGGTATCGATTTTGAAAGAGAATATTTTATCTCCAAGCCAGATGATTGCTTCATTATGCGAATCAAATCGAGTAAGCCTGCTACATATAAGCTTGCAGCAGATTGCGTAGGAAAAAGCGCGGTTACCGCAGGAGTAGATACCTTGTATCTTTCCGGTGAATGTCCGTCTGCAATAACACCTGAATATGCGCAGTACGAAGCTCCGGTGCTTTATGACGGCAACGGAGTAAAGGTGAGTGCGATGGCTAAGGTTATTTGTAACGGAAAAACCGAAAGCCGTCTTGATAGTGTTAAAATATTAGATGCTACCGAGATAACGATTTATTTTTGCGCTGAAACCAGCTTTGTTTCTTTTGATAAGACTCCTGATAAGCCTACTTTTTACCCTTGTTTGGAAAAACTTAACAACTTAATTAAAAAAGATTATGAAGAAATTAAATCTTCTCATATAAATGATGTAAGTCCTCTTTTTAATCGAATTGAAACCGATTTTGGGGGAAAAAAGAGCAATCTTCCCACAGATATGAGACTTAAAAGTCCGGTAAAAGACCTCGGGCTTTGTGAGCTTTTATATAATTTTGGAAGATATCTTATTATAGCTTCCTCTCGAGAAGGCTCGAGAGCTACAAATCTCCAAGGAATATGGAATGATAAATTCTACGCTCCTTGGTCTTCAAACTATACTGTAAATATCAACACGGAGATGAATTATTGGCCTGTTTTGATGAACGATCTTGTACAGTGTAATGATCCTATCATTAAGCTTGTCGAAAATGTGAGCGAAAATGGTGAGGAAACTGCCCGTAATTATTATCAAGCACCGGGCTTTGTATCGCATCATAATATAGATCTTTGGGCTAATACTACTCCTGTTGGAAATAAGAGAGAAGGCTCGGCGAGATATGCGTATTGGAACATGTCGTCCGGATGGCTGTCAAGACATCTTTTTGAGCATTATGAATATACTCTTGATAAGGATTTTCTTGCCGAAAAGGCATATCCTATAATGAAAAAAGCTGCGGAATTTTATTTATCCATAATGGAATTCCATAATGAAAGATGGATAATAACTCCGTCGACATCTCCTGAGAATGCGTGTATGATAGACGGGAAGGCCGTAACTGTTTTTCCGTATACAGCTATGACGCAGGGAATAATTGAAGACCTGTTTACTAATATCGTTAAAAGTGCAGAAATACTTGGGATAGACGATGATTTTGTTGAAAATATAAAATCAAAGCTTCCATATGTAAATGTTTATGAAATCGGTTCTAAGGGACAGCTTTTGGAATATGATAAGGAATATCCTGAAGAGGATATTCATCATAGACATGTTTCGCATCTTTACGGCTTATATCCGGCAAATTTGATTTCTACCGAAAAAACGCCGGAGCTTGCAAATGCGTGTCGTCAAACTCTTGAAATAAGAGGTGATGAAAGCACAGGCTGGAGCATGGGCTGGAAGGTAAATCTTTGGGCTAAGCTCAAGGATGGAAACCGCGCTTTGAAGCTTGTGAAAAATCAGCTTACATTTGTATATCCCGAGGGAAATATAAATTATAGCTACGGAGGAGGAACATATGCCAATATGTTTGATGCGCATCCTCCATTTCAGATAGACGGTAATTTCGGAGTTACTGCCGGAATTGCTCAGATGTTTTTACAGTCCGAGGACGGTAAGATAAAGATTTTGCCTGCGCTTCCTGATGAAATGAAAAACGGAAAAATCAAGGGGCTTTTGGCGAAAGGCGGAATAAAAGTCGATATTGAGTGGAAAAACTCAAAACTTTCTTCACTTGTACTTGTAACACCTCACGAACAAACCGCTATACTAACCATAGAGGGTGCTGATAAAGAGATACATCTTGTGCCCAATGAAAAATTTGTGGTTGTTTGATTTGGAGGTACATATGAAAAATTTGGGATATTATAACGGAAAAATAGGATTGATAGAGGAGATCTCTATACCTATTACGGACAGGGCGTTTTATTTCGGAGACGGAGTTTACGATGCTGTTATGTGCCGAAATAATATCCCTTATCTTTTATGGGAGCATATTGATAGATTTTATAATAATTGCGATACATTATCAATAGTTATACCAATAACCAAAAAAGAGCTGTATGAGTTGATATGTTCGCTTGTAATCAAAGTTGATGCAGATGAAAAATTTGTTTATTTTCACGTTTCGCGAGGCAGCGGAATACGCTCTCATACATTTGAAGGTGGCGTGGGTAATCTTTGCATAACGGTTATTCCTCAAAGCGTAGGTGATATATCTATAAAAATCAAAGCATTACTTGCCAAGGATATAAGATATAAGCTTTGCAACATAAAAACATTAAATCTTTTGCCGAGCGTTTTAGCAGCACAGATGGCGAAGGAAAAGGGATGCGATGAAACGATATTTTACAGAAATGATTTTGTAACTGAGGGATCTCACTGTAATGTTTCGATAATAAAAGATGATACGATAATTACTGCGCCGACGGACTGTTACATTTTGCCCGGAGTAGTACGATCACATCTTATCAAGGAAGCAAAAAGATCCGGAATAAGAGTGGAAGAGAGAAGATACGGTCTTGACGAGCTTTTTTCTGCTGATGAAATCATGATAAGTAGTTCCGGAAAAATATTGAGAGGTGTAGAAAGCCTTGATGGAATGAGGGTAGGCGGAAAAAATCCCAAGCTTTTATCTTATCTTCAAAACCGTCTATATTCGGATTACATAAAAGCTACATCTTGAGTTTTTTTGCGCAATTCGATAATTTGTGAAAAATGACGAAAAAAAGCTATAAAAAACGACAATATTTTTAATTAAAATTAAGAACATTCTATTGACAAATAATATAATATTATGTTAAAATTATTATCGGTAAAGGTTTTTGCAACTGACGGATGGCGGGAACACCGCAAGGGAGCAAATTTCCTCCGATGTCGACCGTCTGGGCAGTTCTACCGCATTGCGGGGTAGTTCTGTCCATTTGTTTTTTAATAAGACTTTTATTGATTTGTGAATAATAAGGAGAATGAATTGATGAAAAAAGTAGCTGTCATTATGGGAAGCGATAGTGATTTGCCTATCGTTGAAAAAGGAATAAATGTCCTTAAAGAATATGGTATACCGTTCGAGGTTCATGTGTATTCAGCTCACAGAACACCTAAGGAAACATCTGATTTTGTGAATAATGCCAAGACAAATGGTTTTGGAGTTATTATTGCGGCGGCAGGAATGGCGGCACATTTAGCAGGCGCTGTTGCGGCAAATACAGTTCTCCCTGTTATAGGAATTCCGATCTCTTGCAAAAATACAGGGGGAATGGACGCATTGTTGGCTACTGTTCAAATGCCTTCCGGAATTCCGGTTGCTACTGTTGCTATTGACGGAGCTGCAAATGCTGCGTTGCTCGCCGTTCAAATTCTTGCTCTTGAAGATGGTGATCTTTATGAAAAGCTTTTGAAGGCAAGAGAAAAAGGTGCTGAAAAGGTCCTTTTGAAAAACAAAGAAGTTGAAGAAAAATTTAATAACTGAATAAAAGTGAGGAAATAGAAATGTCTGTTTTTGGAATAATAGGACAAGAAACGACAAATGTTGCCTCAACCACATATTATGGCTTGTATGCGCTTCAACATAGAGGTCAAGAGAGCTGTGGTATCGTTGTGAACGATGACGGCATTTTTCGCACACATAAGGATACAGGACTTGTAAACGATGTGTTTACACCTGCTATCTTTGAAGCACTTGGTAATGGTAATATGGCACTTGGTCACGTTCGCTACGGAACGATGAAAACAAAGGGAAGAGTAAACGCTGAGCCTATTGTTGTTAATCATATAAAAGGCAACCTCGCGGTTGCGTATAACGGAAATCTCGTAAATGCACAAGAGCTTCGTGAGGAGCTCGAGCTTCAAGGCTCTATATTTCATACATCAAGTGATGCAGAGGTTATTTCATACGTTATCACAAAAGAACGCTTGAACGCTCCGTCGATTGAAGAAGCTTTGAACAGAGCGATGAACAAGCTTAAGGGAGCGTATTCTATAATCGTTATGTCCCCTCAAAAGCTTATAGCGGCAAGAGATGAATTAGGTATGCATCCGCTTTGCTATGGACAAAGATCGGACGGAGAATATGTTATAGCAAGTGAGAGCTGTGCTCTTGATGCAGTTGGAGCAACCGTGATTCGTGATATAGCTCCCGGAGAGATAATGATCTTTTCCAAGGACGGTATAAGGACTATTACAGATCATTGTAATAAGGCTGAAGAAAAGCTTTGTGTGTTTGAATACTTATATACAGCGCGTCCTGACTCTGTTATCGGAGATTGTTCTGTACATTCAGCTAGAAAAAAAGCAGGAGCCTTTCTTGCCAAAACTCATCCCGTTGAAGCAGATGTTGTTGTAGGAGTTCCTGATTCGGGGCTTGATGCTGCTTTGGGATATGCCGAGGAATCCGGAATACCATATGGTATAGGACTTCTCAAAAACAAATATATCGGCAGAACATTTATAGCTCCGGGACAGAATGTAAGAGAAGACAAAGTTAAAATAAAGCTTAATCCTGTGAGTGCTACTGTAAAAGGAAAGAGAGTTGTGCTCGTGGATGACTCAATAGTTCGAGGAACGACATGTGCCAGAATTATAAAGCTTTTAAGAGATGCCGGTGCAACCGAAATACATATGCGCTCTTCAGCGCCGCCATTTTTAAATCCTTGCTATTACGGCACAGATATAGATTCAAAGGATGCATTAATTGCGTGCAATCATACAATTGATGAGATCGCGAAAATAATCGGCGTTGATTCGCTTGGATACTTAAATATAGAGGATGTATTTAAAATAGCCGAAGGCTCAAAATGTAAAGGATATTGCGCTGCATGCTTTGATGGTAAATATCCTACGCAAATTCCTCAAAATTCATATGAAAATAAATTTGATAAAAAGATATCTGAAAAAGGAGAATGAAAAATTGAAAAATTCAAGATCTGAAAGTTATGCAGCAGCCGGTGTTGATATTACAGCAGGCTACAAAGCGGTAGAGCTTATGAAGGCGCATATCGCAAGAACTATCATTAAAGGAGCAGATTCTGAAATAGGAGGCTTTGGCGGTCTGTTTGAACTTGATCTTACAGGTATGACAAACCCCGTATTGGTAAGCGGTACTGATGGAGTTGGTACAAAGCTTAAAATGGCATTTTTAATGGACAAGCACGATACAGTTGGAATTGACTGTGTTGCTATGTGTGCAAATGATATAATCTGCGCAGGGGCAAAGCCGCTCTTTTTCCTTGATTATATTGCGTGCGGTAAAAACGTTCCTGAAAAGATTGCCGACATAGTAAAGGGCGTTGCTGAGGGCTGTGTTCAATCCGGCGCGGCTCTTATAGGAGGAGAAACAGCAGAAATGCCCGGTTTCTATCCCGTAGATGAATACGACCTTGCAGGCTTCTGCGTTGGAATAGTTGACAAATCAAAGGTTCTTGATAATTCATCAATGGTAGAAGGGGATGTTATTATCGCTCTTCCTTCCAGCGGAGTTCATTCTAATGGATTTTCACTCGTAAGAAAGGTTTTTGATATAGAAAATGCGGATATCAAAACTCCTCTTGAAGCTCTTGGCGGAAAAAGCCTTGGTGAAACTCTTCTTACACCAACTAAAATTTACGTAAAGCCTATGCTCGCACTTTTTGAACAGGTTAAGGTTAAAGGTGTATCGCACATAACAGGCGGTGGATTCTACGAAAATATTCCAAGAAGTATTCCTAAGGGACTTGGCGCAAAGATTCAAAAGAAGGATGTTCGTGTTCTTCCTATTTTCGATCTTATCGCTAAGACCGGTAACATTCCGGAAAGAGATATGTTCAATACATATAATATGGGCGTTGGTATGAGCGTTGTTGTTGCTAAAGAGGATGCTGATAAGGCTCTTGAAATTCTTAAAGCAAACGGAGAAGATGCTTATATAATCGGAGAGATCATTAAATCCGAAGACGGAGTAGTGCTATGCTAAATACAAGAATAGCAGTTCTTGTCTCGGGCGGAGGTACAAATCTGCAAGCTCTTATAGATGCTGAAAAAAGAGGAGAGCTTGCCAACGGCAAAATATCTCTTGTTATTTCCTCTAAGTCGGATGTATATGCTCTTGAAAGGGCAAAAAGCAATTCCATAAAATCAATCGTTCTTCCAAGAAAAGAATACGATAGCATAGCTGCTTATTCTAAGGCTCTTGCGGACACTATGGTGTCGGAAGGTATTGATCTTGTGGTTCTTGCCGGATTTCTTACTATATTTGACGAGCAGGTTTATGAAAGCTTCCCGAATAAAATACTTAATGTTCACCCGGCTCTTATTCCGTCGTTTTGCGGAAAAGGCTTTTATGGGCTTCATGTTCATGAGGCTGCTCTTGAAAAAGGAGTTAAGCTTTCAGGTGCAACAGTGCATATAGTTACACCGGAGTGTGATGCAGGACCTATAGTTTTGCAAAGGGCAGTAGCTGTGAAGCAAGATGATACTCCCGAAACGTTGCAGAAGCGTATAATGGAAGAAGCAGAATGGAAAATACTCCCCGAAGCAGTTAAGCTCTTTTGTGAGGGAAGAATCAGTGTAAAAAATAACAAGGTTTATATCAAAGGAGAATAAAAATGAAGGTATCAACGATTGCAAACGAGTTAAATTCTTTAGCATATCACGGCAGAGGTATTATTATCGGAAAAAGCGCTGACGGAAAAAAAGCGGTTACAGCATATTTTATTATGGGAAGAAGCGTAAATAGCCGTAACAGAGTATTTGTTTCCGAAGGCGAAAATATGCGCACCAAGGCTTTTGACGAATCAAAGATGGTAGACCCACATCTTATTATTTATTATCCTGTAAGAGTTCTCGGCAACAAGACTATAGTTACAAACGGAGATCAAACAGATACAATTTATGAGCTTATGGATAAGCAAATGACATTCGAACAAGCTCTCAGAACTAGAGAATTTGAGGACGATAAGCCTAATTTTACTCCCAGAATTTCAGGTATTATTCACCGCGAAAACGGAGATATGAATTATGCTATGTCAATTCTTAAAAGTGCAGAGGGTGATGATTCATCTTGCGAAAGATTTACATATGCGTATTCAAATCCAATAGCAGGAAAGGCAAAGTTTATTCATACTTACAACGCAGACGGAAACCCTCTTCCTTCGTATGAGGGCGAGCCTAAAACACTCGAGCTTCCCGATATGGATATAGATGCTCTTACAGATCTTATATGGACAAATCTTAATGAAGATAATAAAGTATCTCTCTTTGTAAGATATATCGATATCGCAAGCGGCGAAGCAGAAACAAGAATTGTAAATAAAAATAATTGAGGTGCTAAAAAATGAAAGAATTTGAACTTAAATACGGATGTAACCCCAATCAAAAGCCTTCCAAGATCTATATGGAAAACGGCACAGAGCTTCCGATTGAAATACTTTGCGGAAGACCCGGATATATAAATTTTCTTGATGCGTTTAACTCTTGGCAGCTGGTAAAGGAGCTTAAGGAAGCAACAGGTATGCCTTGTGCTACATCATTTAAGCATGTTAGCCCTACATCTGCAGCTGTAGGAATAAAGCTTCCCGAAAAGCTTAAAAAGGCTTGTTTTGTTGATGACATTGATGGTCTTGATGATTCGCCTCTCGCTTGTGCATATGCAAGAGCAAGAGGAACAGACAGAATGAGTTCATTTGGTGACTGGATAGCTCTTTCCGATGTATGCGACGTTACGACTGCATTACTTATCAAAAGAGAAATTTCCGATGGTGTTATAGCTCCCGGCTATACAGACGAGGCTCTTGAGATTCTTAAAACAAAGAGAAAGGGAACTTACAATATCGTAAAGATCGATCCTAACTTTACTCCCGATCCCATAGAGAAAAAGCAGGTTTACGGTATCACATTTGAGCAAGGCAGAAATAATTTTGAAATCAATAAGGAATTGCTTTCCGATATTGTAACAAAGAATAAGGATCTTCCCGAAAGTGCAGTGACAGACCTTATAATTTCTCTTATTACTCTTAAATATACACAGTCTAACTCTGTATGCTATGCGTATAATGGACAGGCGATCGGAGTTGGCGCAGGTCAGCAATCCAGAATCCACTGTACACGTCTTGCAGGAACAAAAGCTGATACATGGCACTTAAGACAACACGAAAAGGTTTTGAATCTTCCTTTCTTGCCTACAATCTCCAGACCTGATAGAGACAATGTAATAGATGGATATATAAATAAGAATGAAGAAGATGTTTGCGCTGACGGCGTATGGCAGAAATATTTCACAAAGCAGCCGGAGCCTTTAACAGCTGAAGAGGCAAGAGCATATCTTGATACGATAACAGGCGTTAGCGTTGGATCAGATGCATTCTTCCCGTTTAGCGATAATATCGAAAGAGCAAGAAAGAGTGGCGTATCCTATATAGCAGAGCCCGGCGGCTCTATAAGAGATGATCTTGTTATAGAGTGTTGCGATAAATACGGAATAGTAATGGCATTTACTAAAATGCGTCTTTTCCATCACTAATACGAGGTTTATATGAAGGTATTAGTTGTTGGCGGTGGCGGAAGAGAGCACGCCATAATAAAAAAACTTAAAGAAAATAAATCAATTAAAGAAATCTACGCTCTTCCCGGTAATTCTGGTATGGAGAATGATGCTAAATGTGTAAGCATCGGCGCAAAGGACATTAACGGTATTGTAGATTTTGCAAAGCAAAACCAAATTGACTATGCAGTTGTAGCTCCCGATGATCCATTGGTGCTTGGCTGCGTAGATGCTCTTGAAAAAATCGGTGTTCCTTGCTTTGGACCTAATAAAAACGCAGCTATAATTGAAGGAAGTAAAGTATTTTCAAAAAATCTCATGAAGAAATATTCAATTCCTACAGCTGAATATGAGGTGTTTGATAATGCAGAGGCAGCTCTTGAATATTTGAAAAGTGCGCCTATTCCTACAGTTATAAAGGCTGATGGCTTAGCACTTGGTAAGGGTGTTGTTATTGCAATGACAAGAAACGAGGCATACGATGCTGTAAAATCTATAATGGAAGATAAAAAATTCGGAGATAGCGGAAACAATATTGTTATTGAAGAATTTTTAACAGGACCTGAGGTTTCTGTTCTTGCATTTACTGATGGAAAATGTGTAAAGCCTATGGTTTCATCAATGGATCACAAGCGCGCGCTCGATTTTGATAAGGGTCTTAACACGGGTGGAATGGGTACGATAGCTCCTAACCCGTATTATACGAAGGACATAGCTAATGAGTGCATGAAAACTATTTTCATTCCTACAATAAACGCTATGAAGTCAGAGGGAAGAGAGTTTAGAGGATGCCTTTATTTTGGACTTATGCTCACTCCCAACGGACCAAAGGTGATTGAATATAATTGTCGTTTCGGAGATCCCGAAACACAAGTGGTTTTGCCACTTTTGGAAAGCGACCTCTTTGAAATCATGCAGAGTGTTACAAATCAGACGCTTGAAAGCTGTGAGGTTAAATTCGCGGACAAAAACGCTTGCTGCGTTATTATGGCATCGAAGGGATATCCTGAAAAATATGAAAACGGATTTGAGATCGTAATTCCCGAGGAAATAAATGATACAGTTTATGTAGCAGGTGCTAAAAAAGCGGACGGAAAGCTTTTGAGTGCAGGTGGTAGAGTTCTTGGAGTAACTGATGTTAACGATACTCTTGAAAAAGCAATAGAGGGTGCTTATAGCAAGGTTAAAAAGATAAAATTTGATAACGCTTTTTACAGAAGTGATATTGGACAAAAAGCGCTCAAGGCAACGGAGGCTAAATAATGGTTTATCGTATTTATGTTGAAAAGAAAAAGGGTCTTGAAAACGAAGCAACTGCACTTTGTTCCGAAATAAAAACTTTTTTAGGAATCGAAAGCATTGAAAAGGTAAGACTCATAAACAGATATGATGTTGAAAATATTACGAAGGAGCTTTTTGATTACGCAGTTGAAACTGTATTTTCAGAGCCTCAGCTTGATAATGCGTTTACAACTCTTGAAAATGATGGCGCAGTAATTTTCGCTACGGAATATCTTCCCGGTCAGTTCGACCAAAGAGCCGATTCGGCAGCACAATGTATTCAGCTTATTTCACAAGGCGATAAGCCAAGCGTGCAGAGTGCAAAGGTTTATATGCTTTACGGAAAATTGACTGCTGAGGAAGTAGCAAGAATTAAAAAGCATGTTATAAACCCTGTTGAAGCAAGAGAAGCTTCTCTTGAAGAAAAGGAAACTATAAAGGCGGAATATGAAATTCCTGCTGATGTAAAAACTATAGATGGATTTTGCGATCTTGATAAGGATGGACTTGCTGAATTTGTAAAATCATATGCTCTTGCTATGGATAATGATGATATTAAATTCTGTCAGGATTACTTCAAATCAGAGGGCAGAAATCCGACTGTTACAGAAATTCGTATGATAGATACATATTGGTCAGATCACTGCCGTCATACGACATTTTTAACAACAATCGATAATGTTACATTTGAGGACAAAATTCTTCAAGATACATATGAGGATTATCTCGAAACAAGAAAATATCTTGGTAGAACAAAGCCCGTGAACCTTATGGATGTTGCTACCTTGGCAGTAAAATATCTTAAAAAAGAGGGTAAGCTTGAAAAGCTTGATGAAAGTGAAGAAATTAATGCTTGTACCGTAAAAATTGAGGTCGAGGTTGACGGAAAGAAAGAGCCTTGGTTGCTTCTTTTTAAAAACGAAACACACAATCACCCGACTGAAATAGAACCGTTTGGCGGAGCTGCTACGTGTATAGGAGGAGCTATAAGAGATCCTCTTTCGGGTAGATCTTATGTATACGGTGCTATGCGTCTTACAGGCGCGGCAGATCCTCTCAAGCCTATTGATCAAACTATAGAAGGAAAGCTTCCTCAAAGAAAAATAGTAACCACGGCAGCTGCCGGATATTCGTCCTACGGTAACCAAATTGGACTTGCAACCGGAATAGTTGATGAAATTTATCATGATGGCTATGCTGCAAAGCATATGGAGGTCGGTGCAGTAATTGCCGCAGCTCCACAAAGAAATGTAAGACGCGAAAGACCTGAGGATTCTGATGTAGTTATTCTTCTTGGAGGGCGTACCGGCAGAGATGGATGCGGTGGAGCTACAGGTTCGTCAAAATCTCACACGGTAAAGTCTCTTGAACAGTGCGGAGCAGAGGTTCAAAAGGGAAATGCGCCGGAGGAAAGAAAGCTTCAAAGACTTTTTAGAAACTATGACGCTTGCCGTATGATAAAGCGTTGTAATGACTTTGGTGCAGGCGGTGTATCTGTTGCAATCGGAGAGCTTGCTGACGGTCTTGAAATCAACCTTAATGCAGTGCCTAAAAAATACGACGGTCTTGACGGAACTGAGCTTGCAATAAGCGAAAGCCAAGAAAGAATGGCTGTAGTTGTTGAAAAGGAAAATGTTGAAGCATTCTTAAAGCTTGCTAATTCCGAAAATCTTGAAGCAACCGTTGTAGCAACAGTAAAAGCAGAGCCAAGACTTAAAATGTTCCATAACGGCAAGGCAATAGTTGATATCAGTCGTGAGTTCTTGAATTCAAACGGAGCTGAAAAGCATATTGATATAGCTCCTGCAAAGATAGAAAGCTATGCAAAGAAAATGCCGGCTTGCTTTGAATGTGGAATGAAAAACATCGTTTCCGATCTTAATATCTGCTCAAAGAGAGGTCTTAGCGAAAGATTTGATAGTACTATCGGTGCAGGTACTGTTCTTATGCCGTTCGGAGGAAAATATCAAAGAACACCTATTCAGGCTATGGTTCAAAAGATATCCGTTGAAAAAGAGCATACAGACGATTGTTCGTTTATGTCTTGGGGATACAATCCTTTCATTTCTGAAAAGAGTCCGTTCCACGGCGCATATCTTGCTGTAATAGAGTCAGTTTCAAAGTTGATTGCAACAGGCGCTAAATTTGAGGATGTATATCTCACATTCCAAGAATATTTTGAAAAGCCTCTTAAAGATCCTAAGAGATGGGGCAAGCCGCTTTCTGCGCTTCTTGGTGCGTATAAGGCTCAAAAGGATCTTCAAATAGGATCAATCGGCGGTAAGGATTCAATGAGCGGTTCGTTTGAAAAGCTCGATGTTCCTCCTACACTTATTTCTTTTGCAGTAACAACAGGAAAAACAAATGATGTTATTTCTCCTGAATTCAAAAAGGCGAGAAATAAAGTAGTTATTATAAAACCGGAATATGATGAAAATAATCTTCCTAAAACCGAATCGTTGTTAGCTGTATATGATAAAGTTACATCCTTAGCAAGAAAAGGAAAGGTAGCGAGCGCTTATACTCCCACAATTGGAGGCGTTGCTGAGGCTATTTACAAAATGGCTATCGGTAATAACTTTGGATTTGAATTTGATTCTAAGCTTACGCTTGAGGATATTTTCGGATATAATTATGGCTCGTTCATTCTTGAACTTAACGAGGATATAGATGTAGGTACATATATCGGTAAGGTAACTGAAGAGACTGCGCTTACATATAATGATAAGAAAGTTTGTATGGGTACACTTACAGAGCTTTATGAAAACAAGCTTGAAAGCGTTTATCCTTGCAATATTAAATTTGATACCGAAAAGCCTCAGACGGTTTCTTATACTTCCGATAAGAAGTTTGCTTCTAACATAAAGATTGCAAAGCCGAAGGTTCTTATTCCAGTATTTCCGGGTACAAACTGTGAGTTTGATTCCGCTAAGGCGGTTGAGGACGCAGGAGCTAAGGCAGATATATTTGTTATAAATAATCTTAGCGCGGACGGAATAAAGAGAAGCGTAGAGGAATTCGCATCAAAGCTTAAGGATTCACAGATCGTATTTATCCCCGGCGGATTTTCCGGCGGAGATGAGCCTGACGGATCAGGTAAATTTATTACAGCATTCTTTAGAGGTGCACAGATAAAGGAAGAGGTTACAGCGCTTCTTGAAAACAGAGACGGACTTATGTGCGGTATCTGTAACGGCTTCCAAGCACTTATAAAGCTCGGACTCGTTCCATACGGAAAAATTATAAATACCGACGAAACCTGCCCGACACTTACATTCAATAATATAGCTCGTCACCAATCTAAGATTGTAAGAACAAGAATTGCAACAAATAAATCTCCTTGGCTTGCAGATTGTAATGTAGGAGATGTATATAATGTTCCGATTTCTCATGGAGAAGGTAAGTTCTATGCAAATGATGAAACAATTGCACAGCTTATCGCAAACGGTCAGATTGCTACTCAGTATGTAGATCTTGAAGGAAAAGCTACTTACGATATAGATTTCAACCCTAACGGTTCAAGTCTTGCAATTGAGGGTATAATCTCTCCTGATGGACGAGTAATAGGTAAAATGGGTCACTCCGAGCGTATCGGTAATGGACTTTATAAAAATGTTTACGGAGATTACGACATCAAGATGTTTAAATCTGCGGTAAAATATTTTAAATAATTAAGTATAATAAAATTTTTCCATATATGGAGGTATTAATTTATGGAACGCGTTTATAATTTTTCAGCAGGACCTTCTATGCTTCCTCTCGAGGTGCTTGAGAAGGCAGCAGCAGAAATGCTTTGTTACAAGGACAGTGGAATGTCTGTAATGGAGATGAGCCACCGCTCACCTGTTTACGAGGAGATTATTGCAGATGCAGAAAAGCTTTTGCGTAAGATCATGAACATTCCTGATAATTATAAGGTTCTTTTCTTGCAAGGCGGAGCATCAACTCAGTTTGCGGCAGTACCGCTCAACCTTATGAATAAAAATAATAAGGCTGATTACATCGTTTCCGGTCAGTTCTCCGGAAAAGCATTTAAGGAAGCGCAAAAATACGGTGACGCAGTATGCGTAGCTACAAGTAAGGATGCAAATTTCTCATTTGTACCTAAAACAGACCGTTCTTCCTTCAGAGCAGATGCTGATTATGTTCATGTATGCTTCAACAACACTATTTACGGAACAAAATTCCCCTATATTCCGGACACAGGAGATATTCCTCTCGTAGCAGATATGTCATCTTGTATCATCAGCGAGCCAGTTGATGTAAGCAAATTCGGTGTTATTTATGCAGGCGCTCAAAAGAATATGGCTCCCGCAGGTCTTACTATAGTAATTATTAGAGAGGACCTTCTTGGAAACGCAAGAGCAGATATTCCTACAATGCTTGATTATAAAACAATGGCTGAAAACGGCTCTATGTATAATACACCTCCTTGCTACTGCATTTATATAGCTAAGCTCGTTTATGAATGGATCGACAGTCTTGGCGGACTTGAAAAGATGAAGGAAATGAACGAAAAGAAGGCAAAGGTTCTTTACGATTATCTTGATAGCCAGGATTACTATATTGCTCCTGTTGAGAAGGAAAGCCGTTCAATGATGAAC
Organism: Clostridia bacterium; assembly: GCA_017623355.1. Taxonomy (GTDB): domain Bacteria; phylum Bacillota; class Clostridia; order Oscillospirales; family CAG-272; genus RGIG2000. The sequence continues at coordinate 65,630 of JAGAPG010000002.1, forward strand.
GTAACATTTGTTACAGGCGATGCCGAGCTTGATAAGAAGTTTGCATCTGAAGCCGCAAAGAACGGACTCAAGAATCTTAAAGGTCACCGTTCCGTAGGTGGAATGAGAGCATCTATTTACAATGCTATGCCTTATGACGGCGTTGTAAAGCTTGTAGAATTTATGAAGAAATTCGCTCAAGAAAATCCCAAAGCATAAAATAATATTATAGGGCAAAACACCCATTCAACTAAATTGAATGGGTGTGCCTGATATGAATAAGAGGTCAAAAATGAAAACAATTAAGCTTATGAATAAAATCGCAAAGGTTGGAACAGATATTTTCGACCGCGATATATATGAGGTTTCAGATACTGCGGAAAACCCTGATGCAATAATGGTTCGTTCTGCAGCGCTTCACGAAATGGAAATCCCTGCAAATCTTAAGGCTATTGCACGTTGCGGTGCCGGTGTAAATAATATTCCTGTTGAAAAATGCACAGAAAACGGTGTAGTGGTATTCAATACTCCCGGAGCAAACGCAAATGGTGTTAAGGAGCTTGCAGTATGCGCGCTCGTTCTTGCAGCAAGAGATGTAGTTGGCGGAATTGAATGGGCTAAAACTCTTCAAGGAAATGAAAATGTAGCAAAAGCAGTTGAAGCAGGCAAGGGTGCTTACGTAGGTAATGAGCTTATCGGAAAAACTCTTGGTGTTATAGGTCTTGGCGCTATCGGCGGTATGGTTGCAAATGCTGCAAATGCTCTTGGAATGAAGGTTATCGGATGCGATCCGTATCTTACACCTGCTGCTGCTTGGAATCTTGCTCCATCAATAAAGCAGGCAGCAAGCTTTGAAGAAATCTTCAAATCCTGTGATTATATTTCGATTCACGTTCCTGCAACTCCTCAAACAAAGAATATGATCTGCGAAAAAACGATCTCAATGATGAAGGATGGAGTTAGAATCATCAACCTTGCAAGAGCAGACCTTGTTTGCGCAGCAGACATAAAGAAGGCTCTTCTTGATAAAAAGGTTGCAAGATATGTTACCGATTTTCCGACTAATGATACAGTAGGAGCAGAAGGAATAGTTAACATTCCTCACCTTGGAGCATCTACATTTGAATCTGAGGATAACTGTGCTATTATGGCAGCTAATCAGCTTGTTGAATTCCTTGCAAACGGTAACATTAAAAACAGTGTGAACTTCCCGAATGTAGCAATTCCTGCTAGTGCTAATGCACGTATTTGCGTAATGCACAAAAATGCTTCTGATATGCTTACTAAAATCACAGCTGCTTTTGCTGATGCAAATGTAAGCGTTGCAAATCTTGCTAACGGAGCTAAGGGTGATAATGCATATACAATCGTTGAAGTAGCAGATAACGCAAGTGATGCTGTAGTTAACGCAATTGCAACGATAGACGGCGTTATCAGAGTAGTTTGCTATTAAGAGGATTCTGTTATGATAACAGTAAAACCGTTTTATGCACTAAGACCAACTAAGGAGCTTGCGTCGAAATGTGCAGCGCTTCCTTATGATGTAATGTCAAGCGAAGAAGCGCGTGAGATGGTAAAGGATAATCCGTATTCTTTTTTACACATAGATAAGGCTGAAATTGACCTTGATAAATCGATAGATCTCTATGATGAAAGGGTATATGCAAAGGCTGCATCGAATCTTCAGCAGTTTGAAAAAGACGGTGTCTATATAAACGATACTGATAAAAAGTTTTATTTTTACCGTCAAATAATGGATGGTAGATCTCAAACAGGAATTGTTGGATGCGCATCAATTGATGATTATCTTGAAAACAGAATAAAAAAGCACGAATTTACAAGAGCTGATAAGGAAATTGACAGAATAAAGCATGTTGATATCTGTTCAGCTCATACCGGTCCTATATTTTTAGCATATAAAAACAGCTTAAAGCTTGATGAGATAATTATATCTCAAACAGAAAAAGCTCCGCTTTACGATTTTGTAGCTGAGGATGGCGTTAGGCACACCGTTTGGGCTACTGACGGAGCAGACACCGATAAAGAAATTGAAGAAGCTTTTTCGGCACTTAATGCACTTTATATAGCCGACGGACATCATAGAGCCGCATCTGCCGTTAAAGTGGGCGTAAAGCGCAGAGAGGAAAATCCCAATTATACGGGAAAAGAAGAATTTAATTATTTCCTTTCCGTAATTTTTCCTGCAAAGTCGCTTAAAATTCTTGATTATAATCGACTGTTAAAGGATTTAAACGGTATGAGCTCGGAAGAATTTTTAAATGCCGTTAAAGAAAATGTCGGAACAGTTGAGGAATATAAAGAAAACGGTCCTTGCAGACCCCAGGAAAAGCATTCTTTTGGAATGTATCTTGACGGCAAATGGTATCTTGTGAAATTCCACAATGAGCTTTGTAATGCTAAAGATCCTGTAGATCGACTCGACTGTGCTATTTTGCAAAAAAATCTTTTATCTAAAATACTTGGAATAAATGATCCAAGAAGTGATAAGAGAATAGATTTTGCAGGTGGAATAAGAGGTCTTAAATATCTTGAACAAAGATGTCAATATGATATGAGAATGGCGATAGCTATGTATCCTACATCACTTGATGAGCTTATGGCTGTTGCAGATTCAGGCGCGGTAATGCCGCCTAAATCCACATGGTTTGAGCCAAAGCTCAGGAGCGGACTTTTGATTCATAAAATATAATAAAAAACGCTTATACACAATTTGTGTATAAGCGTTTTTAAATTAATGTTTTTTAAATATTTTTTTGTAAGGGATAGTAACAAAAGCTCCTATCGCCATTAATATAAACCAAACGAATACGATAATTTTCCAACCGGTAGATTCAACCATATATGCAAAAATATAGCTCGAAGCCGATGAAGCCATATATCCTATAAAGTTTAAAAACCCTGTTGCCGTAGATACCATTCCGGTATCACTAAGGCTTGGACAGTAAATGCTCCAAAGAATATTAGCGGCTGCGTTTGATGCCAAAATAGCTATTACTATGAAAATAATATTTAAAATAGGAGAAGATATAAAGAAAGCACCGAGAAAGGCAACAGAGGCCAATAAGAACATTGATATCATTGTAATATCCATATCCCTTTTAAATAATTCATATACTGCCATCGTAACAAAAACAGTTAGCGCAATAGCAAGAGTAGCGATTGTAAAAATATTAGCTGATTCATCAGTGGAAAATCCTAAATATTCATGAAAATACGTAGGAAGCCAAAAAACTACGGTTGTACGAACAATACCTGTTAATATCGCAACAATTGAGAAGAGTATAATTCTGCGCTTCAATAATAGTTTTATAGAACCGCCGGAAGCGGATTTTTGCTTTTTAAAGGTATTATATTCAACAAGTCCCTTTTTTTCTAAGAATAATAACGAAGCGAAGCAGAGAAAAGCCATTATAAGCAGAAATACACCGCTTGCTATAAACGCGCTTTGCCAAGCAAAAACAGAAGCAAGAATTCCAGCCATCGGAGATCCTAAATAAGACGTAAGAGAATATGCAAAGCTACACCTTTCAGCATATATTTGTATCATATTTTCAGCAACTACCTTTGTCATAGGAGCATATATCATAGAAAGAAAAAATCCTGTCATCGAATATGCAAATGTAGCACCAAATTGTTGATCGGCAACATACGGAAAAATAATAGTCGTAATACCTGAAAGCAAAAGACCGAAGCTCATCATATAACGGGCTTTTATTTTATCTCCGATAATTCCATTCAAAAGTTGACCGATTGCATAAAAAACAAAGAAAAGTGACGATATTTCACCAATATATTCTTTTGTAAAGCTTCCGCCTTCGATCATTTGAGGAGTAACAGTACTTAATATATTTCTTGCTACGTAAACAGCAAAATAAGCAATAGAGCAAAGAATTCCTAAAAACATAGCATTTTTAAAGCTATTCTTTTTATTAAAAGTATTCAAGCCTTTAGCACCCCACCTTCTGATTAGAAACTTATTATAACATAATACAATCCGAATTTAAAGAGAAAAACAAAAAAGTCTTGAAAAATCAAGACTTTTTTATTTTAAAATTTGACGTGTACTGTTTCTCCAACCTTGATGTGTATTTTTTTAAAATCAATAAGCTCCTTATAGGGTTCGGTTTTGAATTTTAAAACAGAATAGTCAGAATCCATGCCGCCGTTGTTGGTTATAATTGCTTCATTTTCAGAGATCCATTTTTCGTCGATGTTGGCATAGCTGAGTCCGTATCCAAAAGGATATAGAGCAGAGCCCTTGAAGAATTTGTAAGTTCTATTTTCCATGCTGTAGTCGCGGAATGGGGGAAGATCCTCAGTAGAACGGTAAAATGTAACCGGCAATCTTCCACTCGGGGAATATTTACCGAAAATAATATCAGCAAGGGCGTTTCCACCTTCAGCACCGGGGTAGAAGCATTGTATTACCGCATCGCAATCCTTGTCTTGATCGCAAAGAGAAACACAGCTTCCGCTTACATTTACAAATACAGTAGGTTTTCTAAGTTTTATAATCTCATTGTAAAGCTTTATTTGAGAAGCAGGAAGCGATAGATCCTTCTTGTCGCCAGCAACGTCTCCATTGAAAGAATCACCCTCTTCACCTTCCATAGAAGGATTAAGACCCATACAAAGAATAACAACGTCAGCCATTTTTGCAGCAATTATAGCTTCTCTTATCGGATAGCCGCTCCAGTTTCCTGCATTAGCATCATTTATATGGCAACCGTGTGAGAATATAACCCGTCCGTCAAAATTATCTTGTATCCCCTTTAAAAGAGTAGAATACTTTGACGGTGTACCGTTGTAATTAGCTTGTAAAACTCGTCTGTCATCGGCGTTAGGACCGATTACGGCAATAGTTTTTACATCATTTTTAATAGGTAAAATGCCGTTGTTCTTTAATAAAACCATGCACTCTCTCGCCATTTGTCTATTTAATTCTGTATGCTTAGGACATTCAACTACATCGTATGGAATATTGTCGTATTCGCAATCATCATCAAACATTCCAAGTCTAAATCTTGCTTCAAAAAGCTTTTCTACAGCTTCTGTAATTGTTTCTTCAGTAACAAGATCCTGTTCATAAGCATCGTAAAGCGCTAAATAAGCATCACCGCAGTTGAGTTGACATCCGTTGTTTACGGCAAGAGCGGCACTTTCCGCCTCCGTAGAGGTTATTTTGTGATTTTTATTAATATCTGCAATGGCGCCACAGTCGGAAACTACGTATCCTTTAAATCCGAATTCGCCATATAAAATATCCTTTAAAAGAGTTTTGCTACCGCAGCAAGCCTCACCATTTACTCTGTTATATGCACCCATAACGGCAGAAGGATCAGAGTGATCGATACAATATTTAAATGCGCTGAGATACGTTTCGTAAAGGTCCTTCTTATTAACTATAGCATCAAATCCATGTCGCTCATATTCAGGACCACTGTGAACAGCGTAATGCTTTATTGTAGCATCAAGCTTTCTGTATTTTCCTTCACCCTGTAAGCCTTTTATAAAAGCAGACCCCATTTTTCCTGTCAATAACGGATCTTCGCCATATGTTTCGTGACCGCGTCCCCAACGAGGATCTCTAAAAATATTTATGTTCGGAGACCAGTATGTGAGTCCTTGATATAGCTCGGTGCTTCCGAACTTTTTGAATTCATTATATTTTGCGCGTGCTTCGTCGGAAATAGCGGTTGCAACTCTTTGCATCAGCTCTGTATTATAGCTTGAAGCCATAGCAATAGCCTGCGGAAAAACGGTCGCACATCCTTGACGGGCAACACCGTGAAGGCATTCATTCCACCAATTGTATGCCGGAATATTTAAACGGGGAATAGCCGGAGCATCGTATCTCATTTGAGATATTTTTTCCTCTATAGTCATTTTGGAAACAAGCTCTTTCGCTCTACTTAAAAAATCCATAAAAATCTCCTTACAAATATACTTTAATTATATTTTACTTTAAAACTGTTGATATGTCACGACAAATATGATATAATAATAAGACAAAATTTAACCTTTTTAAAAGGAGAATATATGATATATCAAACCAAGCATTCTGTAAATGCAGATTCTGTTGTTCTTGAAAAAGGAATAGATTTGAATTTTCCTGCGCACATACATAGAAATTTTGAACTCGTTATCGCAACTGAAGGAGAGCTTTTGGTAACTGTCGGGAAAAAGGACTATTTATTAAGAAAAGGGGACAGTGTGTTGATTTTTCCCAATCAAATACACGAGCTGAAAACTCCAAAGCTAAGTGCACACACACTGTGTATTTTTTCTCCTCAGCTCGTTAGAGCTTACGGAAATATATTTGACAGTAAAATACCGGAATCAAATAAATTTCTATTAGACAAAATTTATCAAAATCAAATTTCTGATATAAATGAAGAAAAGAGTATTTTAGAGCTTAAGGGATTGCTTTATTCAGTTGTTGCGATATTCGATAAGCAGGCAACCTATACAAGCGTAGAAAAGGATAAAAAAGATCTTTTGTTTACGGTTTTTAAATTTGTTGAGGAAAACTATTCAAGAGAATGTATGCTTAGTATTCTTGCTGAAAAGACAGCATATAACTATGTGTATTTATCAAAATATTTTACCAAAAGAACAGGTATAACATATACTGAATATGTAAACAGATATCGTGTGAATGAGGCATGCTATAGGCTTATAAATACAAATAAAACAATACTTGATATCGCATACGAATGCGGATTTGACTCGCTTCGTAGCTTTAATAGAAATTTTAAGAGAATAACAGGCTTTTCGCCAAGTCAATATAGAATTAATTTTATATAAAATTAAAAATCAGGCAAAAAAGAGAATCTTTGCCTGAATTTTTTAGGATAAAGTGTTGAATTTCTATAATAATAATGATATAATTAAGTAACTGAATAAAATCTGCCACCGGGTAGTAGTAAATGCAAAGCATTCGTTTGTGTATCGTTAGGTCTTAGAAGATACGCAGTACGGATGTTTATTTTTTTGAGGTGTTATGAAAAAATTAAAAAGCTTATTTCTATATTTCTCAAAATTCGAGTTGTTTTTATGGATATTTTCTGCCGTTAGTATAATAGTGTCGTTTATAGCTTTTGATAGAGAAAGTTATATTACGTTAATAGCATCATTATTAGGTGTAACTTCATTGATATTTAATGCAAAAGGAAATCCAATAGGACAAGCTTTAATGATATTATTTAGCATTTTATATGGATTTATATCATATTCTTTTTCTTATTATGGAGAAATGATAACTTATCTTGGTATGACAGCTCCTATGGCATTGTTTGCGCTTATATCATGGCTAAAAAATCCTTATAACGGAAACATAGCAGAGGTAAAAACAAACCGATTGAAGCTCAAAGAGATAATTTTTATGTTTTTTCTTTCTGCTATTGTAACGGTTTTGTTTTATTTTATATTAAAAGCGTTCGATACTTCAAGCTTGATCTTAAGTGCTTTTTCTGTAACAACGAGCTTTGTTGCGGTTTATTTGACTTTTAGACGCAATCCCTTTTTTGCTCTTGCATATGCCTCAAATGATATAATCCTTATATTGCTATGGTCAGTGGCTACTATATCAAACAACTCGTATATATCTGTTGTAATATGCTTTGTTATATTTTTAATAAACGATCTATATGGATTTTATAATTGGCTGAAAACACAAAGGCGCCAAAGCATAAAGTAACGCCTTTTTATTGTAATAGATGAGTAAAAAATCAATATTATTTTTTGAGTTTTTTCTCAATTCTTTTTTCTCTGATTTTTGCTAAATGGTCTTCCCAAAAATCTTCTTTATTGATATAAATTTCATACAATTGTTCGTAAGACAGTAAATAATTATAACGGCTACTGCCGTATCGGGAAGGAAAAGGAGGCTGTACAACGCCAAGATATATACCAAGAATAGAAACAACAACCCAATTTGGAAAATAACATAAAACAAGTATGGCTGCAAAAAAAGACGAATAATAACATCCTAATATTATGTAGGATAGCCATTTCTTTGGCAAAATCCTTCGCCAGAATCTATATCGTATTGCATAAGTGTCAAATATGTGCATACGAATAATACCCAAAACAATCAAGATAATAGCCAAAACAATAAAATGAACACCTGAAGCTCCAGGTGAATTTTTCAACAGCACCACATAAAATGGACACAATGCAATTATAACCGTCATAAGTAGCGTAATCGGCAGTAAAGAGGTTACACCTGATATTTTTAAATCAAGCTCTTTATTATATTTCTTTGAACGAGATAATATGTACATAGGTGAGCTGTTGAGAATAATATGCTTTCCGCCTTGTGTATAAACAATTGCTCTGAACGCTTTTGCGTTATCACTTTTGTATCTCGGCTTTGAGTCTATGGCATATTCTATTTTTTCTATCGTCTCCCAACGAAGCATTCCTTTAGAATAGTGGATTCCTTCTTTGGTAAGAACACATATAATTCTACCGAAAAAATGTTTGTTCAGTGTTCGCAGAATAAGTATAGGTAACGAAAAACAGAAGCAGACCCAAATTGACGTCCAAAGTGTAGATAGGAAGGTCGAGGGATCGAATTTTCCTAAGCACAATGATATCGTAAAAATAGCATAGGGAATAGCAAACATCAATGAATATATAATAATTAGAGGAATGTTAAAATATTGACGTCGTATCTTTTTTCCGTCAATATGCTTTAAATTATTATCCTTCATATTCACACCCCCTTAATGATTGTAGCATAAATCATCTCAATTTAAGTATAGCATAAAAATCAAAGGAAAGCAATAATGAAATCCTGCTTTGCAGGATGAAATCCAACTTGGGTGGATTTATTCCGACGCAGGCGGATTTAACTGAAAAGACTCAGAATTGTATTCAATCCTGAGTCTTTTGTTGTGTAATAACTCAATCGTTAATACAATGAACTGCCGAAAGCGGAAATGGTGCATTTATTCACCACCGCCGTGCAAGGCATCAAGGGTCATTTGCGCCCCAAGCCGAAACGCATATACGAATATTGCTTCTTCCGCAAGAC
>JAGAPG010000029.1 GCA_017623355.1 Clostridia bacterium
AAGAAACGCTCAAACGGTGCGTAAGGTTAGTTAAAAACGCAAAAAAGGTGCGTAAATATACACCGCTTGGATTATTTTCTTTTGACTTCCGCTTTTTCAAATTTCAACTTAAAAGTGAAATCTTCGGGATATGAGTCAAAATCTTGCAAATCAATCTCCAAAATGTAATGCTCGTCTTGTTCGATTAATCGATCCGCCAACCACCAAATTGTTTTTCTGTTTTCAAGGGATACATCAGTCGTTAAAATCTTGTAGTTGTAAAAATGAATTTTCTCCACGGAGGTATCATAAAGCGCACCTTTTGCATTGATCTTCAATACTAATAGATTGCGATTATATTTGCTTTTTTCTCCGACGAATTTGTTATAGTCAAACGGAAATTCAAACGATTCCACACCGACAATGCCTGCATCGTGAAGCCCGTTTATCCAATACCATTCGGGTGGATTTTCAGGATGATGAGACATATATTCTCTACTTTTTGACATCACTGTTCTCCTTTGCGGTGTTGATAGAAGCGATCAGCATTCTACGAATCGTGCCACATTGATTATACAAATCTTTTGCAATCTCTCTACCCAACAATTCGGATTTCACGAATAATTCAAGCCAGTATTCAGTTTCGTAACATTCCTTCAGTGCAATTTGAAGCTTTGCAATAAAGTCGGCTTTGCTATGAGCATAATTTGCTTCGTGAATATTGGCACCAATAGATGTAGAGGAGCGTTCTAATTGGTTTACAAGAGAATAATGTCCTTTGATAACGTCGCACATTTTAATAACTTTAACCGCAAAGTCTGTGGATAGGTCGCGGAGCTTTGAGTCTGCCATAGTAACACCGCCTTTCTACTGTTATTATATCATAATTTAGATAGCTTTTCAAGTGAAATATTCGGCGTTGCCGAATGTGAAATAATTCACTTCGTGAATTGTGAAATATTGCGCCCTTCGGTCGCCATGTGAAATGAAATTCGCCCCTCACATTTGCGAAGCAAATATTTCACAGCGCAGCTATTTCACATGGCGAAGCCATATTTCACTCGCCGAAGGCGAATTTCGTTGAAAAAAGCACACATTTGTCCGGTAAACAAATGTGTGCTTTTTTCTGTGAAGAAACGCGCAAACGGTAGGCAGGTGTAGAAAAAAACGCAAAAAAGGTGCGTGATTATAACTGTTGAAAGGATAAATAGATAAGGAATGCAGTCATTAACCAAGATAGCCAGTCAAGCAAGGAGCTGGTATATCCTCTCACGTGCTTTCTTTTTGCGAGGAAAATAAACGGCTTCCCATAATCTTCGATGTTGCTATAAGTTGAGGCAATAATAACACACAGTATTTCTATTATACAAAGCACGATAGAAAAGACAATCAGTATCGATTGCAAAGCCTCAATAAATCCTAATGTAATAGCGAAAACCATAAAAGTGAATGTGGCTATTAGGAAAATAAGGTTTAAACCATATAAAATTCCAAGTGAGTTTTGCTTATTGATTGAATGATACAACCAATAGTTGATAAATCCTTTTCTGTTTTTCTTGATATAAGTTTTGCTCATTTTTGACAAGCGAAGGTAAGAATATATACCGCTACGAAAATTTGCATATAGCAAAAGATTATAAAGTGCTATTACGATCATAAGAAAATAAAACAATAGCGGTCACCTCCTACCATTTCTTTGAGTGTATTATATCACATTATCACCAATAAATCAAGGCGTAGCCTTGTATATCATCCGCAGCTTGTTGCGGTAGGTTTTTAGTGAAATATTCGGCTTGCGCCGAATGTGAAATAATTCACTTCGTGAATTGTGAAATATCTCACTTCGTTCGATGTGAAATGAAATTCGCCTTTTCACATTTGCGAAGCAAATATTTCATAGCGGAGCTATTTCACATGGCGGAGCCATATTTCACTCGCCGAAGGCGAATTTCGTTGAAAAAAGCACACATTTGTTTACCGGACAAATGTGTGCTTTTTTCTGGTGGGGGAAGCTGGATTCGGACCAGCGAAGTCGTTGACAACAGATTTACAGTCTGCCCCCTTTGGCCACTCGGGAATTCCCCCATATTAATTGTCGCAAGAATTTGGAGCTGGTGAACGGAGTCGAACCATCAACCTGCTGATTACAAATCAGCTGCTCTGCCATTGAGCCACACCAGCATATAATTCCTGCGACGCAACATATTCTAACATATATTTTTTTGTTTGTCAATATATTTTTTTAAAAATCTTTAAAAATATTTTTGCCAATCTTTAATGTCACAAATTTTACAAAGGCTTCGACGAAAATGGCGAGAACTAAAAAAGCGGGATTTTGAGAAAATTCCCGCTTTTTGTTTATGTATTTAATCTATTCTTTAAAACAAGCTTGTTATAAAGATTTCTATTCCTATAAATATAAGTATGCAGCCGCCGAGAACAGATGCCTTGCACGCAAGCTTAGTCCCAAAGCGCTTACCTATTTCTATTCCCGCCATACATATAATAAACGTAATTACGGCAATTATCAGCGCGGCGAATATAGCGTGAAGCGTATCGTATTCCGCGATTGTAAAGCCAACGGAAAGCGCATCTATTGAGGTTGCGATTCCTTGAACTATAAGCGAAGCCACAGTCAGCTCCTTTGTATCACAGCATGTACTCTCTCCCACCGTTTTTTGCCCATTCATATCCTTTATTGCCTCTATAAGCATCTTAGAGCCTATCAAAACAAGCAAAATGAGCGCGCATAGCGGAACGAATTTTTGTACCTGTGTAAAAAGTCTTGAAAGATTGTGGACGCAAAACCAGCCGATAAGAGGCATAAGCGCTTGAAAGAATGCAAACGTGCCTGCCACAAGGCACATTTTTCTAAGCCTCATTCGGCTATCGTTAAGTCCGTTTGCAAGCGAAACGGAAAACGCATCCATAGCAAGTCCCACGCCAAGCAGGATGCTATTAAAGATAAACGCGAACATATCCTACCCCTATTCCTTGGCTTTTGATGCTTTTTCTTTGCGCTTCCACGGTATTTGCGAAAGAATTATTCCAACAAACATAAGTGCACAACCGATTATCATTGTGTTGCTCGGCAATCTCTTTTCAAAAATGCTCTCGCAAATGACGGAGAAAAGTCCCTCTGTTGAAAAAAGCAAGGCGGCAATAGTCGGCGGAGTAAATTTCTGACCGATAACCTGACAGGTATAAGCAACTCCCGTTGACATAATTCCGCAATAAAGTATCGGAAAAACAGTAGCAATAAGGCCCTCGACGGTAATATGTCCGAAAACGAGCCCGAATGAAAGATTAAGAACTCCTACCGTTGCGAACTGAACAGCCGAATATTTAAGCGCGCTAACCTTATTTATGCATTTATCTATGACGATTATGTGCGCAGTGTAGCAAAATGAGCAAATGAATACAAGCACATCTCCCCAAACGAGATTAAAACCACTCTCGCCAAGACAAAGAAAATAAAGTCCGGAAAAGGCAAACAGCACGGCGGCTATAACAAGCGGGGATACCCTCTGCTTAAAAAAGAGAAATCCCGCGATAGGAACGAAAATAAGATACATTCCCGTTATGAATCCCGCTTTTCCGCTTTCCTGCGTGAGTAAAATTCCGTATTGCTGCAAAAGCGAGGCTACAAACAAAATCACTCCGGTCAGAATACCCCACTTCATAGTGCTTTCGTTTTTCATTTTTCTTTCGAGCAAGGGAACGCTTTTATCCCTTTCAAATATAAGAATAAGCGGAATCAGCGACACTGCCCCAAGCAAAAAGCGAAGTCCGCCGAAGAAAAACGTATCTATAAGATGCTCGTTTTGAGATGCGAGCTCCTGCGCGTAAAACGCAGATCCCCAAACAACAGCCGCAGTAAGACAAAGTCCTGCCGACAATACCTTCCTTTTCATTCCCGATCTCCAATCCTATCAGCCTCAGCCGAAATAAGCTCTGAAACTATCTCCCAAAGCTCCTCTTTTGTTTCCGTTTTGTTTATTCTTCCGCGACACTGCGCAGAAAATCTAAGTCCCTTGGTGTACCACGCAAGGTGCTTTCTCGATTCGCAAACGCCTATTTTTTCTCCCTTGTCCTCAATAAGACGCTCGATCTGCTTCCACGCAACGCCAAGCTTTTCCTTGACAGTGGGGGGAGTGTATGATTTTCCCTCAAAAAGCGACTTTATCTCCGAAAAAATAAACGGATTTCCCATAGCGCCTCTTGCAACCATTATCGCATCAACGCCTGTTTGCTCTATCATTTTTAAAGCATCTTCGGCGCAAAAGATATCTCCGTTACCGATAACGGGTATCTTTACCGCTTCCTTTATAATTTTTATATATTCCCAATTTGCGTAAGGCTCATACATTTGCGCTCTCGTACGAGCGTGAACCGTTATAGCAGCCGCGCCCGAAGCCTCGGCTATTTTCGCTATTTCAACGCAGTTTATGCTGTTCTTATCCCAGCCTGCACGTATTTTAACAGTAACGGGAATGCTTGAGCCCTTAACGGTTTCAGTTATGATTTTTTCGCAAAGCCTCGGCTCGCGAAGAAGCGCGCTTCCGTCACCTGCTGATACTATCTTTTTCACAGGACAGCCCATATTTATATCTATTATCTCGGGGGGAGTGTCGTTTTTCCTGTGCTTATACGCTCCGCTTGAAAGGAGATACGCAGCTTCCCTCATAACCTCGGGCTCGTGTCCGAATATCTGCAGGGATATCGGCTTATCGTCATCTCTTATATACGCAAGCTCCGCAGTTTTTCTGTCCTCATAATGCATCGCTTTAGCGCTTATCATCTCGCTGACACACAGATCCGCCCCAAGCTCTCTGCACACACTGCGGAAGGCATAATCGGTAATTCCCGCCATGGGCGCTAAAATTATCTTACCCTTAATATCCACGTAGCACCTCAATTCTGCTTCTGAACGGATTTGTATTCGTCATAAAATTTATAGTATGGACACGACGAGCTCTTTTTTGTAAGATAGTCAAGATACTCGTCCTCGTCAAGATCTATTTTACAAACGTAATCGTCTATATATTCGTCATAATCGTAATGCTCACAGCTCTCGCAAATATTGGACATAATATACTCCTGTCTTAATTAAGAGTACCGCGGAGAATATCCGCGGTATTTCATTAATCTATTTTATATTCTGTACCCTTGGGAGTGTCGATAAGAGTTATTCCTCTTTCCTTAAGAGAGTTTCTTATCTCGTCTGCTCTTTGGTAGTTTTTATTCTTCTTTGCTTCTGCTCTTTCAGCAATAAGTGCCTCTATCTCAAGCTCAAGCTCGCTCTTTTGAGTAAACTCGGGATCTATCTCATCGCTCTTTTCGCAAACGAGATCAAGAGAAAGAACGGTATCTATATCCTTAAGGCACGCAAGCTTTGTAGCTCCGTTTACGTCTGCCTTCAAAACATCGTAAATATTGGTAATTCCGAGAGCCGTGTTCATATCGTTTCCGACAACGGATATGAATTTTTCACGATTTGCCTTAACAAATGCCTCATCAACCTCTCCGCTTGCATCAAGATTTGCTATCTTCTTTTTGAGCTTTGTAAATGTAGCGCTCGCCTGATCAAGAGCCTGATACGAGAACGTAAGCGGCTTTCTGTAATGCGATTGCAGACAGAAAAATCTGTACGCGACAGGATCGTAGCCCTTGCTCTCAAGCAAGGAAACGGTAAGAAACTCACCCTTCGATTTTGACATCTTTCCGCTTTCGTCATTAAGATGGTGAACGTGGAACCAATAGTTGCACCATTTGTGTCCGAGATAAGCCTCGCTCTGCGCTATCTCGTTTGTGTGGTGAGGAAATATATTATCAACTCCGCCGCAGTGGATATCAAGATATTCTCCGCAGTGCTTCATGCTGATAGAGGAGCACTCAATATGCCAGCCGGGATATCCGTATCCCCAAGGGCTGTCCCATTTAAGCTCCTGATCGTCAAACTTTGATTTGGTGAACCAAAGCACGAAGTCACTCTTGTTTCTCTTGTTCGTATCCTCGGAAACATCATCGCGCACGCCAACCATAAGCTCGTCGCTTGAATGTCCTGTAAGCGCGTTATAATCATCGACCTTTGATGTGTCAAAATATACGTTTCCGTCAGCAAAATACGCATATCCCTTCTCCATAAGCCCCTCTATGGTCTTTATAAATTCGGGGATGCAGTTCGTTGCGGGCTCAATAACGTCGGGGGTTTTTATATTAAGCTTCTTGCAGTCCTCAAAAAATGCATTTTTATAAAACTCCGCAATTTCAAGAACCGTCTTATTTTCTCTCTTTGCTCCCTTGAGCATCTTATCCTCGCCCTCGTCGGCATCTGACGTAAGATGTCCTACGTCTGTTATATTCATAACTCTTTTAACATCATATCCGCTGTAGCGAAGGAACTTTTCAAGAACGTCCTCCATCATATATGTGCGGAGATTTCCTATATGCGCAAAGTGATAAACAGTAGGTCCGCAGGTGTACATCTGCACCTTGCCGCTTTCGTTCTCCTTAAATTCCTCAACGCTTCTTGTAAGAGTATTGTAGATTTTCATTTTATACCTCGTGTGTATCATCAATTTTAGTTATTTTTTTGGTCATTTTATATATTGAATGTATTCCCCACGCCATAGCCATTACCGAAATAAAGCAAACGACAGCGAGCGTTGCCGTATCCTTGGCATCGGGCAAAAACAGCGAAGAAATATTATATAATATGTGAAAGATAATGGTTGGAAATATCGACTGAAATCTTGCGTAAATCCAGCCAATAAGCACGCCTAGCAAAAGCGCGTATATTATCTGTATCTCCGACGAATGAAGAAGTGCGAATATCAGCGCGGAAAGAATTATTCCTACCCATTTCGGAAATGCGGTATTCAGCGTGCGCTGAACGCTGCCTCGAAATAAAAGCTCCTCTGCAATAGGTCCTATTATTCCCGCCGAGAATATCTGCATCCCAAGCGACGAGCTAACTATCGACACCGAGGCTTCAGCATGATTAGCTATCCACGCATCGGGCAAAAGCTCATAAGCTATAAGAAGCGTAAGCGCGCCTCCGACAAAAAGCTGAGCAGCGACCGCCGTCACTATAACGGTAAGATATCCTCTGCTTACAATATAAATATCACAGCCCTGCGAAAGCGATTTGTTATTTATTTTATGAATGAGCGAAAGCGCGATTATAAATATCGCATTCGTAACGAGAGTAAGCTCAAGCGCGTTTGAAAGTAAAAACGCTTCCATCGCGGAATCAGACGTATCCTTGCCGAGAACGGTATATCCGACGGTAACGATAAGCTGTCCCACAACGCTTGACGCAAAATACAAGCCCACGTATCCGAGCACCTTCAAAAGTGCGACACCCATTTTCTTAAAATCGTATTTCTTAGTCATTTTGTTTCCTTAAAAATTTCTCTTTCGCATTATTTTATCACAAAACTTCTCTTTTGTAAATATATATTTATTTATATTTTGAAATATTTTTATAAAAATTATAAAAAAGCCTTGCATTTTGATTTTTTGTATGATATAATGCGAATAACATAGTATCGTACTATCTGCGGACCCGTTCCGCAGATTTTGTTTTAGAAAGGAGAGCTTAATGAAAAATTCAAAGGGTATAGCTTCTGCCGTTCTTCCTATTGCGGAAGGCGTGGCTAAGGAGCTTGGCTATTTTATCTGGGATTTGGAATATGTCAAGGAAGGCGCCGATTGGTACTTGCGTATCACTATTGATTCCGAAAACGGCATTACAATAGACGATTGCGAAAAAATGTCACGCGCTATTGATCCCGTTCTTGACGAGCACGATCTTATCGAGGATATGTATCACTTAGAGGTGTCCTCGCCCGGAATCGAAAGAGATATCCGCACGGATTTTCACCTTTCAAAATGCATCGGCGAAAGGGTGAGCGTAAAGCTTTTTGCTCCAATCGACGGTCAAAAGCAGTTTGTAGGAATTTTGAAGGGCTTTAGCGATGATTGCGTAGAGATTGAGGCTGATTCCCCCCTCTCTATAGAAAGAAAGGCTATTGCCAAGATGAATATTTATTTTGAATTTTAAATAAGGAGATATAGAAATGAATAACGAATTTTTTGAAGCACTTGATCTGCTCGAAAAGGAAAGGCAGATCCCCAAGCAGTACATGATCGAAAAGGTCGAGGCTGCTCTTGCATCGGCTTGCAAGAAGGAATATGGCTACGCCAACATTACCGTTATTATCGATCCCGAAAAGAGAGATATGAAGGTGTACCGTAAATACCAGATCGTTGCTGAGGTTGAAGATCCTCAAACAGAAATGACGAAGGAGCAGATCGAAGCCTTCGAGGCTGACGCTAAGGCTAACGGAATAAAGATA
Source organism: Clostridia bacterium (assembly GCA_017623355.1). GTDB lineage: Bacteria > Bacillota > Clostridia > Oscillospirales > CAG-272 > RGIG2000. The sequence continues at coordinate 8,343 of JAGAPG010000029.1, forward strand.
AAGACCCGTTCAAGAAAGCGCAGCGTAGGCTCTGATTACGAATACGAGATCCACCCCAAAGATTTCCGCCGTCTTTCTGCGCAAAACGCAAAGCAGGTCATCATTCAGGGTGTAAGAGAGGCTGAAAGAAGCCGTCAGATAAGAGAGTACGAAAACAAGAAGGGCGAGATGCTCTCCGCCATCGTAACAAAGGTAGAGGATTCTACAGGAAACGTTGTGGTTGATACAGGTATTTCTCAAGCTGTTCTTCTCAAATCCGAGCAGATTCCCGGCGAGATACTCAAGGTTGACGACAGAATAAAGGTTTATGCTACTCAGGTAAATTCCGGCGAGGAAAAGGGTCCGTTGGTAAATCTCACAAGACTTCATCCCGATCTTGTAAAGCGTCTCTTTGAAACAGAGGTTCCCGAAATTCAGGACGGAACCGTTATTATAAAGAGCATTTGCCGTGAGGCGGGCTCAAGAACCAAGATAGCCGTTTATTCAAGAGATGAAAGCGTTGACGCAGTAGGCGCTTGCATCGGTAACAAGGGCTCGAGAATTTCCGTTATCACAAACGAATTCAACGGAGAAAAGGTAGATGTTATCCCCTATAGCGACGACGTTGCAGAATACGTTAAGGCTGCTCTTTCTCCCGCTACCGTTAAGGATGTTTCATTTGACGGAGAACGTCAGGCAAGAGTTACGGTTGCCCCCGATCAGCTATCTCTCGCCATCGGTAAGCTCGGACAAAACGCGCGTCTTGCCGCAAGACTTACAGGCTTTAAGATCGACATAAAGAGCGAATAAATATCGCAAAGAGGAAGTTCATGGAAAACAAGAAGATAAAAAAGATTCCGCAAAGAAAATGCCTTGGCTGTATGAATTCCTTTCCTAAAAAGGAGCTCATTCGCGTTCTTCGCTTGCCCGACGGCACAGTTACCGTAGATCTTACCGGTAAAAAGTCCGGCAGAGGCGCATATATCTGCAAAAGCGAGGCTTGTCTAAAAAAAGCGGTGAAATCAAAGCGTATCGCCTCAAACCTTGAGGTCGAGATAGGCGATGAAATTATAAATCAGCTCTTAAAGGAGTTAAATTCCGATGAATAAAAGCAAATTTCTTATGATGTTAGGTCTTTGCCGCAAGGCAGGTTGTATGATTATGGGTACTCCTATGGTGACAAAATTTCTCCCAAAGGCGCAAATTATAACCGTATTCTACTCCTCGGACGCATCCGATAATACTAAGAAAAAAATAAAGGATAAGTGCTCCTTCTACGCTACTCCCTGTATCGAGACGGATATCTTATCCGAGGAGCTTGCTCACGCAGTTGGCAAAACGGGCGCGCTCTCGGCAGTCGGCATAACAGACAGAAATTTCGCAAATGAACTTTCAAACCTTATATCAAACGAAAAGAGGTAAACGGTATGGATCAAGTTAAAGTTAAGGATTTCGCAAAAAATTTCGGACTCGACATCAAGGATGCTACCGATATTATAAAAAATTCAGGCCTTGCAGGCAAAAGCGTTGGCGAAAGCGTTGAGCTTTCCGTTGCCAACACCATCGCAAATTCACTTACTCTTCAAATAAAGAATGTAAGCTTTGACGATTATTTCGCGGGTAAAACTGATGTTCCCGCAGGCACAAAGCCGAAGAAGGCTGAGGCTAAGAAGGAAGCAAAAGCAGAGGCGCCCAAGGCTGAGCCCAAAAAAGAAGATAAGCCCGAAATAAAGAAGGAAGCTCCGGCTAAAAAAATTGAAGAAAAGCCCGTTCAAAAGGCTGAAGAAAAGATTGAGCCCAAGAAGGAAGTAAAGGCAGAAGATCCTAAGGCTGAGCCGAAAAAGGAGACTAAGCCCGAAATAAAGAAGGAAGCTCCTGTTCAAAAGCCGGAGGAAAAGCCTACACCAAAGGTTGAGGAAAAGGCAGAAAGAAAGGCTGATAAGCCTCAGCTCAGAAACGACAAGCCCCAAGGTGACAGAGGGCAGGACAAATTTGAAAAGCTTGAGAAATTTGACAAGAATCAAGGTAATCAAAACGGAAAATTCGAAAAATTTGATAAATTCGATAGAGGTCAGAACAAGTTTGACAAGAATCAAGGCAATCAAAACGGAAAATTTGAGAAAAAGAATGACTTTAAAAAGGACGGCTTCTTTGGCAAGGACAAGGACGACCGTCAACCTAAATACAACGTTCAGCCTAAGAAAAAGCAACCCGAGAGCAACGTTATAGAGATAAAGGTTAAAACAGGCGCAACTCGCGTAGTAGATACGAGAACGAGCCACGTTGACCTTTCAAAATACGACGAAAAGTTTGATTCATATACAAACGATAACTACGGAAGCTCCAAGCAAAAGCTCAAGAAGCAAAACAATAAGGACACCTTCCAATCCTCTAAAAAGGAAAAGGAGCGTCTTGCTCAGGAAAAGGCAAAGCGCGCTATCTTTGAAAAGGCTAAAAATACTCAGCTCTCTATCACCGTTCCCGACGAAATCACCGTCGGAGAGCTTGCTTCAAGGCTTAAGGTCGCTTCAAGCGAGCTTATAAAGAAGCTTATGATGATGGGCGTTATGGCAAGCGTAAACCAGGTTATTGATTACGATACAGCATACCTTATGGCTGATGAGCTTGGCGCTAAGGTTACAAAAGAGGTCGTTGTTACGATTGAGGAAAAGCTCTTTGACGAAACAGAGGACGATGCAGAATCTCTCGTTGAGCGCGCTCCCGTTGTTTGCGTTATGGGTCACGTTGACCACGGCAAAACATCCTTACTCGATGCTATAAGACATACTCACGTAACGACCGGCGAGGCGGGCGGTATCACTCAGCATATCGGTGCTTACAGAGTTAACATCAAGGATCACGATATAACCTTCCTTGACACTCCCGGTCACGAGGCATTCACCGCTATGCGTTTAAGAGGCGCTATGGCTACTGATATTGCTATAATCGTAGTTGCCGCCGACGACGGAATTATGCCGCAGACGGTTGAGGCTATAAATCACGCCAAGGCCGCAGGCGTAGATATCATTGTCGCAATAAACAAAATGGATAAGCCGACTGCTAACCCCGACGCGATAAAGCAGGAGCTTACAAAATACGATCTCGTTCCCGAGGAATGGGGCGGTGACGTTATTTGCGTTCCCGTTTCCGCGCATACAAAGATGGGACTTGACGATCTTCTTGAAACCGTTCTTCTCGTTGCAGAGGTTAAGGAGCTTAAGGCTAACCCCAACAGAAAGGCTAAGGGTATCGTTATCGAGGCTAAGCTTGATAAGGGACGCGGTCCTGTTGCTACTATCCTCGTTCAGAACGGTACGCTCAACAGCGGAGATATCGTTATCGCAGGAACTGCTGTCGGAAGAGTAAGAGCTATGACAGACCACACGGGCAAAGCTCTTAAAATTGCAGGCCCGAGCGTTCCTGTTGAAATAATCGGTCTTGACCAGGTTCCCTTGGCAGGTGACGAATTCAATGCGGTTCAGGATGAAAAAATGGCAAGAACTCTTGCGGAGCAAAGAAAATCCCGCGCTAAAGAAGAGGAATTCAAGGCTAATGCTAAGCTTAACCTTGACGATCTCTTTAATCAGATCAGCGAGGGAACAAAGGAGATTAACGTTATCGTTAAGGCTGACGTTGGCGGCTCTACCGAGGCTGTTAAGGCTTCTCTCGTTAAGCTCTCCAACGCAGAGGTAAAGGTCAACGTTATCCACACGGGTGTTGGCGGAATTACCGAGAGCGACGTTATGCTCGCCGCCGCATCTAACGCTATTATTGTTGGATTCAACGTTCGTCCCGACAAGAGTGCGCTTGATTCCGCCGCAAGACAAAATGTTGATATAAGAACTCACAGAATCATATACGAGATAATCGAGGAGATGGAGGCTGCCATGAAGGGTATGCTCGCTCCCACCTTCAAGGAAGTGCTTAACGGTCACGCCGAGGTTCGTCAGACCATCCGTGTTCCCAACGTTGGTACTATCGCAGGATGCTACGTTCAGGACGGAAAGATCACACGTCAGTCACAGATACGCGTTTTGCGCGACGGAGTGGTTATCTTTGAGGATAAGATATCCTCGCTCAGACGCTTCAAGGATGACGTTAAGGAGGTTGCCGCAGGCTACGAATGCGGTGTCGGTCTTGATAAGTTCAACGACATCAAAGAGGGCGATATTCTCGAGGCGTTCATTATGGAAGAGGTTGCCCGCTAATCTCAATTACACGATAAAGATTAAAACAGTGCTGAATTTCAGCACTGTTTTTACTTATACTTTAAAGAAAATTTTCGTTCATACAGAACCGTTTCGTTGCGTTGAAATAAAAAATGTTTATTGATTTCAAAATCATTTATATAATCATATATATCCTGCTGCGAAGCTGTTATTTCGGGATGCTTTTCACACTGAGAATCGATTTTTTTCAAAAGCTTTTTTATTGCTTCTTTTTTTGAATGCTTTGGATAAAAATATGTCGTAAAAAAAGAAATTAATTCTAAAAAAAATTTTTAATTCTCTAATATTAAAAAAGAATTCTGTCGAAAGAGCAAATTTTAATATTCGCCAGGATAAGAGTCTATATTCTCTTTCTTTGACGTTTTCATTTCTTTTTTCCAATTTCATTTTACCCACCTCAACCTTTTAGATAACTTTATGATAACATTTTGTTTGTAGAAAGTCAATAATAAATTTGATATACTGTTATCATATTATTAGTGAGGTGTTGGTAATGGCTACAAATAAAATACAAACCGGTATTCGCTTTGAGGCTGAAATGCTTTATAAAATTTCATATATAGCAAAACAAAATAGGCGCTCACTTAATGCACAGCTTGAGCATTTAGCAGATATTTGTGTGAAGGAATATGAAAAGAAAAACGGAGAAATAGAAATAGACGAGGAAAAATTATATAATAAATAATTTTTCCGGAATATAGCATTTTAAAGTGCATTTTTATATAAAAAAACAGTGCTGAAAAAATTTCAGCACTGTTTTTACTTATATTTCTCTTAGCTTTTTACAAATAGCGGGATCTGTGTCCTCAGGCTCGAAGGTAACATCCTTTGCGCTTCCCTTTCCCGAAAAATATTTATACATAGTAAGTCCGGCAAGGTATCTTCCGTAATCGAGCGAAAGATGGAAGCCGTCGCGATTTATCGACACTCCGCCCCTTGTAACATCAAATTCGGGAAGCTTTCTTGCTTCCTCTATTGCGGTAGCGTTATCAATTATATCAAGTGAATATTTCTTTGCGATAATATCGGTTGCCTCACAGATTCTTTTATACATATATTTTGTATCGCGGTTGTAATTTACAAATCCGCCGTGATCGGAATTCGGATCGTACGCCCACGTTCTGTGGAAAACGATCTTTGCCTCGGGGCAGTTTTCCTTTATATATCCTATCAAAAATCCCATGTAAGGCTCATAGGTTTCTATCATTCCCGAAAAATGCGATACCTGCTGAACGGTGATAAAATCCCATTTTTTCTTTTTAAGAGCCTCGTTTATAGATATCATTCGTCTGAAGCTGGCGTTTTTCTGGTATTCGTAATATTCGTTTGCTTCCTTAATATTGGTTACGTGCGTTTCAAGCGAGCAGCCGCCTATGTAAAGATTTCTGACAAAAAACTCCTCGTTTGATATCTGATGAAGATATCTCGTCGCGTCTTGCGAAAAGCTGTTTCCTATACAAAGAATATTCATTTCTAACTCCTTAAGTGTATTAAAAAGGGCTGTTGCATCCGCAACAGCCCTTTTTGGAGCTACTAATCGGAATCGAACCGATGACCTCATCCTTACCAAGGATGTGCTCTACCAACTGAGCCATAGTAGCGTTTGCGATATATATTTTAACAGAAGAATACTTTTTTGTCAAGAGTTTTTGAAATTATTATTGAACTTATTAAAAAAATATAGTACAATCTAAAGACAAGGGGGGATGGCTATGTCACAGGTGAGCGAAAATCCGTTCAAAATGAGCGACACGAACAAAAGATACTACACCTACGATTATTTTTTAAAGACGATATTTGGAGAAAAATGTGCGAAAATAACGCTTGATTGCGGATTTACCTGTCCAAACATTGACGGAACACGCTCTTATGGCGGATGTATTTACTGCTCAGGCGGAAGCGCGAGCAGAAACACAAAGGGGCTTTCCTCTATTTTGGAGCAATACGAAAACGGAAAAAGCGCTGTTTTGAAAAAATGGCAGGTCAAAAAATTTATTCCGTACCTTCAGGCGTACACAAATTCATATACCTCTACGGAGAATTTTATAAATATCCTCGAGCAGGTGTCGAAATTCGACGGCGCTTGTATGATAGATATTGCAACTCGCGCCGACTGTCTTGAAAACGAAAAGCTTGAATATCTCAATTCTCTTTCAAAGCGCATACCGATAATTTTGGAGCTGGGGCTTCAGACCTCTAACGACAAAACGGCGGAGCTTATAAACAGAGCTCACACATTTGCGGAGTTCACGGATTGCTTTGAGCGCGTAAGGCGTCTTGCTCCAAGTGTAAAAATAGGCGTTCATATAATAAACGGCTTGCCGAGCGAGAGTTATTCCGATATGATGAAAACAGCCGAGGACGTGGCTGATTTAAAGCCCGATATCTTAAAAATACATCTTCTGCACGTTATAAAGGGAACTAAGCTGGCGCAGATGTATGAGACGGGCTTTTACACTCCGCTAACGCTTGAGCAATACGTAAGGATCACCTGCGATCAAATTGAGATAATGCCGAGCAATATGGTTATTGAGCGAGTTACGGGTGACGGTGAAAGAGATTCGCTCCTTGCTCCGCTTTGGAGTCTTAAAAAGGTCGCTGTCATAAACGAAATCGACAAGGAGCTTTTTAAAAGATGCTCATATCAAGGCATTTTTTCTAAAAAATAAGAATTAAAAATCCGCGGTTGTCCGCGGATTTTTTTATAGCTTTACGAAGGTTGGAGTATGCCCCGTTGATTTTAAAAATTTATTCAGCACATCATCGGTTTTAATTTTAAGGCTTGATGTGTTCATACAGGGATGACATCCTATAAATTCGGGCTTTATAACATCCTCGTCGATAAGAAGCGTTATATTATTCTCCTTGTCATTCATAAGCCCCATTATGCTGACGGAGCCGGGAAGCACGTCAAGATATTTTTCGAGATACTCCGGCGGAGCAAATGACAGACGCGAGGAATTTATCTGATGCGAAAGCTCCTTTGTGCGAAAAGGCTTTGCGCCGGGCATCATAAGAAGATAAAATCTTGTTTTTTGAGAGTTGCATAGCACTAAATTCTTACAAAGAACGGTTTCGAGCGACTTATCTATCATCTCACAGTCATCCATTGTTTTTGCCTCGTCGTGATCAACGCGGTAATATTCTATATCGAGCGCATCGAGAAGATCGTAAACTCTTTTTTCTCTGTCTGCTCTGCCCTCACAGCTTTGAGGTCTGCCCTTATATACTAACATATTTTCTCCTATAAATATGGCTGTTGCGCGCGCAACAGCCATTCTTTTTATTTCTTATCGCTTTCGCTTTTGATGAATTTTATTCTGTTAAGAGCCGTTATGCAAAGAACGATTATTGCCGTAACTATAAATATTCCGAGCATACCGAAGCCCATATAAGCAAACGATTTTCCAAACTGCTCCCAGCCCTTGAATTCTATCTTTATCTCAGAGCTGTTCTCCGCGGTATTTTCGTTGCCGTTTACAAACGTGTTTACATCTGCCTCTATATTAAGCTCAGTGTCGTTTTCGGGAGTATCGTCCTCTGCCTTGCAGGAAACGAAAGCTACACACATAAAAATCGAAAGAGCTACTAAAATCAAGCTTAAAAATCTTTTCATCTCTATACCCCCTTATTAAAAGAAGCTAAGGATAAGACCGCCTGCTATAACAGAGGCAACCTGACCTGAAACGTTTGCGCCTATGGAATGAACGAGCAAGAAGTTCTGATTGTCCTCTTCAAGACCGATCTTATTAACTATTCTTGCTGACATCGGGAATGCGGAGATACCCGCAGCTCCGATCATAGGATTGATCTTTTTGCCCTCGGGCAAGAAAAGGTTCATAAATTTAGCTATCATAACACCGCCGAAGGTGTCGAATATGAATGCGAAAAGTCCAAGACCAAGAATAAGTATTGTGCCCCAGTTGATAAATGCTTCCGCCTTCATTGTGAATGCAACAGTGATACCGAGGAAGAGCGTTACAAGATTTGCAAGAACCTTTTGCGCTGTTTCGGAAAGTGAATCAAGCACTCCGCACTCGCGAATGAGGTTACCGAACATAAGGAATCCTATAAGAGCAACCGCACCGGGTGCTACAAGACCAACTATGATAGTAACGATTATCGGGAACATAATTCTTGCAAATTTGGATACGCTGCCGGGCTTGTACTCCATTCTTATGCGGCGTTCCTTTTTGCTTGTGATAGCCTTGATAACGGGTGGCTGAACAACAGGAACGAGCGCCATATACGAATAAGCCGCAACAGTGATCGGGCCAAGAAGATGAGGAGCAAGCTCTCCCGCAACTACGATAGAGGTAGGACCGTCTGCCGCGCCGATTATTGCGATAGATGCCGCCTCGGGAAGATCGAAAAAGAGCGATGCAAGCGAAAGAGTCATAAATATTCCGAACTGCGCCGCCGCGCCGAATATCATAAGCTTAGGGTTTGAAAGGATAGGACCGAAGTCTATCATTGCACCTATTCCTATGAAAAGTATTAAAGGAAACAACTCATTTGCAATACCCGCATTGTAAAGCGTTTCAAGAATTTCGGAAACACCTGCTGTGTCCGAATTATTGGGAATGTTCATAAGTATCGCGCCAAAGCCCATAGGCAAAAGAAGCGTAGGCTCCATCTTTTTCTTGATGGCCAAGAAAATAAGAAGTCCGCCGATCACCCACATAGCAAGCTGCTTGGGGAACAGATCCCAGTTCATATCAATGATGTTTTGGAATAAATCTTGTATTCCCATAAAATTCTCCTTTCAAACAAAAAAGACCTAACGGGCAAAAGCGCCCATTAAAAGTCTCGTTTTAAACCTTATAAGCTTAGGAAAGCCCGAGCCTTTCAGCCGAGATGACGAGCCCTCCGACACGCACGCGTGCAAACTACTCCCTTTTAAGAGTTTTTATTCTATATTATTCTACACCACATCTTCGGCTTTGTCAAGATAAATTTTCTTTCGATAGTCACAAAATTATCATATTATATAAAATATATAAATATAAAA
>JAGAPG010000030.1 GCA_017623355.1 Clostridia bacterium
TCTCCGTTTTCCGCATTTTATATCGTTCAAGTATGAGTTTCGCACCGTTGCGGATATTTTGGAATTAGAATTTACCAAGATGCTTGAACAAGATATTCGCTTCAAAAAATGCAAACGCTGTGGCAGATACTTCATTATGAAGGGCAACTACGATACGAACTACTGTGACAGAGTGGCAGAAGGACAAACGCGCACGTGTCAAGATCTTGCCGCACAAGAGAACTACAAAGCGAAGGCAGCCGAGAACCCGGCACTTGCGATTTACAGCAAATACTACAAGCGTTATGCAGCTCGTGTTCGTTCCCGTCAGATCAAAGAACCCGACTTCAAGAAATGGAAATTCCAAGCACTCTCCAAGCGCGATGAGTGTTCGGACGGTAAAATAACCGTTGAGGAATACATCGCTTGGATGGAAGGTTGTTTCCCGAACAGAACGCCTAAAACCTAACAGAATACAAAAATAGCCTCTCTTGCTGAACTTAAGCGTTTCAACAAGAGAGGCTATCTCTTATATTGAATTTATTATGAGAATAATTCCATTGGTATCAAAACGGTATCAAAAACTCGCTTTGAATGCCGAAAACACTTGATATATAAGGCTTTTTCGACTTGCGTTTATTATTCCCACTCGATCGTGCCGACGGGCTTTGGTGTAAGATCGTAAAGAACGCGATTGATGCCCTCAACCTCAGAGGTAATTCTGTTAGTTATATGATGAAGGAGAGAATATGGAATCTCCTCAATAGTTGCGCTCATAGCATCTGTTGTATTTACTGCACGGATAATAGCAGGCCAGCCTTCGTAACGAGCATTGTTTCTTACGCCTACGCTCTTCATATCGGGAACTGTGATAAAGTACTGCCATACCTTGCCGTTAAGACCGTTTTTGTCAAATTCCTCACGGAGAATAGCATCAGCCTCGCGAAGCGCGTGAAGTCTGTCGCGTGTAATAGCACCAAGACAGCGAACGCCAAGACCGGGTCCGGGGAAGGGTTGACGGTCAACCATTTCCGACGGCAAGCCAAGAGCCTTACCAACAACTCTTACCTCATCCTTAAAAAGAAGTTTAACGGGTTCAACGAGCTCAAACTTGAGATCGTCGGGAAGTCCGCCAACGTTGTGGTGAGCCTTAACTCCGTCGCTTTCAAGAATATCGGGATAAATAGTACCTTGAGCCAAGAAATCAACTCCCTCGAGCTTTCTTGCCTCTTCCTCAAATATACGGATAAATTCAGAGCCGATTATCTTACGCTTTGTTTCGGGATCGCTTACTCCTGCAAGCTTATCAAGATAACGGTCAGTTGCGTCTATATAGATAAGGTTAGCATCAAGCTGCTTACCGAAGACCTCGATAACCTTCTCGCTTTCGCCCTTACGCATAAGTCCGTGATTTACGTGAACGCAAACAAGCTGCTTGCCGATAGCCTTAATAAGAAGTGCAGCAACAACGCTTGAGTCAACACCGCCGGAAAGAGCAAGAAGAACCTTACCGTTTCCAACCTGTTTTTTGATTTCCGCTACTTGCTCGTCAATAAATTTGTCAGCAAGCTCTTTTGTTGTGATACGAGCCATTTCCTCGGGTCTTACATTAGAATTTAAATTCATAAAGTACCTCCAATATTCTTTAAGAATAAAAATATTTTAACACATCTTTTTTTCAATATCAATAAATTTCAACAAAAAAATCTACAAATTTCAAAAAAACAGAAAATATCACAAAAAGTCTTGACAAAACCGCTATGTGAGCATATAATTTATACAAAGAGATATTTCGGGGTAGGGTGTAATTCCCGATCGGCGGTAAAGTCCGCGAGCCGTATGGCAGACTTGGTGTAATTCCAAGACCGACAGTTAAAGTCTGGATGGAAGAAGTATCATATATTTGCGCTTGCGCCTTTATATGTTGCCTGAAATGTTTCGGGCAATTTTTTGTTTTAGGAGAAAAATATGAAAAGTAACGGCGCTAAAAAAATAGCAGTTGTCGGAATGTTTTCGGCACTTTCCGTAGTGCTTTCGTTAATAGGTAAAATAATTCCAAGTGTTGCTGGATTTCTTGATTACGACCCAAAGGATGTTGTGGTTGTCATTTGCGGATTTATGCTTGGTCCGTTATATGCGCTTGCCGTCTCGCTCGTGTCGTCATTTATAGAGTTTATATCGTTTAGCACCTCGGGAATAATAGGCTTTCTTATGAACGTACTGTCGACTGCAAGCTTTGCGTGTATAGCATCGCTGATCTATAAAAGGAAAAGAAGCTTTAAGACTGCAATAGCAGGACTTATAGCGGGAGTTTTTCTTATGACGCTTTCTATGGTGCTTTGGAATATTATCGTTACTCCGCATTATATGCACGTTCCGAGAGAAACGGTTATAGGAATGCTGCCTACGGTGTTCATTCCGTTTAATTTGGGAAAAGGAGCTGTTAATGCGGTTCTTACAGTTGTTTTATATAAACCATTAGTAAAGGCACTCAGACGAATTCATCTTGTTGATGAACGAAAATCGGATGATAAGAAGAAAGGAAAAGATGGAAAAAATACGCGAATTTGATATAAACGGCTTGCCCTGTGTCGAAATAACCGACATTCCTTGTATAAATATTTTCAAGACCTTTGACTGTGGTCAGTGCTTTAGGTTTGACCCTGTGTCGGTCTTTGGAAACAAATATGAATATGGCGGGGTAGCAAAAGGAAGATATGTTGTTTTCGGTCAGAATGACGAAAGAGCTCTTGTTATATACGGCTCAACAAAAGAGGAATACTTTGATGTTTGGAAAAGATATCTCGCGCTTGATATAGATTATGACAAGATAAATCTCAAAATAATTATGGCGTGTCCGACTGAGGATATGCAAAAAGCAGTATCATTCGGTAAGGGAATACGAATTTTAAGACAGGATATGTGGGAGAGTGTCTGTTCTTTCATTATTTCGCAAAACAATAATATCCCAAGAATAAAGAAAATCATAGACGCTCTGTGCCAAAAATACGGAAAAGAAATAACGTTTATGGGAAAAACGTATTATGATTTTCCTAAGGTGGAAGTGCTTAATGAAGTGAGCGAGGATGATATTTTTGCTCTTAAAACGGGCTTCCGCGCAAAATACATAAAGGATGCTGCATCTAAAATATCATCGGGAGAAATAGAGCTTGATAAAATATATGCAGAGGCTGATTTTGAGAAATGCGTTAACGAGCTTTGTAAAATAAAGGGCATAGGACTTAAGGTTGCCTCGTGCGCTCTCCTTTTTGGATTTGAAAAAACGCAGGCGTTTCCCGTGGATGTGTGGATGAAGCGTGCTCTTGAAAAATATTTTCCCGACGGAATAGATCTTTTAGCGCTCGGTATGTCCGCAGGAGTTGCACAGCAATATCTTTTTTACTACGAGAAATATATTCAAAACCCTTGACTACAAATTAAATATGATGTAAAATATCCTTGAAAAATAATATAAGAAAAGAGGACATAAATATGAAAACAGTATGCTTCGGCGAAATAATGCTAAGACTTAATCCCAAAGGCTACACAAGATTCGTTCAAGCGGATACTCTCGGTGCAACATACGGCGGCGGAGAGGCAAACGTTGCGGTTTCCTTGGCTAACTACGGTATGGAGGCTTCATTTGTTACAAAGCTTCCTACACACGAAATAGGACAGAGCGCGGTAAACTCCTTGCGTAAATTCGGCGTAAATACTGCCGATATCGTAAGAGGCGGCGACAGAGTGGGTATATACTATCTTGAAACAGGAGCATCTCAGCGTCCCTCGAAGGTTATTTATGACCGTGCGTATTCTGCGATAGCTCTTGCAAAGAGAAGTGATTTTGATTGGGAGAAGATCCTTGACGGTGCAAACTGGTTCCATTTCACAGGAATTACACCCGCACTTGGTGGAGAGCTTCCCGAGATCTGTATGGACGCTCTTAAGGTTTGTCGCGAAAAGGGTATCACAACAAGCTGCGACCTTAACTTCAGAAAAAATCTTTGGACAAGCGAGCAGGCAGGAAAAACAATGGGCGAGCTTATGAAGCTCGTTGACGTATGTATAGCTAACGAGGAGGATGCTGAAAAGGTATTCGGTATCAAGGCTGAGAATACTGACGTTGATAAGGGTGTTGTAAATCACGAGGGATATAAGAGCGTTGCGAAGCAGCTTTCTGACAGATTTGGTTTTAAGAGAGTGGCTATTACGCTTCGTACAAGCATTTCCGCAAACGACAACATTTGGGCTGCTATGCTTTATGATGCAAATGAGAACGAATATTTCTTCTCACGTTCATATAATATACATATCGTTGACCGTGTTGGTGGCGGAGATTCATTCGGCGGAGGACTTATTTACGCATCTCTTATGAATAAAGCGCCTCAGGATGTTATTGAATTTGCAGTAGCGGCATCTTGTCTTAAGCACACGATAATAGGCGACTATAATCTTGTTTCCGTAAGCGAGGTTGAAGGACTTATAAAGGGCGGCGGCTCGGGAAGAGTTCAGCGCTGACTTCCATTTAAACAACGAAAAAAGAGAGTCTGTTGGCGTACCTGCGATAAAGCAGTTTTAAAAAGCACTACCGCTGAGAGTGACCATTACGGTTACTCTCAGCGGTATTTTTACTTGATTACATTCTCAGGTTCTTCTATAACTAATACCATCGGTATTGCTTTTTGCTGGCTGTCAAGAATAAAATCACTATCCGAAATTGTTCTTTTTACAATAGCCATCGGAAAAGCATAGAATGCATATTTTCTGAACTCCGCAATCTTTCCTTCAAGATGCATGGGAATCTCTAACTTCAACTGTGGGAAAAGCTCTCTTAAAGGTGCTTCAATTAGATCACCTAATTTCACCATGTAAGATGCGCTGATTTTGAACAATTCAGAAAATTCCTCTTTGCTAAGTACCGGAATTGCCACTTGAGGTTTATCGTTTTCATAACGCAACACGCCGCAAGAAGCAAGATGTGGAATATCCTCCAAATATCTCAAGTTAAATCCTGTATATTCGAACGGAATACCCTTATAAAGAATATACAACAACTTACTCAGATTGTCATCGTGTATTTCCACGGGACCGTGTTCGTACTTATTTAAATCGGGTTGAGTGTCGTAAACATGAAGCTCTACCGATTTACTGCTGAAGAAATTATCCCAACTTGCGCGTCGTTCTCCTCCCCAAGCATACTTCGAAAAGGGATCGTTCTCCCACTTAAAATCCATTCCATATCGTGTACCTTGCGCGATCCATCTACCGCCATCCGGTCTTTCGGGATAAATTTCGTTTGTATCCACAATTCTTTTGACAGCGTGATATTGTCCTCTTGCAAGAACATCTATCATAGCGTAATATTTAAGATCAATCTGCGCTTGGTTAGACAGCCGGTCAAACCAACTCAAAGAATTTATATCCGAAAACAATTCGGTAATCAAATTCCATACCGCTTGATACTGCTGATTAGCAAAATCAAGCTGAACATCAAGTTTGGACGATCTTTCGTCAGGTGTAGAAATCAAAAAATCGGTAACGACCTTGTTTCCGTTTCGTACCATCAGCTCGCACTTAACAAGATCCTCGATCGCATTTTCAACGTAAGGCGTTGGAATACCAAGTGCTTTTGCAATTTCTACTGCTGTTACGGGGTGCTCATACGCAATAATCAATATGTTTTGTTTCATTAGATCATCGCTCACAAGCGACCACGGTTCTTCATTAAATCCGGGATTACCGGAGCAGCCCACCTCAAGTCGTTCGGGGACATAACTTTGCTTTTCGTACTGTTCCATTGAATCAAATCCTTTCTTCATCTGATCTCTGCCCGAAGATAGCCGTGACAATACCGTTCCTTTCGGGATGCCTAACTCGTCGGCTATATCTTGAACTTTCTTTCCTTCAAGATAATGCTTTACGATCACTTCTCTTTGCAGCTTCGCCAGATATGCCACTTCTCGTCTGACCTGCTCGGTAGTAGGTCTATCAACATCATTTTCGTCATTGTAATACTCTACATCCGGGATTACATCGACACTAATAAGCGGCAATCTGTATTTTTTCCGTAATGCCTCGTTCCATTTGTTTGAAAGAACAGAGGTAAGCCAATATTTCATATTGGAAATACTACCGCCTCGGTTTGTATACTGATACGCGGCGAGAAGTGTTTCTTGCGTTAGATCTTCGGCATCGTTCACATCACCGCACTTCTTAAGGGCAAGAGCAAACAGATACTCTACATATTTTGTAATTTCATTTTCCATTTTGAGACCTCTTTGAAAGCTTTCACCCATAAGTCGTAGAATTGGGATTTGATTCGGTTGATTATCAAAGTTTTTTTAATTATATCATAAATTTATGAATTGGTCCACTTGACAAGTATATAAATCGCATTTGTGTCCGCAAATGCAGTGCTTGTCAGGAAAAGTAGACGAACTTTCGGTGCGCACAAAACCAAGGCTCCCTTGTGTAAAGGGAGCTGTCACCGAAGGTGACTGAGGGATTGTTTTAGAATGAACTTTTGCGTTCTTACAATCCTTCCGTCACGCTAACGCGTGCCACCTCCCTTTACACAAGGGAGGCGTATTGCCACCAGACAGTACGCCTAAAAGGTGTAACACACTATAACCTTGCAAGGCAAGGCGTGTAAAAAAGGACAGAGAAAGCACGTTCTCTGTCCTTGCCGTAGGGGCGAACTGCGTTCGCCCGCGGGCGTTCACAGAACGCCCCTACGAAGATGATTTTCTATCGGTAGGTATAACCTGCTTTATGGCAGGCACCCCTTCAGACTCTCTTTTTGCTTTATTATTCTTCTTTTGAAGCGGTTACGGGAACAGTGGTCGTTGATACTTTAATTATTGCATCAAGAGCATCCTTATATGTTCCTGATATAGTTTGATCGGCATTAAGAGTAGCATTTGCTATGTATCCGAGAGTAACTACGTTCAAGGAAACACTCTCACCATCAACTGAAGCTGAGGCGGTCGTGTAAGCGGTATCGTTTTGGATAAAGGACATATTTCCGTCTCCGTCTATTACATAAAGTGTAATAACAAGATTAAGATCCGCAAGATGTTGAGTTGCGCTATATCCGCTTATAACGTATTTAACGCTTGAATAATTTTCACTTGTTTCACTGACCATAACGCCCTTACCACCGGTGTATTTTCCGTCGGTGATAGAGAACGCCGAGGCGTTTGACATTACGATACCGTAAGTGAGAGGCTCATTGTATTTGTTGTATTCCTTAAGCGCGTTGGCGTTGATCGAATATCCGCCGAGCAGAGCCTTTCCGTCCTCTCTTACAGAGTATCCGTTAGCTGTGAAGATTGCTTTTGCGGTTTCTGTATTATCTATTTCTGAGCATCTTGAGCAGGTAGTGGTTTTTATTCCATCCTTATCAAAGCCGTAATCGTAAACGATTGAAACGATAACATCATGACCGTCAAACTCGTCTATTATTATGATTTGATCAAACGATCCTGCAACAGCTTCTTCCGAGTCACTTGTGTAAACTGTGTAAGACACATCATAAACTACGGTTCCGCATGTGCAATCGGTTTTGTATCCGATATAACCGTTTTGTGTACAGGTTTCAGCCTCGGTGTGCTCATATTGAACGTGAGGAATTCCGCTGTAAATTGTATATGGTATATTGTTAAGTGAGGTTACATTCTTTGCGCTTGTATAGAGAACGACACCGTTTGATTTTCTGTTAGCGAATGAATTTGAGTTTATGTTCAAATCATCATTTGCGTGAGAATATACCTTCAAAGCACCGTAGCCCTCAATCTCAACCGTATCCGATGCATCGCCCGTGCAGAAAACGTATTCTCCGATAGATGTAGCATCCATTAAAATTACAGTTTTAAGGGATGGAACACAGTCAAAGAGCTTGTTGCCGATAGATGTATATCCCTTGCCAAAGTATACATATTCTACGCCTGAAGAATAGAATATCTGGTTATCTGTAAATTTAACGTTGGAATTGTCTGCAAAAATAACTGTTTTAAGGCTTTCGGCATCGCAGAAAGCACGGTATCCGACAGAATATTTGTTTTCCTTTGCAAATTCAAAGGAAGTAATTCCGGAGCCCTTAAAGGCTTCTTTATCGATAGTTATATCGCATCCTGTACCTATTTGAAGCTGTGTCAACGAGCAGTTTGTAAATGAGCTTTGACCGAAAGTTATTGTACAGTCGTTACCGATAATAAGCTGTTCAAGAACTGTTGCATTTGAGAATGATGAGCTTGCAAATGATACGGTAGATCCGTCACCTATTTCAAGCTTGGCAAGTGTTTTTCCCATATGACTTGAAATGAAATTGCTTCTTGCGAAATTAACATTAGCATTTTTACCGATTATTATTTCTTGAAGAGCTCTGTTGTCGTTGAAAATATTTTCGGATATGGCGAAAACTACAGTTGCGTTGTCAGGAATTATAAGAGACTTCATTTTTGCAGGATAACGGAAAGCGTCTGCTTGAATAGTTGTGCCGTCTCCAAGAATAACCTGTTCAACGTATTTATTATCTCTGAATGCTGCATTTCCTAAGCCAAGGTTCTTTGTAAGAGAAAAGTCGAAAATCTCTACTGAATAAGAATTTGCAAAGAAACCGGAAATATATGTAAATCCAAAAGGAACTACTATCTTATAAATGTCATTTGTTGAATAAGTTTTTTCTCCGACGGTGAAAGAGCCGTTAAGCTTTGAAATGGAAGCTACGTAGCTTTCTTCATTAAAAGTGTAATTGAAGAGTGACGAAGCCAAAATGCTAAGCTCAGTGCCGTCATCCATAATGACCGTCATATTAGCTCCGCCGGGATCAAGACGGTATACGAATTCCTCAAAAGCATCACAGTTAGCGCATTTTATTTTTTTGATACCGGATGATGAATAGGTTGCCTCTACGGGATATGTGATAATAGAGAAGTTGTGTCCCTGCGATTGGGTGATTACAACGGTTACTTCTTCTTCACAACGCTTGCACTTATATGTTTTTGTTTCGTCCTGAGTACAATCAAGGGGCGTAGATGAAATAAGATCGTTTTCTGTGTAATCGTGACCTAAAGCTGCTTGAGTTTCGCTTTCAAGATAAAGAAATGCTCCGCAAGCTCCGCAGGAATATCTTGTTCCGCCGCCTATTTCACAGGTGGGCTCAACAGTTTTTCCGCCATCGTGGAAGGGGTGTACATTATCCGTTGCAATAGGAGCAGAGGAATAAACCTTCCAGCCAAAAGAACTGTTACGGGCTGTAAGTATCATTTCTCCGGAGCAGAAATAAAATACAGGCGCTTGCGAAGAAACCTGATACCAATTCTTTTCGTTAAGAGTTTTTCCGTTTCCGGTTGAGTTTGGATCATTGTTGGTAATATTGATTTTTAATGTTTTTGATGAAGTATCAACAGCAGAAGAAATATCTGCACCTGTTACGGCGTTTTTGTATGCATGATACCAAACGCCATCAATCATCTGCATTTCTACTTGATTGCAAACGGAATTGTCCGCGCATACATATGCCTCACTTCCATTGTTTTTAGCAAAATACATTGTTATTTTAAGCGAAGGTTGAGGAGTGTTCGGTATGTTTACAATTGTCATCTTGCCGAGGAATACAAGCTTTAAGCTTCCGTTCTTTTGACTGAATCCGTCATTAAATGCATAGGAAGACGCAAAGCTGGTAAAGCCCTCGGGAAAAACGAGCATATCGTTTTGAAGATTGCAGCCGCTTAAAAAGTGGCTGTCTCCACTTCCGCCGTTTTTGCCGATTACGGTAAGATTTTCGGGAAGATAGTTGTCTGCATTTCCGTTTTCATCAACAAGCGTCATTGTGCCTACTTTGTACAAAAAGCAATCTCCGATAGACTCAATACTGTCAGGTAAGCTTACCTTTGAGATAACGGTTGAATATTGATTCATAAAGCTGTTTGCTAAATGGGTTACACCGTCGGGAATATAAAGAGCCGTCATTGAGCTTTTAAGCGTGTATTCGACTCCATTTACGGTGACAGCTGTAGCCTTGATGCCACTTAGCGTCAACGAATAATCTTCTGTGTTCAGAGAATAATTAAAAAGCTCCGAAAACTTTATGGATGTGTTGGTTTCTGTTGTGCCGTCTGTAACTGTGATCTTAACGTCTAAATCAGCAAGATCATCTTCCGTAAGCTTTTCGTATGTATGAAGCGCCGAAGCGGAAATTGCGAACAAGCAAACGAGCATAAATACGGCAGAGATGAAAAGTAATAATTTCTTTTTCATAATTCCTCCTGTGAAAATATTTTAAAGGGTGATTTGTATAGTGATGTCCTTGTATATATATTATACAATTGTGCGCGCGAAAAATCAATGCAATTTGCACAAAAATTGCGGGGGGGGGGGGGTGTTTTTGTGAAAAATGCACAACAACAAGTGCATTTAAAATTAAAAATCTCTATTTTATTTGTTTATAAAAACGAAAACGGTATGACATACTACGTCAAACCGTTTCATTTACTATGTATTTTGAATTTATTTATTCTTATGGTAGAGCTGATTATAGAATATAACGCTATGTATATAAAGGCGGATATTACAAAAGCGCCCGTTATTGCGTTGCATATTTGTCTTGTGTGCAGCTCTATATCAAATTCAGATATTATAGCTGTTTGGAAGGAGAGTATAGACATAAGCGCTCCGCACAGACTTATTATTGAAAATGCCGTGAATATGTGATTGTCGCGTTTTTTTGAAAGAATCATTTTAACAACGGCGGCGATAACGTAGATTATAGTACATATTCCAAAGCAGAAGGTTATAAACGAGCCGTAATAATAGTTTCTGTTTTCCTTTACCATAAGAAGCACCATAATAGCAAGCGGAACGGTGATGATCAAAAGGAAAAACGCTACGAATCGGCGGGTCTTAAGTCCTCTTATATCTCTTAAGGTTTCGTTAGTGATGGATTCTATAAGACGCTGTTCCTTTATAAGAGACATTTTCAAAAATCCGAATATTGCGTAAAAAACAAAGATTGAAACGAACCATAATGAAAGATTGAAGAGCCCGAAAATCCCGTTTAGCGCCGCGTATGCAAAATTGATAATAAAGCCGAAATTCAAAAGGATATTCATTCTGTATTCGTAGTCGAAAACGTATTTTGTTGCAAACGCATTTTTATTTATTATGCGGATAACGGCTTCAATATCGCTCGTTAAGGAAAGGAGAGTCGCAACGATAACATACGCCGAATAAAGAGATACTAAAATGATGGGAAACAGACCCCATTTGAACAGTATCGCAAGTATTGCAAGCATTCCTGCGCTAAGCACAAGAGCAATATTTACGAAAAGCCCAACATGAGTGATACGGTAAATAAGCTTTTTAAAAATTTTCATATTGTTAAAATTATCAGTGTATAAAGAAGCACATGATAAGCGGCAGAAATATCGCAGGGAGCATATTAGCTACCTTTATTTTCGTAGCGCCGACCATATTAAGACCTAATGCGAATATAAGAGCAGAGCCTGTGGCACTCATTTCCGAGACCACCACTGAGGGTAAAAAATCTCCAACAAAAATAGCGATAAGCTCAATAGCTCCTTGATATATAAGAACGGACGCGGCGGAGAAGATAGTTCCTATTCCGAGAGTTGCGCCGAAAACGACGGAACTTATAAAGTCAAGAGTCGATTTTGCAAAAAGCGTTGATTGCATATCTCCTCTTGAAAGTCCGCTTTCAATAGCGCCCGTTATAGCCATAGCGCCAACGCAAAAAAGAAGGGTAGCGCTGACAAAGCCCTTGGCAATAGTCTTTTCGGAAACAATTTCGTTTCCGTTTTCGTCAAATTTCTTTTTGGTCAATTTATTTTCAAGAGCCTTTCCGAGACACTCAAGATCCCTGTCTATATCAATTATCTCTCCTATAAGAGTTCCGACAGCAATACAGCCTATCATAATAAGTAGGCTATAAGAGCCGAGCGATGACTCAACGCTTGAATTGCCCGAGAGCATACCGGATATACCAATGTATATAACGCAAATACCCACAGCCTTCATAAGCACGTTCGGTATTTCGGCAAATTTTTTGCTTTTTGTAAGAAGCCTTGATGAAGACACACCAATTATAGAGCCTATGCATACAGCCAAAGCATTTACTATAGTTCCAAGAAAGATCATTTTTGTTTTTCCTCGTAAAATTTATCAGCTAAACGGCAGAAATCGTCTACTGAAAGACGCTCTCCGCGGATATTTATATCAAATCCAAGTGAGGTTATTATCTCGGCAATCGCATCCTTGCTTATGTGCGAAAAATACGACGAGAGAGAGTTTAAAAGAGTTTTTCTTCTTTGAGCGAAAGCACCCGCGATAACGGAGAATAATGTTTTTTCGTCCTTTACAGAGTGCGGATTTTCCTTGTAAAGCTCTATTCGTATAACACTTGAGGTCACGCTTGGAGCCGGATGAAAATTTCCCGGTGCAACATCAAAGAGCTTTTTAACCCTTCCGTAATAGCTAACGCTTGCGGTGATAGCTCCGTATTCGCTATCCTTTTCGGTAGCGCAAAGTCGCTGAGCAACTTCCTTCTGAACCATTACGGTGATAGATGTAAAAGCACATCTGCCCTCACTGCGAGCTTCTTCAAGAAGCTTCATTATTATAGGCGTAGTTATATAGTACGGCAGGTTCGCGCATACAGAAACGGGAGCAGCTCCAAAGTGCTCCTTTAAAAAGTCCTGTAAGGGAAGCTTCAGAAAGTCCTCGTTTATAATGCTTACGTTTGAATATTCCGAAAGAGTGGTATCAAGAATGGGAATGAGCGTTTTATCTATTTCGACGCAAACGACCCTTTCATATCTTTGACATAGCTCGTTTGTAAGAGCGCCGATGCCCGGACCTATTTCCAAAACGCAGGGAGCGTCGTTTTTTTCGTTTTGTATATGATAGCAATAGCTTTCCTCTGCAATATCAAACGGTATCTGAGGGTTTATAAGAAAATTTTGACCGAAGCCCTTTTTTGTATCCGTTCCGTGCTCGGCAAGAATTCTTTTAATGACGCCCAAATTGCATAAATTCATAAAAACCTCTTGACAAAATAAGATAAAGATAGTAAAATAGTATAGCAATAAAACAAACGCTGATGTAGCACAGTGGTAGTGCAGCTGATTCGTAATCAGCAGGTCGCGAGTTCAAATCTCGCCATCAGCTCCATATTAAGCGCTCATAAGAGCGCTTTTTATTTTTAATATATTTTATTGTATCATAAAAACCGTGAATAGTCAATAAATACGTTACGTTTTTTAATCGCATCACAAAAGGGTATATAAAAAATCATATATCTGTTTTCGAAAAATTATATTTGACATATGATAGTATATGTGTTACAATGTAGGTACTGAAGGGCAAATCCTTCACGCTTAATTATGTACATGACTGAAATGTTTTCTCTCTAAATAAAATGTGGAACAGACCGTGCTTTCGCTTGAGTACGGTCTGTTTCATTTGTTCAGATCGAAATCCTTTTGTTTGTAAAGGCTTTGTCAAAACCATTTGGGGATATATAAAAATAATTGCTTTAAATCGAATCGTTCGGATGAAAAATAAAAAATTGAGAAATCAACAAAAAATTGTTGACAAATCAAAAAGCTTGATGTATAATTAAAGTGTTGACAACTCAACAACTTGATTTGGAGGTAAATATGGAGAACGTAGGACATTTTTCAACGTTTGTTTTGGCTATCGACAGAATATCCAAAAACATAAAGAGAATTAAAGACAAGGAAATGGAGAGCTTTGGACTTAAAAGCTCGCACGTGATATTGCTTTTTAATATTGCTAAGCACGAGGGTGGTCTTAACTCAAAGCAGCTTTCCGAGGTGTGCGGAGTGGACAAATCCTTTATATCAAGAACCACTCAGGAGCTCGAGCAAAAGGATTACATAACAAGAGATAAAAATTCCAACGGAAATATTTACAAATGTAAATTCATTCTTACAGAAAAGGGAATGCATGTTACGTCTGTAATATACGAAAAAATATCGGGAGTTGTTAAAAAGGTTGCGGGAAATATTCCCGATCATAAAAAGAGAATATTCTATGAAATACTTGAGATATTTGATGAAAATATTTCAGATGTAGTTAAGGAGATTAAGGAATGAAAAAGGTAAGCGTACTTGAAAAGGATTTTAAGCTTGACAGCTTGTATGCTCTCTTTAAGAGAGGAAGCGAAAAATACGGTGACAAGGCACTTTATAGATTTAATCAAAACAAAACAACCGAGACTCAGGTTTCCTATAATGAAATGTTTGAGCTTATAACCAAGATGACACTTGCATTTCAAAAGCTTAATGTTGAGGGAAAAAAGGTCCTTCTTCTTGGTGAAACGAGTGTTCAGTGGATAGCAAGCTATATTTCGGTTGTTACAGCAAACGGAATTATCGTTCCTCTTGATCCGCTTCTTTTAGAGGATGAGATCATAAAGTTCTCCGAAAAGACAGAGGCAGAGATAGTAATTTACTCAAAAAACTTTTCAAAGCTTTTCACAGAGCGTAATGGCGAATTTACAACTGTAAAAAGATTTATTGCTATGGATAAGGAAAGCTTTACGCTTTATCCCGATCATCCGTATGTTGACGAGGATTTTACCACGTTTAACAACATTCTTGCTCTCGGTAATTATCTTAAGGATAACACCGATATGAGTGTTCAGGAATGTGGCAGAGATGTAAAAAAGCTTTCGATACTTCTTTTTACGTCGGGAACAACAGGCTCAAGCAAGGGAGTTATGCTTTGCGAAAGAAACATTTGCGCTGTTATGGAGGGAATATATCCTGTTCTTTATCATATAACTGATGACGATGTGCTGCTTTCAGTTCTTCCTATTTACCATACATATGAGATGAGCGCAGGTATTTTAGCTCCTATGCTTTACGGATGTACAATAGCAATAAGTGACGGCATCAAATATGTCGGAAAGAACATAAAGCAATTTAAGCCAACTGTTATGATGCTTGTTCCGCTTTTTGCAAATCAGCTTTATAAAACTATACAAAAATCAGTTCAGAAGCAGGGCAAGGAAAAGACTCTTAAAAAGGGTATAAAGATAAGCAATTTCCTTTTGAAGCTTCATATAGATATGAGAAGAAAGCTTTTCTCTCAGGTTCTTGAGGGACTTGGCGGAAATATCAGTAAGTTTATCGTTGGCGGCGCAGCTCTCAATCCTGCTATGGTAGACAGCTTTAAGGATCTCGGAATCCACATCTCGCAGGGATACGGTATTACGGAGTGTTCTCCTCTTATCTCGGTAGTTCCTCTTAATGAGTATAATCCCACATCCTGCGGTAAGCTTATGCCCGGTATGCAGATATATATCGACAAGGAAACACCAGATGCTGAATTTGGTGAGATCGTGGTTAAGGGAGATAACGTAATGCTCGGATATTACAAAGATCCCGAGGAAACAGCAAAGGTTCTTTCCGAGGACGGCTGGTTCAGAACAGGAGACTACGGATATGTTGACAATAAGGGCTATATCTATATAACCGGAAGAAAGAAAAACGTTATCGTTCTTCAGGGTGGTAAAAACGTATTTCCCGAGGAGATCGAGGAATATCTCGAAAGAGTAAATCTTATCGGAGAGGTCGTTGTAATGGGCAGAGAGGATAAGGAAACGGGAGTTGTTTCTGTTGTTGCTCTCGTATATCCCGACGCTGAGGAGTGTAAAGCGGCAGGTCTTGAGGGTGAGGAGGCTATTTATAACGCTATAAATAACGAGATTCAAAACATCAACAAGATGCTTGCATCCTACAAGCACGTAAACAAGCTTGAATTAAGAAGTGAGCCGTTTGAAAAAACAACGAGCCGTAAGATTAAGCGTCACACTATAAAATAAAATATAAGGGTCGCTGTAAAGCGACCTTTTGCTTTGCGTTTCAAATTTGTATTGACAAAACAAATTCTTTGTGGTAGACTATATAATATAAAAGAATGTAAAAATCGGAGGTATTATGAAAAACCTTTTTAAGATATTCTTAATAGCGCTTTCCCTGTGTGTGCTTTTTGTGTTTGTATCCTGCTCGGATGACGGAGAGCAAACACCCGCTGAAAGCAGTTCTGATGTTGAGCAAACAAGCACAGATATAACAGAGGAAACATCTACTGAGGAAGAAGAAAGCTCCACTAAGGAAGAGGAAAGCTCTCGCTTTGTAGAAGGCGCGGGTAGAAATGAGCAGCTTGGTGATGGATGGTCGCCGTTTTATCCGTCTGATTTTAATCAATGAAGATAAGGGTTGCTGCTTTTGGCAGCGACCCTGTTTAAATTTTTGTTTGGGAGACCGATATGTTTAATATAAGGATTGCGGATTTTGTTATCTGTATAGATAATAAATACGATTTTGTGGAAAAGCTTTGTAAAAATTACATAACGGATGATGAAAACGCTGATCTTAAAGTGTCTTGCACCGATGCTGAGATCACCTCGGAAAAGGAGCTTTTCAGCTTGGAGCTTGGTGAGGAAAGGGATCTCGGATATGTTGAGAGCATATGCATTTATCGACACATCTGCCTGTTTTTGCCTCAAAACGATGCGTTTGTGCTTCACGGAGCAGTAATAGAAAAGGATGATTTTGCGTATGCGTTTTTAGCTCGCAGCGGTACAGGAAAAAGTACTCATATAAAGCTTTGGGCGCAAGCATTTCCCGGTGAGGTCAAAATAGTAAACGGAGACAAGCCGATCATAAGAAAAATAGACGGGTCTTATTACGCATACGGCACGCCGTGGTGCGGAAAAGAGGGCTGGAACAGAAACGTAAGATCAAGACTCAAAGCAATATGCTTCCTTGAAAGAGGAGAGGTAAACACTATAGAGCCTATAACAAAAAAGCTTTCCGGGCAAAGAATAATGAAACAAATACTTATTCCAAAGGATGAGCTTGGCGCTTTGCGGACATTTGAGCTTATGGATGATTTTTTGAAAAACGTAGACACATGGTTGCTTCACTGTGATATTTCAACGGAGGCGGCGATCGTGTCACACGATGCTATGACAAGGAGAGAATAAAATGAAAATAAAAAAAGGATTTATATTAAAGGACGTTGCAGGCAATACTTTTGTTGTGGCAGTAGGCGCGATGAGCAAAAAATTCAACGGCATAATAACTCTTAATGAAACGGCAAAGCTTATTTGGCAATGTCTTGTAGACGGAGCTGAAAAGGAAGAAATCGTTGAAAAGATAATGGACGAGTATGATGCTGAAAGAGAAATAGTAGAAAAGGACGTTGATAGCTTTATTGCAAAGCTTGACGGGGACGGTATACTTGAATAAAATTTCATTAGAGCTTAATATATCTTGGGAGCTTATAAAGGAAGCTATATACTCTGACGGAGAGTTCAGATTATATCCGAGAGGAACGAGTATGATGCCTCTTTTAAGAGCGGGCATTGATTCCGTTATACTCAAAAAGCCCGACAACGTGTCGATAAATGATATAATTCTTTATAAAAGAAGTAACGGTCAGTTTGTTTTGCACAGAGTCGTAAAAATTAAAAAAGATGAATATATTATGTGCGGAGACAATCAATTCAGATATGAGCGTGGCATAAAAAAAGAAAATATTCTTGCAAAGGTAAGCGGCTTTTACCGCGACGAGCTTTTTGTTGACGATGCGAATGAAGAATATAAAAAATATATAAAGCAACTGCCAAGACAGCGCAGAAAAATAAAATTCAAGGCGGCGCGTGCAAAGCTGAAACGAATATTAACAAAAAAGTAAGTAAGTATAATTGTATAAGAAAAAGAGCAAGATAAGGTTTTTCGCCTTTATCTTGCTCTATTTTTTATTTTTTGATTACCGTGTACATACTTCCGTCAAAGTCGAGTGTGTACTCATCATCTAAATATTCAGATATATCAATATTAAAGCTTCCGCCCTTTATTGCTAATACGATTTTGCGGTTTTCGCTTTGAACAAAGCCCTTGAAATTCTTTGGTAAATTATATTCTCCGCCGAAAATCGTGAGTTTTGCTATTACTTCATTCGATGAGATTGAGGTATCGCAAACAAGCTCGCTATCGTTTGAGGTAATATTGATTTTGCAGGAATCAAACAAGGAAATCTCCATATTATCTCCGCCGCAAGAATGGAAAAGAGAAGGTGCGGTGATTTCTCCGTATATACGTATGCTTGGCAAAGAGGGAACGTGTTCCATTGAATTCGTAATACGAATAAGAGGTACGTTGGAAATGATTTTTACGTCTTTACCTATCCAAAGCTTTTGCGCTCCGTCACCATAGCCGTGAAAGCTCGTTGTAAAGAAAGCTCCGTTTTGCATGTTGTTTGACGTAAAATTAATAGTTCCTTCACCAATGAAAATCATACCGGTTCTTTGTTCGCCAAATCCAAACTGTATGTTGCTTGATGTTATATTATGTCCGTTAAGGTCGATTATCGCCGAAGAAAATGATGTCCAATTTATAGAGACATTTTGTCTCGACAAAGAGATATCTGCGGTGAGCTTTGCGTATTTCCACTGTCCCGATGAGCTTAGATAGTTTTTTAATTCTTCTGCGGAATTTATTTCTTTTCCGCAAGCGGCATATAAAATTGTGTTCTCACTTAATGTGACAGTGGCTCCACCTTCATAGAATATGCCATCCTGAGTAAACCAACCAAAGAACGTATTGCCCGACGAAGTAGTGCAGGGCGTATTTGAAAGTGTTATCTGCTGTCCTGCCTCGAAAAGCTGGAGTGCATAATGGTCGTGTGATTCATTCATACACGTTGAGTTATCTGAGATGTAATATTTTAAAATTAATTTGTTGCTTTGTGATGTGACACTTGTGTTCAAATCAAATGTATGTAATCCTATTTTCACTATGCTATCCGGAATAATTAGACTTTCAAGCGAAGAACAGCCTTGGAAGGCAAAATTTCCTATCGACGTTACACCATTCTGAATGGTTACGTTTTCAAGCGACGTACAGCCTTGGAATGCGCTAGCTTCAATAGATTTTATACTGCTTGGAATAGTTACGCTTTCAAGAGCGGTACAATTTTTGAAGGCGTTGCTTTCAATCAAGGTTACTCCATCCTGAATAATTACGCTTTTAAGTGACGCACAGCCTTGAAATATTCCAGATCGGATAGATTTTATACTGCTTGAAATTACAATATCGGTCACCAATACTCCGTCAAAATACAGATCTGCAGCGACAGATAACAAGCTGGAGGTTATGTTGCAATTGCACCACTGCTCAAGCGTACCGAGATAATTTATTTTTTCGAGTTTATCACAACCAGTAAATACCCCGCTCATTATTGATGTTACACTATTTGGAATGGTTATGCTTTTAAGCGAGAAGCAGTCTAGGAAAGCACCTTGTCCGATTGTTGATACGCTACTTGGAATAGTTATGCTCGTTATAGCATCGCGTTTGTAAAAAGCAAAGTTATATATTTCATAATTGTTACCCTTATAGGCTTCGGGTAAGACAAGCTCTGTGTCAGAACCGATATAATCTATAAGATAATATTTATCTTCGTAGGTCATGAATATGTAATCATTTGCTATTTCAAGTATGCTTGGCTCGTTAAGTGAGGTGTGTATGACTCTTGCACTTCTGCAATAACGTGAAACAAGCTCATTTGAGGACGGGTTGTATATTTCTGCAAGTCTATAGCAATTATAAAAAGAATCGCTTTCTATTTCTGTTAAATTATCTCCGATAATCGTTGCACTATTTAAAAACGGGCAATTTGCAAAAGCTCCGCTTTCTATTGATGTTACACTGCTAGGTATAGTTATGCTTTTAATTGATGTGCATTCTGCAAAAGCATATCTTTTTATCTCGGTTATAGTATCGGGAATTACAAGATCCCTCACAAGCTCTCCGTTGAAATATAAGTCTGCATAGTTAACGAGGGGCATAAATCCACCGAAGCTTATATTACACCATTCTGCTGCTGTTCCGTTAAAATATACTTTTTTGAGCAACGGACAATTACGGAATGCTCCGTCTTTTGTGCTCTTTATGGTGTTTGGCAGAGTTATACTCTTGATTGAATTACAATCCTCAAATGCGTAATATCCTATTTCAGCTACGGGTTTTCCGTTGTGCTCCGACGGAATAACGATATCGGAATCGGTGCAGGTACCAATGCCTGCAACTATATAATAGCTTTTATCGTCACTAAGCTGATATAAAAGCTTGTCGCTGCTGCTAAATTCAGTAGCTTCGATAATTTTTAAAAGATTTATATAAAAGGTCTCGTAATCGTTCGCAATTTCGAGAATTCCGTTGCCTGCGTTTGCGATAAGAGCCATTTCGTGAAGGGCCATTTGGTTAAGATTGATACCCATAGTTGAGGTTATTATACCCCTATCCGCCATTGTTTTTACGATATTATCGTAGCCCGATCCCTTATCAGCGGGCTCTCCGTCGGAAATAAATATGAGCTTTTTGGAAGCTACATCTGTATCGAACTCGGAAAACATATCCGAAGCTGCCAAAATAGCCGGAGAATAGCCGGTTCCGTATCTTTTTATTAGATTTCCGTTAATGTCGTATGTTTTATAATCGATCTCGGGAGCTTGATATCCAAGATCCGTATATTCTGTTCCGTCATCTCTGTTTATGATGATATCGGTTTCGTTTCCGTTTTCATCTAAGTAGTAATAATAGAAAAGATGGTTGAGATTGTATTCAAGCTTTTTCACTAAATTTTCGTTATTTTCTATTTGCGAAAGCTCCATAGCTATATGCGCTTCGCTATCGAAAAGAATAAGACCGAAATAATCGTGATCTTGAAAATCGGATATAAGCTTAAGAATAGCATCTCTTGAAACGGCAAAGCGTGTGCCATAATCCATTTTTTGTCCCATACTGGACGAAACATCGAGAACGATCAAAACCGCGTCTGAAAGTGTCTTTGGGCAACCTTTGCATTTGCCCTCATTATCGTAATCGTGTGGAATCATAGGTAAAGTCTCTTGCTCTGAGAGTATTTCTCCGCAAGAGGAGCATTTTTTGCCATCGGACAAGCCTTCCTCGATGCAGGTAGGCTCTTTACCCTCAATTGTTTCCTCGATGTGACCTAACGGCGGGATCTCCTTGTCTATGTACCTGCCACATTCGCAAATATTTATTCCAATACCTTTTTTGGTACAGGTTGGTTCCCTCAAAACATCCCATTTATCATAAGAGCAAACGTGAGACGGTTCTTCAAAAGAGGAGCTTTCGTCAATTTGCGTGGGCGCTTTAGTGCTCGATTCTATCTCATCTATTTCATCATCCGAGCTTTCGATGATATCGCTTGATTCATCGTCGTCATTGTTGCCGGGGCTCTTTCCTGCGCTATCGCAAGACGATAAAGCAAAGAGCATTGTGAAGGATAAAATAATACAAATAATTAATGCAAATTTTTTTAAAACGTTCATTTTTTGGCTCCTAATGTTATAATGTGATTAATCAATATAATAATTATATCATTATTTGCTTTTTTAATCAATAATAAGTTTTATTAAAGCTTTTTAAATATGAAAAAATCAACATCTATTTCCGTGCGTATTTTTTCAATATCATTTAGCTTTTCCTTGTCGCGAAGCGTTGTGCGATGATAATAAGGGGTCATTTTAAAAAGGCTGTTTATATTTTCGTTTCCGCAAATTTCAGCCACATACTCACACTTTTTTCGGGATACAAGCTCAAAACCGTCAAAGGAAGGGTTGTTTTCCTCATTGAGATAAACGTCGTCGTATATAGCTTCCTTAAATCCCTTTAAATGCGACACGCCTGCCGCTCCAATTATAAGATAAGCATCTTTTTTGAGAATTCTTAAAAACTCCTCGTTGGCAACGGGCGCAAACATACTTACAACAACGTCAGCACATTCGCTGACAATAGGCAAGGAGAAGATATTAGCCACCGAAAAGAAGGTGTTTTCGAGTCCATTGATGCGAGATGCCTTTGAAGCGTGCTCAACACCGAATTTAGACATATCAAATCCGAAAACGCAGGGATGTGTGTCGATGCTTGCGAGTTTTTCCGAATAATACCCCTCGCCGCAGCCTGCATCGACTATAACCAACGGCGAAAGCTCCGATACTATATCGCAAAGAAAGTCGCGAATGGGTGAGTACGCGCCCGAAGCAAAAAACGACGTGCGCGCGCTTATCATTTCTTTTGAATCGCCTGCCTTCGCATTATTTTTCTTGCCCGGATTCAGCAGATTTACATATCCGCATTTGGCAAAATCGTATGAATGATTTTTTTCACATTTAAGGCTTTGCCCAAGCTTTTTTAACGGAAGACGACAAATAGGGCATATAAGAAGATCTATCATTTAAAACTCCTTGATTTTTACGGTGATATGTAATATAATTATAATATAAAAATAATAACAAAGCAAGTATTTTGGGGGATTTATGCTCACACAAAATGAAAAATACACAGTAACCTTAGAGGAAATGAATAATCTTGGAAATGCTCTTTGCCATATTAACGGAATGGTAGTTTTTGTTTTTGGTGGGGTAAGAGGAGATATTGCCGAGATAGAGATAACTAAAGTTTATCCAAAATATGCGCTTGCAAAAATCGTAAAAATAAACACTCCCTCGCCTATAAGAATAAATAGAGAGTGTAATGCTACAGATTGTGGCGGCTGCGCGTTTCTTGATGTTGATATAGATGAGGAAAACAGAATAAAGCAGGAATACGTAAAAAGCGTTTTAAAAAAATCAAGAATCGAGGCAGAGGTCGATAGCGTTGTGTGCCCTGTTGAGAAAAAATACAGAAACAAGGTCGTGCTGTTTTGGAACGGCGAGAGATTTGGATATAAAAAGCAGAAGTCTAACGATGTGATTCCTCATCAAAGCTGTATTTTAAACGATGAGATCTTTGATAGAATAGTGCGCTTTACGGAGCAAAATATTGAAAATAAACGACACCTTGTCGCACTTTTTCTGAGGAAAACGCACGGGGACGAGCCTAAAATAACGGTTTCTCCGATTTTTTCAAGAGAAACGGATGTTTTGACCTATGCCGCTAAGATCGTGAATGAATTTCCCTGTATAACAGGGGTGCTTTTAGGCATATCAAAGGAAAAGGAGTTTGCACTTGAAAAATGTAATTTCAAAACGGTCTACGGCGAGAAAAAGCTAAGAGATATGCTGTGCTCACTCAGCTTTGAGATTTCGCCGAAGGCGTTCTATCAGGTGAATCACGAGTGCGCAGAGTTACTTTACGAAAAAGCAATAGAGCTCGCGCAGGCAGACGAAAACAGAAAGGTAGCAGATCTGTTTTGCGGAACGGGCACGATAGGAATTATATTGGCATCAAGAACGGGCGCGCACGTTATTGGCGTTGAGATAGAGCCGAGTGCGGTTGCGGATGCAAAGCGGAATGCCCAAATAAATAAAATAAAAAATATAGAATTTTACGAGGGGGATGCCAAAAATTTTGAGGGAAGTGTCGATATTTGCATAGTAGACCCGCCAAGAAAGGGGCTTTCCGCCTTTATGACAGAAACGCTTTTGCGCCTAAATCCCGAAAGAATAGTCTACGTTTCCTGCAATCCCGACACATTGGCAAGAGATATTAGTATCCTTTCTCAAAAATATAACGTTTCATCAAAAATCTATCCCTTTAATATGTTCCCGAGAACAGCGCACGTTGAAACTATTGTTTGTCTCCGCAAACAATAGTTTCAACATCGATATGTGCCACTTCGTGTCACTCGATATAGCCACGGCTCGATATGTTGCTTCGCAATTCGATATGCCCTGCGGGGCGAGAAGTTGGCACATATCCATATCGAATGCGAACAAAGTGAGCATATATCGAATTTCGAGCATAGTGAGAAATATATCGAGTTCGCCATCGGCGAACATATCGACAAAAAGAAAGGACTTTTATCAAATGACCGACAATAAAAACCAACTCCGAGAGGACGCAATCGAATTTGCAATCCAAATTCTGACCTATGCGACGAAATAAAAGGTTGCTCCGTTTATATCAATCAAATTGTCCGTTCTTCATCGTCTATTGGAGCAAATATACACGAAGCAAAATATGCACAGAGCAAGGCAGATTTTATAAATAAGCTTGAAATCTCTTTAAAGGAGTGCTCGGAAACTGAATATTGGCTTGAACTGATTTTCAGAAAAGGAAAAATGAGCGAGGTTACGTACAAAGAGCTAAGAAACAAATGCGGCTCAATTAGGCGCAGACTTATCTCCTCCATCACCACCGCAAAAGAAAACAGTTAAGGACAAATGATGATTTTGAGCAATACTCGAAAATACAATTTACAGCAGTTTAGTATAACATATCGAAAGGAGCACCGCTTTGAAAGAAGAAAAGAATATTATAGAAGCAATATCTGAAACCATTGCAAATGCTGTCGGTGATGAAAATTTTACTCTGCCGCTTGCAGCTTGGCAAACAAGTAATTCACAATCTGGCGAAATCAATGCTGTTTATGTTGAGGAGATCAAGGAGTATCAAGCTTCGCCTACTGCGCCTTGCAATAAGGCTACTGCACTCAAGCTCTTAAAGCGTTTTGCACGAAAGGATTTTCGAGAGTTTTGGACTACGCCTGTTCTTGAATACCTTCCTGCCGTCAGCGAGGGTACGATGAAGCTATGCGAAACTGTTTATCCGCACGATGAGGCGATATGCTATGCAAAAAAGTTAATTGCAACACTTTCGGTTAAAGAATTGGCAAAAGATTTTCTCTACGGTGTCGCACATAATGCACCCGAATACAGAACAGCACTTGCTTGTTACTACTATATTAAAAACTTACCCGATCATGAGTTTGAGAAAAAATACGTCGGATCGGTAGTCGGCAAGGACGGTGAATTTGAGGACAGATACAACGAAAATTTTTGTGAGATATGCGGATATCAGCACACTGTCAGCCGAGAGCCAAAGATGCATTTTTGGCACATCAACGTTGACATGGAGCATTTCTATTTTAAAGCGTTAATTCCATTCAATTTTGATCTTAACACGGCAATCATATTTTTGGAAGAATACAAAACACTTCCGCACCCCATTCATTCCTTTGCGGATTACGAGCATTTCAAAAAAATTATTGAGGTCATAGAAAATTCACCTCAAAACACGACATCGGGAAAGCTACGTCGAGAATTGAAGCAATCCGGACTATTAGCAATGACAATGGAGCAGATCGAGGCGTTCATTGATATGTTGGGATACCTCAATATTTTACATCCAAGCGATTCCTTCGGTGTTACCGCAGGACACATTTGTGAAAAAGATATGCTGTTACCGTTAAGCGACAGGGGTTATGCGGCTTATCCCGTTAACCGTTGGACGAGAAAATGCGGAATTGACTATGATAGCATCTCAATGCTTTTCGAGGGGATTTACGAGTAAAAAATATACCTTTTGGCTTTACAACCCCTGTTTTTGGCATAAAAATATACCTTTTGGTCTTATGACCCATGTGGAAAGCGTCGTTTGTCTGACGAGAAAATAAGCCCAAAACAGCTTAAAATGGAAAAAATCAAGCCTTTTTGAGTGATTTTGAGATAAAAATCCAAAAAAACGGTGTCCAAAATCAAAAATGCCCTGATTTTTAGCAGGGACAAAAGTAATTTTTGAGCAATGCTCAAAAGTGCATTTTACAGCAGTTTAGTATAACATATTGAAATAGAAAATGGAAAAGGAGAAAAAATGAAAAAAATTGTTCTTATCGGGGATTCTATCAGGATGGGCTATGATAAATACGTCAAGGATGCGTTGAGTGGAATAGCCGAAGTCTTTTATCCTTCCGAAAATTGTAGATTTGCAGAGTACGTTTTACGCTATGCGCATGAGTGGAAGGCAAATGGAGAGTGGGGCGATGATGTTGATCTCGTACATTGGAACGCAGGGCTGTGGGATGCATTGGAGCTATTTGGTGACGCACCGCTTACATCAATATCTTACTATGGAGAAGCTATAACGCGAATAGACAAAAGACTTCGTATGCTTTTTCCAAAAGCTAAATTTGTGTTTGCGACCTCAACCAACGTAAGCGAAAAAATGAGCCATCCTGACTTCACAAGGCACAACGCAACCATAGAAAAATATAATGCTGAGGCGCTTCGTGCTTTGTCGAATACTGATACTGTCATTAATGATCTTTATTCGCTTACATCGTCCGTTCCCGATTCTTATCGTTCCGATTGGGTTCATTTTTACACGCCTGAGGGCACGGAGTTGATAGGTGGCAAGGTTTTGTCTGTGCTTTGCGAGCTTCTTGATATTACATCCGAGCAGATAAACATCGAAAAATTCAAGCCGGAGAATTATTCAAAGAGCAATATCGGATACTGAGTTATACCGTTTGGCTTTACGCCCACCGTTTTTGGCATAAAAATATACATTTTGTACTCTTGACCCACATTGAGAGTGCTTTGCGTTTTATACAAAAACAAGATAATTCTAAATTAGAGGAAAGAATTTTATGAATTTGAAGATTAAATTTTTTGACGAGCTTACGACTCGCGAGCTATACGAGATAGTGCGCGCGAGAACTGAGATATTTTTGATGGAGCAAGGAATAATCTGCCGTGATTTTGACGGCTTGGATTATGATAGCCTGCACTGCTTTTTAGAGCAGGACGGAAAGGTGATAGCGTATCTTCGTGCACACCACACGGATAAGGATACCGTAAAGATAGGCAGGGTGCTTTCTATCACGCACGGGCTTGGACACGGCGCACGTTTGTTAAGAGAGTCTCTTGCTGAGGTTAAAAAACGCATGGAATGTAAAAACATAACCGTCAATGCGCAAAAGCACGCACAGGGCTTTTATGAAAAGCTTGGATTTGTTGTTATCGGGGCTGAATTTCTCGAAGAAAACATCGTGCACGTGCCTATGAGGCTTGACAAGCTTAAATAATGTGAAAGAATAGAATTTAAGAAAGTGGTAGACAAAATGAAAGCTTGTGTTATTCAACCGAGATATTCCTTTGATGAAAAGGATATTGACAAGTGCTTTTGCGAGCTCACTTCGTTGCTTGATAAATGCGATGAGAGTCTTGATATTATAGTGCTTCCCGAATACAGCGATGCCCCTGCAGACGTAAAGGGCAAAAACGGATTTTATTGCGCTGTTGATACATACGGAGAGAAAATTCTTGAGAAAGCAAAAAATACAGCAAAGAGATGTCATTCTCTCGTTTTTGTAAACGCAGGATATAAGACTGAAAACGGAGTCAGAAACACGACCTATGCAATAGATAGAAGCGGAAACGTTGTTGGCAAGTATTTCAAAGCTCATCCTGCTCCGAGCGAGGTAAAGACCGATAAGGAAGGCGGACACGAGCTTGACGTGTCATATAGCTACGAGAGCGCAGAGCCTTACGTTATAGAAATAGAAGGACTTCGCTTTGCATTTTTTACCTGCTATGATTTTTATTTTTACGAGAGCTTTGCTCGCGTTGCGCGTGAAAACGTAGATATTATAATAGGATGCTCGCTTCAACGGACTGATACTCACGAGGCGCTTTCGATAATAAATAGATTTTTGTGCTATAACACGAATGCATATCTTGTCCGTTCGTCCGTGTCGCTCGGAGAAGCTTCGAGCGTTTGCGGATGCAGTATGATAGTAGGCCCTGACGGAAAAGAGCTGCTTAATATGAAAAACGGTGTCGGTATCGGAGTCTGCGATATTGATCCTAAGAAAAAATATTATAAGGCGGCAGGTCATATGGGAGAAATGAGATCACATTATGAATATATCGAGGAAGGACGCAGACCTTGGCTTTACCGTAATGCCGGAGCGTCTGTCGTATTGCCTGATAAAACGATGAAATATCCGCGTCTTTGCGCTCATCGAGGATTTAGCGCGATCGCTCCCGAAAACAGTATGATCTCGTTTGGCGCTGCCGTAGCGCTTGGGACGCAGGAGATCGAATTTGACATATGGAGCACGAGCGATGGAGTTTTGGTGTCCTCTCACGACAGCACTCTTGAGCGCGTCAGCACAGGAAAAGGAAAAATATACGATCATACATATAATGAGCTTCTTGAGCTTGATTTCGGAATAAAGCACGGCGAAAAATTCAAGGGACTAAAAATACCTACGTTTGAGGAGATACTTAAAAAATTCGCATCTCGCGTTATAATGAACATTCACGTAAAGATTTGGGATGAGCGCTTTGAAAACGATATGCTTGAGGATATAGTTTCGCTTATCCGAAAATATGATTGTGCAGATCACGTTTATTTTATGACTACCAATGACGATATGATAAGAAAAGCGAGTAAGCTCGCTCCGGATATAAAATGCTGCGTCGGATGGGACGGAAATACCGATCCGATGTCGATAGTAGACCGAGCTATTTCGTTGGGCGCGTATAAGGTTCAGCTTTTTAAGCCTTATTTTAATAAGGCAAGCGTTGAAAAGGCGCACGCTCACGGAATATTGTGTAACGTGTTTTACGCAGATGATCCGCGCGAAGCGGTAGAATATTTGGATATGGGCATAGATACCGTTCTTACAAATGATTATTTAACGGTTTATAATGCTGTCAAAGATAAATATATACACATATGAGCATATGAACATATTTTAGAAAATTCATAGGAGAACAAAAATGAAGGCAAAAGAGCTTATTGAAGAATTAAATAAAGGCGGATTTGCGCCGGAGATAACCTGTGATACTGTAAAATCGGGCGATCCCGAAACAGAGCTTAAAAAGGTAGCGGTTACTATGTTTGCGACTGTTGATACGGTTCGCAGAGCTAAGGAATGGGGCGCTGATATGATAGTCGTTCACGAGCCTACGTATTACGACCATATGGAAAATATAATTCCGTCGATAGTTGAGGAGAGAAAAAAAGCACTTATTGAGGAAAGCGGAATTGTGATTTATCGCTATCACGACCATATGCATCACAGAGCTAAGGATCAAATAACAGAGGGAGAGCTTTATTATCTCGGTCTTGATGGAGAGTTTGAGGTGACACCGTATTCTGCATCGTATATTTTTAATGCGAAATCTCCTATTAGCGCGCTAGAGCTTGCAAAAAGAATGGAAGATGAGCTTGGAATAGCACACGTAAGAATAGCGGGAGAACGAAATAAAAAATCAAGCTGTATAGCTACCTGCTTTGGAACACCGGGTGGAGTTTACGAGCTTCTTCGCGATGAAAAGGTGGAAATAGTGCTTACAGGAGAGGTGTGCGAGTGGAAGCTTGCAGAATATGCAAGAGACGCAGCAGCACTTGGTATTAATAAATCTCTTATAGTTATGGGGCATATAGGCTCTGAAAGAGACGGAATGCGCTTGCTTGCCAAGAGGATGCAGGAAAAATATACTGATTTTGAAACTAAGTATATTGAATGTGGCGAGGTATATACATATACGGATGCTAAATAGGAAAAATACGATGAAAAAACAAGACGGTAAAAATATAGCTTTTGAAAAA
Organism: Clostridia bacterium; assembly: GCA_017623355.1. Classification (GTDB taxonomy): domain Bacteria; phylum Bacillota; class Clostridia; order Oscillospirales; family CAG-272; genus RGIG2000. Next base: position 29,406 of record JAGAPG010000030.1, read on the forward strand.
AGCAAATGGATATGGATTGACGGCGGCGACTGCCCTGATGAATATGCGGATTTCAAGGAAAAAATAGAATATACCGGTGAAAGAGTCTTTATAAACATTTCCTGTGATTCCGATTATACTCTTTATGTAAACGGGAAATACGCAGCCTCAAATCAATACGGTGATTTTGAACATTATAAAATATACGATACGGTAGATATTACGGAATATCTTAAAAAAGGCGAGAACGATATATACATATTGGGATATCATTGTGGAGTGGCAACGCAAAGATACCGCCCTTATAAGGCAGGAATTATTTACGAGATCGTATCTGACGGAAAAATTGTTTGCGTAAGCTCTGAAAAGACGCTTTCGCGTAAAAACCCTGCATATGAAAGCGGAAAATGCAGATTTCTTTCCACACAGCTTGGATTTACGTTTTCTTACGATGCTACAAGGGAAAACGATCTTGGATACAGAATGAGTGTATGCGTAGATAAAAATACGGAATTTTATCCTCGCCCGATAAAGAAGCTTAGCATTCTTAAGGATTGCGAGCCCATATCGGTAGAAAAACGCGCCAAGAACCGTTATCTTGTTGATTTCGGAAGGGAGATAGTCGGCTTTGCATCTATCGATATATCGAGCGATACGGAGCAAATGCTCGAAATATGCTTCGGCGAGCATATCGATGACGGGGAAGTCAGAAAAATCATAGGAAACAGAAGCTTTTTCTTTGAATATAAGACTAAAATTGGACGGAATACCTTCACAGATCATATGCTTCGTCTTGCCTGTCGTTATATTGAGATTTTTTCCGAGGATGAAATAATTATTAATAATATAATGCTTGTCCCTCAGGCTTACGAGGTTAAAGAGGTGCCTGTAGAGCTTGAAAATGCGCTTGATAGGGATATATATAAAATATGCGTAAATACTCTCAGCCTTTGTATGATGGAGCATTATGTGGATTGTCCGTGGAGAGAGCAGGCGCTTTATGCGTTTGATTCAAGAAATCAGATGCTTTGCGGATACTATGCCTTTGAGAACGGAAATCTTGAATATGCAAGAGCTAATTTAAAGCTTATAGGCATGGACAGACGCGAGGACGGGCTTTTGTCAATATGCTATCCCTGCGGAACATCGCTTGCAATACCGTCGTTCTCTCTTTATTATCTTATAGCAATGAGCGAATATACAGAGCATACACTTGATACAACGCTTGCAAGTGAAATGATGCCTAAAATGATCTCGGTTTGCGATGAGTTTTTTGCACAAATGAAAAACGGACTTATAGAAAAGCGCAGGCTGGACGGAATATGGAACTTTTACGATTGGTCGGAGTATCTTGACGGATCTTCAAGGGATGGCGCGGATCTTATAATAAATTGCCTCTTTGTAATTGCTCTTGATGCGCTTGAAAAAATGTGTAATGCTACAAATAAGGTGTTTCCGTATCCCGAAAGGGCAGATGAGCTTCGTAAAAGAATAAAAGAAGAATTCTTTACACCAAACGGATATAAAATGCACAGAGATAAGGAAGAATATACTGCCCTTGGAAATTCTCTTGCGATAATTTCGGGAGTTGAGACGGAAAAAGCCTCGTTTCTTTGCGACAAGCTTGTAAACGGAGATTTTACCGAGATGTCGCTCAGTATGAGAATATTTAAATATCAGGCGCTTTTACAAACTGATAGTGAAAAATATAATGGCTTCATTCTTGATGAAATGAGAAAAAGCTATAAAAAAATGCTTGATTACGGCTCGTCAACCGTTTGGGAAACCATAGACGGAGCAAGCGCGTTTGATAACGCGGGGAGTCTTTGTCACGGTTGGAGTGCAATACCTGTGTATATTTATCATAGGCTAGGAATGGTGAAGAAAAAATATGAATAAATATGCCTTTAAAATAAAATTTCTCGGCACTTGTGCTTGCGATTTTTCAAGCAAGCTCAATGCCGAGTTTAAAAACAGCTTTGATCTCGATGCCCGCAGGTCGTCCTCTATGCTCATAAATAATACTTATCTTGTGGATGCGGGAGATCATATTCTTGATTCTTTAAGAATAGCAAATAAAAATGCAGAGGACATTACAGACCTTTTTATAACTCATACACATAGTGACCATTTTAATTGTGAAAATATAGCATCGATTGCATCTGAAAAAAGCGAGCCATTACATCTATATATAAGAGAGGACGCGCAGATAGACGATATTGCAAATGTAGACATAATAAGAATGACGCCGTATAAAAAATATTGTGTTGGAAACGGCTTGACCGTCACTGCTCTTTGCGCTAATCACGATCCTGAAACCGCGCCGTCACACTTTCTTTTTGAGAGGGACGGAAAAAGCATTTTTTACGGATGTGATGGGGCGTGGCTGCTTTGCAGAACATATAATTTTTTGAAGGGTATGGAGCTTTCACTTGCGGTTCTCGACTGTACTGTGGGAGATTACGAGGGAGATTGGCGTATGGCTGAGCATAACAGTATTCCTATGATACGTTTGATGCTTCCCTCGCTTAAAAATGCTAAAATAATAAATTCCGAGACAAAAATATGCTTTTCTCATATAGCGCCGTCGCTTCATAAGTCTCACAAGGATACGGAGCTTATAGCAAAAGAGCTTGGGGCGTATGTCGCATATGACGGTCTTGATATGGAGGTATAAATGAAAATAGGACTTTTTACAGATCCGCATTATTGCGATAAGGATATGGTAAGCTCTACAAGATATCATTCGCTTTCTTACAACAAGATAAAGGAAGCTATGGATTACTTTAAGGAGCAGGGAGCAGAGCTTGTTATATGTCTTGGAGATCTTGTCGACGATTGCGGAAGCCGAGAGGAAAATATAAGGAGTATAAAAAAGATAAGTACTCTTATAAATTCGTATGGGATCAAATTTTATTCGCTTATGGGAAATCACGATTATCAAAATTTCACAAGAGAGGAATTTGATCTTTATACAAACGGAGCCTATCCGCCATTCTGCTTGGAGACTGACAAGGCAATTCTCGTTTTTCTTGACTGCAATTACGAGGATACCGGAAAAATATACGAGGTAGGAAAGGTTGATTGGACGAATGCTTTTTTGCCTTCTGATCAGCTTTCAAGACTTGGTGAGATATTGGATAGCGAAGAAGAAAAGAAAATAATAATCTTTGTGCATCAAATCATAGAAGCAGGAATCGATAATAACCACACCGTGCGAAATGCTAAGGAAATACGCAAGCTTATAGATTTGAGCAATAGCTGTATTGAGGTGATTCAAGGACATTATCACGCCGGACATGACGGAATTATAAACGGAGTAAGCTATCACACCCTTCCCGCTATGTGCGAGGGCAAGGAAAACCGTTTTGAATTACTTGATATGGTTTGAAAATTGAAAGAGTAAAAGAAAAACACGAGGTTGCCCTCGTGTTTTTTGTTATTTAAACTAATTATTCTTCAACGTACTCTTGTCTTACGTATTGAACAACCTTTGTCTTTCCACCGTTGGGGAATGCAGTCATAGTGATAGCAAGGATAAGCATCATGATAGGACCAAGACCGAGACCAACTGTGAATGTACCTGTAAGGAGAGAGGATGCAAGTGCGAAGAATATGATTACGAACATAAGAATGAAGGATGAGAGTATGATCGAGAAGATCTTACCAAGGCGGTTGAGAGCCTTGCTCTTGTCTCCTGTTGCAAGATAGTTGATGTTCTGCCATACAACCATAGAAATAAAGATTGCTACGAGTGTGTAGAGAAGGCTGGTCATAAGACCGAATGCGTAAGCAACTACCTCGTCGGTTTCATAAGAAATAGCCTCCGTGATAACCTCTTGGATCTCAGCGTCAGCCTTGCCTTCTTCAATTTCAGACTTTTTGTAGCCTGAGAATTTATGACCGATTTCTTTGTAGTATTCTTTCATGTATGTGTAGTCTATGTAATCGTCGTAAACATCATCGTAGTCATCGTCAACATCAGCGGGCTTTTCGATGCTTCCGAAGTAATCGGGAGAAATTGTTGTAGTAGCAGTTGTAGCCTTGCTGGAGCCTTCAAACTCTGCCTTGATTGTTACAGAGAGAGCGCCAACGAATACCATCATCAAGCAAGCGAATGAGATAACGAGTGAGATAGCGTTGAAGATGAACTTCTTAAGAACGATCGTCTTAGCTGCGAAGATAAAGCGCAATACGATGAATGCAGCGATACCGATAAGAGCAGTGATAAGAACGCCAAGAGTGCTGCCCATGCTAACTGTCAAGCCTTCGCTTGCAGCATGGTAAACAGAAGCCATACCGGATTTTGCTGTGTAGTGAGCGAGGAATGCAAGAACAGGCATTACAGTAAGAGCCTTTGTGCATCCGTTGAGGTAAGAGCCTTTTCCTACCCAGAAGAAAATGAAGTTAATGATTGCGAGGATAAGGAGAACGAGTCCGATAGCCAAGTATGTCAATGAAACCAAAGCAGCAATACCGAGACCGATATTGATAGGCTCGTTTTCGCTTTGGAGTCTCATACGAAGCTCCATCTTCATTTCGTCCTTGGACATCTTTGCAAGATCGTTCAAGGATTTGGGCTCAAAGTCTTCATACTTCTCTTGGAGAGCATCCATTTTTTCTTCCCAATCTTCATAAAGCTCGTCAGCGTCCTTGCTTGCCAAGGAGTCAGTGAAGAGAATTACAGTGTCGAGAGGAGAGATCTTAACGCTTATCTTATCGCCTGCTTTAGCGTTGATATCGTAAATCTCCTCGAGCATTTTAGCTTCATCTTTATCAAGCTCCATATCATATGTAAGAACTGATGAGAAAGATGTAGCAAAAATAACGATTGCGAGAATGAGCATAACTGCGCTACGAATAAGGCGGATGAGGGGGAATCTTGCGAAGAAGCCGTTTTCTTTTTTCGGTTTCTTTTCTTTCGGTGGCTTGGGTGCGTCCTGAACTAACTTAGAACCGCAACCACGGCAGAATTTAGTATCTGCAGCGTTGTCCATGCCACAGGATGGACATGTAATAGTTTGTTGTTGATCCATAACTAAAAAATTTCCTTTCTTTTAAGTTATCTTTATATTATCATGAGAAAATGAAATTGTCAATATATTTTGTGAATTTTATTTGATTAAACTGTGAAAAACAAAAACATAACAGGGCTTTGTATTGATATTTTTCAAATTTTGTGATAAAATATAGTAAATCATTTTTGACATTCAAGAGGTTTTTAAATGGATAACAACAAATTTTTACCGATATCTGGGGAGGAGTGTGCGCAAAGAGGCTGGGACGTGCCTGATTTTGTGTATGTAAGCGGCGATGCATACGTCGATCATCCTTCGTTTGGAACGGCGATAATATCAAGAGTTTTGGAGAATGCAGGCTTCAGAGTAGCTATTTTGGCACAGCCCGACTATAAATCTTGTGATGAATTTAAAAAATTCGGTAGACCGAGACTTGGATTTTTGGTCAGCGCGGGAAATATAGATTCAATGGTTGCGCATTATACCGCATCAAAGAAAAAACGCTCGTATGATTATTATTCTGCCGGCGGAAAAATAGGCAAACGCCCCGACCGTGCGGTTATAGTTTATTGCAACAGAATAAGAGAGGCGTACGGGGACGTGCCGATAATTATCGGTGGACTTGAGGCATCGCTGCGCCGATTTTCTCATTATGACTATTGGGATAACAAGATAAGACGCTCCGTTTTGGTAGACTCGCGCGCCGATATACTTACATACGGTATGGGAGAGAGTATAATCCTTAAAATAGCCAAGCTGCTTGATCGCGGAGTTCCTGTCAAAAAAATAAGAAATGAGCGAGGATGTGTTTATCTTTGCGCCAAGGATGACGAAATAAATTATCCCGTCGCCGCCGAATTTGATTTCAATAAAATCAAAGAGGATAAGCGCGAATACGCTCGCGCATTCGGAATACAGTACAAAAATCAAGATGCCATAAACGGTAAAGCAATAGTTGAATATTACGACAATAAAAAGCTCGTTCAAAATCCGCCCGCATATCCGCTTGAAAGAGATGAGCTTGATGCCGTGTACGCGCTTCCGTATGCAAGAACGTATCACCCTGTGTATGAAAAAGAGGGCGGAGTGCCTGCGATTGCCGAGGTCAGATTTTCCATAACGCACAACAGAGGCTGCTTTGGCGGATGTAACTTTTGCGCCCTTGCCTTTCATCAAGGAAGAAGTGTTCGTTCAAGAAGCATAGAGAGCGTTGTGAAAGAGGCTAAACTTATTACGGAAATGGATGATTTCAAGGGATATATTCACGATATAGGCGGACCTACGGCAAATTTCAGATATCCTGCCTGCGATAAGCAGCTCAAGGACGGAGTTTGCAGTTCAAGAAAGTGTCTTGTGCCTACCCCATGTCCGAATTTGAAGGCTGATCATAGTGAATACATAGAGCTTTTAAAGCAGGTGGAAGCACTTCCTAAGGTCAAAAAGGTCTTTATCCGTTCAGGAATAAGATTCGATTATATGATGGCTGATAAGAGTGACGAATTTTTTAAAAAGCTTGTAAGAGATCACGTAAGCGGTCAGCTTAAGGTAGCGCCTGAGCACTGCTCGGATAATGTTCTTAAGTATATGGGTAAGCCAAGTGTTAAGGTTTATGATAAGTTTAGGCAAAAATACTTTACCCTGTGTGAGAAATTCGGACTTGAGCAGTATATTGTGCCCTATCTTATGTCATCGCATCCGGGCAGTACGCTGAATGATGCAATAGAGCTTTCGCTTTATCTTAAAAACCAAGGCTGTAATCCCGAGCAGGTTCAGGATTTCTATCCAACACCGGGTACGGCATCTACCGTTATGTACTATACAGGCATAAATCCGCTTGATATGAAGAGCGTATATTCTCCCGATGATTATCGAGAAAAGCTTATGCAGCGCGCGCTTTTGCAATATAAGCGACCCGAAAACAGAAATCTTGTAAGAGAGGCACTTATAAAGGCAGGACGCGAGGACCTTATAGGCTTCGGAACGGAATGTCTTGTGAAGCCCGATATGAGAGTCGGAGCAAGACCGACAGCTACGAATAATCAAAAGACCGCAAAAGCAAAAAAATCCCGATCCGACGTTAAAAAGGCGCAAAAAAGCACCGGATCAGTAAAGCAAAAGCAAAAAAATGAAAAAAATTTTATCAAGGATAACAGACACTCCCCCGCTAAAAAGGGCAAAAAAAGAGGTTAATCCTTAAAAAAATACAAGACAAGTGTAAAAAAACTCTTGACAAAACGCGTCTTGTGCGTGTATAATATACCTTGTCTTGAAATCGCATACAAATAAATTGGCTTTCAAAACGGCGTATTTTATACGGCTTCCAATTTATAAATTAAGGAGGTGCAAAACATGTTAAGAACTTACCAACCTAAAAAACGTCAAAGAAAAAAAGAACATGGTTTCAGAAAGAGAATGAGAACTGCTGACGGCAGAAAAGTTTTGAAAAGAAGACGCGCAAAGGGCAGAGCAAGACTCACATACTAATGCTTATTTGACGCATTGACTCCTCCGAACCATAAAATGTTCGGAGGATTTTTCATTAAAGTCCCCACAGGGCAGATTAGAATTGTGATATCAAGTACAGGGATTGGCCTGTAGAAAGGTTTGCCGATGAAACATATCGCAATATGTGAAAACCATTTATTTTCCAAGACTTACGCAAGAGGTTCAAAATTCATTTGCAAGGATTTCGTTTTATATGTTTTAAAGGATCTTAAGGCTTTTAAGCTTATGAAGGAAAATCCTCAAAAGCAATATGTAAACCGAGTAGGCATCACCGTATCAAAAAAGCTTGGCGGAGCTGTCGAAAGGAACAGAATAAAGAGGATCTTGCGCGAGGGTTTAAGACAAACAGAAAAAGACTATGATTTGAAAAAGGGATATTTAGTCGTTTTGGTCGCAAGGAATTCCGCTTTGAGCGCGAAAAGCGATATCATAAAGAAAGAAATAGTCCACGCTATGCGTGTTCTGAAAATGATTAACGATGAAAAGAATATTTAAATTTTTCATAAAAGGATATCGTAAGCTGATATCCCCATTAAAGCGTCCGTGCTGCCGTTTTACGCCGACCTGCTCTCAATATGCGCTTGATGCAATTGATAAGTTCGGCGCGATAAGAGGAATGCTGCTTGCCATATGGCGAGTTTTAAGATGCAATCCCTTCGGCAAGGGCGGCTACGATCCGGTGCCTGAGAAATTTACTTTCAAAAGGCAAAAAAATATAGGAGAAAATAACGAAAATGTTTGATTTTTTGGCTAAATTGCTCGGCTATGTTTTGCAGGGCTGTTATTTTATAACCAAGAACTACGTTGTAGCGTTAATCTTGTTTACCCTTGCACTTCAGCTGTTGTTGCTTCCTTTTGCTATAAAGCAGCAAAAGAACACTGTTAAGCAAGCGTCTATGCGTCCCAAGGAGATGGCTATACGCAAAAAATATGCAGGCAGAAACGATCAAAAATCGCAACAAAAATGTCAACAGGAAATAATGGAGATGTATCAAAAGGAAGGCTTCAGCCCTGCTGCAGGATGTCTTCCTATGATAATACAAATTATTTTGCTTTTACCTGTATGGCAGCTTCTTACCCGTCCGCTTGAGATAATGTTCGGCCTTAGCGCAACATCGTGTAACAAGCTTTATTTCGAGGTATTTGGAACTGCGCCGACAGGTGATGCACCACAGGTTAAGCTTTTGACGGCTCTTCGTGATCCGTCAATCGTAAGCACGAGCGGCGAGTTTACTTCGTTGCTCGCAGACAGAAGCAAGCTCTTTGATATGACGCTTTTTGGCGCGGATCTTGGTACTTCGCCAATTGAGGCGTGGGGAACAAGTGTTTGGTGGTTTATATTTATTCCGATACTCAACCTCGCTCTTATGTACCTTTCACAGTTCCTTTCAAGAAAGCTTGCTCCGCAAACACAGCAACAGGCACAAATGAGCGGATCTATGAAGATCATGATGCTCGTTCTTCCCCTTATCACATTCTGGATCTCCTTCAAATATGCAGCAGCACTCGGTGTATACTGGATCATAAGAACAATATATTCAGTAGCGCAGCAGGTGCTTCTTGCTAAGCTTATACCTCAGCCCGTATTTACAGAAGAGGATTTTAAGCAGGCAGAAAAGGAAATGAAGAACAAAAAATCAGCTCCGGTGCCCAAAGATTACGCACAAAAAGAAATTCGTTCGCTCCATCATATAGACGACGAATAAGAAGGATTTAAAATGAAAATCGAATATACAGTAACAGGAAAAACAGTTGAAGAGGCTTATAAGAAGGCCGTTGAGCTTTATTCCTCGTACGGAGAAATCGCTATGGAGGAGATAATTTCCCGTGGCAAAAAGGGATTTCTCGGAGTATTTGGAGCTGTTCCTGCTGAGATAAGAATTTCTGTTGATGACGGAAAGGAAGAAAGAAAGCCTCAGCCTAAAAAGGATAAAAAGCCTCAATCTCAACCTCAGCCTCAGCAAAGCACTGCTAAGGCACGTTTGGTTGAAAGACCTCAACAGCAAAAGAAAAAGGCTGAAAAGCCTCAGCCTAAGCCTCAAGAAAAGCCCGTTCAGGCTCAGGAGCAAAAGGTGGCTCAAGCAGCGCCTAAGGCTCAGCCAAAGGAAAAGCCTCAAAGCGAGCCTATAAAGGATGAGGATATAAAGGTAACGGCTGCAGAAAAGCAGATCGTTATAGGATTTTTGAATTCATTTGTCGCAGGCCTCGGACTTAACTGCGAGATCAAGGGTGATCTTACCGAGGATGGCGACGGATACGTATCAAGAATAGTTACTATTGAGGGCGAAAACGCATCTGTTCTTATCGGACATCACGGCGAAACGCTCGATTCTATTCAATATCTTGCAAATCTCTGTCTCGCAAGAAAGAGCGAAGGAGATCACAAGGAATACGTTAAGGTTATCGTTGATATTGAAAATTACCGTGCAAAGCGTGAGCAAACATTACGCTCCCTTGCAAGAAAGATGAGCGAAAAGGCAATTCGCCAACAAAGGAGCGTTCATCTTGAGCCTATGAATCCTTATGAAAGAAGAATAGTTCACTCTGAGGTTCAAAAGATTCCCGGAGTTACAACTCATTCAATAGGCTACGACGAAAACCGTAAGATAGTAATTTCCTTAGAAAAGAAATAAAAAATAAAAGTGAGATCCACGGATCTCACTTTTTTATCTTTTCTTTTTGAAAAATTCTGTAAGAATTGCAGAACACTCATTTTTTAATACTCCGCCTGTTATCTGAGGCTTGAAAAGCGGATATTGTGTAAGATCGATCATCGTCCCGAAAGAACCTGCCTTATTATCGTATGCACCGTATACGACGCGTTCTATTCTTGAATTGATTATCGCACCCGCGCACATCGGACAGGGCTCTAATGTCACATAGAGAGTACAACCCACGAGCCGCCATCCCCCAAGAGCTCGACAGGCATCATCAATAGCCTTTATCTCCGCGTGAAAAAGCGGATTTTTATCCTTTTCGCGAGAGTTGTATGCGCTTGCGATTATTTTGTCATCTCTAACAATTACGGCACCGACAGGAACCTCATCCTCGTCGGCGGCACGCTTTGCAAGCTTAATCGCCTCATTCATAAAAAATTCATCGCGTTCGGTCATATGTCTGCAACATCCATATATTTAGCGCCGTTTTCGGCGATAAATTGCTTGCGCGCGGGAAGATCGTCACCGAGAAGCGTTTCGAATATGATGCGCGTTTGCTCGTCGTCGGCAGGATTTACTTGAATCAAGCGTCTTGTTTCGGGGTTCATTGTAGTTTGCCACATCATATCAGGCTCGTTTTCGCCAAGTCCCTTTGAACGCTGAATGGTGTATTTCGTATCCTGAAGCTCATCAAGGATCGCGGCCTTTTCGGCTTCGTTATAGGCGAAAAATATCTTTCCCTTTGACGTTGTGATCTCATAAAGAGGAGATTCGGCTATGAATATCTTGCCCTCTTTTATAAGAGTAGGGAGAAGCCTGTAGAACATGGTGAGAAGAAGCGTTCTTATTTGGAAGCCGTCCTCGTCTGCATCGGTGCAGATAACTATTCTGCGCCATCTTAAATTGTCTATGTTAAAGGAAGCCATATCGTCCTTGTTTTTTGTTTTAACCTCAACACCGCAGCCAATTACCTTCAAAAGATCGACAATAATATCGTTTTTGAAGATTTTATCATAATTGCTTTTAAGACAGTTGAGCGTTTTACCTCTTACGGGGATTATAGCTTGAAATTCCGCATCGCGTCCGAGCTTGCAGGATGTAAGTGCAGAGTCGCCCTCAACTATATAAAGCTCGCGAATATCGGGATCCTTGGAACGGCACGAAACAAATTTTTCAACTCTCTGAGTTACGTCTGTAGATGTTGCGAGCTTCTTTTTGAGATCGAGACGTGTGGTTTCCGCCTTTTCTCTTGAGCGCTTGTTTACAAGGACTTGATTTGCAAAAAGCTCTGCTTGAGCTGAGTTTTCAGCAAAATATACCTCAAGCTGTCTGCGCATAAAGGAGCAAAGAGCATCCTCTATAAATTTATTCGTGATTGATTTTTTTGTTTGGTTCTCGTAAGATGTCTGAGTTGAGAAGCTGTTTATAACGAGCACAAGACAGTCTTGAATATCTGCAAATGTTATTTTTGCCTCGTTTTTGAGATATTTATTGTTTTCCTTGAGATACTTGTCCATCTCAATAGTGAAAGCACGCCTTACTGCCTTATCGGGAGAGCCGCCGTGCTCCAGAAAGCTTGAGTTGTGGTAATATTCAAGCATATTTACGGTGTTGGAAACACAGAAAGATATTTGCGCCTTCAGCTCGTAATCGTCTTTGTCGGCACGGTCGCGTCCGCTGGTTTCCGTTTCCCAAAGAACGGGTGGGGTAAGAGAATTGTTTTCTGTTATTTCATTAATGTAGTCGGAAATGCCGTTTTCATAAAGGAATTCGCTTTCCTCAAATGCACCGGAATCAAGCTGATATTCCAAAATCAGCTTAAGTCCCTTATTTACGACAGCTTGCTTGTGCAAAACATCAATGAAATATTCCTTGGGTATTTTCGTTTCGGTAAATACCTCAAGATCGGGACGCCATCTTGTAAGAGTACCGGTGCGCTTATGTTTTTTATCGAGCTCTGAAACGCTGAGCTCAGACACAGGCTCGCCCTTTTCAAAATGAATCTCGTACATTTTGTTGCCCTTGAACGAGTAAACGTCCATAAATTCCGATGAGTACTGTGTCGCGCAAGCGCCGAGTCCGTTAAGACCGAGCGAATATTTGTACGCGCCCTTTTTGTTATTTTCGTATTTGCCGCCGGCATAAAGCTCGCAGTAAACGAGCTCCCAGTTGTATCTGTTTTCTTTTTTATTGAAATCAAGAGGAACTCCGCGTCCGTGGTCGTCAACCTCTATAGTTCCGTCGCTGTAAACGGTAACAACGATCTCGTCTCCGTATCCCTCGCGCGCTTCGTCTATTGAGTTTGAAAGTATCTCGAAAAACGAGTGCTCGCAGCCCTCAAGACCCTCGGAGCCGAAAATTACCGCCGGTCTTTTACGTACACGGTCAGCGCCCTTGAGAGAGGAAATGCTTTGATCAGTATACTCCTTTATAGACATTTTAGTCCTCCGTTTCGTTAAAAAATCAATATCTTACTTTATATTTTAACACAGTATTTTTTTTATTTCAAGTGCCAATTGATAAAAACCTTGCACCTAATCACCTTGACAAACCAAAATATAAGATATATAATATTTATATATGCTATAAAAAAGAGGTATTTTATGATAGATTTTTTAAAAAAGCACAAGGAAATAATTTTATACCTGATAGTCGGTGGACTTACAACGCTTGTTAATATAGGAGCGTATGCGCTTTTTGCGTATCCGTTAGAAATGGGAGTTACTCTTTCTACCGCTTTGGCGTGGGGAGTGTCTGTTATTTTTGCTTTCTTTGCAAACAAGCTGATAGTTTTTGAAAGCAAGAGCACTACGAAAAAGAAGCTTCTTTTTGAAATAGGCTCTTTCTTTCTTGCAAGATTGGTAAGCGGATTACTTGATGTGGCTATAATGTTCGTTTTCGTAGATCTTTTAGAGATAAACGATATGATAATGAAGATAGTATCAAATGTCGTTGTTATAATTATAAACTATATTCTTTCTAAATTTATTATTTTTAAAAAAGAAAAATGAAAAAACTGCTAAACGAAAACAAGATAGAATTTTTCTCCTGTATACCGCTTTCTAAGTGTAAGATATATAAAAAATATCTTCTTGAAAGAGCATCTCTTACAGAGGATGCAAGCGTTATAATTATGCTTATTCCGTACAGGAGCAAAATAATTCCGAAAAATATTTCCGTATACGCCTCGGTTAAGGATTATCATAAGTTCACAGATGAATTGCGCACACGTGTCAAGACTTTTTTTGAAAAGGAGTATCCTTATGCTAAGGTGGAGCTTTTTGCGGATCATTCTCCGATTGATGAGGTGCACGCAGCCTGCATAAGCGGTCTTGGATTTATCGGAGATAACGGACTCCTTATAAATGAAAAATATTCGTCGTTTGTTTTTCTTTGTGAGATAATTACCGATCTTAAGCCTGAGGCTTTCGGGATGGAATATGCCAAGGAAGCAGAGTTAAAGCGCTGCTACGGATGCGGAGCATGTCACAGTGCCTGCCCGTCGAACTGTATGGACGAAAGCGATCCCAGACCAAAAAGCGAATGTCTTTCGGCGATAACTCAAAAAAAAGGAGAGCTTAATGAAAAGGAAATAAAAATGATGCTTGATAACGGAAGCATTTGGGGCTGTGACGTGTGTCAAAATGTATGCCCATATACTAAAAACGCAGAATATACACCGATAGATTTCTTCAATGAGGACGTAATAGATGAGATCACTACAGATAAGATAGATATGATGAGCGATGATGAGCTTTTTACGCGTCCGTTCTCGTGGAGAGGCAGAGATATAATCAGAAGAAATACGGAAATATATAAAAACAGATAATGAAAGGAGCGCGCTATGGTAACTGTATTGCTTGGAAATAAGGGAAGCGGAAAAAGCACGTATATAATAAATGCTTTGAAGAAAAAAGCCAAGGAAGGAAAGCGCGCTTTTTTAATAGTTCCCGAACAAAAAACCGTTATTTGCGAAAGGATAATAGCCAAGGAGCTTTCTCCTTCGGCTCAGCTTAACATAGAGGCACTTAATTTTACGCGTCTTGCGAATAAGGTGTTCAGAGAATACGGCGGACTCAAATATAATTATATAAGTGCCGGCGGAAAAAATCTTATTATGTACCGCGCGATCTGTAATGTCAGAAAGGAGCTTTTGGAATATAATATCCCAAAGGGTAGAGAAAAGGGTAGTATAAGCCTGTTTCTTTCGGCTATCGCGGAGCTGAAGGCATATGGTATATCTCCGTCATTTTTTGAACAAAGCATAGCTTTGATCGAGGACGGATATCAAAAAAGAAGACTGAGCGATCTTGTTACTGTATACAAGGCGTACGAGAGTATTCTCGAAAATAGCTTTTCAGATCCATATGATGATATGATTGCGCTTGATATCGCACTAAGAGAGCATAAATTTTTTGAGGGCTGTGACGTGTATATAGATGATTTTTACGGATTTACAGGTGCACAGCTTAAAGTTATATACAATATTATCGCACAGTCGGATAATGTTACGGTTTCTTTTGATATGCCATCGCACGCAAAAAACGGGAAAATGCAATATTTGAAGCTTGCCTCTACATATTCTACTGTTTGCAAAATGTGCAAAAAACTTGGAAAAAAGGTCAATGAGGTGTCGCTAAATGACGATCATTTGCATAAAACGCCATCTCTTTGCTATCTTAATGAAAATATATGGAGCTTTGGTGCTGAACCGAAGGATTTTAGCGACGGAGTGTCGCTCGTTTTGCCGAGTGACGAGTTTGATGAATGTGAATACGTGGCATCGAAAATATCCGAGTTTGTAATGAATGGCGCGAAGTATTCCGATATAGCTGTTATTATGCGCTCAAGCGACACGTATCGCGGAATTATCGACACATCGTTTGAAAAATACGGAATCCCGTATTATTTTTCTGCGCGCACGGATATTACCGCAAAGCCGCTTATAAAAACGGTTTTTTCGGCTATAAAAGCAGTAAACGGATATAAGGCGCAGGATGTGGTTTCGTATATTAAATGCGGATATACGGATATAACCGACGACGAGGCTGATGAGCTTGAGGAATATATTTATCGCTGGAATATATATGGCAAGAAATTTCTTAATGATGATTATTGGTCATCAAATCCCGACGGATATGTGAGTGAGATAAATGAGTATCAGCTTCAAAAGCTTGAAAGAATAAATGCTGCAAGAAAGAAACTGATCGCATCAGTGCTCCCGCTTCACGATGCCTTTGAAAAGCTTGAGGATGCAAATAAGGTATGTATAGCTATTTACGAGATATTGAAAAATCATAATGTAAAGGAAAAGCTTCTTTCCGAGATTGCGCAAGTGCCTAAGGATGAGGCAATAGAAATTTCACAGCTTTACACTGCGCTTTTAAAGGCGCTTGATACGGTATCATTTGTAATGGGTGAGCTCGTTATTAATGCCGATGATTTTGAAAATATCCTTCGTTACGCCCTTGAGGGAGTGGATGTTGGCTCTATACCGACAGGTGAGGATAAGGTTACTGTAGGCGAGGCATCAGGCTTGCGTACAGATACGATAAAGCACGTGTTTGTTTTGGGTGTAACAGAGGGTTCTTTTCCGCAGAGTATTCAGGATACCTCGTTTTTTACGGATACGGACAAGCTGCTTCTTGAAAGTTATGGAATAATTCTTTCCGAGAATGATGATATAAAGGCAGATAATGAGCTTCTCAATTTCAAAAACAGCATAAGCTGCGCATCGGAAAGCGTATGCGTTCTTGCTCCGACAAACGATATTGTCGGAAATAAAAAGGAGCCGTCAATTGCTTTTAACAGAATAAAAGCACTTTTGCCTAAGGTAAGTGTAGTGTATACATCCTCGCTTCCGCTGATAGACAAAATATATACTAAGGAAATAGCAAGGGAATATGCCGGCTTTGTAAGCAATCCGTCTACGGATGCTATAAGAGAAGCGTTGGGGATATATGATTATGAGCTTTGCGATCTTTCAAACGAGAATTCAAAAATATGCAAGGATAGCGCACAAAAAATATTTGGCGAGAATATGTATTTGTCACAAAGCAAGATAGAATCCTTTGTAAAATGCAAATTTCAATATTACTGTAAATATATGCTCAAGCTAAGATCAGGCGCGAGAATATCGTTTCAATCAAGAGATGTGGGATATCTTTCTCACGCCGTGTTTGAAAGGTTTCTTAAAAGAGTTAAGGATGGCAAGCTTGACTTTTCTCAGATAACCGATGATGAAATTGAAAAAATGGTTGACGAAATAATTGCCGAATATACCGATGCAATTTGCCAAGGAAGCATAAGAAGCGCGAAGATAAAGCATCTTTTTTCTATTTTGCGATCTAATTTGCTCATATTTATAAAAAGCACCGTCGATGAATTTGCACAAAGTAAGTTCACCCCCGAATATTTTGAGCTTTCCTTCTCAGGTGAGGACGGAATGCCAAGACCGCTTAAATTCAAGGTTGGAGAAAAATCAAGAATAACGCTTTCGGGCGTTGCCGATAGAGTGGATATATACAGAAAGGACGGCGTTACTTATGTAAGAGTCGTTGACTATAAATCGGGAAGCAAGAAATTTTCTTATGAGGAAGTAAAAAGCGGGCTCAATATGCAAATGCTTATATATCTCTTTACACTTTGTAAAATGGATGAGTGTGAGTTTAAAAGAAAGCTTTTGGGCAATACCGATAAGGCAGCCCCTGCCGGTATTTTATATTTTCCTATGAGAATAGGTAAAGAAAAGAGCGATAGCGAGGCGGATCTTTCTGCAAGTGATATAGAGAAAACGGAAAAAGAAATAATCAATAACAATATAAAACGAAACGGCGTTTTTCTTGATGATATAGAGGTGCTTGAAGCACAGGAAAGCTCTCTTAGCGGAAAATTCATACCAAAATATCCTTCAAGAGCAAAGGACGTTTTTATAAGCTATGAGAAATTCGAGGAGTATTATTCGGAGCTTGAAGGTATAATAGAACGAATAGGCTCCGAGATGCTTGAGGGAAGTGCGCAGGCGGTGCCGCTTGTGAAGGGCGACAGAAGTCCGTGCGATTATTGTGAGCACAGAGCAGTGTGCAGAAGGAGGTCAAAATGAGACTTGATGAGCTTACCGTATCACAGCGAAATGTCATATCTCATAAGGGCAAGGACCTTCTTATATCTGCCGGAGCAGGAAGCGGAAAGACATCTACGCTTATAACCGGCATTGTTGAAAAAATAAAAAACGGAGCAGATATTTCAAGAATATTGCTCGTTACCTTTACTAAGGCGGCAGCAAACGAGTTGAAGGGGAAGGTTGTAAAGGAGCTTTCCGATATGCTTTCTGTTGATCCCGAGAACGCGCATATATCGGATCAAATAGTAAAGGTGGCGAGCGCGGATATATCTACGATAGATTCGTTTTGTATAAAAATAGTAAGACCTAACTTCGATAAGCTTTCGATAGATTCGGATTTTCGCATAGGAGATAGCGGAGAAATAGAAATTTTAAGAAAGGAAGCTATGGAGGAGGTAATAGATTCCTTTTATGAAAGGAATGAGGCAGATAAGGATTTTCTTACTGTTTGCGAATGCTTTTCGGATATAGGAAACGAGGGAGTGCTCGGAGAGGAGCTGCTATCGCTTCATAATTCGCTGATCTCGACTCCAGATTCAATAAAAACACTTTTAAGAAACACGTCGTTTGAAAATGATTTTAGCGACACAGTATACGGAAAAGTCATTGTCGGATACCTAACCGATATGCTTGAGCATTATCTTGCGGTATATGATGATATGCTTTCTCAAATGAGTGTAGACGAGGATTGCATAAGCACCTGTTATCCAATTTTTAAAAGCGACAGAGATATGATTTTTGAGGCTATCGCTTTTATTAAGGGCGGTGCAAAATATGAGAGTGTATGTGAGAGTGTAGCTAATATAAGCTTTTTGAGAATGAAAAAGCCAAAAAGCTCTGCGCTTGATACAGACGCCTTCGTAAAGCTGCGTGATGACTTCAAGTCGGAACTTAGCAAGGTTAAAAAGAAGTATTTTTCGTCAAGCGAGGGAGCAATAGAAAGCGCATTTGAGCAAAATAATAAGATATGCAGAAAAATTTACGATATATTAGAGGAATTTGAAAGTGTATTTTCACGCAAAAAGCGTCTTTTCGGTGTGTGCGATTTTAATGATATAGAACGCTTTGCTCTAAAGCTTTTATATGATGAAAACGGAGAAAAAAGTGAGATAGCAAGACAGATAGCGGAAAAATACGACGAGATCTATATCGACGAATATCAGGATACGAACTCCGTTCAGGATAAGATATTTTCTGCAATATCAAGAAATAACAGATACATGGTCGGGGATGTTAAACAGAGCATCTATCGCTTCCGTTCTGCTGAACCAGAGATATTTTCCTCGTACAGAAGCACCTTTACTCCGGTAGACGAGGATGATGGCAGTGCTTGTGGAAATGCGATTTTTATGTCTGAAAATTTCCGTTGTGATAAAACGGTAATAGATTTTTCAAATCTTGTGTCAGATCATATGTTCAAAAATTCCGGCGCGATTCCTTATAGCGACGAGGAAAGGCTCATTTTTTCAAAGCGCGTCGCTCCCGATTATACTCCTATGCCCTGTGAGGTGTGCATTATTGACAAGGAGCGTATAGACGAGATTGATGATGACGATGATGAAAGGGTCGATAAAGAAGCAGATTTTGTCGCAAGAGAAATAAAGGAGCTTCTTGATAACGGATATTTGCCGAATGGCGAAAAAATAAAAATGTCGCATATTGCGATACTTATAAGGAACTTTAAAAGGCACGCGCCACGCTTTACATCTGCGCTTGAGGCATATGGAATAAGAGCTGAATATACGGATGATGTAAGCTTTTTTGAAAAAAGCGAGGTACTCCTCGCTCTTTCGGTGCTGAATGTTATAGACAATCCGACAAGGGATATATATCTTGCGGCTGCCATGCGTTCTGAGGTATTTGGATTTTCGCTTGAGGAGCTTGTTGATATAAGAAAAGCGTCAAGCTCCCAGCTAAGCTTTTATTCGGCATTAAAGGAATATTCGGACGATAAAAAAATAGAGGGCAAAATTTCGGAATTTCTTGAAAAAATAAAAAAATATCGCGAGATGTGTCGTAAAAAGAACTCTTGCGAGATGCTTGCATACATATATTCCGACACGGGACTTATATCAATGTGCAACAAGGAAGAAAGAAAAAGCCTCTTAAAGCTATACGATCTTGCAAGAAGATACGAGGCAAAGAGCTACAAGGGTGTTTACAGTTTTTTAAGATATGTTGAGAAAATATCAAAGCAAGACACTTTATCCGCCGAAAAGATATCAAAATCAAAGGATTTTGTTACTGTTTCTACGATACACGGCTCGAAGGGACTTGAATACGAGATATGCTTTGTCGTTAATGCAAACGGACAGTTTTCAAGAAAGGATACGGAAAAGGCGATTCTTTATCACAGAGAGCTTGGAATTGCCGGATACGTTCGCCGTGACGGCGGAATTGCAAAGTTTGACAATCTTTTGAGGAAAAGCCTTGCTCTTGCAATAAAGTGCTCAAGCGCCGAGGAAGAAATGCGTCTTTTGTATGTTGCAATGACAAGAGCGCGATGCAAGCTTTATATAACCGGAACTCTTAAGGATGCGCAGAAAAAGCTTGAGATGTGTCGTAAAAACGCGAAAAATGTGAGCAAATATTCCGTTACCTCATCAAGCTCGTATTTTGATTTCGTTCTTCCGTGCTGCGCTGTGCCAAAGTCTTGTTTTGACCTTAGAATAATATCCGATGACGGTACGGAAAAAAGACCTTGCCAAAATGAAAATAATGATAAAATATATAATGAAAGCGAAAAGGAAAGAGTGCTTACTCTTTTGAAGGAAAGATTTGATTTTAAATATCCGTACGAATATCTTGAAAGGATTCCTTCAAAGATGTCAATATCAAAGCTTTATCCGCTTATACTTGACGGAAATGAAAACGAGGAGATTGATATGTCAAGCTCCCTTGATTTTGAACCGCGCTTTCTTGAAAAGGCTCAAAAAACGTACACAGGGGCGGAAAAAGGAACGGCAACTCACGTGTTTATGCAGTTTTGTAATTTTGAAAATTTGCGTAAAAACGGAGTCGACGCCGAGCTTGCTGCCTTGGTTAAAAGATCGTTTATATCCGATGAAACTGCTAAGCTTGTAAATAAGGCTCATATAGAGGCGTTTGTAAAAAGCGAGCTTTTTTCGGAGCTTTTACTCTCAAAGCGCATTATAAGAGAGTTTCGATTTAACATAATGCTTCCTGCAAGGGAGTTTTCATCCGACGAGCTTGTGCGTGAGGAAAGCGTTCTTGTACAGGGCGTTACCGACTGTATATATGAAAACAAAAACTCAGAGCTTGTCCTTGTGGATTATAAGACCGATAGCGTAACTCTTGAAAATTATGAAAAAGTGCTAAAGGAACGACACTCCACCCAGCTTTCTTACTATAAAAGAGCCTGCGAGATGATATTTGAAAGACCTCTTTCAAAAGCGCTCATCTATTCTGTTCCTCTCGCAAAAACAATTGAGATTTAAAGGAATAAAAATGAAATTACTTAAAAGCAAAAAGGAATATATTTTCTTTTTATGCGTCGTTATCGCGTGTGTTTTCCCGTTGGTCGTTATGGAGTTCTCAACGGATACATACCATTTTGCACTCGTTTCACTTGCTGACGGGCTTGGCGCAGGAATGAAATATAACGGAAGATTTATAACTTCGCTCTCGGCATACGCGCTTGATGCTGTTGGCTTCGGAATTGTCGGCTACTATTATTTTTCTCTCATATGTGCCGTGCTTTGCCTTTCTCTTGCTATATATCATATTTATATTATTTTGAAGGGGAAAATGCGTGGGTGTGTCGCTGCTTTTCTATCATTTGTTACTGTTTTCAACCCGCTGACTATAGAATTTTTCCTTTTCATTGAAAAGGGCGCGTTCGCTTTTGCGATACTTATGAGTGTGCTTAGCGCAAAAAGCTTTGTTTGCTTTCTGAAAGGAGATAAAAAACGAATAATATTTTCGTATATCTATCTTACTTTTGGAGCGTGTACGTATCAGCTTTTATCAGCAGCGTTTGTTACGCTTGCGCTAGTCTTTATAGTTATATATTCGCGCTCTATCAAGGATTTTGTCATAAACAATTTGCTTGCCGTAACGGTATACGGCTTTGCCAACTGTGTTGACTTTGTTCTTTTAAAAATTTTTAATCCCTCAAATGTGAGAATGAGCGGAGAGATAAATCTATCAAATATATTGAAGTATTATTTTATTACGGAAAGAGAATGGGTTATATTTATTTATATTGCTCTTTTTGCCGTGGTTTTTTGTGCATTCGGATTTTTAGGAAAACGTAGATTTGGATCTTATTTTGCTAAGGGAAGTGTCGTTGAATTCGGAAAATATTTTTACATTTTTACGGGAACTGCTCTCGCTGCAGCCGTGCCGTTTATATTCGTGAATCCCGTAGAGGTGTGGATGATGTTCCGTACTACATATGCTCTTGGCGTTTTGCCCGGAGCAATAGCTATAAAAATTTTCTATAAGCCCGACGGGGTGTGTGAGAAAGAAAGCTCACTCTTTGAAAAGAAAAAGCGAAGGGGAAGCATTATAATGCTGACGATAATTTTTGTAGAGCTTGTATTTTTTCATACGATGATATTCAGCAGACTGAAAAACAATTTTGAGGATGAAAGGCTTTGCGAGCAGATAGGCTTGATTATAAGGGATTATGAGGTTGATACAGGCGAAAGAATAAAATACATAAGCATTTATTACGATGCCAAGATAACTCAAAGAAACGACGGAGTTCTTATGATAGGCGACTGTAATGTCAGAGCATTTTCAAGAACGTGGAGTGATGTAAACCATATGAGCTATCTGCTTGGAAGAAGCTTTGTTAGGATAGAAAACAACCCTGAATACACAAGAAGGTTTTCTTCTTTGGATTGGAATGATTTCAGCAAGGATCAGCTTATTTTTGAGGGAAATACGCTCCACCTTTGCGTATATTAATAAATTGAAGACGGAGGACTTTATATGAAGACTGAAAAGACCGTTGGCGTGAAGCTTCTGAAGCTATGGGATCTTTTAAGGCAGGAAACCGATGAGGATCATCCTATGGGCACTCAAGCAATAATAAAGCGCCTTAATGATATGGGAATAAACTGCGATAGGCGAACTCTGTATACGGATATCAAGGCTCTTCAGGATTGCGGATACGGCATAAGCTGTGTGAGAAAAAGCAGCAATGAATACTATGTTGACGAGCGAGAATTCGATCCTTCGGAGCTTCGTATACTGATGGATGCGGTTGAAGCATCAAGCTTTATTACGGAAAAGAAAACGAAGGAATTTGTCAATAAAATAGCTAATCTTGCCGGAAGCCGCAGAGCAGAGGTCCTGAAAAGGAATATAGTTGAATTTAACTCTGCAAAGGGCACGAATGAGCATATATATTATATCGTAAACGAGATAGCGAACGCCATAAAGGAGCATAAAAAGATAGAGTTTTGCTATTTTGATTACAATGCATCACACGAAAGGGTTTATCGCAAGAATAAAAAGCGTTATGAGGTCAATCCCTATGCAACGGTTCTTTCGGGCGACAGATATTATCTTGCCTGCTATGACGATAAGCACGGAACTATCGCTCATTACAGAGTGGATAGAATGGAAAACGTAAAAATGCTTGATAAGGATATAAAGGAAAACGAAAAGGTCAAGAATTTTGATATAACAAAGCACAAAAAACAGGTTTTCGATATGTTTGTCGGCGAGGAAAAAACGGTCAAGATACGCGCTGATAAAAAGCTTATAGATGTAATTTTTGATAAATTCGGAAATGTAAAGATGCAGGAAAACGGAGATTTCGTTACCTTCTCTATTCAGGTACAAATAAGCCCTATGTTTATTGCTTGGAGCTGCTCGTTCGGTGACAAGCTTCAGGTGCTTTCTCCGCCTACTGTTGTGGAAAGGGTAAAGGAGCATATAACCGTGCTTTCTAAGCTTTACGGACTTGGAGAGGACAAACAGAAGGTATAAAATGAAACAGTTTAATGTTACGGGAATGAGCTGCGCGGCGTGCAGCGCGAGAGTGGAAAATGCGGTAAAAAAGGTTGACGGAGTTGAAAGCTGCTCCGTAAATCTTCTTACAAACTCTATGACGGTGGAAGGGGATGCAAGCACCGACTCTATAATATCTGCCGTAAAAAAGGCAGGCTACGGAGCGAGCGAAAGGCAAAACGAGGCAAAGAATGTCGAAAATGATTTGTTTGATAGCTCCGAGGAAGCAAGACTCAAGCTTCGTCTTATAGCCTCACTTGTGTTCTTGACGTCGCTTATGTATATTTCTATGGGACACGTTATGTGGGGGTGGTATTTGCCTGAAGGATTTGCAAAAAATCCGCTTGCAATTGCTATTTCACAAATGCTTCTTGCCATCGCGGTCATGATAATAAATCAAAAATTCTTTATAAACGGTATAAAAAGTCTGATAAAGGGCTCTCCGAATATGGATACGCTCGTTGCGCTCGGCTCGGGAGCTTCGTTTGTTTACAGCGTGTGTATTCTTTTCGTTATGACCGGAGCAGACAATAAGGCACATTATTTGCACGAGCTTTATTTTGAATCTGCAGCTATGATACTTGCTCTTATTACCGTGGGAAAAATGCTCGAGGCGCATGCAAAGGGAAAAACCACTGATGCACTTCGCTCGCTTATGGCACTTTCCCCTAAAAAAGCAACCGTTGTTCGCGGTGGCAAGGAGCTTGTGATTGAAGCAAAGGATGTTTTAAAGGGAGATATATTCGTTGTCCGTCCGGGTGAAAGTATTCCTGTTGACGGAAGGGTTATTGAGGGAGAAAGCGCGGTTGATGAATCTTCCCTTACAGGAGAAAGCGTTCCTAATGATAAGACGGTCGGTGATAGCGTGTTTGCATCCTGTATAAATAAATCGGGATTTATAAAATGCGAGGCGACTCGTGTTGGCGACGATACTACGTTTTCTCAGATAGTAAAAATGGTATCAGATGCCTCATCATCTAAAGCTCCTATAGCTAAAATAGCCGACAGAGTGTCGGGAATTTTCGTTCCTGCGGTTATCACAATAGCCGTTATAACTACGGTTATTTGGCTTATTGCAACAGGCGGTAGCATAGGATATTCTCTCGAAAGAGGAATATCGGTTCTTGTTATAAGCTGTCCGTGCGCTCTTGGCTTGGCGACTCCCGTCGCTATAATGGTGGGAAGCGGAATGGGCGCAAAAAACGGAATACTTTTCAAAACTGCAGAGTCGCTTGAGCAAACCGGAAGAATAAATATAGTGGTTCTTGATAAAACAGGAACGGTAACAAAGGGAAAGCCGCAGGTAACGGACGTAATTCCTATAGGTATCAGCGAAGGCGAACTTATGGATATAGCCTATTCCGCCGAAATAAAAAGCGAGCATCCTCTCTCGGCTGCTATAGTCGAAAAAGGTGAAAAAATGAACGCTATAAGATTTGAAACAAATGAATTTGCGGCTCTGCCCGGAAGCGGAATATTTGCAAGAATCGGAGAGGATAATATATATGGCGGAAGCTTGAAGCTTGCCGAGAGCAAATGTGATATAAGCAGCGCCGACAGAGAGCTGGCTCGTAAGCTCGCGAATGACGGAAAAACACCTATGTTTTTTATTAAAAACAATACTCTTGTTGGAATTATCGCAGTCAGCGACGAGATAAAAGAGGATAGTGAAAGGGCTGTAAAGGAGCTCCACGATTTGGGAATTTACGTTGTTATGCTTACAGGAGATAACGAGCGTACAGCAAGCGCTATAGGTAAAAAGGTAGGTGTTGACAAGATAATTGCAAATGTTATGCCTGCCGATAAGGAAAGACATATAAAAGAACTGAAGAAGCACGGCAAGGTTGCTATGGTGGGTGACGGAATAAACGATGCTCCCGCACTTAAAAGCGCAGATATAGGTATAGCTGTCGGACAGGCAACGGATGTAGCAATAGACAGCGCAGATGTAGTGCTTATGAAAAGCAGTCTTTGTGACGTCAGCGGAGCTATAAGATTAAGCCGAGCAACTCTTAGAAACATAAAACAAAATCTTTTCTGGGCGTTCTTTTACAATATGATCGGTATACCGCTTGCGGCTGGAGCTTTGATACCTATTCTTGGCTGGAGGCTTAAGCCTATGTTCGGAGCAGCGGCAATGAGCTTGTCAAGCTTCTGTGTTGTCACTAACGCTTTGAGATTGAATTTTTTCAATATAAGGAATACAAAAAAATTTTTAAATAAGCGAAATATTATAATAGAAAGAAAGGAAAAAAACAATATGAGCGAAAAGGTGTTTAAGGTGAAAGGTATGATGTGCCCTCATTGCGAAAATGCAGTAAAAACAAGACTTGAACAGATCGAAGGAGTAAAGGAAGCAATAGCTGATCATAAAGCGGAAGAGGTTAGACTTGTGCTTGAACGCGATGTTAACGATGAAGTTATAGTAAGCGCTATCACCGAAAAGGGATACGAGGTTATTGTTTAAATGTTGTTCATAATTGAAAAGATGACATATTAATATCATTGGGCGTTTTCAACAAAAAAATTATGTGAAAATAAAAAATATTTATTGGTTTTTTATGCAAAATCACGAATTTTTTCAAAAAACGCCCTTTTCGTTGACTTTTTTTTGGTCAAGAGTTATAATAGTAAGGCGGATAAGACGCAATAACTTTGCGTTCAACGAATATTTATATTTTAAAGGAGTAATAAAATGAAAAACACATGGATTAAGCTTATGTGTCTTATGATCGCTTTGGTATGTATGTTCGTTCTTGCTTCCTGCGATAAGGAAGAGAATATCGACTTCGGTGATGACGAAGAAGAAACAACAACCAAGGAAGAAGAGGATACATCAACTAAAGAAGACAAACCCTCTGATGACGAGGAAAGCGAAACGTCCGAAAAGGATGACGAAACAAGTACAAAAGAAGAGCCCGAATATGATTGCGATAACGGCAAGCATAAGTGGTCAAGATGGGAGTGGACAGACGCAACCTGTACAACTCCTGAAACAGGTAAGAGAGAGTGCGACCTCTGCGGAGAAAGAGATTCCAAGACAGAGGGAGAGGCTCCCGGACACCAATATCCCGATTCGTGGACAGCAGGAGTTCTTTCATCCGAAAGAGCTTGTGATGTTTGCGGTAACAAGGAAACAAAGGCTTGGACAGACGTAACAACCTCAGCAGTTGCTGAAAAGACAAACGGCGAGGCTTGGGGCTCTGCAGGTGTAACAACAGACGGTAAATGGTATGGCTACTCAGGCGACGCAGGCTTTACAGGCAGAGGCGGTGTTTTGGAGGTTACATACACATTCTCCAAGGTAACTATCATCGACCAGATCATAGTTGCAGGTAACGGCGGCGGTATGTCCTATAAGGTATATGTAGTAGACGTTAACTCTGAGGAAGAGGAAACTCTTATAGGTGGCGGTGCGTTTACAGCATCTGCTCCCGAAGGATCAGATCTTGAAAAATACGGTAAGGAATCAGCTATTGTATTTGGAGTAAATCACTTGGCTGTTGAAAAGGTTATCGTAAGAACTGATGCATCAGGTAACGGTTCTTCGATGTGGGGTGAGGTAAGATTTGCTCAGAACCCTGAGCTTGCAGGTCAACCCGCAACAGGCGCAACCGCAGAATAATAATTTGGAACAGTAAGTTCCCTCGGAACATACCGAGGGAACTTTTTATAAAACAAGCTTTAAACGGTAAAAAGAGAAGGTATTATATGAAAAAGATATTATCACTAATGTTGATACTTCTTGCTTTTATGCTCGTGTTCGCATCGTGCGATCAGGAGGAGGATATTGATTTTGGCAACGATGAGAGTGTAACATCCAATGATGATGAAACCTCGACCAAAGAGCCTGAAGAAACCTCTACCGATGACGAGACCTCTACAAAAGACGAGCCTGCAGGAGACGAAACCTCTACGGATGAAAATACGGAGACGGTAGATCCCGAAAACTGTATTCACGAGTATGAGGAAGAATCAAGGACGGAGCCTAACTGTACAGAGGCGGGCGTGAAAGTAGAAAAATGTAAATATTGCGGAACAACAAGAGAAAGATCTATTGCTAAGCTCGGACACAATATGGGCACTCCTGAGGTTGTAGAGCCTACCTGTAACAAGGCAGGATACACGGAGCGCGCTTGCACACGACCTGGATGTACATATGCTACGCAGACCAATCCTACTGTAGCAACGGGCAAGCACGCATATTCAAAAAAATGGAGACGTAGCATAGAGCCGACATATTTTTGCCCCGGCGAGGAATATGTATATTGCACAAACGTAGGCTGTGACTCAAGACAAACAAGAGAGGTCGCTCCGCTTTATGATTTCTTTACGCTTGATATTGGCGCAAATAACGTTGATATTGACGGAGAGGACTACATAAATATTGCTAAATACGGCGTTTCGGAAGCAACGTCTTATTACAGAAAAACACTTCCTAAGCATCTTTTTGACGGCGACACGTCGTCTTATTGGAGCCCGGATACTCTCGTTGACGGAATAAGCTACACAGGCGATTACGCCGTACAGACTTTTGTTAAGGACTTTGAGATCAAGGAAATAAGATTATATGTTCCAAACTATCATGCTTGGGGACTTGAAGGAGTTAACGTTGAGTATCTCGTTCAGGCAGAGG
Organism: Clostridia bacterium; assembly: GCA_017623355.1. Lineage (GTDB taxonomy): Bacteria > Bacillota > Clostridia > Oscillospirales > CAG-272 > RGIG2000. The sequence continues at coordinate 57,309 of JAGAPG010000030.1, forward strand.
ACGAGGACGGTACTTGGATAACTCTCGGCACTGTAAACGATAAGGATTCCGGTGATGATACCAGTCAAAATGTAACTGTCGTATTGTCGCTTGAGGATGCTATCGTTACAGATAAGATAAAAATTACGGTTACAGAAGCGTCAAGATATACTCCCGGTAAGATCTACGAGGTAGAGGTGTACGCTAAGGCTACTATCGGAGATAAGGATATCGTTGACGAGGAAGGTAACGTTGTCGGAACTGAAAAAGCTCCGATGATAAACAGAGTAGTAAAGAATATTGCAGGCACTGCAAGCGTAAGCGTAAGCGGTAAATACAACGATTACGGCGGAGGTGCTGCTGAGCTCGTTGACGGAAAAGATGGCACGAGCTGGATGACCAATGCAAGACTTTGGGACGATACAAGATTTGAGGTTGATTTTGGAGAAAACACCTTCAGAGAGATAAGCTCTATTTCGTTCGTTGCCGATAAGTGTGTTGGCGAGAAATTCTATATCTATTATTACGGCGTGGCAAGCGGCTGGAACGGAGATAGCCTTGGCTGGAGAGCTATAGATGTAGATCCTAATTCCGATAATCAATACTATGAAATAACAGAGGATTTTGAGGGAACTTATACCGTTACTTTTGAAAATCCCATAATTACAACAAAAATTCGTATAGAGGCTGAGGATTATAAGGCGGCTGACGATCTTACATCAGATATATCCACCGTTCCGCCTACTATGACACAGTTCTCATTCGTATATAAGGAAACAACTCTTGGCTCGTATGCTACGACCAAGGAGGAAACTGACGAAGAGGGCAACACCGTAACAGTTAACCTTGAAGCGGTTGATATTTTCAAAAATCAGCTTGCAGCTTTGACCGTTGCAGATGAGGAAAAAACACATAACATCGAAAAGGTGGAATGGCTTGAGGGACCGAGAACAATTGCTACATTCGAGTATACTACCGTTCAGTATATTGCATATATCAGATTTATATTTGCTAACGTTGACGGCAGAGATTTCTCGCTTCAGTATTGGGACGAGGAAAATGAATGTTGGGTAGAGTATATGATTATTGAAGGCGGTAAGAGCTCTGAAATAATCGACCTTGGCGTTAAGTGGAGAAAGTTCAGATTTGAGCTTATTTCCGAGCCGCAGTATTGGCTCTCGTTCGTTTATGAGATTACGCCTTATACAATAGTAGAACAAACAACCGAAAATCTTGTAATCGAGAGCTGTGAGCATAAGGCTGCTAACAGCACATTGACAGAAAAGATAGCTCCTACCTGTGAAACCGCAGGATATTCTATCCTTCATTGTAAGTCGAAGGGCTGCACATACACTTGGAAAACAGATGCTCTTGATGCACTTGGACATAACTATGTTGCAGATCAGTCAACCGCAGTTGCGGCAACCGCTGAACAAAACGGAACAGTTACAGCTAAGTGCTCAAAATGCTCGGACGAAAAAACCGTTACAACAGAATATGCAACAGAGCTTGGTATTCTTAAGGCTCCCGAAATAACAACATATCTATATAACGCTCCCGGAGCTTGGAGTATGACATTTGACGACAGTAACTATGTTGAAACATATAACTGGGTAGTTCCGCAGCTTCAAAAATACGGTTTCAAGGCTACTACGGTTATGACAATTGGTATGGCGGATTCGTTAGTTCCGTTATGGTCACAGTATTTCGCAACGGGCACATTTGACCTTGGATCACACTCCTATAACCATACCGGTATTTACAGTGGCGGTCTTCAGGAAGACAGCATAATGTACGAGGTAAACGAGGCTCATTACAGATTCATGAATATGTTCCCGGGTCAGCAGGTTCTTGGATTTGCAACACCTAACGGAACGACGAGCAACTCTACTGCTGTATTCGTATGCGATATTATGGCAGCAGGAAGAAACGGCGGTAACCTTGGAGCTTGGATAGATCCGGATGATCTTACATCAAGAGAGGCTTGGGGTAACCTTAATTCTTATATCTCAAAAACAGAGCAAACAGAAGGTAAGTATGAGTTTGTAAAGGCTTCCGAGGTTAAGAAGAATTATGTATACGATGCAAGCTCAAACAGAATGGTTGATGCTGTTGTGGCTCAGCTTTCTGTAACAGGTACTTATGTTCGTGAGCTGGTTGATGATGCTAACTTTGATGGCACATACTACAACGAGTTGAACGGAGATCCTATTTACAGATACGTTTGGGTAGAAAACGGATCATATAGTTATATTGATGGCGAATATGTATTCCAGGAAAACAACGATGGAGAATATATTCTTGCTCATACTGAAATTGGATCTTACGAGAAAGGTGTGAATGAGCTTCTTAACGGAAAATCGGGCTCTGATCACGGATATTGGACGGTGGAATGTCTCCACACGATCGGTTCAGGACCTATGTATTCTACATTTACATCTACTATATCAAAGTTTGAAATATTCAAGAAAACAGGTATTTGGGTAGGCTCTTATACTGAGGTTGTTCAGTATCTCAAGGAAAGTCAAAGAGCAAGCATAGAATTTTCTGCAACAGCAGATTCTATTTCGTTTAACCTTACTGACACGCTTGACAATTCTCACTTTGATCAAAAGCTTACTGTAAAGGTTGATATTCCCGATGAATGGACAGCTATAACCGTAATGCAAAACGGCGTCGAGATTGGCGTTGATGTTGAAAAGGATGTATTTATTGAGAACGGATATGCTTACATAAGCGTAGTTCCCGATTGCGGAGAGGTAGTTATCACCGCTAAATAATGAGATATAAGCATAGCGAAAGCAATTTCGCTATGCTTTTTCTTTACTTTAATATGGAAAAAACGTGATGAAACAAAGCAAAAATGAAAAGTATGTGAACGTGTTCTGAAATGTGGCAACAACTTCTTGAAAAGGAATATTATATGTGTTAGAATGAATGCGAAAAAAGCGTTTCCCATTAGCAAGTTCCCTTACTAAACAGAGAAACGCTTTTTTTATCGGATAAGGAGCGCCACTCCTTATCAGCTATGTCTCTATCAAAGTGATCGCAGTCCATGATGCGTCACTGAAAAAAAGGAGGTAATAAAGACTTTTTCGTATATCGTCGGTGTGTTTTGGCTGCCGAGCAAAAAGCGTTTTTGGGCAATTTCCACAAAAAATCAGGATGTGGAAATCAAAAGCCCCCAAGGTTTTTTGTGGAAATTGCCAAAAATCAATAAGTCGGAGTTTTAAAAACTGTTTGTTATTGAAAAAAATAACTCCGCGTGCTATAATATATTATATATTTATAGCAAAAATAATAAATATAATTATTACTCAAAGGAGAAAAGGTATGGAATTTAGCGAAGCTATGAAGCCATATAGAAAAAGACTTATAATCGAAGCTATTATAAGAGCCGTTGCATTCGGAATGTTATTCGGAATGGCTGGCACATTGCTTACAACGGTTATTATGAAAATAGCGTTCAGCATTGAAAATACACTTTTAGTGATTATAGTGTCCGCATCTGTTGGTGTTGCGATTGCCGCAACGATTGGAACGATAACATATATTCGTCGTTTCAAGGTTAACACAAGAAAATTGGCAAAAAGAATTGACTCCCTTGGACTTGACGAGCGTGTTGTAACAATGGTCGAATACAGAAAAGACCGTTCTTACGTTGCAAAGGTTCAAAGAGAGGATACGATGCAACGCCTTTCAAAGCTTGATATGAAGAAGCAATTCAAGATCAGGCTCCCCAAAAAATCACTTATATCCTGCGGAGCAATGCTCCTTGCAATTGTTATCTTGCTTACTCCCTTGGTGCAGACACCGGCTGCTATTGCGGCAGAGTGGAGACAGCAGGAGGCTGACGAAGCGGTAGATGAGATCATTGCAGACATTCACAAGATGATAGACCAGGCTGAGTTTGAGGATGATGTTGACGACTACTACGTAACAAAGGATCTCTTTGATAAGCTCATTGAGCAAGAGGAAGAAAACTTTGAAAGCTTCAAGGAAGAGCTCAAGGATATGGTTACCGTAGAGGGTGAGAAGATAAAGAGGAGCTCGCTTGACAGATCTCAAAAGGAGGATCAGGCGAATGCTTTGAGAGATAGAGTAAACGAATACATTACAGTACAGATAATGATTCAAAATATCTATCTTATAATAAACTCATCCGACACACCTCAAGAATTTCAAGAGATGCTCTTTAATGACTATGTATTCCCGCTTGAGGAAAGAATCGAGCTTATGGACGATGCCCGTGAAAAATACGAGGACATAAGAGAGACCAGAAAAGAGATCGAGGAGCTTATCAAAAAAGAGATGGAGATCCAACAGGAGATCATCGATAAGATAGACCAGGACAGCAGCGAGGAGCTTAAGGAAGAGCTTGAGAAGGTTGAAAATGAAACCATTCAAGATATTCTTGATGCTATCCAAAAGGAAGATAAGGCTGAAATCGAAAATGCTTTTGAGGATCTTGAGCAAAAGCTCGACCAAATGGTAGACCAAAACACCAAGGAAGATATTATGCAAGAGATAGAGGATATGCAACAGCAGATCCAAGATGCTCTTGATAAGGTTGAAGAGGATTCGATCCTTAAGGATGCATTTGAAGATTTCAATCAAAACCTTGAGGATATTCAGGATAAGATCGAGCAGACTGAAACTGATGAAAACGGTCAGATAAGCGAGGATCAAAAGGAAGAAATTAAGGAAACGATTGATACCGAGCTTGAGGACTCCAAGAGTGATTTCAACGAGGTTATTGACTTCGAGCAGAAGCTTGAGGACACCGAAATGGGTGAGCTTGCTGATGCTATTGAAAGCGGAGATAAGGAAAAGATCGATGAAGCTCTCGATAATATGAAGAATGATATTCTCGATACAGATGCTTCAAGCCAAGAGAGAGAAGATATGATGCAAGACATCGTAGATGTTCTTGATAAGGTTCTTGACAGTGTTCCCGAATCAAATGTAGAAGACTCACTTAAGGATGCTCTTGAGGATTTCAAGGAAAATCTTGAGGGCGCAATTCAAGAAAAGCAAGAGGGCTCCGATACAGATAAAACTATTGAAGACGCTTTCGATCAAGCTAAGGACGATATCTCCGATGCACTTGACAAAATGGAATCTATTGAAAACGTTGGTGAGCAGATCACAGATGCGATGGACAAAGCAGAATCCGAGCTCGCTCCCTTTGAGAAGGAAACAGACGATGCGATTGATGATATGAAGCAAACCATCGAGGATTCCGACGCAAGCGAGGAAGAAAAGGATGAAATGAAGGATGTCGTAAGCGATCTTGAAAATAAGCTCGAGGACATCTATAGCGATCCCACAACATCTGACGAGGAAAAGAAGGAGCAGGTTAACGAGGCTCTTACAGATGCAAACAACAAGCTCGACCAGATGACTCAGGAGCAAGATTCCGATAAATCCGAGGTAAACGATGCTATCAAGGATAACGAGGACAAAAAAGAAGAATCTGATAAAAATCAGGATATGTCCGATCTTGGTGATGCAATCGAGAAGGACGATAAGGACCAGGTAAGCGACTCCATCGAAGATATGAAGGATAAGATCCAAAACGCCGAGGGAGAGGAGCTTGATAAGATCCTTAACGATATGGCTCAGGATTTCAAGGACACTGCAGATTCGTTACCCGAGGATAACGAATTCAAGGAAGATTTCCAGCAGACAGGTGAAAAGCTTGAGGATATCGCAAATTCCGATATGACCGATGAAGAAAAGAAGGAACAGGCAAGTGACGCACTTGATCAGTTCCAGCAAAATATGAATAATAAGCTCGAAAACATGGAGAAAAACGAGCAAACAGCTGAAGATCTTAAAGAGAGCATAAACCAAGCTCAAAACCAGATAAACAATCCTAATCAAGATAAGCAAGAGCCGTCTGATTCCGAGCAGAATCAAGAAAATCAGGATCAAGAAAATCAAGATCAGGAGAATCAAGACAGCAAGCCCAGTGATCAGGATAAACCACCGGAAGAAAATAAGCCTCAAGAACCATCTGAGGAGGTTACCGACGGTATGGATAAGGTTGAGATAAACGGTTCTGTGTATAATCCGGAAACGAATAGAAATGAATCTATTACATCTCAGATTACACAGGAATATATCGATCAGCAGAAGAATCTCTTGCTTGATCCGTCAAATAATTTGACGCCCGCGCAAAGAGAGGCAATTCAGCAAATGATCGCTCTTTATGAAGCTCAATTGGCAAAATAAACACTAAAATAAAAATTTGATGATATACGGAGATAGAGACATGGCATTTTTTAATAGAAACAAAGAAAAAGAACAAGATAAGAAGGCATCTGCCGCAGTTAAACCTGCGGCAGATGCCTCTGCGCTTAAAAAAGACGCAAAGGTAGACCCTAAAGCTGCTCCTAAAGCAGAGGAAAAGAAGCCTGAGGTTAAGGTAGATCCCAAGGCTGCTCCTAAAGCAGAAGAGAAGAAGCCTGATGTTAAGGTAGATCCCAAGGCTGCTCCTAAAGCAGAAGAGAAGAAGCCTGATGTTAAGGTAGATCCCAAGGCTGCTCCTAAAGCAGAAGAAAAGAAGCCTGATGTTAAGGTAGATCCCAAGGCTGCTCCTAAAGCAGAGGAAAAGAAGCCTGAGGTTAAGGTAGATCCCAAGGCTGCTCCTAAAGCAGAGGAAAAGAAGCCTGAGGTTAAGGTAGACCCCAAGGCTCCACCTAAAGCAGAAGAAAAGAAACCCGAGAGAACCGCAGAGGAACTCAAGGTAGATGCAGAAACAGAGAAGGAGCTCAAGCTCTTCGCTGAAAAATGCGCTAAGATCTTTACTGAGGTTAAAAAGGATATGATCGGTCAGGAGGAGGTAGTCGAATCTACTATCGCAGCTATTATAGCAGGCGGTAACGTACTTCTTGAGGGCGCACCGGGACTTGGTAAAACACGTCTTGTAAGATCACTTGGTAAGGTGTTTGATCTTCCATTCTCACGTATTCAGTTCACACCTGACTTGATGCCTGCCGACGTAACAGGTACTAACATAATTAATAAGGATGAAAACGGAAACTCTGTATTTGAGTTCCAAAAGGGTCCTATCTTCAGTAACATAGTTCTCGCGGACGAAATTAACCGTGCAACGCCAAAAACACAGGCAGCTTTGCTTGAGGCGATGCAGGAGCATAAGGTTACTGTAATGGGCGTAACAAGACAAATGGATGAGCCGTTCTTCGTTCTTGCTACACAGAACCCGATCGAGCAAGACGGTACATATCCTCTTCCTGAAGCTCAGATGGACCGTTTTATGTTCAAGATCATAGTTCCGAACCCCTCGGCAGACGAGCTCGGACAAATCGTTAATATGACACAGAAAACAATGGACGAAACCGCGCAGGCAGCTTGTAACGGCGAGGAGCTTCTCCGTATGAGAGCTATCGCTAAGACAATTCCTGTTTCAAGTGAAGTTCTTAAATATGCGATGGTAATGATTGCGGCAACTCATCCTGACAGTGAGGTTGCTACAGAAACAACCGTAAGATTTATTCGTGCAGGAGCCAGCCCTCGTGCTGCTCAGGCGCTTATCACGGCTGCAAAGGTAAGAGCTCTTATCAACGGCAGATACAACGTATCCTATGATGATATCAATACTCTTGCAATTCCTGTACTCCGTCACAGAATCAAGCTTGGCTTTGAGGCTGTAACTTCAAAGATGAACGCAGACGATGTTGTTAAGAGCCTTATTAAGGATCTTAATACAAAGGGCAAGGATATAGCAGACAAGCATGCTGAAGAAAAATTCAAGCAAGAGGTTGCTATGGACAAGGCCGCTATGAAGGCTGCTATGAAGGCTGAAAAGGAAAAGAGCAAGTCAGATAAAAAGAAAAATTCAGATTGGTAATATAGGCGGTAGGCAATGAAACGTAAAATATTAGACGGCGACTTTTTGGACCGTCTGGACGCTGCCGCATTGTTACTCAAAAATCCGATGACAGGCTACTTCGGCGGAAGCCGAAAGGCACGCTCATACGGAAGCACGGTAGAGTTTGCCGACTTCCGCGAGTATTTTCCGGGAGATGATATCAGACGTATCGACTGGAACGTATACGCGCGTTTTGAAAAGTACTTTATAAAGCTTTTCACGGATGAAAGACAGATGCACAATCATATTATGATAGACTGCTCTGCATCAATGAAATGTGGCCGTCCTGAAAAAGCGGCAGCCGCGCTCAGAATAGCGGCAGCCTTCGGATATCTTTCGGTAACGGCTATGGACCGAGTTTCCTTCAAGATGCTTAAAGGCAATAAGGCGGAGGATATCGGCTTCACGGTATATAATAAGGATTCGTTTTACAGAGCCGCTCAAATTCTTGAAACAACAGAATTTGAGGGAGAAACTGATCTTGAAAAGACCGTGGTAGGTCTTGAGCAACCGGGATATGACGACGGTCTTACGATAATAATTTCCGACTTTTTGACGGAAAGCAACTGGAAAAAGATGCTCGACTTCTTGGTATATAAGCGCAGAGAGGTTGTATTTATACAGGTACTCTCACCGGATGAGCTTTATCCGGGCTTTGACGGAAGAGTTCACATGGTGGACTCCGAGGCTGTTGGCTTTGACGATCCTAAGAATATGAGAGTCAGAGTTACGAGAAAGCTCGTTGAAGCATATCAAAGAGCGTTTGACGAATATGAGCAGGAGCTTATAGATTTTTGCGCCTCAAGAGACGCGACTTTCTTTACAGTTTCATCAGATGATCCGATAGAGAAAGTAATTTTTGGAAAGGGATACGAAACGGAATTGATCAAATGAGTCTTGATTTCACAACTTATTGGGGATTGCTTGGATTATTGGCTATTCCGATACTTTTGCTCATATATTTTTTAAAGCAGAAGTATGTAGAAAAACCCGTATCCAGCACATTTATATGGAAAAAGAGTCTTAAATATGTTAAGACAAAAATTCCAATCAATATTATAGTTTCGCTCTTGCTTATTTTGCAAATATTATCAGTTATAGTTGCGAGTCTTGCACTTTGTCGTCCGACGCTTGTTGCGTTCAGCTCTGACGAGACGGTAATAGTAATAGACTCATCGGCAAGTATGCTTGCTAAAAACGATCAAGGCAAAACGCGCTTTGAGCTCGCTGTAGAGCAAGCGAAGAAGGATGCTGAAAAAGCGGGTCCAAACAGTAAGATAACTGTAATAACGGCAGGCGAGAAAGCGAATACAGTAGTATACAGAAGCGAGGATAAATCGCAGATAGTAAATGCTCTTGACAAGATCAAGTGCGAATATGGAAATGCTGATTTTGAAGAGGCAAAGCTTCTTGTTGCCGATGTTCAAAGTCAGAATAAGGAAACATCGGTAAAATATTATACAGACCAAACCTATGAAAGCGTAAATGGCTTTGAATACATAGATTTTTCAAAGGATAACGACTCCAATATTGCAATAACATCGTTAGAAGATGGAATGATAAAGGATGATTATGTGTTTACACTTGAGGTGTCAAACTACGGAAAGGCACTTGAAAAGGTAAAGATCAAGGCTGTTATAAACGACGGCAAGAAGGATCTTTGGTTTGAAGATACCTATAGCTTCGGCGAGTCGGAAACAAGAATGATATACGTTCGACCTAATATTTCTGCACTTGAGGAAGGTACAGGTCTTAAAATAGACTCCTTTGAGGAATATAAGAATGCGAAATTTGAAATTGTGGTAGATGACGCTATCGCAGAGGATAATGTAAGCTCGATATATCCGGAGGAGAAAAAAGATGTAAAAATACTTTACGTTAGTGAATACGTACAGTATATAGAGGGAACAGAGAATACTGATGCTCCCGTAGTAAACGATAAGTTTATATGGATGCTCAGAATATTTGGATATCTTGGATATACGGTAGATACTACATCCGATGTATACAAGAGCATAAATGATGTTCCGGACCTTGAGGGATATGATATTTATATCTTTGAGGGCGAAAGTAATATGCCGGAGATACTCCCCACAGACGGCGCGGTATGGTTTATAAATCCAAAAACCAATCCCGTCGGAACTGATATCGAGATAGGCGACGAGCTTGAAGAGATGTTCGCATATCCCGTAATTACTCCCGGCGACACAAATCCTGACACAGATACCTATGAAATTATAACAAACGGTATCAAGATGGACGGACAGTGGTATGTAGGTAAATATAAGAATACGCCTGCAAATCTTCCCGATAAATACGAGGCAGTTTTCAAATGCGGAAATAATGCGCCTCTTATTATTGCGGGAATAGAAGAAGAAAACAATACCAGAGTAGTTGTTTTCACGTTTGATATTTATAACTCCAACCTTATAATGCAATTTGTGCTTTCGCCGGTTCTTTTCGATAATCTCGTTAAGTTCTCAGCGCCTGATTCTCTTGTATCAAGAGATTTTGTTGTAGGAGATGAGCTTGAGTTTAAGGTTCCCGTAGGCGGAACTGCGCTTGAGGTTCGTGATCCCAGCGATCAAATAATATATTCTACGGCAAACGCTTCGGAATATGTTCAAAAGCTCGATATGGTTGGCGATTATAAGATCACGGTAACATACGGAGAAAATGGAACGAAATCGTTTATGGTTCCTGTTCACATCTCCGCAGAGGAAAGCGATATAAATATGAATGCGTATACAGAGGTGGTTCAATCTCCTCCCGCTACAGCTCCTATCGACCGTAGCCCGATAGAAATTTGGCCGTATCTTGTAGCACTCTTGCTTATCCTCTTGATAGTAGAATGGGGGGTATATTACAAAGATGAATTTTAATTTGGAAATAGCCCGTCCATGGATGTTCCTGGTAGCGATACCGTTTATAATCTTGGCGATAATTCCGTTTTTAAGACTTCGTAAGGGAAGAAAGCTTGCTGTTAAAAGAATAGTTCCTCTTATTATAACGGTTTTGCTTATTGCTCTTATAGCAACTCTTCTTGCTGATATAACGATAGTTGAAACGACTGCAGCACCCGAGGAAACGGATGTAGTTATTCTTGTTGATATGTCAGAGAGTAATGCTGCTATGAAGGATGAAATGAACGAATATATAAAATCGATCCATGAAGCGGCTGATGAGCATACCAAAATAGGTCTTATAGTATTTGCAGATAATACATATAAGATAAGCGATATAGAAAAGCCTGAGATCAAAAACGATTATCTTGATTTTGAGGACGGAGAAATAGAGAAATCAAATACTGACATTGAGGAGGCTATTACCAAATCGGTAGAGCTCTTTAAGAATCAGTATGCTAATAAGCGCGTGCTTCTTATCTCTGACGGAAGAAACACGACGCAAACGAACCCTTGGGGAGCAGCAAGAACTCTTTATCAAAAGGGAATCACTCTTGATGCAAAATATTTTGATATAGTTGATTCCAATAATAAAGAGGTTCAGATAACCTCACTTGTAGCTGAAACAAAGAATGATTCATCTAAAGAGGTTAATATAAGAGTTGAATTTATGAGCACCAAGGATGCCATAGGCGACGTGCTTTTGTACGAGGTTAAGAAAACCGAGGACGGAAAGACCGAGGAAAAGCTCATAAAGAAGTTTGAAGATGTAAGATTTGAGGAAAACGATACCCAGGCTCTTACTTATGACGGATACGTTGCAAGCGGAGCAGGCATACATTCAATGTATGCAATCGTTGATCTTGCCGATGATACAATAGAGCAAAACAATAAGCTGTATTCGTGGTTCCAAATACCCGGAGAAGCAAAAATGCTTATTATCGACGGTGATGACGGATCAAAGTTTACTCAAGCTGACAGAATTGCCGAAATGATTAAGCAAGAGGGCTATGAGGTAGATGTTCTTGAAACCTCAGACTTTCCTGAAACGATGGAGGAGCTTCTTGAATATGATCAAATAGCTCTTATGAATATCGATTTTACTGAGCTTCCCGCTAATGCAACGGATCATATCGAAAGATATGTTTCGGAGCTCGGCAGAGGACTTTTCTACAGCGCAGGCGGACATAGCTATGCTAACTCTGAATTTGCCGAAAACCCGATAGCAAGCATTTTGCCTATCGAGCTTAAAATTGAGGTAATTAAGGAAAAGGTAGCTACGGTTATAGCGGTTGACCTTTCTTCATCAATGGGTCAAAGCGTTGGTGAAACAAAGGCTAATGGCGAACAAAAGACACGTTACGATATGGTCCTTGAGGGAGTTATTGCTTGTATAGATCAAATGAACCCCGAGGATTACGTAGGCGTGGTAGTATTCTGGGGTAATGCTCCAAGCGATCCTGTAGTTCCTCTTACAGAGGTTGCAGAAAAGGAATGGATCAAGGAGCAGATAGAAACTAAGTTTGAAAGCTATTTCTATAAGCACGACTCTCAGGGAAATAGACTTACCGGCGGAAATCCTAAGGATGCAAACGGATATACGATAGGAGTACAGGGTACTAACTATACAAACGGTATCAATGCGGGTAAGAAATTGCTTTCCGAAACAGATGCAGAGCTTCGTCAGTTTATATTTATTTCAGACGGTGAGCCTGCTGACTTGGATTCAGGTTACGATACAACTATTAAGGCGATGTATCGTTCCGGTATTTTGACATCAACCATCTGTATAGGAAACGATTCATCTAATGCTATAAATGAGCTTAGACTTTTGGCGGATTACGGCGGAGGATCATTCAGATCTGTTACAACGACTCTTGATCTTAGCGGATCACTTTTTGAATATGTAGAAAGTGTCGTTGGAGATTATGTAAACGAAAAGGAATTTCAACCGCATATTCAATCAAACGAATCGGCAATATTCCAAAATGTATCGGTAGTTAATGCTCTTCCGACGCTTAACGGATATTACGGTACGACAGTAAAGGAAGGCGCTATGATGGTAATTTCTGCGGACGATAAGCACCGTCCGATAGTAGCTGAATGGCAGCCGACCGATACCAAGGGATATGTTACTGTATATATGAGTGACCTTAGTGAGCAAACTGACTGGTCGGAAAATTGGTATGATGATCCCAATACAGCTATTCTTATAAAAAATATCGTAATGAACTCCTTTGTTGCGCTTGAAAAGGCAGTAGACAAGAGTGGACTTGAGGTAGAATCAGAAAGAACAGGCGATAAAACGACCGTTACAGTTGAAATGGTCAAGAGATTGCGCTATATAGATGACGCAAAGCAGGAAAAGCTTATTCTCGAATATATCGCTCCTGACGGAACAGTTCATACGACTGATGAAGCCGGAGATGAGCTTGAGCTTGCAGCCGTAGCTAATAAGAAATACAGAATAACTATAGATACTCCCGATCAGACGGGAATGTATAAAATAACAGTTAAGCTTGTCACAAACGACGGTAAAAATCAGCTTATTGATATAGCTCAATCTGCAGTCGTTGGCTTCTACGAGGATGAATACGACGTGTTCAACCTTGAGAAGAATGAGAGCATAGGCGAGGATTTGCTTGTAAACCTTGCAAGAACAGGCGGAGGACAAATGATGGATGACGCAGAAGCCTTCTACGCCAACTTCAAAAAGCCTGACTTTGTTGAATATAAGCATTCACCTGTATATTGGCTTATTGCAGCTATAATTCTTCTTTTTGTGCTTGGAATAGTATTCCGCCATGTAAAGACGAGAAAGCAAAAGCAAGCAGAAGAAATGACGGACGAGGAGCAGATTCTTTCAATGCGCGGACGTTAATTGCGAATTTACTAAAAACAAAAAGCAGAGATTTAAAAATCTCTGCTTTTTATTGTATATAAGATAATTGTTTTTCTATTTCCTTTTTTGAATATAGGATGTTTATTGCGCTAAGCATAGCGTTTGCACTCATGTTTTCGGGCAGCTCAAGCGAACGAAGGAGATTTGCACGTAGTGTCGAGCTATCACTTTTTCCGGAAAGACCGTAAGCATAAAGATCTGCTTTTGTAATAGGATCGGAATTTTCCTTTTCACAAGCATCGCAGGAAAATGGCTCAAGAAGCTTTATAAGAGAGTCAGCCTCAATTCCTTCAACTCCTAAAAATCCCTCGCGTGACGCCTCTCTTTTGCGTTTTTCCTTGCCTTCGATTCTTGGTGTGTAAAGATTTATAATTTTATCGGCGGAAACGGCTCTTTTGATATACGAGCGAATAAGATGCCCGGCGCCGTCAGAATCAGTTAAGAGAATTATTTTTCCCTTTTCGGCAAGCTTTCTTATAAGAGAAAGCTTTTCCTCGTGATTGAATACGGAAAAACCATCGGTTGTGATTATAGTAGCTTCAAAAAGAGAGGAAAGCTTTATTTTGTCGTATTTACCCTCTACGATTATAGGATATCTGATCTTCATTTACTTAAAGAGCACAAAGAGTGCTCACAAGCCTTTCTACAGCAATATATGATGAAACATTAGAGTACGATTTTGATTTAAGATCGGCATCTCTGCAAAGCTCAAGCGCGCGCTCAATACGCGCAGGGGATGTTCTTGCGATCTTAGCGAGATATTTTCCAACCTTAAATTCGTGTATTTTTAAGGATGAAGCTATCTTATCCTTGGGAGTGCCAAGCGCATTAAGACGCGATACTGCATAGATTTCTGTGTACATTCTGACGATGGAAGCAAGAATAATATTTGCAGGCTCGTGATTTAATTTTTGGCGTCTTAAGGTTTCAAAAACAAAATCCTTTGATCCGCTTAAAAGAGCGTTGGTAAGTTGAAAATCATCGTATTCTATGGTCTTACAGCAGATCTTATCAATATCGTCCTTTGTAAGAACGGATAAATTATTGAATTTTGCGTAAGCGCAAAGCTTTTCTATTTCGTTTGCCAGATTCCACATACTGTGACCGCAAATTTCAACGAGATAATCACAAAGGGAAAGATCAAATTTTATCTTGCCCTCGGTAAAGTGCCTGCCTATCCATGAGCGGAGTCTTGCGCTTGTCGGAAATGAAAATTCCACGGGAGTGAGATATTTGGTCAGCATCTTATATGCGTCGCTTGGACGTGATGGGAGCTTTCCTGCATCGAAAAGATGCGATTCTGCACGCAAAATAAATACCGTATGATCATATTCGGAAAGAGAAGACAAAACCTCCTCCAGCATACGAAGCTCGTCCTTCTTAAGCGATTTGAATTCGAGTGAGCGAAGCTCAACTACTTTTTTTTCAGACATAAGAGGGACAGTGGCAATAGCTGAAAAAAGTGCGCTTGGCGAAAAATCCTCTCCGTAAAGCACAACGTGATTGAATTCATCAAACGAGCCGTCAAGAATATTCTTTTTTACTTCCTTAGCGTAGGAGAATTTTAAATAATCCTCATCGCCGAAAAATAAATATCCGCCGTGAAGATTTTTGAGCTCAGCTCTGAATTCAAGTTCCGTCATATTTTTTCGATTTCCATTCTGAAAACTGTTTTTTGAGCGCTTGCACCCTTTATTTCGATAAGATATACGATTTCAATATATCCAAGCTCCAAAAGCTTATTGTCTACGCTTTTGGTATAAACACATATTTCAAAGGGCATAAACGGAGTTTCGTAAACGCAAATAGTGCGATCTCCGGGGATAAATTGCATAACGGTGTTTACCGCACCCTTTCTGGTAAGCAGCACCTCGGATGGATGAGAGGATTTAAAGCTTATCACGGTATCGCAGGCGTCGTTCTGATCAGAGATTATCTCTTCGTAAATTACAGATATATCATCTGCATTTTCAATAAGCTCTCCCTGCATATATGTTTCTATTGTATCAGCATCAATGTCGTCGGTAAGCGTCATATCAAGCTCAGGAGCAATAGCACCGAAAATAGAGGCCACAGGATATTCCTTTTGTTTTGTTATCGTTTTTATTTTACAGTTCATTTTATTATAAGCTCCGGTAATTTAACGCTTACGCGTGTGTTTTCTGCAACGCTTTCTGTTATGAATGAGTTACCGCCTATTATAGCCCCCTCGCCAATAACGGTTTCGCCACCGAGGATAGATGCGCCGGAATAAATAGTAACATTATCCTTAACGGTAGGATGACGCTTAACGCCTGAAAGCACCTGACCTTTTCTTGGAGAAAGTGCGCCGAGAGTAACGCCCTGATAAAGCTTTACGTGCTTTCCAATGACGGTAGTTTCACCGATAACGACGCCTGTACCGTGGTCTATAAAGAAATATTCGTCAATTTCAGCGCCCGGATTTATATCAATACCGGTAAGACCGTGGGCGTATTCTGTCATCATTCTCGGAATAAACGGAATCTTCAAAAGATAGAGCAAATGTGCTACCCTGTATACGAAAATCGCGAAAAATCCGGGATATGAAAAGACGATTTCCTCTTTACTTTGGGCAGCAGGGTCGCCCTCGAAGGTTGCTTGCGCATCTGTAAGAAGCGTTTTGTGAGTTTTGGGTAATGCTTCTACAAATTCAGAAGCGAGCTTTCCTGCCTCGTCAAGAATATTTTTCTTTTCCTTAAAGGAAAGCGCGTGCGCGATCTGCTTTTTTATTTTGAAGTAGATTGCGTTTATAAGTGGCTCGGCAAAGCATTGAGCACTTTCGTTTGAATCAAACGACGCAAAATATGCAGGAAACATAAGCTTTTTTATATCATTCAAAATATCAATAACCGCATCTCTGTCGGGCAGAGTAAAATCACTTTCAAACATAGTGATCTCGGATTTAGCATATGAATCAGCCATTTCTTTGGCTATTTTGTCAAAAGTTTTCATAAAGCCTCCATAAAGTGATAAAAGAATATATATCTAAATGATACCACAACCGATTGAAAATATCAAGAAATTGTGATATAATTTTATTAAATAAAGTAAAAAAGAGAGAAAATCTATGAAAATTTATCTTGAAGGCTGCAAAAATGCGCGTGATCTTGGCGGATTTTTAACCAAGGACAAAAAAAGAATAAAATTCAAGCGCATATTGCGTACGGGCAATCTTTCGCTTCTTACAGAACGCGATGTTGAAATATTAAGATCTTATGATCTCAAAAAGGTAATCGATATGCGTACGCAAACCGTTATAAATGCAACACCGAATGTACAAATAGATGGAGTTGAATATATACACATTCCGATAGTTCGTGAGCTTGATACAAAGCCTGTTAGTAAAAACGATTATAGCAGTCGACCTATCGCCGAGATACTTCTTGATTTCTGTCTTGATTTTAACGGACACGGAATAGAGTGGATGATAAATTTTTATAATGATCTTATATCTCCTTACGGACTTAGTAAATATAAAATATTTTTGGACATTTTAAAGGAAAATGTCGAGGGGAGTGTCGCGTTTCACTGCACTGCAGGCAAGGATAGGACTGGAGTAGGCGCTATACTTCTGCTTACACTCCTTGGCGTTTCAAGAGAGGATATACTTAACGACTATTTAAAAACCAATGAAAGCGTTTGCGATGATATTCAAAAGACAGTTGCTCTTGCGAAAGAGCGCGGAGTTGATGATATCACTGTTCACGACATCCCGTATCTTAACGGAGTTGATAAAATGTACGCACAGATCGTTTTTTCACTTATTGATAATTATTCAAACGTTGAAGAATTTTTTCTTGATAAAATGGGCATAGATGAGCAATATATAAAGGATTTCAAAAGCAATTATCTTGAGTAAGACTATTATATTATATGAAAAGCCTCGACACTGTGTCGAGGCTTTTATATTTCATATTTCATCAACGTTATCAAGCTCTAAAAGACTTTTAGCCTCGTCATCGTCAAGATACGTGATGTTTTTCAGCTTTCTGTTTATTGCGTTCGTCCTTGTGCCGACAAGTGTTGAGATTTCGTTGCTTGCCTCATCGACCTTTTTCTGCGCCTTTTGAAGAACTCCTGCGAACTTTTCAAATTCTGTCTTCACAGCGGAGAGCAAGGTGAAAACCTCGCTTGAATGTTTTTGTATTTCAAGTGACTTGAAGCCCATTTGAAGTGAGTTGAGAAGCGCGGTAAGCGTTGACGGCCCGGCGATTGATATCTTGAATTCGCGCTGAAGCTCCTCGAAAAGCCCCATATCTATTGCTTCTATGTAAAGACCCTCAATAGGCAAAAACATTATTGCAAAATCCGTTGTGTTCGGAGGATCTATATATTTTTTTGAAATATCCTTTGCATAAGTCTTTAACTTTTGACGAAGCTCCTTTTTTGCCTCGGAAAGCGCATTTTTGTCGCAGTTATCAACAGCATCCTTAATCTTGTAATAGGTTTCAAGCGGGAACTTTGAGTCAACGGGAAGATATACATATCCGTCATCCTTACCGGGCATCTTGATAGCGAATTCAACAGGATCAGCCGAGCCCTTTCTTGTAACAACATTTTCGTCATATTGAGCTTTAGTAAGTATCTCTGAAATGATATTTCCGAGTATCACCTCGCCAACGATACCCTTTGTTTTTACGTTGGTAAGAACTCTGTTAAGAGAGCCGACGTCATTAGCAAGTCCCTTTATCTCGCCAATAGTTTTATTAACCTCGCCAATCTGCTTTATAACGTTTTCAAACGAATCCTTTAAGCGCGTGGAGAGTGTTTGATCGAGCTTTTCATCAACTGTCTTTTGAATACTTTCAAGCTTTTCCGAGTTTTCGCGTCTTAGCTCGGAAAGCTTCAGATCGACTGCTTTTTGAATATTTTCAAGCTTTTCATTTACCGTTTTTTGAACCGTATCGAGCTTTTCCGAGTTTTCACGTCTTAGCTCGGAGAGATTTTTTTCGACAGAGGAGTTCATATCGGTAAGCTTGTCCGACAATATTTTTGAAAAATCCTCAAGAGTTATCTTTAAATGCTTTATTTCACTTTCTACTTTTTCAAGGAAAGCGGAATTATTTTCTTTTAAAGCGTTCAACATATGCGGACTCATCTCTGCAAATGCACCTGAAACAGATTTTCGTATATCCTCGGTGCTTGATTGAGAGGAATCCTTTTTTATAAATGATCTCGCAAGCAAAACGCCAACAAGAGAAATTAAGATTATAAGTAAAATAATCGCGATAATATCGAGCATACGACCTCCAAAATATAGTTTATATATTTAAGTATATCATTATATCGTGATTTTTTCAAGCAAAGTTAATTTTTTCTTTGAAATTTCTATATATGTGTGGTATACTTATAATGAAAGAAAAAAGCCACAAAGGAGACAGATATGGCTAAATACAGACAGAACAGAATAAACGATGCTGTAAAGGAAGAAATGGCACAGATATTGCGTGATGTAAAGGACCCTCGCATAGCAGGCGCACTCGTTTCAATTACTGCTGCCGATGTCAGTGCGGATCTTAAATTTGCAAAGATATATTTTTCGGTTATAGGCGGAGAAAAGCAAGAGGTGTTAAAGGCGCTTAAAAACGCGCAGGGCTTTTTCCGTTCCGAGCTTGCAAAGAGAATAAATTTAAGAATAACTCCGGCACTTACGTTTGAATATGACGGATCTGCAGAATACGGAGCTAATATATCAAAGATACTTAGCGGACTTGACATAAAGCCGTACGATGAGGACGAGGAAAATGAAGAAGCTGACGATTGATCAGATCGCGCAAAGAATAAAGACACCTAAAAAAACTCTTATACTTTGTCATAAAAATCCCGATCCCGATACGTTGGGATCTGCGTATGCGCTTGCGCACGTTTTGAATTATTACGGCTCGGAAACGGCAGTTTTGTGCGCTGACGAAGCAAATACAAAGCTTTCGTTTATAACTAACGGCGAAAAAATAAAGGAAACAAACGCTTCCGGATACGAGCGTATCGTCGCCGTTGACGTTGCTTCGCCATCACAGCTTGGCGCGCATGAGGAAATGGCGGATAAGGTTGATTTTACGATAGATCACCACGAGATGAACACGCGCTTTTCCGATTATTATGAGGACTTTTGCGCCGCTTGTGCTCAAATAATTTATGATATATCCGTTTATCTCGGAATTTTTGACAAGCTTCCAAAGCATTTTTATGAATGTGTATATGCCGGAATTTCGGGGGATACGGGTTGCTTTAAGTATTCAAATTCAACACCAAGTGTGTATGTGTGCGCTTCGAGGCTTGTTGAAAAAGGAATAGATATTGCTGAGATAAACAGAATAATATTCGATTCAAAAACGATGGGCGAGATACGTGCGGCTAAAGTAACTTATGAGAATATGAAGCTTCTTTGTGACGGAAGGCTCGCTGTTATAATGATAACTGATGATATGAAAAGGAAAGCATCTCTCACGAATGACGATATAGGAGATATTGTGAATCTCGTACGACAAATAGAGGGAGTTTCAATAGCTGTTTCTATAAAGCAATCGGATAAGGATTTATCGAAATTTACAATATCATCGCGTTCAAACGCAGAGGCAGACGTTTCCGAGATTTGTGCAAGGCTCGGTGGCGGAGGACACAAAAAGGCATCAGGCGCATCTTTAGTTGCAGGTACGCCAAGCGAGGCGCTGGATACTGTCATAAAGCTTTTTTCGGAGGCGCTTTGATATGCAGGATGAAATAAACGGCGTTATAGTTGTAAATAAGCATAGTGGAGTTACATCTTTTGATATAGTTTTTAAAATAAAAAAGCTTTTCAATACGAAAAAGGTTGGACATACAGGCACTCTTGATCCTATGGCTACGGGAGTTTTACCTATTTTAGTTGGCAGGAGCGCAAAGGCGGCGGAATATCTTTTAGAGCACGATAAGGAATACAGAGCGCAAATACAGCTTGGAATAACGACCGATACAGAGGATATAAGCGGAACTGTTTTGACAAAGAGCGACACTCTCCCAACAAAAAACGATTTTTTTAAGGTATGTGAGTCGTTTGTCGGTGAGATAGATCAAGTGCCGCCGATGTACAGCGCGCTTAAGGTGGGCGGAAAAAAGCTTGTTGATCTTGCGAGAGAGGGAATCGAAATTGAGCGTCAGGCTCGAAAAATAAAAATATATTCATTAAAAGCCGAGGAAGTGGATGAAAAGAGAGGGGTTTACACTCTTTTGGTGAGATGCTCAAAGGGTACATATATCCGCACCCTGTGTGCTGATATTGGGAAAAAGCTCGGATGCGGAGCGTGTATGAGCGCACTTGAAAGAACGCAAAGCGGCAGCTTCAGAATTGAGGATGCTTATACGATTTCAGAGCTTGAGGAGCTTTCATATCAAAAAAGAACTGAGCTTGTTATGCCGCCCGAAAAACTTTTCAGCGATTATCCTGAGATCGTTCTTCCTGATTTTTATTCAAGACTTTGCCATAGCGGATGCGAAATATACCAAAGCAAGATAAAGACAAGCTTTGATATAGGGCAGATGGTACGCATATCTGATAAGGACGGTTTTTTTGCTTTGGGCGAGGTGCGTGAGTACGAGAATGGAAGCGCAATAAAGGCTCTTAAAATGTTTAAATTATAAAGAAAAATCCCGACACGTGTCGGGATTTTTATTTTATTCAATAGTTTTTGAGCCTTCCTTTTCCATTTTATTAAGATGCTTAAAGAAGTTTACAGTTAATGCTACGGCTACTGTCATAGCAAGAAAATCTGCAATTGGAGAGGCATACAAGACTCCTTCAAGATCAAAGAAGCGAGGAAGAATAAGCGCTAAGGGAATAAAGAAAACGATATCTCTTAAAAGAGAGGATATTGCCGCGCTCACAGGTCTGCCTACAGCCTGGAAGAAGATAGAGGACATCTTTATAAAACAGGTAAATGTTACAAGAGATAAGAAAATTCTAAATGTCATTTTTGCGAAGTTAATATAAAGCTCGGGATCTGATCCGTTGATTCCGAACATAAGCACGAAAATCTCTGGGAAAAGTTCAATTATTAAAGTGGATACTATTCCTACACACAGGGTAAGGAAAATAATGAGCTTGTAAACCGATTTTACTCTGTCATAGCGTTTGGCACCGTAATTATACCCAATGATAGGCTGAGCGCCGAGGATAAATCCTACTACGATATTAAGTATAACTGTGAACACCTTCGTTTCAATGCTGATGGCGGATATTGGAATGTTTGCATCAAAGCCTACAAGCGAGCTTTTCGCGCCGTATGTTGCAAGCATTATATTGCATACAAGAGAAATTGCCACAATGGAAAGCTGAGTTATAAAGGTTGAGATTCCAAAGCCGAGTGCGCGCTTGAAAACATCAAAGCAGGGAATAAGGCTTTTTAATGAAAGCTTGAAGGATTTTGTTTTTCTTATAAAATAATAAGCGCATAAAACAAATGAAACGAGCTGACCGATAATTGTTGCATATGCAGCGCCCTCAATTCCCCATTTAAATCCAAAAATAAACACAGGGTCGAGGATTATATTTATAATAGCACCTGAAAGAGTAGATATCATAGCAAAAATCGGACTTCCGTCAGCACGAATAACACTCATCATAGCATTTGTAAGCATATATGGCACGAGTGCGCCGACAACTATCTTGAAATATTGCTTTGCAAGACCGATAGAGCCGGGAATCGCAACATTTCCGTTCGCATCTAGAACATCCTCGGTTGCGCCGAATATTTTAAGAAGTGGGTCTTGAAAAATGAAGAACAAAATAATAAGAATGATGCTTGTTATAAAAGTAACAGTTATCATTGTGCCCATACACTTGTGCGCGCTTTGTGTATCGCGCCTTCCTTGACAAAGGCTAAGGTATGCAGCGCTTCCGTCGCCGAAGCACCACGAAAACGCCATAGTTATTATTAGTATAGGAAATACGACACCTGTCGCGGCGTTTCCAAGATATCCAAGCTCACTGTTACCTATAAATATCTGGTCTACAATATTGTAAAGCGCGCTTATAAGAAGCGACGCGATACAAGGTATGGAAAACTTGAAAAGTAATTTGGAAACCTTTTCTTCAGCTAAAAAATTTGATTGATCCAAAATAAAACCTCCTAAAAAATATTAATTTTGCGGAATCTTTAGATAGA
This sequence comes from Clostridia bacterium, assembly GCA_017623355.1. GTDB lineage: Bacteria > Bacillota > Clostridia > Oscillospirales > CAG-272 > RGIG2000. The sequence continues at coordinate 80,151 of JAGAPG010000030.1, forward strand.
TTTTATCAAAGTTACCTGAAAAGCCTGCCAAAGCAAGCCTTATAAGAATACCATAAAAAGCGCGCAAAAGTCAAGAATAAAATAAAAAATCGGGCGAAAATTTCGCCCGATTTTTGATTATTTATTAGCTTCAGCTATAATTTTTTCAGCTATGCTTGAAGGAACCTCCTCGTATTTTATGAAGCTGAAATCGAATCTTCCTCTGCCTTGAGTTGAAGCACGAAGATCTATAACGTATTCCGCCATTTCAGAGAAAGGAACCTCTGCAAGAACCACCTGAGAATCTCCGCTTTCGGAAGGCTCAATACCCATAACCTTTCCTCTGCGCTTGTTAAGATCGCCGATAACATCTCCAACATAGCTTTCGGGAATAGTTACCTTAAGCTCACCTATCGGCTCAAGAAGCACGGGATTTGCTTTAGCGATACCGTCACGGTAAGCTATTGCAGCCGCGAGCTTGAATGAAATTTCATTAGAGTCAACGTCGTGGTAGGAGCCATCGTAAAGGTTAGCCGCGAGGTTTACCATAGGATATCCTGCCAAAACGCCCTTTTGCATACAGTCCTTAAGACCTGATTCGACAGCGGGGAAGTAGTTTTTCGGAACTGCTCCGCCAACTACGCTTGTCGTGAATGTAAGACCCTCTTCCTCACCCGGAGCAAATTTAATCTTAACGTGACCGTACTGACCGCTACCGCCCGATTGCTTTTTATGCTTACCTTCAACATCTACGGATTTTTTGATAGTTTCTCTATAAGCTATCTTGGGCTTTTTGAGCTCAACGGCAACACCGAAGCGGTTTTGAAGCTTGGATACCATAACGTCAAGGTGAATATCTCCGAGGCCTGATATTGTAAGCTGCTTGGTTTCGGAATTGTTTTCGTATTTAAGAGTGGGATCTTCCTCAAGAAGTCTCGAAATACCTGTGGATATCTTATCCTCGTCACCCTTTGTCTTGGGTGTTATCGCCATGGTCATATAAGGATGCGGGAATTTAATAGGATCATATTTTATATCACTTGAAGATGTTGTGAGAGTGTCGTTTGTATTCGTATTTGAAAGCTTAGCGGTAGCGCCGATATCTCCGCAACTAAAGCCATCTATCTCTATTTGGCGTTTTCCGCGCATCATAAACATTTTTGCAAATTTTTCTTGCGTACCGGTGCGCGTGTTGCGAAGAACTGTATCCTTGTTAAGCTCACCGTTCATAACCTTGAAGAAGGATATTTTTCCAACGAACGGGTCGGCAAGTGTCTTGAATACGAATATAGATGTTTCCGAGGAATCCATATCGATAGGAGTTTCGGAAATATTACCGTTTGCATCAACAAGATGCTCAACCTTTCTTGCCAAGGGACGCGGGAAGGATTCTGCAATAGTGTCAAGGAATGTTTTTATACCCCAGTTCTTAACTGCCGAGCCACAGAAAACGGGAACAATATCACCCGTGATTATTCCGTTATGTATTGCTTCAAGGGCTTCAAAGCGAGAGATTTCTTCCTCGTTGAAGAACTTATTCATAAGCTCCTCGCTTGTTTGCGCGATAGCCTCAAGCAAGATGTTGTGATATTCCGTGCAAACATCCATAAATTTTTCAGGAATAGCACTCTTTGCATATTCACCCGTTATACGCTCGAAGGTGTAGACGCACATTTCAATAAGGTTAGCAAAGCCTATAACCGTATCTCCGTCGATTATCGGAATTTGAATAGGACAAACGTTAAGACCGTATTTTTCTCTTATCGCACCGAAAACCTTGTAAAATCTTGCATCGGGATCGTCGAAGTTATTTATAAAGAAAGCTTTTGGAATATTTGCTTCGGAAGCGAGATTCCAAGCAAGCTCTGTGCCGACCTCTATTCCTGCCTTACCGTCAACGACGATAATAGCAGAGTCGGCAACTCTTACGCACTGTCTTGCTTCTCCCTCAAAGTCGAAAAAGCCGGGAGTATCGAGAATATTTATTTTAGTGCCGTTCCACAGCATAGGAGCACAGGAAGCGGAGATAGAGCATCCTCTTTTGATCTCCTCAGGATCATAGTCGCAAACAGTATTTCCGTCAGCTATCGTGCCAAGACGGTCTGTAAGTCTTGAGATAAAGAGCATAGATTCAGCAAGAGAGGTCTTTCCCGAGCCGCCATGTCCAAGTAATGCAACGTTACGAATACTTTTCGTATAAACCTTTTCCATAAAAAGTTCTCCTTCAATATAATAAAATTCTAAATGTAATAGGTAAATCACATTATATTTAAATTTTATCACACATAAATCTATATTTCAAGTACCTTTTAAACATTTTATCTATATTTAACTAAAATAATGTATAAAATTTGTGCAAAATCAACAATCAAGAACAAAAAAAAACAAGTGATGGCGCGCCATCACTTGCGAAATGTTAAAGCTCAAGATTTACAGTATACTTATCCGAGTAGCTTGCGAAGTAATTATCGTAAAGCTCATCTCCTGCGCGTAAGGATTTTTTGTATCCGTGCATACCGAGGCTATTATGAGAGATCTCTATAACACAGTTTGCAATATTGGAGCAGTGATCCGAAATTCTTTCAAGATTTGTAAGAATATCCGAAAGAATAAATCCAAGCTCAATAGTACATTCATTGTTTTTAAGACGAACTATATGATTTGTTTTGATAGTGGTCTGTAAGGAATCGATAACCTCCTCAAGCGGCTCTACCTTTATAGCGAGAGATACATCGTTATGCTCAAAGCTTTTTATGGATATGTCGAGGATCTCGTCGATAGCGTTTATCATAACTCCAAGCTCCTCTTTAGCCTTGTCGGAGAAGGAAAGAGATTTGTCGTGGAGCTCCTCAATGCTTTCTGTAATGTTTACAGCGTGGTCGGAAAGACGTTCAAGATCGCCGATCATATGAAGAAGCTTTGTAACCTCGTGGCTATCGCTTTCGTTAAGATCCTGAGATGTCAGCTTCACAAGATAAGAGCCTATTTCATCCTCATAGGAGTCAACCTGTCCCTCTTCCTTGAGAACAGTATCAATGGTTTTTTTGTCATATCCGTTTATAAGAGTGAACGAACGGCGAAGCGAGGCTGCGGAAATGTGAGCCATATCAACGGCAACGGTGCGAGCTCTTTCGATAGCTACTGAAGGAGTGGCTAAAAGACGGTTATCAAAGAGAGTATTCTTTTCGTCGTCGGCAGATCTTTCCGGAACGATAATGAATGCAAGCTTTTGAAGCGCCTTGCAGAAGGGGAGAAGAATAGCCGTACAGCCTATATTGAACAGAGAGTGGATTATAGCTATCCAAGCCTCATTTATATTTTGGCTTATAAAATTGAACTCAAAGATAGCGTTTGCACTGTAGAAAAGCGAGAGCATAACGGCAGTGCCGATTATATTAAAGGAGAGATGCACTACCGCAACGCGCTTCGCATTTTTGTTTGCTCCTACCGATGAGATAAGAGCCGTTACGCAAGTACCTATATTTTGTCCCATTATTATCGGAATGGCAGAGCCAAACGTCACCTTTCCTGTTGAAGAAAGAGCCTGCAAAATTCCAACGGATGCTGAGGAGCTTTGTATAATAGCAGTAACGACAGCTCCGACAAGAACACCAAGCAAGGGGTTTTGGAATTTAACAAACAGTTCGGCAAACTGAGGAACGTCCTTGAGACCTGCAACGGAGTCTGACATAATATCCATACCGTATATAAGAGTAGCAAATCCGAGAAGAATGATACCGATATCCTTTCTTTTCGGGTTTTTCATAAATACGTAAAGAACAACACCGATAAGAGCAAGGATAGGCGTGAACGTTGAGGGCTTAAATATTTCAAGCCAACCGCTTCCGCTAACGCCTGTAAGGGAGAGCAACCAAGCAGTTATTGTCGTACCGACGTTGGCACCCATTATAACGGGGATAGCTCCCGCAAGCGACAGAATACCAGAGTTTACAAATCCGACAAGCATAACCGTTGTAGCCGAGGAGCTTTGAATAACGGCTGTAACTCCGGCACCGAGAATGAAGCCCTTTATAGGGTTAGATGTAAATTTACTAAGAATAGATTTAAGCTGATTTCCTGCGCTTTTTTCGAGACCTTCGCCCATTATGTTCATACCGAAAAGGAACAAGCAAAGACCGCCGATAAGCGTTAAAATATCCTTCCAATCCATTTAAATTTCCTCCAAAAATTAAAAATTTTAAAGCTCCTTTTTATAATATCACGCTTATGTAAAATCTAAAAACGCTTCTATGTTAAATCTGTGTTAAAAAGTAAATTTAATATAAAGTTGACAAAATATATTATTTGATATATAATTTAGATAAAGTTTTACAAAAAGAAGGTCAATATGGAAAAAGCGATAAATATTTTTAAAAAAGCAATTCCTTATATACTGCTTTATATATTTGCGAGAATAGGAACACAGCTTGTCTTACACGACGGACTAAATGTCGGTGACGATTATTGGTTTCATATGGCGAATATACTCGACAAGTATAAAAGCGTGACTGACGGAAGAGGATTTAGTGCGATAAGCGGAAATCTTGCTATGGGGCTCGGCTCCGGCGGAGGGCTTTTTTATTCGCCTCTTTCGCATCTTACTGTAGTTATAATGGCTCTCATTCTTGATATTTTTAATGTATCTCTTATGAGCGCTTATAAGGTGACACTTGTGTTGTCAGTTTTTGTTTCAGGGGTTTTTATGTATCGCTTTGCGATGCATTTCACAAATGGAAATAAGATAGCATCGCTTTTGGCAGGCGCAAGCTATATTCTTTATCCTTATCGACTTTTTGATGCGTTTTGCAGACTTGCATTTGCAGAGGCGTTTTCGTTCTTATTTATACCGCTTTTCTTTATGGGACTTTATGATATAACTCATTTTGATAAGGAAATAAAGATAATTCCGTTTATTGAGGTCATTCTTGGCGGATCACTACTGTATCTTTCTCATAATATAACCGCACTTTACGCTTTTTTGGCGGGAATATTATATCTTTTGACAAAAGCTCCTGCTATAATTAAGCTTCTCAAAAATAAAAAATATATAATTTATGGCGCGTCATCGGTCTTTTTACTTGTCGGCATAAGCTCAATAGCTCTTTTCTCACAAATGGAGCTTATGGCAACGGATCTTTATAATATAAGCGATGCGGTAAGAATGTGGACAAACCCTGAGGAGGTCGTTACAAGGGTCGGCGAGGAATGGAACTATTCAGGCTTCTTAAATCTCATATGGTTAAATAAAAAAGGCATATCAACCTCATTTTTGTTCTCGGGTATAATTATGTTTATTATGGGATGCGCTCTTTGTGTTATCACAGATAAGCTTTTAAAAAGAGTCAAAAGACTTAAATATTTTCACTTCATTGTTTCCGGAGCAGTGCTTTTTGCAACGGTATCTCTTACTGCAAGACGACTTGAAATATATCTTGGCGCAATAGTTTTTTATGTCTTATACGTATTTTCTTCTTGCAGAAAGGAAGAGCTGACGGAGAGAAAAATATACAAAAGCACGCTTTTCTGGTTCTCGCTTGGAATGATACTTGTCCTTTTTTATATGATGAGAGAGCCTTGGGTATGGGAAAAGGTTCCGCAGATAATGAGAAATATTCAGTTCCCGTGGAGAATATGGTCGCTTGTCCAACTCTTTATTTCAGTGCTTGTTGGAACAATTGCTTATTATTACTCTAATAAAAAATCGGCAATATGCGCTCTTTGTCTTGTTGTGGGATTTTTCTGTGTCGGAAATATGGCGTTTATAGAAAAACGTATAGCGGGAGTTTGGGAGAGCGAGATATCCGAAACCTATTTTGACAGGAGCAGTGCAATAGGCTTTAATAAGGAATACTGTCCGAGAGTTTTCTTTAATGATGACTATATTCCCGAAAGCTACAGATCTCTCTATTATATAGTAAAGGCAAGAATACCGTATTCTCTTGATAAATACGAGGATTATTCTATAAAGCCAATAGTGCTCAAGGGGAATGGAAAGATAACTGTTAATGAAGCCTTTGCGCCTAAATATGATATGAGCATTGAGCTTAGCGAGGATTCAATTATACAGCTTCCGCTTCTTTATTATCCCGGGTATGAAATAACTGCTGTAAATGAAAACGGCGATACAGTCACGCTTGAGGGAGAGGAGCTTGACGGACTCGTTTCGTTCTCTCTTGATAAGGGAAGCTATAGAGTTACAACGGAATATGAAGGAACGACTCTTAGAAAAGTATCAAAGGTGCTTACGGTAATAGGCGTTATCGTTACGGTTGGTGCTCTATGCTATGCTATTGCTATTGAAACACCTTTTAAGGAAAAAATATTCAAGCTTATAAAAAGAAAAACTACTGAAACGGAGAAATAATATGTCAAACAAGGTAGCTATATTTATGCTGTTCGGTCAATCCAATGCAGTCGGACACGCAATGCCGATGGAAGAAAAGGATATTATAAAAGAGCCCCTTAAAAATGTTTGGGGACTTAACAAAGAGCCAAATCGCTCTTACGATACGGAGTCGCTTAAATTTTCGGGATACACCAGCTATGGAATGAATCTTGCGGAAACTCAGGATAACACATATTCCGTTGCAAACTGTCTTGCGCGTCTTTGGCAAGACGAGATAGATAACGGAAACGAGGCAGGCTTGCCCGATCTTTATATAATCCATATAGCGATAGGGGCGCAAGGGCTTTACGGAATGTGGCATCCCGATCGAGAAAAAAAGCTTATTCCGGGAAAGCTTGGAGATGTGGATATATCTATGTATCCTTTGGCGACTCACGTTCTTAGCCTTCTTAGAAAGCATCTCAACAAATGCGGTCTTGAGCCCGATTTTGTAGGACTTCACTGGAGAGGCGGAGAAGAGGAAAGAATTTACGGTCTTGATATTTTCAACCTTGATCTTAAAAATATGTATAAGAGATTTTTCAAGGGCTTAAGAGATGCTATGGGATATAATTTTCCGATAATTCTTCACAGAATGCCGTACGTCGATGCTATGATGAAGGAGGATCCTACAGGCGGACGCTTAAAGGCTATGGAATATATGAACAATGTATTTGAGGAGCTTAGCAAGGAGCAGGAGCTGACATCTACCTTTGAGCCGTTAAACGCGCCGCATTATGATCCAAACGCTTGGGATAAAAATATGTTCAGATGGGATCTTATCCATTATACGGGTAAAACTAACGCATGGGTAGCTGAGGAAATTTTCAAGGATTTCAAAAACAGGAATAAATAAAAAACAAAGCATCTTGATTTTTCAAGATGCTTTTCTCGTATTGACATTTGATATATAATATGATAAAATAGTTGCAGATGCAACAGTTGCAAATGCAACTTTATTAGGAGAATGATATGCTTAAATTTATGAAAAGCCTTAACAATATAAGCCGAAGCCAGGCAAATTTCAGATCTGCACGTATAAGCTGCGACGGAATTTGCGCAACGCATCATGCGTTTGTTTTAGCGATATGCAAATCTCCCGGACGCTCACAGGAGGAGCTCGCTCAGGAGCTTTGTCTTAATAAAAGCACAGTAACAAGGGCGCTTGCGCATCTTGAGGAAAGCGGATATATTAGTCGCTCTCAATCAAAGGAGGACAAGCGTCAATGCTTTGTTTTCCCAACAGAAAAAATGCTTGATATATTACCTCAAATAAAAGAGGTCTCGCGTGAATGGAATATTCTTATATCTCAGGACATACCGCAAAATGAGCTTGAAATATTTTATTCGGTGCTTAGCAGAATGGAAGCACGGGCTAAGCAAATAAACGCACAAGAGGAAAAATAAATGAGATGGATATTTTCATATTTGAAGCCACAAAGAAAAAGGATGAGTATCGGCTTCGTTATAAAGGTAATAGGCACTCTTGCCGAGCTTTTTATACCTATGATACTTACCTATATTCTTGAAGAGGTAATAAAAACTCAAAATATCAGTAAGATAATACTTTTTGGAGTATTAATGGCATTTTGCGCCGTTGTTGCCAGCCTTGGAAATATAATAGCGAACCGAATGGCAGCAAGGGTTACTATGATATTTTCTTCTCAAATGAGAAGAGATCTGTTTTCAAAAACACTAATGCTTTCGGCAAGATCAACCGATGCATTTACAGTTCCATCGCTTGAATCCCGTATAACCTCGGATACATATAACGTACAGAACTTTATAGGAATGATGCAGAGAATGGGCGTACGCGCGCCGATACTTTTACTTGGCGGAATTTCTATAACGCTTATTATGGATAAATTTCTTGCGCTTATTATGATAGCTACTCTGCCAATAATTTTTATAGTAGTATACAGCATATCGAAAAAGGGAGTTCCGCTTTACACAAAGGTTCAACGCTCAGTTGACGATATGGTAAGAGTGGTAAGAGAGGATGCACAGGGAATAAGGGTTATAAAGGCGCTTTCAAAAAATGAATACGAAAACGCAAGATACGAAAAGGTAAATAAAAAGCTTTGCCGCGAGGAGGCTTATGCGGGTACGGTTATGGGAGTTGTGAATCCTGTTATGACAATGCTTATGAATCTTGGTATAGTTGCAGTAGTTCTTGCAAGCGCATTTCTTGTCGATAAGGGACGATCTTCAGCGGCAACGGTTATCGCGTTTATGCAGTATTTCACACTTATATCCATGGCTATGATGTCACTTTCGCGTATGTTTGTTATGTATACAAAATGCGCTGCGTCAGCAAACAGAATAGCCTCTGTTATAGAAGAAAAAAGCGAGCTTGTCAAGGTTGAGGATGAAAAAAAGGGAGATGAATCGTTTCATATAAGCTTTGAGAACGTATCGTTTTCTTATCTTGGCAAGAAGAAAAATCTTCAGGATTTTTCCGTTTCGTTAAAAAAAGGGCAGAGCCTTGGAATAATAGGCGCTACAGGAAGCGGAAAATCAACTTTTGTAAGGCTTTTGCTTCGGTTTTACGATGCAGACAGCGGAGCTATAAGAATAAACGGAAAGGATATCCGTTCTTACGAGAGGGACGAGCTGACATCTATGTTCGGAGTTGCGCTTCAAAACGATTTTCTTTATGCCGATACTATTGAGGAAAATATAAAGTTCGGCAGAGATATATCAAACGACGATATGATACGCGCAGCAAAAATAGCTCAGGCGCACGATTTCATAAGCGCTATTCCCGATGGATATTCTCATAATATAAGCGCAAAGGGCACTAATCTTTCCGGCGGACAGCGACAAAGAGTTTTAATATCAAGAGCAATAGCAGCAAGACCTCAGATACTTATTCTTGACGATTCCTCATCGGCTCTTGATTACAAAACAGATGCAAGCTTGAGGAGCGCATTAAAAAAGGAACTGTCCGGTACTACTCTTATAACCGTCGCGCAAAGAGTTAGCTCTGTAAAGGATTGCGACATAATAATAGTGATAGATGACGGGAAAATAATAGGCAAGGGAACTCACGAGGAGCTTCTTGATGCCTGCTTGGAATATAAGGAGATAAGTGATTCGCAGATGGGAGGTGCTTTTCTTGACTGATAAAAACAAAGCCGTAAAAAAGAAAAGCAAGCGAGGAGTATTTTTAAGACTGAGCAAATACGTATTAGCTCAGTGGCCGCTTTTCGTTCCTGCGATAATCTTAACGCTTCTTTCAAATCAGCTTTCACTTATAGGTCCGCGTTATTCCGGCGCGGCGATTGATGCTATAAGTCTTTCAAACGGAGTTGATTTTGATACCGTATTTGAAAACGTAATAAAGATGATCGTTTGTTATGTCGGCTCGGCGGTGCTCGGATATATTTTGGCTATCGTGATGATACGTCTTAGCCAAAGAATCATATTTAAAATGAGAAAGCAGGTGTTTGAAAAATTAAACACTCTCCCCGTCGGATACTTCGATACTCACGCTACCGGAGATATAATAAGTCATTTGTCTTATGATATCGATACTATAAACAGCACGCTCTCTCACGATCTTATACAGGTAATGACAAGCATATATACAGTTGTCGGCTCGCTTATTTTTATGTGGCAGATATCAAAGCCAATGATGCTTGTTGTAATAATAACCGTACCTGTGTCGATAATTTTCACAAGATACCGTTCAAAAAAGGTAAGGCCGTTATTCAGAGCGCGCTCAAAAAAATACGGAGAGTTAAACGGCTATGCCGAGGAAATGCTTTCAGGCTCAAGAAGTATATCTGCTTACGGAAGACAAGAGGTTATATCATCGCGCTTTAATAAACACAATGACGAGGCTATGGATGCGTTTTATAAGGCGGAATATCACGCGGCTATGCTTTTCCCAACGATAAATTTGATAAATAATATTTCTCTTACGCTCGTTGCGGTATTTGGCGGAATACTTTATATGTATTCTCAAAGCGGAGTGGTCTTGGCAGGCTCTGTTATGTTCATAACGTTGGGTGGAGTGGCTCAATTTGTACAGTATTCGAGAAAATTTGCAGGACCTATAAATGAATTTTCAAACATTCTTCACGAGTTTCAGTCAGCGTTTTCTGCCGCTGAGAGAGTGTTTCGTATATTAGACGAAAAGCCCGAGCCCGAGGACGCAAAGGATGCAGTAGAGATTGAAAACGTTGAGGGACGTGTCGAGCTTGACAATATTACATTTGGCTATGTAGAGGATAAAATAATACTAAAAAACGTACACGTGGATGCGAAAAAGGGACAAACCGTCGCTATTGTAGGACCAACCGGTGCGGGTAAGACGACCGTGATAAATCTTCTTATGAGATTTTATGATCCTAATTCCGGTCAGATCCGCATGGACTCCATCCCCACTCTTGATATAAAGCGCGAGGATCTGCGTAAGGCTTATACGATGGTTCTTCAGGATACGTGGCTTTTCTACGGAACTGTATACGATAATATAGTTTACGGTAAGGAAAATGCCACACCCGATGAGGTATATGAGGCAGCAAGAGCCGCAAGAATTGATTCTTACATAGAGAGTCTACCTGACGGATACGATACGATTCTTTCCGATGACGGAATAAACATATCCAAGGGACAAAAGCAGCTTATAACGATAGCGCGCGCGTTTTTATCAGACGCTCCTATGCTTATTCTTGATGAGGCAACATCAAACGTTGACTCGCGTACCGAAATCAAGATACAGGACGCTATGACCGAGCTTATGAAAAACAGGACCTGCTTTGTTATTGCTCACAGGCTTTCGACGATACAAAATGCAGATATAATCCTCGTCGTTAAGGATGGGGAGATAATAGAGCAGGGAAATCATACTCAGCTATTGAAAAATGGCGGTTTTTACAGCTCGTTATATAATTCACAATTTTCATAAATTGTATTGACATATGGCTTTTGATAATGTTAAAATAATGATAGCTATAAAATAAATTATTGGAGGACTTGTTATGGCTAAAAAGGACAGTATGAGCATTATGAATGAATTTAAAAATGCTCCTCAAAAAGAAAAGGTTGAAGCGCAGAAAAAGCTTAAGGTCGGAATTATTGGTACCGGCTGGATTGCAGACGCACACGCAAGTAAGTATAAGGAAATGAGTGACGTTGAGGTTGTTGCTCTTGCAGACCTTGTACCGGGAAAGGCAGAAAAATTTGCAGAGAAATGGGAATTTAACGATGCAAGATGCTATCTTTCTCATAAGGATCTTCTTGATGCTGAAAACGATCTTGATGCAGTTTCTATCTGTACATATAACAGAACACATGCAGAATGTACGATATACGCTCTTAAAAAGGGTGTAAACGTTCTTTGCGAAAAGCCTATGTCAGTAACTCTTGACGAGGCAATAGAGATGCGCAAGGCTGAAAAGGAGAGTGGAAAGATACTCTCTATCGGATTCCAACCGAGAATGGATCCTAATATGAAGAAAATCAAGGAGATAGTAGAATCCGGTATACTCGGAGATATATACTATATCCAGACAGGTGGCGGACGCAGAAGAGGAATTCCGACACCCTACGGCACAACCTTTATCGAGGACAAGACCGCAGGAATCGGTGCTATGGGCGATATCGGATGCTATTCACTTGATATGGTTCTTAACGCAATAGGATATCCGAAGCCTCTTACGGTAAGCGGCTATAAATCAGATTTCTTCGGAAAAGATCCCAAGACTTATACTTGGCATCCCGAATACGCAGAGGTTTTCGGAGTTGAGGATTTTGCTGCAGGCTTTATTCGTCTTGAGGGCGGAATAATTCTTGACTTCCGTATCGCATGGGCTATGAATCTTGATACCCCCGGTGATACTATCATTATGGGTAAGAAGGCTTCGCTCCGTATACCATCAACAGAGTGCTGGAACGGCTCTGTTGGCGGACCTATGAAGATATATAGCGAAATGGCGGGATCTCAGGTATGTACAGAAATTCCGATTCTCAAATCTCCCGATATATTCTATGAAAAGATCCGTTCATTCCTTGACGCTATAATCACAGGCGGAAAATCTCCTGTACCCAGCGAGCAGATCGTTATAAACCAAGCAATTATAGACGGTATAATCAAGTCTGCTGAGCTTGGAAAGGAAATAGAAATCGATATCCCACAAATCTAAAAAGCTAATAGAAAAAAGCAAGCACTGTCGTGCTTGCTTTTTTAATTCAAAATTATACGCGAAGGTGCACGCCATACGGTAATTTCAGATGAAAGAAATTCATCCTTCGTAATTCCCTCAAGATCTAATAGAGAGTTTATTTCCTTGCCGCCAATGGCAACGATTACGTCACATGGCAAAATACCCTTTACCGATGATTTTGCAAATTGGTCAACGTCGCAAACAAGCACGCCGTTATGACCTGCCGTTGCAAATGCTGACATTTCACCGTCAGTTTCAATATTTTTAATCTGCATATCAAATAGCGTAATAATATTGGACTTACTTCTTTTTTGGCTTTGATTGATTTTTGGTAAAACAGGAGTCCTTGCAAGCCTTTTAAGTGGCTCATATCTTACGCCAAATTCATGGGGGAAGTTTTCAAACCCGTGAATTTTTGGCGAAATCGGCGTGTAATCACCTCGCCTTACATCTGCAAAAATGCACCTTGTTTTTATTGAGCCCTTGTCCATACCTGTGATTCTTTCAAGCTCGGGAGCTTTTTTAATGCCCTTTGCGTTCTTTGAATGTAAAACATTGAGATCAATGCTTTTTCCGAAGCCGTGTTCCATTAAAATCGGCTGATATTCCGTGAAAATAATGTTGTTTTCAACCACATCACCACTATTTTCATACCAAACATGCATATGCACGGAGTTGTTTACCGTTATATTGTTATGAACATATCTGCCAAAGCCCTCACGCAGCTTTATACCACCGTTTAAGCATAAATTATTGTAAATTTCATAATTTGACGAGCCGTCATCAAGGTCAATATCCCATCCCCTGTCGCAACGGAATCTGCTGTTTCTTATAATCGTTTTGCCAATACAGTCAAGATAGGCATATTTGTGAATTTCATTCTGTGGAAGGTCACTCAAATGCCAGAATCTGTCCCTGCCCCACGAGTTAAAGCTACCGTGGTCGCCGGTTTCCTTAACTGTGTCAAATACGTCACATCCGTCGATTATATGACCGCCAAACGTACCCTCGGAAATATTTATTCCTGCACGGGATGCATCGTAAATGCTTGTATTAATAACGTTAATGCCGTAAGACATTGAAATTTCAACGCCGGTCGCCTGCTTTTCAACCACGCCAACGCGCTCAATTAAGCAATTTTCAACAGTACATCCCTTTGGATATTCATTGCTTTTAGGACCTCTTTTTTTGTCTATCTTAAGAAAACTCTGACTCGCGGTAGCCTCAAACAACGGACTCCTTACTGAGCTTGGATTACCAACAAAGCAAACACCGCTTGCACCAAGGTCTTTGAAATGGCATTTTGAAACCGTGATATTACTGTTTTTGCCATCAACGAAAACGCCGTTTGTACCAATATCAAAAAGTGAGCATTTTGATAGGGAGCAATCACTTGAATTTGTAAAATAAATCGCACCACCCCTGTAAATGGTCCAGTCACTTCGTAAAAGTGGTTCGTTTGTGAGCATAAAGGTTCTTTTTGCACGTCTTATTTTAATATTTTCAATGCTTACGTTTTTGCACCCCTTAAATACGAAAAAGCTTGAATTTACGCAAATTTCAGCATTGTTTAAGCTATGACCGGGCTTTAAAATTACATAAACACGCCTATTTTCTTTATCAAAATACCATTCACCGGGCTCGGTCATTTCCTCACGCACATTTTCAATGTACTTAAAATCGGAGTGCATACCCATTTGTCTGTTATTTTGCCATCCGCCAATATAGGTGAGGTTGCCGTTTTCGTCCTTGCCCGTCACCTCATAGGAAAAACCGCCCCAATTATGTAGGTGCATTGCATGAATGTAAGCGCCGCTTGGATTTTTCCATTCATCAGCCTTCGCCATTGACAAAACATCTCTTGAAAATCCGCCAAAAATTCTTATATCGGGATTATATTTAGGAAAGCGTGCCATTTGATATTTTTCATCATCAATATAAAGCGCATCAGCATCATATTCCGTCCTTGCAGAAAATACGCCATTACCCTCATCTACCCAGTTATCAATTTTTGCACAACCTTGTATAACGGTGTTTTTAGCGCCGCGAATCGTGATATTTTCACCCTTAACAAGAATCGCATCTGTCATATTGTAAATGCCGTTTTTTAAGCAAATAACCGTTTTTTCGCCCTCTTTATGACAGGTAAATCCCTTGGTTTTTGTGTTCTTAATTAATGATGAAAGCCTTGCATAAGACAGCTTTTTCAGATATTCCTCGCGATGCTTTGCCTCGTTTTTGTCAGTAAACACCTCAAAATAGCAAAGGTCAATCGGCAATTTTTTATAAAGAAGCTCGGAACACACGCCAAAGCCGTATTTTCCATCGCGTTGTGTTAAATAAGTATAAAACATAATCCACCTCAAAAGTGTTTTTCTTAATTATATCGCGAAAAGTAAAGTAAGTCAATTATGTAAAGCAAATATTATTTGATTTTCTTGCTGATTTATATGGCGTTTTTTGAATTGCATCAGTTTCGTCAATTACGAAAGGGGGATAATGAAATATTTCTTGGACTGTGATGAGTATGAGTTTTTATTGCAAATATTTACATAAAACAAAAAAGACTACTTAAGCGAGTAGTCTTAACTATTAAGTAAAAACGACTAAGTTGTTAGGGATTATGATATCACCTGTTCAACTTAGTCATAAATGGTCGAAGTGCGGAGGTTCGAACTCCGGGCCTCATGGTCCCGAACGCCAAATAGACAGTTTTTGCCATCATTTTCCCTCATCTTGACGCCTTTCCTCTCGGAAAACCATGCTTTCCACACCTCTTACAAGCACTGTTTCCACATAGTCCAAAGCCGTAGATGGTCAAAGATGTGGTCAAGCTCGTTTCGGTGGGATATGGACGCTATCAAGAAATCGAGAATCCGACTCCGCAAAAATTCTTTTTCTGCTGTTATTATACCATACATCAGCGTAATAGTCAAGTGCTTTCTCTCAACACTCAAAATTTGCATCGCAGTAGACGAAAGA
>JAGAPG010000031.1 GCA_017623355.1 Clostridia bacterium
AAGCTCCCTTGAAAAAGGAGTTTTGTTTTTCAACTTTTCCTCAAGCAGAGTAAGAGCAGAATAGTAGTTTCTTATTTCTTGCTCAGGCTTTAAAAAATGCTTGTGAGAATCACTTTCGATAGCGTCGTTGGCTTGCTTTTCCGTTAAAGGATTTCCTTCCATTTTATTAGAAGCGTAGGAGCTTTTTTTCTTTGAATTTTTGCGAAGCTTGTTTCTTGTTATGGGTGGTAGCTCTACAGTGCCTAAAAGAAATCGGTTTTCATCAATAGCTGAAATTTTTCTTAAAATATCATTTGATAAGGTTACTTTAATCATATTTTGCTCCTTTGTGTTTGGTTTAATAATATTATACCACAATTACATTAAAATTTCCACTAAAATTTCACTATTTTTTCACTATTTTTCATTGGTGTAATAGCCGTATGCCACGTATGCCAAATTGTATGCCAAAATGCTGTAACCGTATGCCAATTTGTGAGAAGTTATGGAATACATGAAAAGCCAAAAAACCAAGATATGCAAAGCTTTGACAAGATATGCAACGCAATTAACACTGCTCCCCACAATGAAACCTTTAGCAGATAACTAAACTAAAAAAGCCTTGCACCGCAAGGCTTTTTCATTTGCTATAAAGCTCAAAATTATACGCCGTATGCCAAATTGCAGATAAAAATATCTTAAAATCGGCACACAATTTAATAAAAAATCAAGCCTTTACGACCAAAATCGTAGAGGCTTATTTTTTACAAACCAAACTCCCTCTCTTGAACGCTTATATGAAGCCCCACGAAGCCCACATTCGACACTTGTTCAACAACTTAACATTTGTATTTAAATTCCTCTACGAGCAATATTTGATTCCTATGAGCTTCGTTTTCAACCTACTAAATTAAGCAATAAAAAAGATGTAAAATATATAATGTATAAAAATATTGAAAAATGTTTGAATAGATATGCTTAAAAATTTCAAATAAAGGGATTATACTTAAAAAAGTATGGTATTTAATTTTTGTGGGACATTTTTACAAATGACAATTTGCAGGCAAAAACTTCTTTATGCAAAGTCCCACAGAGTCCGTTTTTAAACCATCTTTAATGACGCAACAATTTTATTGAAATATTTACGTATTTTTTTTTATTTTGACAATAACATTGTATTGATTTTAAAATTAATAAATGGTATAATTTTTTTAGAATATGAATAATGAGGTGTACTATGAAGCTTACAATAAAAACTCTTGAAAAATTAGCAAAAGGCATAACGTATCTTGCACAGGAGAACGGCTATATAGCCTTTTACAGATACGGAAAAAGACAAATAGAATATATGGCAGGGGCAGAATTTGATCACGGCTGGAGAAATTGGGCAAAATTCACGGATGGAATAAGGCTTGAATTTAAGACCGACAGTAAGAATATTTCTTTTGATTATATAGCATCTAATATGCACGAAAGAAGTAATACAGTAGATATTTATATAGAAAATGAGCTTTACTGTGTATATAAAATTGAGGATAAGCTGAAGGGAAATGTTCATTTTACATTGCCCGAGGGAGAAAAGCTTGTTGCTATTTATTTGCCGTGCGAGAGTATATTTAAGATCAAAAACTTCACCCTTGACGGCAACTATAAATCGGTAAAGGATAAAAGAGATAAATTACTTGTAATAGGAGATTCAATCACGCAGGGTGCAGGACCTGAATTTGCAAGTGCATCATACATAAATATACTTTCAAGGGAATCAAAATTTAATATTTTGGATCAAGGCATAGGCGGATATCGATATGAGGCCAAGGATCTTATGAAGATAGAGGAATTTGTTCCCGATAGAATTATGATAGCGCTTGGTACGAATTATTACGATATCGGTTCTTGTGAAAGATGCGGATATGATTATAAAAAAGCTGTCGAGGAGTTTTATGAAAAATTAAATCAGCTATATCCAAGCACGCCAAAGCTTGTAATTACTCCTCTTTACAGAACGAGAGATCTTGAAGCCGAAAGATTTGAATGGTGCAGAGAAGTAATAAAGAACGAAAGCTTAAAATATCCCAATACAGTAGTTGCCGACGGCGCAAAGCTTATGCCTAATGATCCCGTGTGCTTAAGCGACGGTGTTCATCCCAGTACCTACGGATCGATTATGATAGCTAAAAATTTAATAAAATTTATGAAGGAAATAAAATTCTGATGTTTGAAAATGCATCTTGGATCGTTCATCCAAATAACAAATTATATGAGCCTGTTTGTTTTGTTAAGCAATTTAAGCTTAGAGAACATGTCAAAAGAGCAGTTTTGAATATCACCTCGCTTGGCTGCTATTATCCTGTATTAAACGGAGTGAGAGTAGGAGATTTTATATTAGCACCTGGATTTACGTCGCGCAAGAGAGTACAGTATCAAGAATATGATGTGACGCAAATGCTGAAAGCGGAAAATAAGCTTGAGGTTACGGTAGGAGACGGCTGGTATAACGGAAAAATAAATTTCGTAGTAGCCAATAATATTCCCAAGACGCTAATTTCTCAGCTTGATATTGTTTATATTGATGGAACTAAGGAAACACTTATAACAGATGAATGCTGGCTTGCTCGCAAGGATAAATTACGCTTTGCAGAGCTTTACGATGGCGAAATTTATGATAGCAATTACGAAGATAAGCCTGTAAATGCTGTGATATTGGATCACGATAAAAAAATCATAACAAAGCAGCAGGGAGTTTACGTTAAAGAGCAGGAAAGAATAAAGCCTCTTTCTGTGCTTAAAGCGCCAAACGGTGATACGATAGTTGATTTCGGTCAAAATTTAACCGGATATTTTGAATTTACTGTAAATGCCAAAAAGGGAGACAAGGTGGAATTTACAGTTTGCGAGGAGCTCGATAAAAACGGAAATTTTTATAATGAAAATTACCGTGATGCCAAGGCTCACTTTGAATATGTTTGTCACGACGGAATAAATACATATAAGCCTATTTTGTCCTTTTGGGGCTTTAGATATATGCGTGTTGATAGCTTTCCCGGCGGTATTACAAAGGAAAATATCAGCGCGATAGTTGTTCATTCGGATATAAAAAGAACAGGATATCTAAGTAGCTCAAGCAAGCTTTTGAATAAGCTGTTTTCCAATATAATATGGGGACAAAAGGGCAACTTCCTCGATGTACCTACGGATTGTCCTCAAAGAGATGAAAGACAGGGATGGACAGGAGATGCTACGGTGTTTTGCAAAGCCGCATCATATAACTATGATGTTGAGGTATTCTTTGAAAAATGGTTGACCGATCTAAAGCTTGATCAAGGTAAAAAGGGAAACATACCAAACATAATACCTCAAACAGTTTGCTGGGATTGGTCTATAACTGATGAGACGGGCGCGGTTTGGGGAGATAGTGCAACGATAATTCCGTATCAGATGTATATGACGTACGGCAATAAAAAAATACTCAAAAACCAATACAAAACCATGGCAAGATACTTAAGCTATATTTCGTCGCATACTAAAGAAAGATATCTGTGGTACGGTTGTAATCAATTCGGTGATTGGTTGGGACTCGACGCGCCGAGCGGAAGCTATCGCGGATCTTCAAATGAGGATTTTATAGCATCGGTATTTTATTATAATTCTGTTAAGATAGTGGCAGAGGTGTCTGGAATTTTGGGAAAGGACCGTTCAAAATACGATATTCTTAAGGAAAAGATTTTAGAAAAAATAAGAAAAACCTTTAAGAATTATAAAACGCAGACAGAATGTGCTTTGGCATTATATTTTGATATAACAGAGGATAAAAAATCGGTAGCTAAGCAGCTAAACGACATGATAAAAGCAAACGGAAGCAAGCTTAAAACAGGCTTTGTCGGAACACCGTTTTTATTGCACGCTTTATCGCAAAACGGATATACCGAAACAGCCTATGAGCTGCTTTTACAAGAGGAATTTCCGTCTTGGCTGTATTCTGTAAAGCAGGGTGCAACTACGATTTGGGAGCATTGGGACGGCAAAAACGAAAGAGGGGAATTCTGGTCAAAAAATATGAATTCCTTTAATCATTATGCGTATGGAAGCGTCGCTGATTGGGTATATGAGGAGGCGTGCGGAATCAAGCCTCAAAAGCCCGGCTTTGAGGAAGCAATAATAGCACCTAAGCCTACAGATAAGCTTGATCATTTAAGTGCAATCCTTTACACAAGGCAAGGAAAGATCTTGTCGAAATGGTATCACGAAGGTGAAAAAATCAGGTATGAGATCGAAACTCCGGTAAGATCAACAATTGTGATAGATGATAAAAAATATTATGTGGAAAAGGGAAAATACGTATTTTAAATATATAAAGCAGTCGCAATTGACATACAGGCTATTATGTGATATTATATAATTAATATGAAAAAGAGAGGGAGAAAAATATGAAGAATTTTTATATAGGCGCAGCCTACTATCCTGAGCTTTGGGATAAAAGTGAGATCGATAAGGATATCGCTTTAATGAAGGAATACGGAATGAACTGTATGCGTATCGGCGAATTTGCTTGGAGTACTATGGAGCCAAGAGAGGGTGAATACAATTTCGACCTTTTGAAATATGCCGTTGATAAGCTTTATGAAAACGGAATTTATTCAATCATGTGTACACCGTCCTGCACGCCGCCAAGATGGGTATTTGAAAAGTATCCCGATGCTATGCGTGTAAAATCAAAGGATTATATTGAATACCGTGAGGCTGTACACGCAAGAGTTCATCCTTGTAAATCTCACGAGGGAATGAGAGAGCTGAACGTTAAAATCGCAAGAGAAATGGCAAAGGTGTTTGGTGATCACCCCGGTGTTATCGGATGGCAGATAGATAATGAGGTTCACCCGTATGATCACGGCTGCTATTGCGAAAAATGTAAGCAAAACTTCAGAAATCACTTAAAAAATAAATACAATGACGATATTAAAGCACTAAACAAGGCTTGGGGAACATATCGTTGGTCTTTGGATTATAATAGCTTTGACGAAATCGAGCCCCCTGTTTTGCACGCTTGGGAAAATCCAAGCCATCAGGTTGAGTGGGTGGAATTTAACGAGGCATTGATTTGCTCATATGTTCACGAGCAAGCTGACGCGTTAAGAGAGCTTACAAAAGCACCCATAGGCACAGACCTTATGGTAGATAACTATTTAAGCTATACTAAAATGAACAAAAAGCTTGATGTAGTTCAGCATAACCATTATCACACAACGGAAAATCTCTATCGCTCACTTTTTAATTTTGACTTCTACCGTCCTATCAAGGATAAGCCGTTTTGGGTAACTGAAACATTGCTTGGTTGGAACGGCTCGGTAGCAGCATATAACGGATACCGTTCAAAGGATTATTGTTATATGAATTCATTATTACCGATCGCTCACGGTGCGGAAATGAATTTGTATTGGCTCTTTAGATCGCATCCTAACGGACACGAGCTTGGACACGGTGCATTTTTGAACTCCAGCGGAAGACCGAATCCGCCTTCACGCGCCGTTAAAAAGTTAACCGAGGATTTAACAAAGGCGGAAAAGTTCCTTACAGGCTCAAAGGTTAAGTCAAAGATCGCGCTTACATATTCGTCGAATTCTGTAAAGATATTCTTTTATGCTCCTCTTGTTGCGGAATTTGACCACGATGTAAGAGCTAAATATATAGATCTTTTCCATAATAATTTCAGACATTACAATATTGATGTTATCGAAACAGATAAGGATATAAGCGAATACGAGGTTATAATGTCACCGTTCCTTCCTTGTGCGACTCTTGACGGCTTTGATAAAAAAATAACCGAATGGATAAAAGCAGGCGGAACGTGGATAGTCGGACCTATTACTGATATAATGACGTCGTGCGCATCGAAATACACCGACAAGCCGTATTCATTCCTTGAGGAGCTTTGCGGAGTATATACGAAATATCAGTTGCCTATTCAGGATGAAAGCATTACTGCTAAATGGAATGACGGCGAGCCGATCAAGCTTTCAATGGGAATGGACGCATACGAAACTGTAGATGCGGAAAGCCTTGCAACATATGATTCTGACGAGCTTGAAAATCTTACTGCAATTGCAAGACGTAAGGTAGGTAAGGGACAGGTAATAATTATAGGCTCGGCAATTGATCAAAAATCGTTGTTGAGGCTTGTTGATAAAGCTCCTATCTGCGAGGCGTCAAGCAATATTGACCTTGTTGAAAGAACAGGCGAGGAAAACGGTATTATCGCAATGGAGATAGAGGGTAAGGACGGATATATCAAGCTTGATAAGGAATATTATGATATTCTTGGTGATAAAAAGGTATCCGGCAAGATCGATATTTCGGCATATGGTGCTTTGATTTTAAAGGAAATATAAAATAACGGAGTAATATTATGGATAACGAAGCAATCAATCCAATCGACGCGCTCTTTGATGAAGATAATAACGATCCGATTTTGTTGTATAATCAAAACGGGGAGGCTATTTCTTTTGAGCAGATTGCTATAATTCCCTTAAAGAGTAAGGTTTACGCGATATTAAAGCCTGTTCAGCCAATAGATGGACTTGGCGAGGATGAGGGTCTCGTCTTTGTGATTGAACAGGGAGAAAATGATGCACAGGATTATCTTACACTGGTAACGGATGAAAAAATCATCGACGATGTGTTTGAAATTTATGATGATCTTATAGAATCCGAAAAATAGCAGTGTGTTATAAAAATAAAATCAGCCATACGTTTTTGCGTATGGCTGATTTATCATTTTTGCGAAACAGTTTCTTTTTCGGAATCAGAAGATTCAGAGCTTGAAGCTTCTGCTTCAGAGGATTCGGTGGGGAGAGTGTCTTTTTTCAGCTTTGAGCGTATAGCCTTTATCAAGGCGCAGCTCTTTACTTTCAAGAGCTTCATATCCGAAGCAAATACCTTGTGATCTTGTATTAAGCTGATAAGGAAGGATAATGTTGTGACTATGAGATATACAGGGCAAATAAGCCAGAACCACGGCCAATATTTAGTTTCTCCTGCGTGTTCGCCAACAGGCATTGTCTTGAAAAATTCGGGCGTAAATATTGCTAAGAATCCGCCGATCGGATCCATTGAGCCGTCTTGATTTAATGGACCCCAGATGTAAGAGGAGTTTTTGTAATTCGGTATCATATTTCCGTTTCTTAACGGAATAAAGCCAAGCTCGCTTTGGAAGATCTGATTAAGAATTATAAACAAAGCTACCAGCATAAGTCCTGTGGGGGCGTTTAAAACTCTTTTGTATGAAAGAGTGTGCTGTTTAAAGAGAAGTCTGAGAAGCGGAACAGCAAGAAGCATCCAATGATGATAGTAAAATCTTATGATATCAAGTGCTTCGCCAAGCTGATCTGATTTTGCCATAGGCTCTTGAGGGTAGAAAAGAGCGATAAGTCCGCTTATAAGTCCGATATAGAACATATAATCTTTTATATGATTGTTTTTTGAAAAGAACAAAAATGGGAAAAGCGCTATGTTTGCTCCACAAATATTAACAAACCATGAATCCCTTAACATTCGCGCCTCGTCTACCGAATACGGCGGAAATGTAGCCTTTAAGAAGTGTAGAATAAGTCCAAGAGCTAAAAGCGAAAAAAGCACTGCATTCTGCGCCCTGTGGCTCTTGTTTCTTAAAACAAAGTATAATGATGCGGTAATGACGGTACATAAAATGAGCCAGAAAAAGTACCAGCCGTTAAACATTTTAATTTCCATAAATATCTCCGAAATATTAATTTTGCTAACGAAATTTTAACATATAGTCGCAAATATGTCAATATTTTAAACTAATTTTTAATTTAATTTAAAAACAATTCATAATTTGCGTTTTTGTTAATAAGAATTAAAACCTCTTGATTTTAATATAGAAATAAGTTAAAATAAATATATACATTATAGATCCGACTTACATATATTACTTTGAAAAGCTTATAGGAGAGATCATGGAAGAAAATAAAAACGATTTTTCGAATAATGAGGAGTCGAATTCGGCAAAAAAATTGAAGGCACTCGGAATAGACGGAGAGGATAAGATACATTCTGTCAACACACAGGTTCAGGGAAGTGCAGTATCGAATTTTTGGTATCACCACAAATGGAAGGTGATAATAGGTTTGTTTTTCATTGCAATAGTTACGGCATTTATTGTTGTCGCAGTAACGAAGGAAAAATACGACACGAGAATACTTTATACAGGTCATGTATCCATATATAATGATATTGAAGCTATGAATGATGCCTTTGAAAAGCTGGCTAAGGACTACGATAATAATAATGAGTTTAAATCGGGAATAGCACAGTATATTTATAAAACTCCCGAGCAGCTTGCTAAGGAAAAAGAGGAAGCGCTCAAGCAGGGAATAGCATATAATGATGCTCAACAGATTCAGGTGAATACGCAGATAAAGCTTGATCTTAATAACGTAATGCTTTCCGGAGAGTTTTCCGTAATGTTATTGTCCCCCGCGATATATAACGAATGTAAGGGAGAGCTAAGAGAGGTTTCCGATGTTTTGGGATATGAAATAAATGATGAAAGTCTTGTTACTCCAGACGGACGGGGAATCTATTTTAAAAATACCGCGTTTGCAAAGGCGTATGATTGCTTTGATAGCTTACCTGATGATACGATACTTTGCTTGCAGGTCAAGATATGGACGACAGATAAAGATGATTATTCTAACAGAGAGGATTTTTTCAGGGCGATAGTAGAATATAATTCTTGAGCTGAGGTATTATTATGGAAAGATGGAGTAAGGAAAAGGCGTGGGAATGGTATAACAGCCATCCTTGGATAAGAGGCTGCAATTATATGAGCGCAGATTGTGCGAATAGAATAGATCAGTGGCAATCGCTTGGCTTTGAAGAAAGATTTGAAACCACAAGACAAGAGCTTGCGCTTATGCAGGAGCTCGGATTTAACAGCGTCAGACTTATACTTGAATACATTGTTTGGAAGGAAGAGCACGATAGCTTTTTAAAACGCTTTGACAAATATCTTTCTCTTTGCGCCGAGCACGGAATATCCTGTATGATAGTTTTGGCAAACGATTGTATGCCCCCAAGATCGGACGAATGGAAAATGCCATACATTGGCGAGCAAAGCTATGATATTGGATATCACGGCGGAAGAAAGCGTTCTCAGCACGGAAGACATAATGAGCCGGCTCCGCATTATTATTTTGATGATACGGAGTCTTGTGACGACTATTTTAAAATGGTTACGGAAATAGTTACGCTTTATAAGAATGATAGCCGAATTTTGATGTGGGACGTATTTAACGAGCCTGGAAACAGTCAAAGAAGCGGAATTACCTTACCTATCCTAAAAAGAATGTTTGAGACCGTAAGAGCCGCTGATCCCTCTCAGCCAATAACCTCTGCAGCGTGGTGTTGCAATGGGGAATGTGAGTTTTGTATGCCTGAGGATGTGTTTGCGCTTGAAAACTCCGATATTATCACTTATCATAATTATGGCAGATATGATGAGCATATAAGAGTTATCAAATATCTCAAGAAATTTGGCAGACCTATGATAAATACCGAGTGGCTTGCAAGATGCACCGGAAATACCGTTTTTGATAATTTTCCTCTTTTCTATCTTGAAAATATCGGTTGCTATAATTGGGGCTTTGTAGCAGGAAAATATCAGACATTTGAGCCGTATGAGGCTCACTGGAATTGGTATCAGGATGACAAAAATGCGCCGATAGATTTCACGAAATGGTATCACGATCTTTATAGACCGAGCCATCGTCCCTATGACCCAAAGGAAACCGAACTTATAAAAAAATTCTGTACTCTTGCAGATAATGAATTTAAAAACAGATAAAAACGAAGCAAGCCGATCAAAATTTGCGATCGACTTGTTTCATTTATCCGTTGAAAAAAATAAAGAAATATGGTATTATTAATAATAAATATTATTTTATGAGGATTTTCTTATGAAAAGAAAATTTAGAATTGCTTTTTCAACAACGCAAATTATTATGATAAGTTTCCTTGCGGCAATATTGATAGGAAGCCTGTTGCTTGCTTTGCCAATCAGCACTAAAAGCGGAGAGCCGATCCCGTATATAGATGCTTTGTTTACTGCGACTACCTCTACCTGCGTTACGGGATTGGTTACCGTACCTACTGTTACAACATGGAGTATTTTTGGACAAGCCATAATTCTTTTGCTGATACAGGTCGGCGGACTTGGAATAATAACAGTGATGGCGGGACTAATGCTCGTGTTGAATCGAAAAATGGGATTAAGAAAGAGCACATTGATATGTGATTCCTTTAACCTGAATTCGTTATTTGGACTTTCTGATTTCGTAAAAAAGGTGCTTGTCGGAACTTTTTTGATAGAAGGCGTAGGCGCGCTTCTTTATATGACTGTTTTTGTGCCTGATTTCGGAGCGATAGGAGTTTGGATATCCATATTCAATTCTGTATCTGCCTTTTGTAATGCGGGTATTGATATTATCGCCGAAAACAGTCTTTGCGATTATGCATTAAATCCTGTTGTAAATACGGTTACAAGTTTTTTAATAATTTCAGGCGGAATAGGTTATATTGTGTGGATTGATGTTTTGAGAGTTCTTAAGGATGCTAAAAAATGTGGAATAAGATGCTTTAAAAAGCTCACGCTTCATAGCAAAATAGTTATTTCTGCTACTGCATTTCTTATAATAGCAGGTGCGCTCGCGATATTTATATTTGAGTATAATAATCCTCTTACTATAAAGGATTTTTCGCTTTTTGATAAGATACAGGTTTCTCTTTTTCAATCGATAACGACCAGAACAGCGGGATTCGCTACAATTCCTCAAGAAAATTTAACAAATCCTTCGGCTATTATATGCTTGTTGCTGATGTTTATAGGAGGATCTCCGGTTGGAACGGCAGGAGGAATAAAAACTGTTACCATAGTTGTTTTGATAGCAACTATGATTTCCACAATAAAGAATAAAAACGAGGTTTCATTATTTGATAGAGCTTTGTCGAATCAAATTACCCGCAAGGCGGTAGCCGTTACAGGTATGTCCTTTGCAATAATGTTTATATCAACCGTGCTTTTGTCGGCTACAATAGATGCCTCGACACTTGATGTTGTTTACGAAACCGTCAGTGCTACTGCTACAGTTGGTTTGACAAGAAATTTGACGCCGTTTTTAAATATATGGGGGAAAATTATTATTATAGCAACTATGTATTTTGGAAGAATAGGTCCTATTTCTTTAGCTATCGCATTTAATTCGAAAAAAGAAGCAGTAAATAATATAAAAAACCCCACGGAAGATATAAGCGTGGGATAAAAAGGAGATTATATGAGTATAAATAAATCATATGCCGTTTTTGGCTTGGGAAGATACGGCTTGGCAGTTGCAAAGGAGCTTATGAACAACGGTGCGGAGGTTTTGGCAGTAGATATTGATGAGAATGTTGTAAATACAGCTGCAATTGATATTACTTATTGCAAATGCGCAGATGTTACCGATGCCGAGGTTATAAAACAGCTTGGCATTGCAAGTGTAGACGTCGTTATAATAGCTATGGCAAATAATTTAGAGGCAAGTGTTATGGCTGTTATGCTTTGTAAAGAAATCGGTGTAAAAAACGTGATAGTGAAATGCGCCAATGAAATGCATAGAAAGATACTTAGTAAAGTGGGGGCTGACAAGGTTGTTTTTCCAGAGAACGAATCGGGAACAAGACTTGCAAAAAATCTTCTCAGTTCGGGATTTGTTGATGTTATTGAATTGGCAAATGACGTATCTCTTATAGAGCTTGATGTAAAGCCCGAATGGATAGGGAAGACGTTTATAGAGCTGAATTTGCGTAAAAAATATTCTATAAACGTAATAGCGGTTAAGCAAAAGAATGATTTTCAGATCAATATCGACCCGAATACAAAGCTCGAAAAGGATATGCAGCTCGTGGTCATTGTAAATACATCTAAAATGAGCAAGCTAAAATAAATAAAAAGCCTTATAAATGCTGATGATTTCAGTATTTATAAGGCCGTTATATTTTACGGCTATGTAGATCAATGCTTGCTGTTGTCAAAAACAATTCCAACCATTTCGTCATCTGGCGTCCCGTGTTTCTGATAGTCACCCTTGGTGTATTCATTTATCACGGAAATCCAAAATTGTTGTGCTATTATATTATCTTGCATTTGACATACTTCCCATTTTCCCTTGTGCATCTCAAAAGCCATTGTTGCAGCAAATCTTCCAACGCCATTACAACGGTATTTTCTCGTTATAAAAAATTCGTCAATATTATGAGCTTGAGTATCTTTTAAATATCTGTCGCCACCTTCAGCTATTATTACATATCCTGCAATTTTCCCATCAACACGAACAAAGAAATTTTGCATTTTTTCATTACTCAAATAATAATCCGCATCACCGTAGAAAAAACCGTTTTCAGGAATATCATCATTCAGATAATTCGTGAAGTCATAATTAAAATTGTATAAGTTGATAAGTTGTGAAAATGCTCGTTTGCCTTCTTGTGTTATAGGGGTGAGTGTTATATTCATGGTGCTTATCCTTTCGAAATATTAAGATTCTTCTTTGCCGTCGTAATAGACTTAACAAGCAAAAATCTTATCGTCGAGCACTTACGGTCAAGGGCTTTATATCTTTTTCGTCAATATTGTAGCAAATGCTCGTTGGGCTTCTGCCAATTTAATTGGATATCACATTTTCGTGCTTTGCGCGCGATTCTTTGGTTAATTTCAGAACATCAACGGATAACTTTATTGAAAGATCCCCGAGCTTATCTTCTCTCACGATATCACCGTCTTTTCGTATCCATTATAGCATACTTTAGACTAAAAATCAACTCTATTTCAGCGCACAAAATACCGGTCTAATTCCGTTTGCGCGAAGCGTAACATCATTGGGCGCAAGCCCACTTCATTTGAGGCAACGCCTCAACCTTGTTCATTTGTGCCGCGTGGGGCGGCAATGATGTTGAGCTGACGCTTAAATGATGTCGCGTGCAAGCACGCAAATGATGTTGTGTTCTGCGGACACAAATGAAAAAATCCAAGTCGTAAGACTTGGATTTTTTGGCAGGGGCGCAAAGACTCGAACAGTTTGAAAATGATTTATTTATAAGATTTTTGCGATTTTTTGACTACTTTTTGACATCAAAGTTTTTGTTTAATAGGGCTGCAGCGCTTTCAAATGACTTCTCTCTGAAGTCAGTGTAAATATCCATGGT
>JAGAPG010000032.1 GCA_017623355.1 Clostridia bacterium
CCAGACACTCCCCCAAGTATTTAATAATATGTGGGGCGGACGTGTATGGGGAGCGCTTTTCTTCCTCTTTATGTCGTTTGCGGCGCTTTCGACTATCTTTGCGGTGTTCCAGAATATTCTTTCCTGCACTCAGGAGCTTTTTGGCTGGAGCAAGAAAAAGGCTTGTATAATTGACGGTATTGTAATATTCCTGCTTTCACTCCCTTGCGTTCTCGGCACAAATGCTTGGTCGGGCGTAACGTTTGGAAAGATAGGCGATATTATGAGCCTTGAGGACTATATAGTAAGTAATATTCTTTTGCCGGGCGGTTCTCTCGTTATAGTTTTGTTCTGTACGTGGGGCAAGCAAGGCTGGGGCTTTGAGAATTATATGCTTGAAGCAAATACGGGCAAGGGCTTTAAGGTTCAAAGATGGATGGAGAAGTATATGAAGTTCGTGCTTCCTTTCATCATTTTAGCAATTTGGATCGTGAGCATTATATCTCCGTTTATTTAAAAAACAAAAATGGCAAAGAAAAGGGGTCTTTGCCATTTTTTTCTTTATCTCTCATATACTGTAATAATAATTTGTTAATTTTTATTCATAATTTATATTTATTATTTTAATATGTTGCAAAAATAAGCGTTTCGTGTTAAAATGAACAAAAATGTCGAAGGAGAAGGTATATGTTCAATTTGGGTCATAATTTGTATATGATCATATCAGCAATCATTACCGTAGCAATTCTCATTCTGTTATCTCGCTTTGCAAAGGAGCAAAAGCACAAGGACTTCGCACTTAAATTTTTTGCGGTAATAACCGTTGTTATTCATTTCAGCAGTGCATATGTGTCGTTCTTTCAAACGGGCACGCCGGATGTAGGAGCATCTATGCTTCTTCCAATATATCCGTGTAATATAGCTATGTGGCTCTTACTTATCACGGCTTTTATGAAAAACAAAGAGGGAAAAGCATTTAAGATAATGGCTGAAATGACATTCTATCTTGGAATGGTCGGCGGAATACTCGGTATCGTTGTTAATGAAAACTATGCATCAACCCCTACGTTTACAGATTACGAGGTGCTGAAGGGAATGCTCAGCCACTCAACAATGCTTCTTGGAGTGCTGTTCCTGCTTGTTGGACATTATATAAGGATACGGTTTGATAATATGATAAGTATAGTAGCGGTTCTTATGCTTCTTTTAGCAGACGGCGGAATAATAATAGCTCTTTGCTATATGACAGGCTACGACACGGCTGAGCTTAATCCTATGTATCTTATAGAAAAGCCTTTTGAGAATATTCCTTGGCTCAATACCGGCACGATCGGACTTATCGCGCTTGCGATCGGACTTCTTATAACGATAACCTATGAGCAGATTGCTCTTAAGGAGGAGGATCGTTGGTATACGGTATTAAAGGATAAATATGAGAGGAGACATCAAAGATGAATGAATTTGTAAGAAAAATTTTATCAACCACCGAGGGCAAAGTTTCAATAGATGTTTTTGACCCTTGGCATATTGCATACATAATATTAATAATCGGCGGCGGAATCGCGCTTTCCGTTTATTTCAAGAACAAGCCTATCGAATGTAAAACTAAGTTTTTAAATATTTTGGCAATTGCCTTGCCTGCAGTATATATTCTTGATTTTTTCCTTATGCCTCTTGCAGGCGTTAGCTATGGCGGATATATAGATAAATTACCATTCCATATTTGTACGTTTATGTCTATTTGGGTTCCGTTTGCTCAGTTCAATAAGAAATTTGAAAAATTGAGGGATGTTATCTGCTGCCTTACGCTTGTTGCCTCGCTTATGTATATAACATATCCGGGCAGCGCGCTTGGAGATATACTTCCTTGGAGCTACAAGGTAATTCAAACATTTGTTTTCCACGGACTTATGTTTATCTGGGCTCTTGTATCTATCGCAACGGATATGATAAAGCTCGATATAAGAAAGCTTTGGAAGGAAGCTGTAGCGGTTGGAATAATAACCGTATGGGCGCTTATCGGAAACTATATGTATAATAACTGGGACGGAGAGGGCAGAAGCTACGATTGGTTCTTTGTTAAGGGTGGCTTGCTCGGAATTGATGAAACCTCTTGGGGACCGTTTGTAATGCCGTTTTTGGTATTCATAGCTATCTTTGCTATGTGCGCTATAATTCACGGACTCAACATATGCGTAAGAAAAATTCTTTCCAAAAACGAATCCAAATAAAACTTTAAAACAATAAATTAAAAAACAGGAATTTTTAAAAATTCCTGTTTTTTATTCTTAATGAGTCGGTTTATTTTAGTTTGTTCTTTTGCTTATATAATCTTTTAACATAAGAAGCCAGTCTGTCTGAATGAAATCAACCTTTTTATCAATAAGCCAGCCCCAACCGATATCGGGAGAGCCCGCCAAGGAAGCGTCGTCGGTATGATGCGCGCTTATAACGTCCTTTTCATTGTAAATTATTGAGTTTGCCCAGATAAGAAGTCCCTTGGAATGCATTTTTTCGATATATTCGTCGCTGATACATTCGTCACTTTCCTTGTCAAAAAGGATCTCAGCGCCGATAACGTTGACACCGGCAGAAATAAGCTCGTCAGTTACAGTATCCTTGTGGCGAACGAGAGGAACGAACATAAAATCAGGCGCGTATTTTTTTACGTCAGCAAGACTTTTTTCGTCAGTTCCCGTTTTTACGATTACCTGCTTTTCAACGCCCGCCTTGCGTATTTCAGCGGATATACCTTCAACGTCTATCCAAAACTTATCTACGTTAATGTACGCCTTGTCCTTGAGCAGAGCAAGAACCTCATGAAGCTTTGGAACCTTATAGCTTGTGGGTACTGAATCTGCATTTACGAGATACATAGCCTCAACCTCGGACGAATCCATTTGAGATATCCATCTGTCGCTCTTTAAGAATACGTGCTCCATGCCGGGATGGAATGCGTAAAATTTACCGTCCTTTGATTTTGAAACATCTATTTCAACCACGTCGGCTCCTTGCTCCAACGCGATTTTATATGATAAAAGGGTGTTGCAGGGAATATTCGCGCCGCAAACGCCTCTGTGTGCCGCAAGAAAAGGCGAGCCCTTCTTTTTTCTGTTTTCAAAAATGCTTATATCAAAATTCATATAATCCTCCGAAGTGCTTTTTATTAAAGTATAGCACAAGCCTTCTCAAAATGGAAGATAAATTTTAAAAATCAAATAAAAAGCGTAATGCTCAGCACCACGCTTTTACTTGCTTGAATTATCGTAAAGCTCTATGACTTTGCTCATAAGCTCGGAATTTAATTCAAAATATTTTTTCTTATCAAGATTTTTTTGCATAAATTCGTTTTTGGCGTTTTCCGTATCCTTAAGAGATGCTTTTTCGAGATATAAATAATAATCCCTGCTTAAAGCCTCTCTGTATTTGATAGCATCCTCTGAATATAAAAGATCCGTATGACCTCTTTTTTCGTATAAAATAAATTCAAATCTTTCGTTGCTTTTGAAGCTTTTATAAAATTTTTCATATCCGTATTCCGAAGGAACGGTGGTATCGTCACTGCTTTGGACGAGAAGAATGCTTGCGCTCGAATCGCTCATTCCGCTGATAGCCGAGATAGACGTATATTCACTGCCGAATTTAATTTTTTCGTAAAGCTCGACATAGGGAAGCAGAGCGTTAGCTAATGCTCCGACGTATTTTTGGCTTTGAAAAAGGAGCATATCCTCTGATTCATTAAAGCCCGCGACTATGACCGCCGCCTTTATATCGGGATGAATGTTGAGAACGTTTCCAACGGAATATCCGCCCCAGCTATGTCCGAAAAGCATAATGGGAAGCTCATTGTATTCGGAAATCTCTTTCACGTGACGAATTGCGTTATCAAGATCGACAACTCCCTGTGGAAGCCCTTCAATATCATCGCCCTCGCTATTATCGTTTCCACGCGCATCATATGCGAAAACATAATATCCCTGTGTGACAAAATGAGCTATTATAGGCATATATCCGTTTTGCCCTCCTCCGCCAAGGCCGTGAGAAAGAACGACAACACCCTTTGCTTTTGTATCCGGGGACGAATATTTGTATCCCGCAAGGCAAGCTCCGTCGGATGAAAAGTCGCTGCGCTCAAGATAAATGCCGTCAAATTCCTCTACCGAAAAGCTTGCGTTAAGCTCGGTTTGGCACCTGAAGCTGAATATTGATTCATAAATTATAACGGTCATTACGGGGATCATAACAAGAGGAATACTTACAATAGCGCATATTACCGATATCAAAATTGCT
The DNA here is from genome assembly GCA_017623355.1 of Clostridia bacterium. GTDB lineage: Bacteria > Bacillota > Clostridia > Oscillospirales > CAG-272 > RGIG2000. The sequence goes on from JAGAPG010000032.1 coordinate 4,270, forward strand.
TTTTTCCTCGATTTTTTTATTTTTGGGGATTGTTTATTCATAAAGCCCTCTTTAATAATTTGTAAAAACCAAAAAAATATACTTTTAGCTTAAAATAATTATACATAAAAAAGCAGGATCTTTCAATAGAAAAAACACAAAGAAAAGAACAGCTGTCTATTTACTTTTAGTGTCATTGGTGATATACTATAAATGTAGAAGCAGGTTTTGATGCTTTGGGCATTATGAAAGAGGAGGAGAAGAAAAATGATGATGAGCTTTTCTTATATTTTGTTGAAAATACTTTCTTACATACTTCCGTTCTTTTTCTTATAATAATCAGTGAGAATAAAAAAGCAGTGCTGCGTGCACTGCTTTTATCTTTATTTAAGCGTTTTTATGAATTTTTCTATTCGGTCGAGTGCCTCGGAAATATGCTTTACGGAATATGCATACGATATTCTTGCAAAGCCCTCTCCACATTTGCCAAAAGCAGTTCCGGGAACTATCGCGCATTTATAATCGTACAAAAGTCTTTCGCAAAATTCCTCGCTTGAAAGACCGAATTTACCTATATTCGGGTAAATATAGAATGCGCCCTCAGGCTCAAAGCATTCTATTCCGATCTTGCGAAGCCCTTCAAGAATAAACACACGTCTGCGGTTGTATTCAGCGCGCATAAATTCGATATCCTCGTCACCGTTTTTAATAGCCTCAAGAGCCGCAAATTGGGAAACCGTCGGTGAGCACATTATAGCATACTGATGTATCTTCAGCATTTGAACCGCAATATCGTGCGGAGCGCAAGCAAAGCCAAGACGCCAGCCCGTCATAGCATAAGCCTTTGAGAAGCCGTTTACAACGATAGTTCTTTCCCACATTCCGTCTATAGAAGCGAAGGAAACGTGGCGTCTGCCGTATGTAAGCTCAGCGTATATTTCGTCGGAAAGAACCAAAATGTTAGTATCTCTTATAACATCGGCAAGAGCCTCGAGCTCCTCTTTTGTAAGGATGGCACCTGTCGGGTTGTTCGGGAACGGAAGTATAAGAAGCTTTGTTTTATCCGTGATAGCCTCTCTTAGCTCGTCGGGAGTGAGCTTGAAATTGTTTTCAACCTTAGTTTCGATGATCTTGACCGACGCTCCGCACATATCCGCGATAGGACCGTAGCAAACGAACGAAGGAGAAGGCAATATCACCTCGTCACCGGGATTTATAACAGCACGAAGCGCGATATCGATAGCCTCGCTTCCGCCTACTGTAACGATTATTTCGTTTTTTGGACAGTAATTAAGATCGAATCTGCGAAGCATATATTTTGATATTTCCTCACGAAGCTCCGTAGTTCCTGCGTTTGACGTATAGTAGGTCTTGCCCTTTTCAAGGCTGTCAATAGCAGCCTCTCTTATATGCCAAGGGGTAACAAAATCAGGTTGACCTACGGTAAGAGCCACGACATCGTTCATCTCCGAAAGAATATCGAAGAATTTACGAATGCCCGAGGGCTTCATATCAAGAACCGTTTTAGACAAAAGGGAATTATAATCCATCATAAAGCAAGATTTCCTCTTTCGTCAACTTCCTGTGTCTTATATACAACGCCCTTGTCCTTGTATTTTTTGAGCACGAAATGAGTAGCGGTCGATGTTACAAATTCGATAGGAGCAAGCTTTTGCGCCACGAAATAGGCGACCTCCTTCATAGTCTTTCCCTCTATAATAACTGTAAAATCAAATCCGCCCGACATAAGATAAAGACTCTTTACCTCGGGGTGGTTGTATATTTTTTCGGCAATTTTATCAAATCCGCGATCTCTTTGAGGCATTACCTTTACTTCAATGAGTGCGCTTACGTATTCGCGATCGGTTTTATCCCAGTCGATAACTGTCTGATATCCCAGAATAACGCCGTCCTTTTCGTATTTTTCAATAATATCCTTGATGTCGCCAACCTCCTTTGAGAGCATCGTTGCAAGATCTGATGCCGTAAGGGTTGCGTCATCCTCTAAAAGCTTTAAAATTTTATCCATTTTACAAAATCCTTTCTTAATCTTTATTATTATTCAGCTCATCAAGCCAAACCCATGCGCCGGCATCGCTCGGCATTTTAAATTCTCCTCTTGGAGAAAGAGCGACAGTTCCGACCTTTACTCCGTCAGGGGAGCAGGAACGCTTGAATTGCTGAGAGAAGAAGCGTTTTATAAACACCTCAAGCCATTTATAAATGATATCGGGCGAGAAAATGCCGTCAAAGGCTATTTTTGCAAGCCGGTATATTTTTGAAGGGGCATATCCCAATCTTACGAAGTGATACAGGAAGAAGTCGTGAAGGTCGTAAGGACCTACAAGATCCTCTGTTTTCTGCGCGATATTTCCGTTTTGCTCCGGTGGCAAAAGCTCCGGGGAAACGGGAGTGTCGAGAATATCAAGCAATATTTTTTTTGTTTTTTCGTCAAGAGTGCAGGCTATGTGGTCTACAAGATGACGAACGAGAGTTTTTGGAATACAGCAGTTTGGATTGTACATCGACATATGATCGGCGTTATATGTTGACCAGCCAAGAGCAATTTCGGAAAGATCGCCCGTACCGACAACAAGACCGCCCCTGTCGTTTGCGTAATCCATAAGTATCTGCGTACGCTCGCGAGCTTGCGCGTTTTCATAGGTTACGTTTCGGTCGTCTTTTGCGTGACCGATATCGTCAAAGTGAAGATTTACCGAATTTAAAATGTCGATAGTATCAAATGAAACGCCAAGAGAGGCGCAAAGCTCCGTTGCATTGGATTTCGTTCTTTGAGTCGTGCCGAAGCAGGGCATCGTTATGGCGTGAATACGAGCTCTTTCCCATCCGAGATAGTCAGTGGCTCGTATTGCAACGAGCAGAGCAAGAGTAGAATCAAGTCCGCCTGAAATACCGATGACCGCACATTTTGCGTATGACGCCTTGAGTCGCTTTGCCAAGGCGCGGGATTGCATAGTGAGAATAGCCTCGGCTCGCTCCTTCATTTGAGTTTTATCCTCACAAATAAAGGGATGAGAGGGTATATATCTTGTAAGAACGGCTTTTTCGTTTTTGAGATCAAACGAAATCGTTCTCATCAAATTTTCATTTGGATAAGCGGTGGATTTTTTGCGGAAATACGAGAGCTTAAAAGTATCTATTTCGCTTGTACATTCTCCGTCTGCGCTCTCAAATGGCTTTGATTCCTTTAAAACAGCTCCGTTTTCGCATATAATGTTGTGCGCGGAGAATACGCAATCGGTTGTGCTTTCGTTTTCGTTTGCATCGCAGTATGCGTAAGCGCAGATCAAGGATGCGCTTTTTGCTTTGCACATAAGACGTCTGAAGTCATCTCTTGAAACGCCCTCGGAGCAAGCGCTCGGATTAACTATAAGCGTAGCGCCGCCGCGGCAGAGCGCCTCGCTTGGTGATGACACAGACCAAAGATCGGAGCCTATCTCACATCCAACAGTAAGCTCGGGCATTGAGGAGCATTTAAACAAAAGATCGTTTCCAAAAGGATAGCTTGAGGAAAGAATAGATATTTGCGCTTCTTTACCGCTTGGAGAGGAAAAATATCTTGTCTCACAGGTATCCTCGGCACATGACGGATATTTTTTCGGAATAACGCCAAGAATATTACCGTTACAGATAGCAACGGCGCAATCGTAAAGCGCATTTCCGTTTTTAAGAGGAGCGCCTACGAAAACGAGAATATCCTTCCCGCGACTCGCCTCTTTTATGCTTTCAACCGCCTTTTCGCAAGCGTTTATAAGAGATGGCTGTAAAAACAGATCCGCGCAGGTGTATGCGCTTATAGAAAGCTCGGGAAAAACGGCGAGCTTTACTCCGTCACGCTCGGCATCCCAAATGCTTTGAATTATCTTTGCAGTATTAAAGCTTACATCGGCAACCTTTATCTCGGGTGAGATACATCTTATCTTGATAAATCCGTCTTTCATAGTTCTTTCTCCCGGTTTTTTGCGAAAAAGGCTTGAAATTCCTTTTCTTTTATTCTATTATATTATTATACGGATAAAATTTCAAGATAAATCGGTATAAAAATTTTTCTTTGGAGGATTTTTTATGAATATAAGTGAAAGACATCTTACTTTGCTCTGCGATTTTTACGAGATAACTATGTCAAGAGGATATTTTCACTCTCACATAAAGGATCAGATTGCTTATTTTGATGTGTTTTTCAGAAAGGTTCCCGACGGTGGCGGATATGCTATTGCTGTCGGACTTGAGCAGATAATAGAATATATCAAGTCTATAAAATTCAACGACGGTGATATAGAATATTTGCGCAGTAAAAAAATATTTGATGAGGAATTTTTAGAATATCTTAGAAATTTCAAATTTACAGGAGATATCTGGGCGGTTCCGGAGGGTACTGTTATTTTTCCGGGAGAGCCTATTATGACGGTTCGCGCTCCTGCGCCCGAGGCTCAGTTTATAGAAACCTTTGTTTTGCTTATATTCAATCATCAGTGCCTTATGGCAACTAAGGCATCAAGAATAGTAAGAGCAGCAGACGGCAGACCTGTTTCCGAGTTTGGCTCACGCAGAGCTCACGGACCTGACGCGGCAATCTACGGTGCAAGGGCAGCATATATAGGCGGATGCTCGTCAACCGCTTGCACGATAGCGGATCAGATGTTTAAAACTCCCGCAGGCGGAACTATGGCTCATTCGTGGGTGCAGATGTTTGATAATGAATACGAAGCGTTTTCGACATATTGTAAGCTTTATCCCGACAATGCTACGTTGCTTATTGACACTTACGATGTTTTATCAAGCGGTCTTCCAAATGCCATAAAGGCGTTTAAGGAATGTCTTAATGATGAGCAGAGGAAGCACGCAGGCGTCAGAATTGATTCGGGAGATATAACCTATCTTACTAAAAAGGTTCGTAAAAAGCTTGATGAAAACGGGCTTTGTGAGTGCAAGATAGTAGTTTCCAATTCGCTTGACGAATATATAATAAGAGATATACTTATGCAGGGCGCAAGGGTAGATGCGTTTGGCGTCGGAGAGCGTCTTATTACATCTAAGAGCGAGCCTGTGTTCGGATGCGTGTACAAGCTTTGTGCAGTAGAGGGCGAGGATGGAAACATCATTCCAAAAATCAAAATTAGTGAAAATCCCGCAAAGATAACCAATCCTGATTTTAAAGAGCTTTATAGATTTTACGGCAAGGAAACGGGCAAGGCGGAGGCAGACCTTATAACGGTACACGGTGAGGCGATTGATGAAAATGCTCCATATGAGCTTTTTGATCCCGATCACGTTTGGAAACGCAAGGTGATGGATAATTATGTTTTAAGAAAGCTTCTTGTCCCGATATTTGAGAACGGAAAATGTATTTACACGTCACCCAGTGTCGAGGAAATAAGAAATTATTGCAAAAAAGAGCTCGAATCAATGTGGGACGAGGTGCTTCGCTTTGAAAATCCTCATAACTATTACGTAGACCTTTCGCAAAAGCTTTGGGATGAGAAGCACGCGCTTCTTAAAGGCAAGGGAAAGCTTAAATAAAATTGACTAAGCCCGCATTTGCGGGCTTAGCTTTTCAGGAGAACAATGATAAAAAATAAAAAACTCGCTACCCTGTGTGGGATATTTGTGCTTATTGAAGCGATTTTGGCGTATTTTATATTTGTATCCGATGCGGATTTTACAGCCGTAGCATCATTTTTGTCTATAGTGTGCGCGTTTTTGTTCAGCTTGCTTTTTCTTGATGTAAAAAGCAAAAGCGCGCTTATACAGCTCGGACTGTTATTTACAATGTGCGCCGATTCTTTTTTGGTTCTTGCAGAGCCGATAAGGCAGAGTGAGGGAATGGTGTTTTTTTCGCTTACGCAGACGTGTTATTTTTTATATCTTTATCTTTCGGACAGTAACGAAAAACGCAAAAAGGTCCACATCTGTGTGCGTGCTTGCGCTATTTTAATAGCAGAGGCTGTTATGGTTTCGGTGATACGAGATAAAACGGATTTTCTTAGTGTTATATCTCTTTTTTATATCGCAAATTTGGCGACAAGTGTCGTTTTTTCGTATACTCAGGGAAGAAAGATGCGAATTTTTGCGATCGCTCTCACCCTTTTTATAATGTGCGATATTTTAATAGGGCTCTCAAGCGCGATAGGCGTATATTTTGACGTGAGCGAAAGCTCATTAATATATAAAATCGCGCATCCCGGATTTAATGTTGCTTGGGTTTTCTATCTTCCTTCGCAAATCCTTATAGCGATATATACGGCTTTGATAAACGAGCGTTTTACAAAATCTTAACAAAACAAATACAACCCTTTTAAAAAAGATTGTTTTTTCTTAAACATTTATGCTATACAATAAGAGCGTAAATAAAAATGTTTTGGAGGATAATTATGAACAATCAATTTTCAGAGGTAAACAAAATAAGAAGCAAGTATATTTCAAGAGAGCAAACGGACGTTGAAAGGCTCAGAAGGCTTGATAAACAGGTGAAAAAGCCTGCGCAGATATTTGCATATGTTTTCGGTGTAATAGCCGCGCTTGTTTTAGGAACAGGAATGTGCTTTGCTATGAGCGTTATCGAGGGCTCAATGATACTGGGTATAGTAATAGGAGTGCTTGGTATTGGACTCGTGTGCGTAAATTATCCTATGTACAAGACAATACTTGAATCACGCAGAAAAAAATATTCCGAAAAAATAATATCCCTAAGTGATGAAATACTCGGAAAATAAAAATGCGCTTTGTTAAAATAACCAAAAAGCGGTGATTTGTATAAATCACCGCTTTTTTTATTGTTCATAAAGATATAAAAAGGGAAAAAATCGGTTGAAAAGATAAAAGAATTATGATAGAATAAAATTAACGGCAGGCTTGCCGCGCCGTATAATATCATGATAAGTCTACAGGGAGAAATCATATGATAATAACTACAACAGAGCAAAGCAGATGGCAAGAGGGAAAATGCACCGAAAAAGAGGGCATAAAAATCTCATTCGGCAATAAAAAGCAAAGCGTAAGAGGCTTTGGTACTTGCTTTAGCGAGCTTGGAGCTATTGCCCTTAATAAGCTTTCAAGCGAGGATAAAAAATTTTTTCTTGATGAGCTTTTTGACAAGGATAAGGCAAACTTCAATTATTGCAGAACACCAATGGGCGCAAGTGATTTTGCAACTGATTTTTATTCATACAATGAAACAGACGGCGATTACGAAATGAAGAATTTTTCGGTTGAGAGAGATGAAAAGTATTTGATTCCTCTTATAAAAGAGGCGCTTTCCCGTCAGGACGAGATGCAGATGTTTGCATCTCCTTGGTGTCCGCCTCTTTGGCTCAAAACGAGAAGGGCGTACAGCAACGGAATATTCAACGCCACCGAGGAAAACTTCAAGGCGTACGCGCTTTACTTCAGAAAATACGTTGACGAATATCATAAAAGAGGCATTCCGCTTGTTCATATCCATCCTCAAAACGAGCCATGCAGTAATCAGATATTTCCGTCGTGCGTGTGGAGTGGAGAAATGCTCACTCACTTTATAGGAAATTATCTCGGAAAGGCGCTTGAGGGCTCGGGCGTTGATATATTTTTCGGAACTATAAACGGTCCTGAGGGAGATAACAGATGGCCGATATCAAGATATTATCAGTATCTTGGTACAGCTATGCAGGATGAAAAGGCAAGAAAATACATAAAGGGTGTTGGCTATCAGTGGGCAGGAAAATGGTCTCTTTTCAGCACGGCTGACGATTATCCCGAGCTTGAAATCATCCAGACCGAGAGCGAATGCGGAAACGGCGAAAACTCCTGGACATATATGCTTTATATTTATGAAATGATACGCGTATATTTCAGAGAGGGCGTTTCGGCATATGTTTATTGGAATATTGCTCTTGAGGGCGACGGCAGCAGCACCTGGGGCTGGAAGCAGAATTCGCTTATCCGCGTAAACGGAGACAAGGGCGTTTTGACTCCCGAATTTTATATGATGAAGCATCTTTCGCACTTTGTAAAGCGCGGAGCGAGATATGTTGAAGCTAAGGGAGAGTTTTCATCAAACTGCTTAGCATTTGAAAATCCCGACGGAGAAAGGATTCTTGTTGTTTCAAATCCGCACGAAACGGAAAAAATAATCACTCTTGAGGGCGTTTCGTACGTTTTGCCGAGAAAATCAATAAATACAATAGCTATAAAATAAGGAGAAAAATATGAAATTGAAAATTCAACCCGAAAAATTTCATCCTTGGGAGGTATACTCCAAGGAATTAAATACAGAATATCAGCAAAGCTTTGAGGAAGGCTTGGATATAGAGAAATACAAGGATGTTTTTATGGCTGCGGCAAATATGCCAAGCGGAGAATATAAGGATCGCATAGCCGATGCGCTTGGCGAGCTTGTGCTTGATCTTCCCATAAGAGAGGGATACGAATATATCGAGCCCTCGGATCTTGAAGGAATAAAGGCACAAAGAGATCTTTCCGTTTATAAAAATGAAGCAAACGCAAAAACAGAGCTTAAAAAGAAAATTGAGGGCGCTTGGTACGGAAGAATCTGCGGATGCTTGCTTGGCAAGCCGGTCGAGTGCGCTTGGACAAATGTTATACACGATATCCTTAAATCAAGCGGAAATTTCCCGCTTTCGAGATACATAAAATCCACCGATATAAGCGACGAAATAGCAAAAAAGGACGATTGCGCTTGGATAAGAAACAGACCCTGTATTGATAAAATATCTGACAGTGCCCCCTTTGACGACGATACTAACTATACGGTAATGGCGCAATGTATGATTGATGATTACGGTGATAAATTCACACCGCGCGACGTGCTTGAAACATGGATAAGATATCAAGGCAGAAATGCGTATTGCACCGCCGAAAGAGTTGCATACAGGAACTATCTTATGCAGTATATGCCCCCGGATACCGCGCTTTTCAGAAATCCGTACAGAGAATGGATAGGTGCGCAAATACGCGGAGATTATTACGGATATATAACATCCGATCCCGAAAAGGCGGCTGAAATGGCTTGGAGAGATGCGTCAATTTCTCATATCAAGAACGGAATTTACGGCGAGATGTTTATTTCTGCTATGCTTGCCTGCGCACACACAGTTGAGAATATCGAGGACGTTATCTTTGGCGGTCTTGCACAAATACCTAAGAAATCAAGGCTTTACGCTCAGGTGACGGAGCTTATTTGCGATTATAAGAACGGCGCGACGAAGGACGATGCGTTTAATAAGATCCATTCAAGATACAATAACAAGAACGGACACGATTGGTGTCATACGATATCTAACGCGCTTATCGTGGTAGCATCGCTTCTCTACGGAGAGGGTGATTATTCAAAATCCATTTGTATGGCGGTGGAAACAGGCTTTGATACCGATTGCAACGGCGCGACAGTCGGATCTATAATCGGTATGATGTACGGAATAGATGCCATAGATGAAAAATGGACAGCTCCCATAAACGGCAAGCTCCAGACACAAATACTCGGACACGAAAAGGTGAGCATTGATGAGCTTGTTGAAAAGACACTTGCTCATATCGAAAAATTTAATGCCTAAGGAGAAAATATGAAAATAAGAATTCCCGATTATGCGGCAATATATTATTCCGATAAATCCAAGAACGAATTTTTGAATGATGCGAAAAATACGTTGCTTGAGGGGACGGACGGAAAAATAATCCTTGAGCTTGAGAATGATTCGTTAAAGGTGATTGCGACAGCTTACGAAAAGGGGGCAAAATACGTTCAGCTTCGTTGGAATGAAAAAACGAGAAAGGACGTAAAGATATTGGGCGATGCCTACGAGCGCGGATACGGAGATCTCCAATGGCAAAGCATACGCCCCGAAAGATGTATGCCTTGGTATATTGCAGCTTCAAACGGCTCGGACAGTAATTTTGATTATAGCGGAAGATTTACCGAATGCTTTGGCGTTAAGGTTTGTCCAAACGCTATGTGCTTCTGGCAATATGATACCGAGGGAGTTACTCTTTGGCTTGATATACGAAACGGCGGAAACGGAACAGAGCTTTGCGGCAGAATGCTTGAATGTGCGACGGTTCTTTTTAAGGAATATAAGAGCATCAGCGCGTACAGAGCCTTGCAGAAATTCTGCTCGGAAATGAGTCCCGAGCCCTATTTGCCTAACCATAAGGTGTACGGATCAAACAATTGGTACTACGCGTACGGAAAAAGCTCGCACGATGAGATAATTTCCGACACAAGACTTCTTATGAAAATGTGTAAGGATTGCGAAAACGCGCCGTATATGGTTATAGACGACGGCTGGCAGCCTAATCCTACAGATGCTCCTTGGGATATAGGTAATGAAAGATTTCCCGATATGAAAGCTCTTGCGGATACGATGCGCTCACTTGGCGCGCGCCCAGGAATTTGGGTAAGATATCTTATAAACGGCAAGGACGGAAGCGCAAGAAAAATAGAAGTGCCCGAGTGCTGGTATCTTTCAAGAAACGATAAGACGCTTGATCCTTCGCACCCCGAGGTTTTGGAGTATGTGAAAAATATAACTGAGATTCTTACAAAAAAGTGGGGCTACGAGCTTATAAAGCATGATTTTTCCACATTTGATATCTTTGGAAAATGGGGCTTCGAGATGAACGATAAGATAACCGATAACGGTTGGAGCTTCTACGATAAGACGAAAACGAGCGCCGAGATTGTCAAGAATTTTTATAAGGTGATAAAGGAAAACTCAAGCGGAGCAGTTATAATCGGATGTAACTGTATAGGACATCTTTGCGCGACCTATCATCAGCTTAACAGAACAGGCGACGATACAAGTGGCTTTGAATGGTCAAGAACCTCTAAAATGGGCGTAAATACACTCGCGTTCAGAAACTGTCAAAATGGAAGCTTCTTTATGTCGGATGCCGATTGTGTAGGAATTACGGGAGCGATTTCGTGGGAACAGAACAGAGAATGGCTTATGGCTTTGGCGCAAAGCGGATCTCCGCTTTTTGTATCCTGCAAGCCCGGAGTGCTTAGCGAAGCAGAGCTTATCGAGCTAAAGCGCGCATACGAGATAGCCTCGAAGCAGGCTGATGACCTCGTTCCTGTTGATTGGATGGAAACAACCACTCCCGACACATACCTTTTGAACGGAAAAGCAGTTAAATTCAAATGGTATACAAAGCGCGGAAACGAAATATTTTTACAGTCTTTATAAACAAAAAGCCGTTTGAAACGGCTTTTTTGTTTTGGGAAAGGGTTTGGTTAAAATGACCAAAAATCGGTGTCGAAATTTGTCTATTTTTAACAAAGTTTATTTTGCCCTATTGACAGTAATTACTGTATATGTTAAAATATAAATAGAAATAAAAGTAAAAATGAAAATCTAAGAAAG
>JAGAPG010000033.1 GCA_017623355.1 Clostridia bacterium
TACGGACGCGCTTAAAGCATACAATCTTTACAATAACACAAAGCTTACCTACGGAATAGTAATGTCGAACGCATCAAACGTAACGTTCGATAATACTAACGCATATACAGGCGGTAAGGGAGTTATGGTATCTGAGAATAATGAAAACTATACGACTATCAAGTATACGATCAGCGGATTCTCAAACGTAGCGTCACTCGTAGACATTAAGCTTGTTATAACACTTTACGTAATTGACGGAAACGGAAATATGAGCTTCATTCAGAACGAAACATCACTTGAGGAAGCAAGCGCAACCGTTGGAGCAGAGGCAGTAAGCGTAAACGCAGTAACATTAAGATATATAGCAGAAAAAACGCTTACCGACGATGAAACGATAAACGACTCCGAAAATGCAGAATACAAGGCAATTCTTGAAGCAATAAAGAGCGTTAGCGTAGCCGTAGTTCCCACAACTGACGAGCAGTAAAATACAACAAAGCACGGAGCAAATCCGTGCTTTTCTATTGCTTAAATAAAAAATATATGTTAAAATATTATAAGGTGGTGATAAAATGACGTTAAATGAAATTAAAGAAAGAATGAATAAAAACGCTCTTTTTTTGAATATATGCGCGAAATATCTTAATAATTATGAAAGACTTGTAACTTCAGAAATAATGACCGATATAACGGGTGGAAATAAAGCCTTCGATGAAAGCGCATTTACATCCTTTATTTCCTCTGCTTTTATAGAGGATATTGAGCTTGAAAGAAAAATGGAGTACGAATATTTTATCCCATCGATAAAAAAATTATCCCCCGAGCAATATAAAAACGATCCTTATTTTAAAAATATTAAAATAACCGACAAAAAGCAAGGAAATTGGTCACTTTCCTACCAAAAATACGCTCCGTACGAGGCATTTGTTCGCGATGATTATACGCTTTTCGACGATTTTCGAGAGGTGTGTAATATAGGCTTTTTTGACGAAGAATTTTCTTTTCCGACGGTTTTTGAAAACGGAGTAGAGTGGATGGCAATAAAGCCAAACGAAATAGAAACTATGAAAGAGCCGATAGAACGCGCTCACGGGAAAATAGCCGTTTTTGGTCTTGGGCTGGGATATTACGCTTATATGGCAAGCCTCAAGGAAAACGTCAGCTCCGTAACGGTTATAGAGCGCGATGAAAACGTGATAAAGCTCTTTTGCGAAAACATATTGCCTCACTTTGAAAACAAAGAAAAAATAAAGCTCGTAAAAGGTGATGCGTTTTTCTATGCCGAAAACGAAATGAAGGAGCAAAATTTTGATTTTGCCTTTGTTGATCTTTGGAGAGATATCTCGGACGGAGTGGAGCTTTATATAAAAATGAAAAAGCTCGAAGACCTTCATGAGAAAACAGAATTTGCATATTGGATAGAGCGCTCTATACTAATATCGATAAGAAGGAGCATATTTTACGCAATTTTAAAAAGTATAGAGCAAGGCAAAAACACTCTTAGCGAAAAAGAAATAATCGCTCGTCTTGATCTTGAGTATTTAAAGGAGTTTTCAAAATATTTGTAGAAATATAAAACCCCCGATTGATATAAATCAATCGGGGGAATTTTTTAAATGCTTTTGGTAGGAGAAATGCCAAAGCGTTTTTTGTACAGTCTGTAGAACGATGAATAATCACGAAAGCCACACTCTTGACAAGCAAGTAAAGCGCCTTTTCCCTTTGATATTTTTTCTTGAAAGAGCAGAAGTCTCTTGGAAAGAATATAATCGTGCACGGATGCACCTGTAAGACTTCTGAAGATCCTGTTTATTTGAGATTTGCTAAGGTGCATATCATTTGAGATTTTTTCAAGCGAAAGCTCATTTGTCAAATTTTCATTGACATATGAAATTATATATTGATAAGAGCTTTTGTCGTAATTGTATTTCGGCTCGTTACAAAAAACAATATTTATAGCTCCGAGCAGAGATGAAAGATTTGATATCAAAACGTTTTTTGAATTTAAAATTTTGATCTCGCTAAACATTTTTTCAAAGTAGGTAATAGGCGCAGGACCGTTAAATTCACTCGGAAGATATAAATTTCTTTCTCCGAGATCTCTTTTGAGATACGGATCTAATATATCAGGCGAAAATCCGTTTTTCAAAAGAAGATCGGGATTAAAATTAAGAACGAAGCGCTCGTAAGGTGCGCTTTTGTGGACGATAAGCTTGTGGGTTTCGCTTTTACGCATAAGCAAAATAGCGCCCGGAGAAAGAGAATAGATATGTCCCTCTACGATATATCCAACCTGCCCCTGAACCAAGCAATATATTTCAAAATTATCGTGAATATGAAGATTAAAATGAGTATCTCTGGGTTCCTTGTCAAAGGAATGTGAAAGAGCAAAAAGCTCCGATTCATAATATTCAATAGCCGCCATATACCTCTCCGTAAGCTGTTTTGAATATATTTTAACATAATATGCTTAAAAATACAATATATAAAGATCAAAAAAACAATTCAATTGCAAAAATGAATGTAGTATACTATAATTGTAATAAACTTTAATATAGAGGAAAAATAATATGAAGCTTACATTCAGATGGTATGGAGAGAAAGATCCTATTACTCTTGAAAAAATAAAGCAGATACCGAAAATGAGCGGAATTGTATCGGCTGTTTATTCATTTTCGCCCGGAGAGGTCTGGTCATATGAGAGCATAGCACAGCTTAAAGAAAGTGCTAATAACGCATCTCTTGATTTCGAGGTGGTAGAAAGCGTGCCCGTGCCTGAGGAAATAAAATACGGCGGAGAAAACGCTCCCACCCTTATAGAAAATTACTGCGAAAATATAAGACGCTTGGGCAAAGCGGGAGTAAGATGCATTTGCTACAATTTTATGCCTGTTTTTGACTGGCTGAGAAGTGAGCTTGAGCACAAAAACTCCGACGGTTCAAATTCACTTGCGTATAATGAGGATACTGTTTTGTCTATGGATCCTTTAAAGAGCGAGCTTTCCTTGCCCGGCTGGGATGAAAGCTACACAAAAAATGAGCTTAAATCGCTTATTGAAAAATATAAGGAGATAGGTGAAGAAGGACTTTGGAAAAACATCGAGAATTTTTTAAAGGCTGTTATTCCTGTTGCAGAGCAGGCAGGCGTTAATATGGCAATACATCCCGATGATCCGCCGTGGGGAATATTTGGCTTGCCGAGAATAATAACCTGCGAAAAAAATATAGACAGATTTTTGAATATAGTACCGAGCAAGGCAAACGGACTTACATTTTGCACAGGCTCTCTTGGCGCATCTAAGGATAACGATCTTGTAAAAATGGCAGGCAAATATGCCGACAGAATTCACTTCTTGCATCTTAGAAATATTCTAATAACCGATGACAGAGAATTTTGCGAGGTAGCGCATCCGACCGATTGCGGATCTATTGATATGTTCGGCATAGTAAAGGCTCTTTTGGAAAAGGGCTTTGACGGTTACGTGCGTCCCGATCACGGAAGAATGATATGGGGGGAGCGTGGAAAATACGGATACGGTCTTTACGACAGAGCTCTTGGCGCTGCGTACATAGTCGGACTCTTTGAGGGTGTTGAAAAAATGCTTTACGGCGGTGATAAAAATGATAAATAAAGAACTTGAAAAAAGAAATATTCCCGATTTTTTCGGGAATGGAGAATTTGCTGTTTCATCTGCTGACGAATGGCTCGAAAAGAAAAACGGCTTAAAGGAGCTTTTCTTGCGCGAGGAATACGGATTTTTACCAAAAAAGCTTACACCGAGCATAAAAACCGAAACACAGGGAATCAACTTTGCAGGAAAGGCAAAATGGGAAAGCATATATTTCACATTTGAAAACGAGGGCAAGGAGCATACGGTAAAGACGGAACTTATTTTGCCTGCAAATAAAAAGAATATTCCGGTATTCTTATGCGTAAATTTTGTTCCTGAAATTCCAAATAAGTACTGCCCAACAGAGGAGATAATAGATAACGGCTTTGGCGTTTTTCATTTTTGCTATACAGATGTTTCGTCTGATGATACAGATTTTACAAACGGTCTTAGCGGACTTTTTGAGCGCTCCGAGGAAAACACTGATGACTTTAGCAAAATAAGCATTTGGTCGTATATGGCGTCGGCTTGTATGGATTATTTGTGTACAAGAGAAGAGGTTGATAAAAATAATGTCGCTATAATCGGACACTCACGTCTTGGAAAAACAGCTCTTCTTACGTCAGCTCTTGACGAAAGATTTATTTTGACCTGTGCAAATGAAAGCGGCTGCTGCGGAGCTGCAATATCAAGAGGAAAAACAAAGGAAAACGAATCTATAAAAGAAATAACGAGCGTTTTTCCGCATTGGTTTTGTAAGAATTATTTTAAGTATATAGATAATATCGACGCTACGCCGTTTGATCAGCATATGCTCCTTTCCATGATAGCTCCGAGATATTTGATGGTAGGCGGAGCTATTGAAGATGTGTGGGCTGATAACGAGGGACAGCTTCTTGCTTGTCATATGGCGTCGTATTCGTGGAAATTATTTGGAAAGCACGGTCTTGTAGCTCCGGAAAAAGAAGCTCTTTGTGTAAACGATGCTTTTCTTGACGGAGAGGTTGGCTTTTATTTGCGAGAGGGTAGTCATTTCTTTTCAAGATATGACTGGAACGTCTATATGAAAAAATTTAAAGAAATAATAAAGAGGGATATATGAAGCTTAAAGATAAGATAGCGGTAATAACAGGTGCCGGCGGAGTTTTGTGTTCTGCATTTGCAAAGGCATTGGCAAGCGAAGGCTGCAAGGTTGCGCTCATAGGCTTGCATGAGGATAATGTAAAAACGGTAGCTTCTGAAATTGAGGCTGAGGGCGGGTGCGCTCTTTACTATGAATGTAATGTTCTTGATAAGCAAAGGCTTGAAGAGGTTCATAAGGATATAGTATCAAAGCTTGGGAAATGCGATATTCTTATAAACGGTGCAGGCGGAAATAATCCAAGATGTACTACCGCTAAGGAGTACTTTGAAAAGGGCGACGAGGCAAGAGAGGATATAAAAACATTCTTTAATTTGGATAAAGAGGATTTTGGATTTGTTTTTGATCTTAATCTTGTAGGTACGCTTCTTCCTACACAAGTGTTTGCCAAGGATATGATAGATAACGGAGGAAATATTATAAATGTTTCCTCAATGAATGCCTTCAAGCCCCTTACAAAGATACCTGCATATAGCTCGGCTAAGGCAGCGGTTTCAAATCTTACACAGTGGCTTGCGGTTCATTTTGCAACATCGGGTATAAGAGTAAACGCAATAGCTCCGGGATTTTTTGTAACAAAGCAGAATAAGGATATGCTTTATGATAAGGACGGAAATCCTACTCCTAGAACGGAAAAAATATTAAATGCAACGCCAATGCGCCGATTCGGAAAGCCTGAGGAGCTTTTGGGTACGCTTTTGTGGCTTTGCGATGATAACGCATCGGGCTTTGTAACGGGAATAGTAGTTGCGGTAGATGGCGGATTTTCAGCATATTCGGGGGTATAAAATGAATAAAGAAATAAAGCTTTGCGCTTTTGCAGATGAAGCGTCGACAGAACTTTCGGGACAAATAGACGCGCTTAAAAGAAACGGTATAGGACTTCTTGAAATAAGAGGTGTCGACAAGGAAAATATAAAGGACATCTCATATGATAAGATAAAGGAAATAAAAAAGCAGCTTGACGCGAACGGAATAAAGGTGTGGTCGCTCGGCTCTCCTGTCGGAAAGTATAAGCTTGAGGATGATTTTTGTAATCAGCTCGACGAATTTAAGAAGCTTTGTGAGTTTTGTGATATTCTCGAATGTCAAAGAATAAGAATGTTCAGCTTTTATTCAAAGGACAGGGAAAGAGTTTTTGATAGGCTTGAAAGCTTTGTTAACTCAGCTCCGGAGGGAGTTATACTGTGTCACGAAAACGAAAAGGATATTTTCGGAGATGATATCGAAGGTTGCGTAAGCATTTTAAAGGAATTTCCTCAAATAAAAGCGGTTTTTGATCCCGCAAATTTCGTTCAGTGTGATGTTGATACGCTCGAGGCTTGGGAAAAGCTCTCCGGATACGTCGATTATATGCATATAAAGGATGCTTTAAAGGACAAAAGAGTCGTAAAAGCGGGAGCAGGAATAGGAAATGTAGAAAAATTGATAAAAATGTACTCAGATCAAGGCGGCAGCGTATTGACTCTTGAACCGCATCTTATGGAATTTCACGGACTTTCTGCGCTTGAAAACGGACAGAGTATAAATCATATAGAAACATATGAAAATGAAAACGTAGCATTTGATGCAGGAGTATCGGCACTAAAAAATATATTAGATAGATTAGATTTGAGGTATTGATTATGAAAATAGGAGTTCAATTTTATACTTTAAGAGATTATTGCAAAACACCCGAGGAGCTTGCTGCATCGCTTAAAAGAGTAGCTGATATCGGATATACAACCGTTCAAATATCAGGAGTTTGCGAGTTCGAGCCTGAATGGCTTAAAAAAGAGCTTGATAAAAACGGCCTTGAGTGCGCTATCACTCACTGGGGCTATGATGAGGTTAAGGACAAACCGCTTGAGGTACTTGAGAAACATAAAAAATTCGGCTGCAAATACATAGGTCTCGGCTCAATGCCCGGCGGAGTAAACGAGGAAAGCCTTGAAAAATTCATAGCAAACTATAAGGACAGCGCAAGGATTATTCGTGAAAACGGCGGAAAGATGTTCTATCACAACCATCATTGGGAATTTTCAAAATGCAAGGATAAAAAGACGATCCTTGAAAAAATAACCGAAGCATTTCCTGCAAATGAGCTTGGAATAACCCTTGATACATATTGGGCGCAGTATGGCGGAGCTGATTGCGTTGACGTTATTGAAAAGCTTTCGGGAAGAATTCAATGTGTTCATCTTAAGGATATGATAATTGTCGGAGATGAACAGAGAATGGCGCCCATAGGCGACGGTAATTTGAATTTCAAAAAAATAATAGCCGCAGCGGAAAAGGCAGGCGCGGAATATTTACTCGTTGAGCAGGATAATTGCTATGGCGAAGATCCCTTTGAATGTCTTAAGAGAAGCTATGAGTATTTAAAGTCGTTAGGCTTGAGATAAAGGATAGGAGAAAAGCATTATGATTAAATTAGGTATTATAGGAATAGGAAATATGGGCTCGGTTCATTCAAAAAATATTTTTGACGGAAAATGTCCCGATATCGAGCTTAGCGCGGTATGTGACTTAAAGGACGAAAAGGTTGAATGGATAAAGAATGAGCATCCCGAGGTCGCAATTTTTAAGGATGCGGAGGAAATGATGGATAGCGGAAAAATTGATTCCGTTTTGATTTGCGTTCCGCACTACGATCACCCTAAATATGCTATAATGGCTATGAAAAAAGGACTTCATACCTTAATTGAGAAGCCTGCGGGAGTTTATACAAAGCACGTTCTTGAGATGAATAAGGTGGCAGACGAAAGCAATGTCGTTTTTGGTATTATGATGAATCAAAGAACCAATTGCGTTTACCGTAAAATGCGCGAAATAGTTCAAAGCGGCGAGCTTGGAAAAATTAAAAGAGCCAACTGGATAATTACCGACTGGTATCGTCCCCAAGCATATTATGATAGCGGTGATTGGCGCGCTACATGGAGCGGAGAGGGCGGAGGAGTTCTGCTTAATCAATGCCCGCATAATCTTGATCTTTATCAATGGATTTGCGGAATGCCAATTAAGGTTCACGCGAAAATGTTTTTTGGTAAGCATCACGATATTGAGGTTGAGGACGATGTTACATCGTATTGGGAATTTGAAAACGGAGCAACAGGTACGTTTGTAACCTCTACAGGAGATGTCCCCGGCACTAACCGTTTGGAAATTCTTTTGGAGGGCGGTAAGCTTCTTTGTGAGAACGGAACGGTAAAATTGTGGAAGCTCGAAATGTTTGAATCTGAATTTTCAAAAACCAACGAGGTCGCCTTTGCAGCACCCGAAATGGAATACATTGAGGTGGAAACGGACGGCAAAAACGAACAGCACGTTGGTGTTTTGAATTCGTTTGCAGGAGCAATTTTAAGAGGCGAGCCTCTTGTTGCTGACGGACGTGAGGGAATAAACGGACTTACAATTTCAAACGCGCTTCATATGTCGGGATTTTTAAACAAGGAAATTGATCTCAGAACCTTCGACCACGATTTGTTTTACGAGGAGCTTAAAAAGAGAATTGCCTCCTCAAGAAGAAAAGAAAACGTTAAGCAAGCAACGGTAAATATGGGAGACTCCTTTAGATGAGCCGAGTAAAAATAGGAATAGTCGGTGTAGGAAATATAGGCACGGCACACGCATTTTCTATTTATAATGGCGAAATTGATGGGCTGGAGCTTTCGGCACTTTGTGATATTAGTGAGAAAAGAAGAAGTGAGCTTGAGAAGGATTTTTCGGGAGTAAAGATATTTTCTTGCTATGAGGATATGATAAGAAGCGGAGAAATAGATGCTATAATAATATCTACCCCACATTATTTTCATCCTGTTATAGCATATGATGCTTTTAATAACGGGCTTCACGTTCTCAGTGAAAAGCCAATCGGTGTTTATACAGAGAATATGGATAAGCTTTTTGAAGCTCAGCAAAGAAGCGGAAAATGCTTTTGCGTTATGTTCAATCAAAGAACAAACAAGCTTTTTAAGGAAGCAAAGAGAATAGTTGATAACGGCGAGATCGGAGAAATAAAGCGTTCTCTTTGGATAGTTACAAATTGGTATAGAACGCAAGCATATTATGATTCGGGAGACTGGCGCGCAACCTGGCAAGGAGAGGGCGGCGGAGTTTTACTTAATCAAGCTCCGCATAATCTTGATCTTTGGCAATGGATCTGCGGTATGCCAAAAAGCATTTATGCTGTGTGTAAGGAAGCGAGCGGTCATCATATAGAGGTCGAGGACGATGCTACAATATTTGCCGAATACGAAAACGGAGCAAGCGGAGTTTTCATAACATCTACCTGCGATTATGCCGGAACTAACCGATTTGAGATAACAGGAACAAAAGGGAAATTGGTACTCGAAAAGGAGAAGCTTACGGTAACAAGACTTTCCTGCGACGATAGAGAATTTTGTATAGGTAAATCGGATGCGCCAAGCGAAACAGAGCAGATAATTTTAGACGAGGAATATAACGGTCACAGAAATATACTTCAAAACTTTGCAAATGCTATTATTCGAGGAGAAAAGCTCATATCTCCCGCTAAGGAAGCTATGAACGAGCTTCTTATATCCAACGCAGCATATCTTTCGTCGTGGAAAAATAAAAAAATAGATATTCCATTTGATGAAGTTGAATATAAAAGCATTCTTTCTGAAAAGATCCAAAAAAGCTCCTTTCACAAAAATATAAATGAAGAAAATATTACCGACAAAAAATATTCTTCACGTTGGAAAACAAAATGGTAAAAAAACGCCGAGATCATCTCGGCGTTTTTTCGTTAAATAGTAATAAAAATATTTTGTGCTTTTCGGTACGGATTTGAACCCACATATAATCAATGCTTTTCGACCAAAGCGCCAAAGGCGTGGGAGAAAATCTACATCAGCACATTTTCACTCTTCACTTTTACCTATTACCTATTGACAAGCTTCGTGAGAGAAAAGTGAAGAGGTAATAGTGAAGAAGTAAAAATCGACAAGCTTCTGTCGAAACTTGTCGATTTTTTGGCCTGCCCGAAAGGATTCGAACCTTCAACCGCAAGAGTCGGAGTCTTGTGCGCTATCCAATTGTGCCACGAGCAGATATAAATATATAGAAGTATATCATAAATTATAAATTTTGTAAAGAAAAATAAAAAAATATTTGATTTTACTCGCAGTATATGATACAATAGTATCAATAACAGACTTAAAGGAGGAATTTCAAATGTTAACAGACATTGAAATCGCTCAAGGTGCGACCCTTGAGCCAATTAAAAAAATCGCAGAAAAAATCGGTCTTCAGGAGGAGGAATACGAGCCTTACGGAAGATACAAAGCAAAAATCACGGATGCCTTTCTTGACAGAATGGCAGACAAGCCGGACGGAAACCTTATTCTCGTAACGGCAATCAACCCCACGCCCGCAGGAGAGGGAAAGACAACAACTACTGTAGGCCTTGGTATGGCAATGAGTAAGATAGGTAAAAAGACTATCATCGCATTGAGAGAGCCTTCTCTCGGACCTGTATTCGGCGTTAAAGGCGGAGCAGCAGGCGGCGGATATGCTCAGGTTTTGCCTATGGAAGATATCAATCTTCACTTTACAGGCGACTTCCACGCAATCACAACAGCAAACAATCTCTTGAGCGCAATTATCGATAACCATATTCAACAGGGTAACGCTCTTGGAATCGACCAAAGAAGAATTCTTTTCTCAAGAGTTCTTGATATGAACGACAGAGCACTTCGTAACGTAGTAGTAGGACTTGGAACAAAGATGGACGGCGTTCCGAGAGAGGATCATTTTATGATCACGGTTGCAAGTGAGATCATGGCTATTCTTTGCCTTAGCGAAAATATCGCCGATCTTAAGGAAAGACTCGGCAGAATCTTGGTGGCATATAAATATGACGGCAGCCCCGTATATTGTCGCGATCTCGGCGTAAACGGCGCTATGGCGGCAGTTCTTAAGGATGCTATTAAGCCTAACCTCGTTCAAACACTCGAAAATACACCCGCTATCATTCACGGCGGTCCGTTCGCAAACATTGCACACGGATGTAACTCCGTAAGAGCTACAAAGCTTGCACTCAAGCTTGCCGATTATACAATAACAGAAGCAGGCTTCGGCGCAGACCTCGGAGCTGAGAAGTTCTTTGATATTAAATGTCGTTTTGCAGGACTTAAGCCTAAGGCAGTAGTTCTTGTAGCTACTGTTCGTGCTCTTAAATATAACGGCGGTGTTGCTAAGGCAGACCTCGTAAACGAAAACGTAGAGGCTCTTAAGAAGGGTGCGGTAAACCTTGAGGCTCATATTGATAACCTTCAAAAATACGGAGTTCCTGTAGTGGTTGCAATTAACCGCTTTGGAACAGATACAGAGGCTGAGCTTAAGGCTGTAGAGGAAATCTGCTTGGCTAAAGGCGCTGAATTTGCACTTAGCGAGGTATTCGCAAAAGGCTCTGAGGGTGGAATTGAACTTGCAGAGAAGGTAGTTGCGGCTTGTGCGAAGGAAAGCAATTTCCACGTTCTTTATCCTGATGAAATGTCTATTAAGGATAAGATAAGAACAGTGGCAAAGGAAATCTATGGAGCAGCAGACGTTAAATTTGATGCAGCAGCATCTAAGGCTATTGCAGAATTTGAGGCTCTCGATCCTGCATACGCACGTTTCCCTGTTTGTATGGCAAAAACACAGTATTCACTCTCCGATGACCAAACAAAGCTTGGTAGACCCAAGGACTTTACGCTTACAGTAAGAGAAGTAAAGCTTTCCGCAGGAGCAGGCTTTATGGTAGTATTGACAGGCGCTATTATGACAATGCCCGGACTTCCCAAGGTTCCTGCGGCAATGAATATAGACGTTGACAATAACGGAAAGATTACAGGACTTTTCTAATATGATAAAAGAATTTACCTCACACAGTGTCGAAGAAACCGAAATGATTGCAAGAGATTTTGCGCCTTCTTTGAAGAAGGGTGATTTTGTTGCGATGTACGGTGATCTCGGAGTAGGTAAAACAGCATTCGTTCGCGCCTTGGCAAGTGTTCTTGCCAAGGCTGCGATTGTAAAGAGTCCCACTTACACGATAGTGAATGAATATAGAGGCGAGGGTGTGAAAATATATCACTTTGATGTGTATAGAATTACCGATGATGACGATCTTTATTCGGTGGGCTTTTACGACTATCTAAAAAAAGGCATCTGCGTGTGCGAATGGAGCGAAAATATTCCGTGGGCGATACCCGAAAATGCTATTAAGGTAACGATTGAGCGCTCAGGAGATACCGCAGATCAAAGAAAAATAACGATAGAGGCATAAAATGAAGATACTTGCTCTTGATTCCACCGCGCACACATCAAGCGTTGCGATATTGGATAACGAAAAGCTTATAACGTTATATACCGTGAATACCGACAATACTCATAGCGAAACACTTTTGCCTATGATAAGCTCGGCGCTTTCGGCATCTGATATAAGCATAGATGAAATAGATGTTTTTGCGGCGTCAAACGGTCCGGGTTCGTTCACCGGAGTTCGTATAGGTGCAGCAACATTAAAGGGACTTGCGTTTGGAAGAAATGTCAAATGCGTAGAGGTGAGCACAATAGAGGCTTTGGCGCGTAATCTTGATGGTATTGATGGCATAGTGTGCCCGATAATGAATGCTCGCAGAGGACAGGTATATACAGGTGCATTTAAGGGCAAAAAATGTTTGATTAATGACACTTGTATGCTTCTTTGTGATCTTATTCCCACTTTAGAGGAATATAACGAAAGAATATATTTTGTTGGCGACGGTTATGAGCTAATAGAAAACTCCGACATTAAAAATAAATGCGAAACTCCGGAAATTATGCGATATCAAAACGCATATTCCGTGGGTATTATCGCGTATGAAAAAGTAAAAAATGAAGAATATACAAATGATGTGGATTTTCGCGTGAATTATTTGCGCAAGCCGCAGGCAGAACGCGAAAGAGAAGAACGTCTTGAAAAGGAAGGCAAAAAATGAAACCCATAGCAATAGCGTGTGATCATGCAGCGCTTGATCTTAAAGAAGAAATTAAAAAGCATTTCGACGAAACTGGAGTTGAATATGTAGATTACGGCACATATGAAAATAAAAGCTGTAATTATCCCGATTACGCCGAGAAGCTTTGTAATGCAATATACGATAAAAAGCACGAGCTTGGAATACTTGTGTGCGGTACAGGCATAGGAATGAGTATGGCGGCAAACAAATGTAAAGGAATAAGAGCAGCGTGCTGCTCAGATACCTTCAGCGCTCGTTTTACCAGACTCCATAATGATGCAAATGTGCTTTGTATGGGCGCAAGAGTAATAGGCGCAGGGCTTGCGTGCGATATTGCGGATATATTTATAAATACCGCCTTTGAGGGTGGCAGACATCAAACAAGAGTCGATATGATAATGGCTCTTGAAGAAAAGCTTTCTAAATAAATTCAAGGAGAATATATATGAAAAAAGTTTATTTTATCACCGGTAGCCAAGACCTTTATGGCGAAGAGGTTCTTTTGCAGGTTGCAGAGGACAGTAAGGTAATTGCAAGCTATCTTAACGAAAAAATCGACGGAGTGGAAATCTGCTATAAGTCCACGGTAAGAGATGAAGCAAGCTGCGTTGAGGCTTGCGCAGCAGCAACGAATGATAAGGACTGTATCGCAGTTATAACCTGGATGCATACCTTCAGCCCCGCAAAAATGTGGATAAAGGGACTTCAATTTCTTAAGAAGCCACTCCTTCACTTCCATACTCAAGCAAATGAAAAGCTTCCTTACGATGAGATTGATATGGATTTTATGAACCTTAATCAAACAGCTCATGGAGGACGTGAATACGGATTTATGTGCACACGTCTTGGCGTAAAGAGAGAGGTAGTCGTTGGATACTATCAGCATGAGGACGTTATTGAAAAGATAAAGAAATTCATCGACGTAGCAAGAGCAGTTGATTTTTCAAAAAATCTTAATGTTGCTATGTTCGGTAGTAATATGAGAGAGGTTTCCGTAACTGACGGAGACAGAGTTGAAAGTCAGATCAAATATGGCTGGAACGTAAACTATTACGGAATAGGCGATCTCGTTGCGCTTGTTAATGCCGTAACAGAAAAAGAGCTTGAGGATAAGATGGCTGAGTACTCAAAGCTTTATGTTATGAATACCGATAATATCGATGCCGTAAAGGAACAGGCAAAATATGAGATCGCGCTTGATAAATTCTTGACAGCTGGCAAATTCGGTGCTTATACAGACACATTCCAGGATCTTCACGGAATGAAGCAGCTTCCCGGACTTGCAACTCAAAGAATGATGGCAAAGGGAATAGGCTTCGGTGCAGAGGGAGATTATAAGACCGCGGCGCTCAATGCAATATTCTGTGAGATGGCAAAGGGCAGAAAAGGCTCAACGGGCTTTATGGAAGACTATACATACGATTTCACAAAGGGCGAAGAGGTAGTTTTAGGTTCTCATATGCTTGAGGTTTCACCTGATTTTGCTTCAACTCAGCCAAAAATCGAGGTTCATCATCTCGGAATCGGAGGAAAAGAGCCACCCGCAAGACTCGTATTTGATGGCGTTGACGGTGACGGAGTAGCTGTATGTATGATTGATATGGGAGATCGCTTTAGACTTATCTGTGCAAAGATAGAGCTTGTAAAGCAGCCTAAGCCAATGCCTAAGCTTCCCGTTGCGAGAATTATGTGGAAATTGAAGCCTGATCACGCAACAGGCGCGGCAGCTTGGATATATGCAGGCGGAGCGCATCACACAGTAGTTTCAACAGCTCTTACGGTTGAAGATGTACGCCTTTTTGCTAAATTAACAGACACAGAGCTCGTTGTAATCGACGAAAACACGGATCTTGGCAAGCTTCAAAGTGAGCTTACAATGCTTGATCTCGTTGCAAAATTGAAATAAAACAAACTTAAAAAAGATCCGTTTTTACGAACGGATCTTTTCTTTTTGAAAAATGATATTGTGCAAAGTATCCAATTAACATGAAAAATTTTCAAAAAATCGAGAAAAAAGCCAAATTAATGAGTTGATAAGTCAACAAAAAAGCGCCTAAGAATGCTTATAAATAGGCGATTTTGTAAATTTATTTGTGCAAAATATACAAATATTTTTGTGGAGCGAACACAAATTTGTCTATTTTATCAATAGACTAATATTATTAATTTATGATAAAATTATACTGGAAATTTCTCGTGAAAGGACCATAATAATTCAAAAAACATAAAAAGGAGAAAGAAATGAGTAAACTTAAAAGACTTTTGAGTATGTTCTTGGCAGTTATGATGATAGTAATGATGATACCCTTTTCTGTTATCGCAACTGATATAGAAACACTCACATCGGAAGAGTCGGAGAGCGCAGGCTCTGAGGGTGGCTCCGGTGAAGAAGGCACCACCGATGAAACAGTTGTTACTGATAGTACTACGATAGATCGTGCATTCGCTAATACATCAAATGGTACTATTAAACTCGGTAATGACATCATAGATACAACTTCCGGTGTTACTTCAGCTATAGGAAACGTAGTTTTAGACCTGGCTGGTTACACATGGGATATGACTGCTGGTAATTTGAGTGTTACCGAAGGCGCAACTCTTACCATTAAAAATGGTAAAATTTTAGGTGACTATTTTACTGTTATGGTTGAGAATGGTGGTACGTTGATCATTGACTCAAGTGCAACGATTTCAGTTACCGGTCATATGGCAGTAGTAGCAAAAGAGAACTCAAATGTAATATCAAACGGAAATCTTTTGTGTACCGGAACAGGTGCGGCTATTCAAATGTATAGCCGAAGCAATGTTATTATCAGTGGCGGTACAGTAAGTACTGCAGGAACAACTGCTATTACATCTCTTGATGCTGAAACAGACCACTATGCAACGCTTAATGTAACGGGCGGCCATATAAAAGGAAACATTAAGCTCAGCACTTTGATAGCAAACGTAATAATCGCTGACGAATCTCTTGTTGACGGTGAGATTATTATTACAGAGCCCAATATCGGCGGCGGAGATACAACGACAGATGGCGAAGATGAAAAAGCACCCGATATGAGCGGCGATATTATTAATGTTAACGCCTCAAACGTACAGGATGTTTTGGACGGTAAATATGGTGATATCACAGGAAAAACCATCAATTTCACCGAGAGCATCACAGAAATACTTGATCTTGCTCGTCCTACAAAATACGAGGGCAGCTTGACAACATACTATAAGTACGATAGCAGTACTCCCCAAACATTAACATTGGTTAGCTGGAGTGAGGATATTTCTTCCGTAATGACAAGTCATTCAAGATATCACCGTACTCTTACTAATGTTAAATTCACAGCTGACGAAGGCGTAACTGTTGCGGGCTTCAGCTTTGTTGCCGGACATAATTATCAAAACGGATATGATTATGTTCGTAATGTAGCAACAGGAAACGGCGTTACATGCTACGAGTACCGTTCACTTAATAATATTGAATTCAACGGCCTTATAATAACAGGCTCTTGCGTATTCAAGGACTATATGGAAGAAACATTCGTTCAGAATATTTTCTTTGAAAACTGTACCTTTACAGGAACGACAGACAATGGAGAAGCAGCTATTCAAATGAATGCTGATACAAAATATTTCTCAAATGTTTCAGTTAAAGGCTGTACTATCAGCAACTATTTCCAAGGCGTAATGGTTCAAGGTGTTAACGGTCTTGCTGTTGGCAACAACAAAATATCTAACACAGAACATAACGCTATAGCTATTCAATCCTCAACAAGTAATTTTGTTAAGGGTGAAGTAATAGTACACGAAAACTTTATCACAGGCGCAGGCGACCGCGCTATCCGTATAGGAGACGTAACTATAGATGAAACAGCTATGGCTCCTACAAAAATAGAAATAAATAATAATATTATGGTAAACAGCGGAGATGACTCCGGTCAGCTTATCAAGGCTTCATCTGTAGTGGAAGGCGTAACAATAGATCTTGAAAGCAACTATTGGGACGGCAAGGATGCTTCTACAGCTGTTTCTAATTTGACAGCTCCGACAACCGTAGGTATCACGGGCGGTACATTTGATATAAATGTTTCTGAATACGTAGCATCAGGCTCTACTGTAGTTGAAAACGCAGACGGATCTTTCAGCATCGTAGAGGGTGAGCAAGACCCTGCAGGTCTTAGCGGAACGGGAACTGAAGAAGATCCCTATCTCATAGAGGATCTCGATGACCTCAAATGGTTCAGAGACGACGTAAATAACGGAAATAGCTATGACGGCTTATACGTTAAAGTAACCGCATCCGAAATTCAGTTGGACGGTGAATGGACACCTATTGGAAACGGAAGCAGAAGCGGTAAAACATATACAGGCAATACCTTTAATGGAACGTTTAACGGTAATGGATGCACTATAATCGGATTGACTATTACAAGCGCCGATTCTTCTGCTGCGGTAGGACTTTTCGGCGTTGTAAACGGTGGAACGGTTCAAAATATCGCTTTTGAAAGTGTATCAATAAATACAGGAAGCAAAAATGCAGGCTCTGCAATCGGCTTGATGGTGAACGGCGCGACAGCTGATAGTATTACTGTAATTTCAGGTACTGTTATAGCTCCTGATGGCGTTGGCGGTGTCGTAGGTCGTATGACAGTTTCAGGTACAATCAGCAATTGCTCAAACAATGCATCCGTTGAAGCTACAGGAAGTGGCGGAGCAGGCGGTATTGTTGGTAAGGCTTACTACACGGAAGCAGGCAAAATTATGACGATTTCAAATTGTACCAATACGGCAACAGTAAAATCGGCATATGCAGCAGGCGGTATCGTAGCTCTTTCTGCAGCAGATGTTAATAACTGCTCCAACTCTGGAGCTATTACTGCAACTACAGAGGCGGGCGGTATAATAGGCGAACAGGTTAACAGAGGTATTATTTCTGGCAACACCAACACCGCAGATATTATCGCTACTGTAACGACTGCAGGCGGTATCGTAGGTTGGGTACGATATCAGACATCAACATCTGATTATCAATACTCTGAGCTTATTAAGATTACAGGTAATAAAAACGTTGCTTCTGTTTCCAAGGGAGACGGAAACGGAGCTCTCGGTTACGGCGGTATCGTAGGTACTATATATAATCAAGCTTTGGTTGATAGCAACGAGAACTATGCGCCATCCATTACAGGCGGAGTATTTGCTGCAGGTATTGTTGGAGGCGCTCAAAAGGTCACAAACAACTTGATTCTTGACGGAGAAACAGTAACGACAACAAATAACCTTTCAACCACATTGTTGGAAAACATCACGGGAACTTGCAAGAATCTTTATGTTTATAATAATGATGCTTCGTTCGTATCTTTCAACAACGTTGCAACTCTCGGTCTCAAGGGAGAAGGAACAGCAGAAGATCCCTATCTCATAGAGGATCTTGATGACCTCAAATGGTTCAGAGACGACGTAAATAACGGAAATAATTATAGTGGCTTATATGTTAAAGTAACCGCATCCGAAATTCAGTTGGACGGCGAATGGACACCTATTGGTTATATGGGTAAAACATTTAAGGGTAACTTTAACGGAAACGGTGTAGTAATTAAGGATCTCGTTATTACAAAGACACTTACCAATTCTGCAGAAAATAACAGAATCGGCTTCTTTGGAAGAACAGATTCTCCTGCTGTAATTGAAAATATAACGATCGAGAATGTAACAATTACAGGCTCTCTTTACGTTGGCGCAATTGTTGGTCACGGTTATACGGGAAATAAGGTAGAAAATTGTACCGTAAAAGGCAATATTGCTATAAATGCTTGGTGGTATGCAGGTGTTATCGGCGGTAACGGCTATATGAATCTCGTAAATAACTGCCACGTTATAGGAAATAACGGCTCATATATAAAGGGCAATAACGGTTCTTATATTGGCGGTATTTGGGGCTTCCGTGGAGAAGGCAACAATCAAATTACAAATTGTACAGTAACTAATCTTGCAATTTCAGGTGTAGACCGTGTTGGCGGTATCTCCGGTATTGCTCATTACGGAAATATAATTTCAGATGCTAAAATCGATAACATAACAGTAGAAGCTACAGATCCTGAGGCAACAACAGTAGGTCTTGTTGTTGGTGCTTGTCAAGGTAACACATCATCACCTTCAGTTATTGAAGAAATTACTGTTGAAAATGTTAAGGTTACAATTGGCGAAACAGACGTAACCGATTCCGTTGGAATTTACGGAACAAATATCGACGGAACAACAGCGGTAACAAACTACGTTGCATCTATCGGAAGCAATATGTACGAATCTCTCGAGGATGCAATCGCAGCAGCTCAAAATGGCGAAACTATCGTTCTTCTTAAGGATGTAACTGCTACAGGTACAATTTCTATTAAAAAATCAATTATACTTGATCTTAATGGAAAAACAATTACAGGAAAAGGCGATGTTTATAGACCTCTTAAGGTTTCAAGCAATAACACAGACATTACAGTAACGATTAAAAACGGTACGATTGAAACCAAGGAAATAACTTATAAACCTGAAAATGCAGCATGTATTTTAGTTTATGACGGCGCTGATGTAACATTGGAAAATGTAACATTGGAAAATGTAACATTGAACAGCACTAATTACGGTGTAATGTTGGCTGGCTATTATGGATACTCAAATGGTGTAGCCAATAATAATATTACAAGTGTAATTATTAATAACGGAACAAAGATTACGGCTGGAAATGTAGCTATTATAAGCCAAGGCTCATATCCTAACACATACATTGAAATCAATGAGGGTGCAGAGGTTGTAAGTACAGATTCTGTAGCTATATATCATCCTTGTAAGGGCGATGTAATAGTAAATGGCGGATCTATAACAGGTGCTACAGGTATTTATATCAAGGCAGGTACATTGACAGTAAACGGCGGTACTATTGCTGCAAACGGCGAGAAGGCTGATCACGTATTTGTTGATTCGGGAGCTTCATCTACAGGAGATGCAATTGTAATTGAATCTCTTGATTACGGCTACTATGGAGCACCTACGATAGCTATTAAGGGTGGTACTATCACATCTAAAAATGCAGAAGCAGTAACATCTTATAACGAAGAAGGATACGAAAAGGTAACTAACTTTGTTCAAGGCGGTACATTCTCATCTGAAATTCCCAAAGAGTTCTGTGCAGAAGGCTTCGAGGTAAAGAAAAACGAAGACGGCACATACGGCATTGTAGAAGAATCAGTGTATGCTGCTCAAATCGGAGATGTTAAATACGCAACCGTTGCCGAGGCTCTTAAGGCTGCAAAAGACGGTGATACAATTATCCTTCTTGCAGACGTAACTCTTGAAGAAACAGTTACTATTGCAGATAAAGCCATCACTATTGACGGAGATTTTACTCTTACAATAGATGATGATAATTATCCTCTCTGGCTCAGCGGAACAGTAACTCTTATTTCTGATAACATCAGCGGATATGTTTACGTTGCAGGCGGAGCGATTATTAAAGATACAAACACAAGCGCAACCCTCTATTTTGGTGGAGAAAACGGAGCTGTTATGACCTTCAAAGGAACAAATACAGTATCTCTCTTTAACCCCGGATGGTATAACCATACTATCGTAATAGAGAAGGGCGCATCTCTTGAACTTACATCAACAGGCAGAATGACAGTCGGCTATGGCAACAAGTTCCTTATAGAAGGCGAAATTATTGATGCTAAGACTGCTGATAAGACTGCTGTAACAGCGTCGCTCGTTATCCCCGGCGGAATCTCTATAACAGGCAATAGCGGAGCAACATTTACTGTTAAAAATGCTTATATCAAGATTGGTAGTACAACTACTAAACCGGGAGCGGCAAACGGAACGTTTGATGTTACGTTTGAAAACAGTATAGCAGATTTCACAAAAAATCTTTGCTATTATGAATCAACCGGTTCAATAACACCCGAGTTCAATGTTGATCTTAAAAACAGTGTTCTTAACGTAGCAACCAACCTCGTATTCTCTAACGTGGGATGTATAACTAACATAGATAATTCTATCGTTAATGTTGGAAGTGCTTTGCGTAATAGCGGAGTACTCAAAATCGTAAATGGTTCAAATGTTTATGTTAAGGCTATGATCCAATTCGGCGAAAACGCAGGAAACAATGGACAGCTTGTAGTTGATGCATCAAACCTTAAAATTGATTGCTCATCTGAGGGTCATGCTATTGACGGTAAGGAGATAGGTTCTATCATTTTGAAGAATGGTGCAATCGCAAGCATTACTTATATCAAAAATACAGCAGTATCTGTTGATACAATGAGTACTCTCGTAGCTACAAAGATTTTGGGTGAATCAACCATCACTGTTAAATTGTGTGAAACATTCAAGAGCGGAAAGATCATAGATCTTAGTGAGAGCGCTTCACGCGAAGAAAGCATAGCATTCTCGGCTAAGCTTCCCGAATCTGCTACAGTAGTATACGGCGAGGACGGAGACGTTGAGATTAAAATAGTTGATAAGACGTTCGGTAAGACATTCTATATAATCAATATGGATACAAAGGTATCTAACGGAAAGACATATTACGGTGTAGGAATGTTCACAGGAATCAATAGCCTTAAGTACAAGGAAGTAGGCTTCTACGTAACGGTAGGCGGAGCAACCAAGAAGATAGCAGTAAGCAAGGTATACAATTCTGTAACAGCAGGCGGAAACACAATAACAGCTGAAAACGTTGCAGGAACATATATCTTCGGCGTAA
>JAGAPG010000034.1 GCA_017623355.1 Clostridia bacterium
GGCGCAAGAATAGACGCTATCGGGATGCAGTATCACCTCTTTAACAAAGCAGAGCTTGAATATGAAAGAACGAGATTGACGCTTAATCCCCAAAACCTTTATAATCATATGGATCTTTACTCAAATTTTGGTAAGCCCTTGCAGATCACCGAGGTAACAGTTCCCGCATATTCGTGGAAGAGCGAGGACGAAGAAATACAGGCAGAGGTGATTGAAAATCTGTATTCCATTTGGTTTTCTCATCCGAATGTGGAACAGATCATCTACTGGAATCTTGTGGATGGTTATGCTCATTTTTGGGATCCCGATCCCGAAAAGATCAAAGCCTCACAGGGAGATATGACACTGGGTGAGAATTACTATTACGGTGGACTTCTTCGTTTTGATCTCTCTCCTAAGCCCGCGTATTTCAAAATTAAAGAGCTTTTGCAGAAAAAGTGGCACACCGAAACAGAAATCGTTGCAGACGAGAACGGAATCGCTGAATTTAGAGGCTTCTTCGGCGAATATGATCTGGAGATCACTGCTAACGGAAAAAATGTAACAAAGAAAATCTGTTTATCGTCAAAAGTAGATAACGCAATAAGAGTGATATTGTAATGACAAAAGAAATATTGATCATTTTAGCCTGTGTACCACTGTATGTGACGAACTCATTTTGTGACAAATATGTTTCGTCGAAGGGCGATAACAAGCATAATTTCTTATATAATTGCCTGAAATTTTTGCTCGGAAGCCTCTGTCTTTTACCAATGTTTTTAGCAGACGATACCCCAAGGTTCAAGCTTGGAGTCATTCTTTGCGGAATTGCCTGTGGTGTGATGTACGCGGTCAGCAAAACGATTATACTAAAAGGATATGAAAAGACCTCGGTGGCATTTATGACCTTTTGTCATGCCGCGGGAATGATCGTTCCTTGCGTGATCGGACACTTTTTTTGGTCGGAAAAGTTAAGTATTTGGTCTGCGGTGGGTATTATTTTGGCGATCGCTTCGATCGTCCTGCTCAAGGATAGCAAAGCGGAAAAAAGGAGCTTTGATATCATGGGTATCCTCGTCGGTCTCGTTGTTTTTCTGACAAGCGGCGGCGTTATGATCGCCCAAAAGCTTATGGGACTTTATTTTGTCGAGCAAAGTGTAAGCGCGTATAATTTTTATTCTTTCATCGTAGCTTTTTTGATCTTGTGTCTTTTTGTCCGTCCACAAAAGCGGGATAAAAAAGATATGAAAGCGGTGTTACTGTGCGCTGCAGGAAGTGGGATTTCACTTTGTGTTATCAGTCTGGTTATGACAAAATTAGCCGGGAATGTACCCTCGGTTCTTTTGTTCCCTTTGTTTAACGGACTTGGCATTATTTTTGTTTGCATAGGGTCTGTATTTGCATTCAAGGAAAAACTGACGGCAAAGAAAATAATCGGCTTGATATTAGGGCTTGTCGGGCTCTGTATCGTCAATTTTGGATAGCATCTATTAAGGTCACCAAACACAAAAGAAAAGACCAACTCACCTGTGAGTTGGTCTTTTTTCAACGAAATTCGCCTTCGGCGAGTGAAATTTGGCTTCGCCAAGTGAAATAGCTTCGCTGTGAAATATTTGCTTCGCAAATGTGAGGAGGAGAATTTCATTTCACATTGA
Source organism: Clostridia bacterium (assembly GCA_017623355.1). Classification (GTDB taxonomy): domain Bacteria; phylum Bacillota; class Clostridia; order Oscillospirales; family CAG-272; genus RGIG2000. The sequence goes on from JAGAPG010000034.1 coordinate 1,635, forward strand.
CCGTAGGGAGATATTTCACTAAAACCGTTTGAGTTCGAATCCTTGTTGCAAACCGTAAAAAATATCTTTTTCGTAGCCTTTATACAAGAAAGACCTAATCCGAAACATCGGGTTAGGTCTTTTTCTTTTGGCTGGTATGGATGTTATCTTGTGCTGTCCTACTCGCATGCAAGGATTTGGTTCGCTCTTTTACCACAAGGTGTTATCTGCTTGCAAGCATAAACCGTTGGCAAAAGCCTCACCTGTGGCAAGAACTCATCCGCTTTGTTACTTTTTTAAAAGTTTCCGTCCAAGATAAGGTTTCCCCTGTCTTTCTTATTTCTCCGCAAGCTTTAATGCTTTTTCATAAAGAACCAAAAATCTTTCATCTGTGCGCACATTGTCAAACCAATGCCAATGTGTCATTGCCCTTCTTATGTCATTTTTAAGTCCAAAAAACAGCCATAAATACGGGTTCCAAACCTTTGTTCCGTTTTGCAGATGTATATAAACCACATTTGAGCTATCGTTTTTATTAACCTTTGCATTTTCAAAAAGCTCAGGCTTTCCTACTTCCATCAGCTTACCTTCCGGAATTTCAATCCATTTTTCATATAATTCAAATGATTTTTCAAGATACGCAAAGCCCCCGTCAAGCTCGCCTGCACCAATTAAGGCGCCACCTGCTTTTAAGCACAGCTCGGCATAAGCGCCAAGCCAAGCTTCAGGTATATTTCCGTCACTTGAAATGCTTTCAAGCACTCGCATTTTGAATTTTGAAAGCTCGGCAGCTCTTATGGGATTTTCAAAAACAATTTTGAACCTGTCTTTTTCTCTTATATCGTGATAACGCATACAATCTCTGCCCAAAAAATGCATCAAGCTAAGCAAGTTATTTGCATTTGACTGAGCCTGAAATTTTTCGCTGTCGCACCTTTGATAGTATCGTTCTTCTATTTTTTCTGTTTCACAATCGGCAAATGTTCGAGGGCTTCTATACTTCCAATTTTCAAATTCTTCATCCGGGCAAACAATGTGCATATAATAAATGGCACTTTGTCTTATCCATTCGTTTGTACATTCTTCCATTATTTTTTCGCAAATGTGTTTCAATAAAGGATATTCCTTTTCCCAATAGTCCTTAATTTCTACTATTGAGCTGCCTAAAACTTCCATAATCTCAAAATTCTGCGGATATTTTTTGTGATAAGCCTTAGCTAACGACAAATGGTCTTTATAGTTTGCTTTTCCGTATTTTTCAAAAAAGCTTTCTATATCGCTTTTCACACTAACCTCATCATTTCCGATAAGCTCGTCAACAGTAATACCAAAAAAGTTAGCAATAGAGGGAAGCAAGGTTATATCGGGATAACCACCTCTTTCCCAATTTGATACAGCCTGTGGTGAAATATATAGAGTCTTTGCTAATTCTTCTTGCGTTAAATTAAGTCGCTTTCTTTCTCTTGAAATAACCTCTGAAATTTTCAATTCTACCATAATAAAATCCTCCTAAAATAATTAGACGGAGTGCACACCTTCTGTTATTATGATAGCATTGTTTTTGACGATAGTCAATAACTTTGGGCTTTAGCTTTCCTCAAACAACGATTGAATTTTACAAATCAAAATAGAAATCTAACATCTGTTCAAATTTGAATCATAAGCTGAGTCTTTTTTGTTATATTTACCTTCGGCAATTAAAAATAATATATACAATTTTGCTCCTTATACCGTATCTTGAAGCAAAAGCATCATCCGTCCTTGCTCACTGAGTCGATTTTTTGTTTTGCGAACACGATCTCATTAACGATATCACAAATCTGAGTGATTTTACCAAGATCAAGCTCCATAAACGGCAACGGCTCTACGTGCTTGCCCGTAAATGTAGCTAACCAAGTGAGTGCAACAGCATATCTGCCATAGGTCATCGACATATGGAAGCCGTCGCAGCACAACGACTCTCCACCGTTTGCATAATCAAAGGCGGGAATACGCTCGCGAAGCGCTTGAATAACGTCTCCTGACGGAATCAATGTCGCGCCGGTTGCAAGACACGCCATCTCTGAGGCTTTACAAATTGCGTTGTACATTTTTCTTTGGTCACGGTCGTAAATTGGAAATTCGCTGTGTTGGGAGTCTGTTTCGTACGCCCATGTGCGGTGAAAATACAAATCTGCGCTTGGCTGAAAGTCTCGCACGTATGAAATTAGATCGTTTAAATAAGGCTGATAGGTTTCATACTGACCCGAAAAATGACTTACCTGCTGAAATGTAACGACATCATAGTAGTCAGCTTTCAAGATTTGCTCAATAGTAACAAGCTGCTCTGCCCAAGCTCCTCCATTGACGCTGTGCAAATAATTTGCTTTTTCGTTCACCACATTGTCCCAATGCGTTTGAAGACTACAACCGCCAATAGCCAAATTAACCGTTGTCAAATCTATACCTCTTTGCTCTGCCAGAGCATGCAGATACGCATGAGCATCCGCTGAAAAGCTGTTACCAATAGATAAAATTTTCATATCATATTCCTCCATTATTTTTTAAGAATACACATTTTTAGCTGAAAACAGTAATATTTATACGTCCGAGTTCTTGTTCGTTTCATCTTTAAATAAATTTTATCACACACTAAATATATTGTCAAGATAACATAAATTAAGAAGGCCTATTTTTAACAAAAAAAGGAGCATATTATGATCTTCAAAACCAAATTCAAAGAAAACGAATATTTTTGGGGCGGAGAGGCGGCAAGTGGAACCGAAATGCCTATAAATGCAAAAAGTGATTATTGCCGTGATTTCAGAACATATGGACATCGTATTCCCAAGCGAAAGTTGGAGAGAAGAAAAAAATAATATCTATTTGGGTGACCGCACCGAAAGATTTTTTGCTCCCGTAAACAAGCTCCTATGGTTCAGACGAGTTAAATAAAAATCTTGGTACTGTCACAATAAAAGCGCTTTGTTTACAAGCATTTTATAATTGATAATATATCAAAAAAACAGGAATTTAAAAAATTCCTGTTTTTGTTTTATATAATTCTAACATTTATCAAAGTATATTATCAAAATACTCCTTGAGCTTTTTTGAGCATCCGTCAAAAAGATATCCATTTATCCCAAACGCCTCAGCTCCTTCAATATTGACAACGCTATCATCCACAAATACAGTCTCGTTAGGAGCAAGATCAAAGGTGGAGCAAAGATGCTCAAATATCTTTCTGTTCGGCTTCGTTATACCAAGGTGAGATGAGAAAACACATCCCTCAACCTTAGAAAGAATAGGTATTTCCTTGCTATGTGATGCGAAATATTTTGAAATATTAGAAAGGACCACAACGCGAACACCGTATTTTTGTTTAATATAATCAATAAGCTCGCTCATTCCCTCAATTTCGGGAATATTATATACCCAATTATAATATATCGTATCCGCTATTTTCCAAAGTCTTTCGGGAAGTCTTTTTCTGCACTCGGAAAGTGTCTCGTCATCGCTTATAGTTCCAAGATCGAGCCTATCCCAATACAGCCTGTCGAAAACGACCTCCTCAAGAAGCCTTGCATCGTTTTTATCAGTCACATATTTCCCCACCATATATTCAGGATCGAAGCGGACAAGCACCTGTCCGAAATCAAATACTACATTTTTTATTTTCATATATGCTCTCCTTAACTGTTTATAAAAAAATTATAACAGTATTTTTCTTTATTGTCAAGACTGCCTTCGGACAGCATAAATTTAAAAGTGAATTTTATTTTCTACTCAACCGTTACGCTTTTGGCAAGGTTTCTCGGCTTATCTATATCGCATCCGCGAAAAAACGCAGCATAATACGCTATCATCTGCGTTAATGTAAGAGAACAAAAAAACCTTTCTATCGCACTCTGATACGGAACAAAAATGAGCGCATCCGCCTCGGAAGCGGTTTTTATATTAGATGTTATAAGTATCGTGTATGCTCCTCGCGACTTTGTTTCCAAAAGATTGCTTTCCGTTTTTGAATAAAGCTGCTCATTTGTAGAAATAGCAACCACAGGTGTGCTTTTCTCGACGAGAGATATCGTTCCGTGCTTCAACTCTGCGCTGGGATATGCCTGAGCGTGAATATATGATATTTCCTTAAGCTTAAGAGCTGCTTCCATAGATATATAATAATCGACACCTCTGCCGATATAAAAGAGATTATCAAGATCGAATATCCGTCTGGCGATTGATTTCATTTCGTTCTCTCGAAGCATTGTTTCGTTTATTGCCTTAGGTACACTATTCAGCAGCGTATCAGTCAAAACCTGAGCAATATGCGCATTGATTTGCGCGTTTTTATTTGCAAGATATATTGCTATAAGATAAATAAGCGCGACCTGTGTTGCATATCCCTTAGTAGTGGCGACAGCAATTTCGGGTCCTGCATAGGTATAAAGGCAAGCATCTGCTTCCTTGGCTATAGCGGTTTCCCTCGCGTTTACAATCGCAAGAGTTTTATTCCCGATACGCTTAGCCTCTCTTAATGCGCCAAGAGTGTCAGCCGTTTCTCCCGATTGCGATACCGCTATTGTAAGTGTATTTTTCTTAAAAGCAGGGACAGAGTATCTGTATTCTGATGCTATATACGCATTTGAAGGTATTTTTGCAAGCTGCTCTATAAAGCCTGCTCCCGCAAGAGATGCATGCATGGCAGAGCCGCATGCTACGAATTCTATTCTTTCTGTTCCGTCAAAAAAATCACTTGCTAATTCATCGGAAAAATCAGGCATTTCCTTTTTTGCTCTTACAGAGATCGTATTATATATAGCACTTGCCTGCTCATGCATTTCCTTGAGCATAAAATGATCGTAGCCGTCCTTTTGTATATTTTGTTCATCCTGCTCGCTTTTTTGCCAATGTATCTCTTTTTCTCCGTTAGTATCAAAAACGATAGCACTATCCGAGCTTATACGTGCTATTTCTCCATCGTTTACGACGTAGTATGTGTCTGTAAAGGGCAATAAAGCTATTATATCCGAGGAAACATAAAAGCCATCGTTTCCGTATCCTATAATCAAGGATGATTCTTTCTTAGCTACCCAAATTTCTTCCTTACCCTTAAACATTATAGCAAATGCATAAGAGCCCTTTATTTCAAAAAGAGCCTTTTTGATAGCATCTTTTTCACTACCAAGCTCGTTATAATATTTATTTATAAGTGCAGATGCAGCTTCGGTGTCCGTGCTTGATTTAAATACCACACCCTGTGTCTGTAATTCATTCTTTATTTCAATATAATTTTCTATTATACCGTTATGAACGAGTGTTACGTTTCCCGATTTGTGCGGATGAGCATTTACATCGTTCACAGGACCGTGCGTAGCCCATCTCGTATGACCTATCGCGCAATACGATTTGTCGCTTTTTAATAGCTTTTCACGTAAGCTATCTACACGTCCGCTTGTTTTTACAATCCTTGCAGCTCCGTCCTTTAAAAAAGCTATTCCGGCGGAATCATATCCGCGATATTCAAGAAGTGAAAGCCCCTTCACTATTTTTGGGGCGGCATTATCGTTTCCGACGTAGCCAATTATACCACACATAATATTCTCCGTTATTTCTTTAAAATTACATTATTATTTGATTTATAAATAGAATTTCCGCAAACGAAGCCTCTGACACAGCTAAGTGGATAAATATCAGTATTTTTTTCAATAATTGTTCCGGGATTGAGAACACTGTTGCAACCGATCTCACAATTATCGCCTATTATTGACCCAAGCTTTTTCAGTCCGCTTTTTACAGACCCATTAGGCAATTGAACAACTACCTCACTTTTATTGCTTTTTAGATTTGATAATATAACTCCTGCTCCAAGATGTGCACCAAAGCCGAGAATACTGTCACCTACATAATTGTAATGAGGAACTTTAGACTCGTCAAAAAGAACTGAGTTTTTTATTTCCGTAGAATTTCCAACGACACATCCGTATCCAATGACGGCGCTACCGCGAATAAACGCACCCTTTCGTATCTCAACATTAGGACATATTATAACAGGACCCTCTATCTGTGCATCTGGAGAAATTTTTGAGCTTTTTGAAATATATATATTCCCATCCCGCTTCTCATATTCCTCGCTTGGCAAAGCCTTACCTATTTCCGGTATAATATCCTTTAAGTAGGATAATATCATCCAAGGATACCTTTCTTTTTCGATATATTTATAAATTACAGATCTCTTCGATGGGAAAAGCATACCTGTGTCGAAATAATTATTCACAACAAAGTCCCTCCTTAGCTATCGTTATAACAATTTTATCGACACATTCCTTGCATTTTTGATAGCTTTCAGCCTCTACCATCACTCTTATTACATTTTCAGTTCCGCTTTTTCTGATAAGCACTCTACCGCTATCAGAAAGCTCATGTTTTACATCCTCGCATTTTTTAATTACGGAAGGATTATTCATAACCGCATCCTTATCAAAAACAGACACGTTCTCCGTTATTTGAGGCATCATAACAAGCGAAGCACAAAGCTTGGAAAGAGTTGTTTTTTGCGATATCATCGTTTCGGTAAGCTTTATTGCCGTAAGTATTCCATCACCTGTTGTTGCATATTTTGAAATTATTATATGCCCCGATTGCTCTCCTCCAAGAGAATATGCGTTTTTCATCATGCTTTCGTAAACGTACCGATCTCCAACAGCAGTAGCTTCATATTTTATCCCCTCACGCTCGAGCGCCTTATATAAAGCAAAATTTGACATAACGGTAGTAACGACTGTATCCTTGGCAAGCTCACCCTTCTTTTTAAATTCCTTGGATAAAATATAAAGTATATGATCTCCGTTTATAACATTTCCGTTTTCGTCAACGGCAATACATCTGTCAGCATCTCCGTCAAAGGCAAAAGCAACATCAAGCGAATTACGTTTCACATAAGCGCAAAGCCCCTCTATATGAGTTGAGCCTGCATTGTCGTTTATATTAACACCGTTTGGAGAAGCATTTATAACGTAGGTTTTCGCCCCGAGCGCATCAAAAACACTTTTTGCTATCATGTGTGCTCCGCCGTTTGCACAGTCAAGACCTATTCTCAAATCCTTAAACGAATGAGCACAGCTTGATATAAGATATCCTATATATCTGTTTCTGCCCGCAGAAAAATCTATTATTCTTCCTATTTTTTCATCAGCTTCAAACGGTATTGTAGGCTCGCCAAGATCTATATATCTTTCTATTTCGGCAATAAGATCGTCATCTATTTTCTCTCCGTCTGAATTTACTATCTTTATTCCATTGTCGTTATATTTATTATGACTTGCCGATATCATAATTCCGCAATCAAGCCTATCACTTGAAGTAACATACGATACACTCGGTGTCGTGGTTACATGGAGCATATAAACATAGGCTCCCGATGATGCCGCACCCGATGCCAATGCATACTCTAGCATATAGCTTGAAAGTCGCGTATCCTTTCCGATTGCTATTTTCGCTTTTTTCCCTTGCTTTTTTCCAAAATACCATCCCAAAAATCTGCCTATCTTGTATGCGTGCTCACTGTTGAGCGCATCTCCTGCTCTTCCGCGAAAGCCGTCAGTGCCAAAATATTTTCCCATAAGCCCTCCGTTATAATTTGGATGTGTCTTTATTATTTTATAAAAAATTGCAATTTTTGATACAAAAAATCGGACTCTTTCAAAAGTCCGATTTTTATTATTTATTTATTTTTTCAAAAAATGCTTGAGTTTCAGAAAATGACGGAATAGCGCTTGAAGCTCCGTGTCGACTAACCGTAAGTGCGCCTGCACAATTCGCAAATCTGCAAGCTTCGGCTATATCGTTGCACTCAAGATATTTAAGAGTCAGCGCCGCAGTGAATGCATCTCCTGCAGCCGTAGTATCAACCGCCTTTATTTCGTAGGACGGAAACAGTATTCCATCTTCTCCGTCAAAAACATATGCTCCCTTTGCTCCAAGCTTTATAACAGTATATTTTGCTTTTATTCTCTTTTTTAGCTCATAACAGGCTCTAAGACACGCATCCTCATCTATTGGAGATATGCCCGTAAATCCCAAAGTTTCGGTTTCATTGGGAGAAAACATTTCAAGAGGCGGAAGCTTTTCAAGAGGGAAGCTTTTATCAGCAGGACCTGCATCGATAAATACCGGTATGCCTTTTTTATAAGCCTCGTTTGCAGCGTGTAAAATCGCGTCGTGATTTATTTCAAACTGCATATAAAGAGCATCAAGTGAAATGTCAAGCGCGTCATCTATCGTTTCTTTCTCTATTTTTTGATTAGCTCCTGCGAATACGATTATTCTGTTTTGCCCGCTTTTTTCAACAAAAATTGTTGCAAGACCCGTTGGAGCGCTTTCATCTCTTTTTATGTAGGAAATATCAATTCCCTCTTTTTTATAAAGCTCTAAAAGAGCATCTGCATTTGCATCCTTGCCTACCTTAGTCAAGAAAACACATTCCCCACCAAGTCTGCTTATAGCAACAGCAGAATTTGCTCCCTTTCCTCCGGGTACATAAGAATAAGTGCCGTGCTCAATAACCGTTTCTCCTGCAATAGGAATTTCATTTATATTCATAACCATATCCATATTAGCAGAGCTTACAACTAAAATTTTCTTCTTCATAGTTATTCCTCTATATTTATCAATATAAGCTTTTTGCCTTCCACCTTGAATTTTATCTCGTATCCGGCATATCCAAAGCCATATATTCTTTCCGCATCCTCAATATATGACGGACGCGGATCCTGAGCAAGTATTTTTATAAGTGCCTGTCTTTTTTCGATCGGTAATATATTTATAGTTTTTTCATCAAAAACAACATCTAAGACAAATTCGTCTATATCATCGGTAAAGCCTGCGCGCGCATTTTCTGCAACATCGGCATACGGAAGATATGGCTTTATATCATATATAGGAGTACCGTTCACCATATCTACTCCACTGACCTCTATAACAGTGCCAAGCTCTGTGTCGTTATAAACTCCCTTGATCTTAACCAAAGATAGCCCAAGTCCGTTAGGTCTGAATGGAGAACGCGTTGCAAAAACGCCCATTTTTTTGTTCCCTCCAAGCTTAGGAGGGCGCACGGTCGGCATAAATTTCTCATATGAATTTTCAGAAAACCCCCATATCAGCCAAAGGTGCGAAAAGCCTTCTATTCCCCTTAGCGCATCGGCGCTTCTGTATTTTCTTTCAAAAACTATTTTTCCGCAAAGCTCCTTAACGATTCCACTTTGGCGCGGTATGCCGAATTTAGTATCAAAATCAGTAAGTATACTTGCAATTTTATTGATTTCCAAGCTTTGTTTCCTCATTCAAAAAGCTTTTCTACATCTTCTTTAGAGAAAGCGTATTTTTTATCACAAAAATGACATTCGAGAATTATTTTATCATCCTCGCCGTTTTCTATTTTTTCTTCAAATATTTTTTCAGCCTCGCTCTTGCCTAAGCTTATAATGACCTTTTCTGTTCGTTCTCTTGAGCAATCGCATTTGTATTCGACCTCGATCTCATCAAAAAGATCATATTCAATTCCGTTTAAGGCAATTTTTAAAACATCCTCATTTGAAAGTCCTTCTGCAAATTTCGCAGACACATTAGTGAGCATTTTTGCATTTTGCTCAAGCTTTTCTATGATATCATCATCGGGAAAAGGAAGCAATTGCACAAACACTCCCCCCGCTGCCTTGCAGGTATAATCCGTATCTACCAGAACTCCGAGTGCACAAAGCGTCGGCGTTTGCTCGCTTACCGCAAAATACTGTGCTATATCCTCAGCTATTTCTCCGCTTACAAGCTCTATGCTTCCATTGTACGGCACTTCACCGCCCACATCCTTTGACACACTCAAAAGTCCGCCTCCAACGATTCCGGAAACATCAAGCTTCCCGTTCGGCTTAAGCGGAATATCAGCCACTGGGTTCGTTATATATCCCTTTACATTTCCATAATAATCAGCGCTTGCAAGTGTAGTTCCCGCTATTCCGCTGCCTCTTATAGTTAAGGTAAGCTTATTTTCCTTTTCGGGAAGCATAGTGCCCATTATTGATGCAGCTGTTAAAACTCTGCCAAGAAGAGCTGTTGCCGTCGGCGCGGTTTTATGATATTTTATTGCTTGATTTACTATTTCGGTTGAATTTATAACATAAGCGCGTGCGCTTCCGTCGCGCGTCATTGCGCGTAAAATTTTAGAATATTTCTTTTCCATATTAACTCCATCATTTTATATTTCTTGCGACAAAATACCACTTTTCATCGGTATCCTCCGCATTTTTTCCGTCAAGATCACCTTTTATATCGAGAAGCTCAAAGCCGCATTTTTTGAGCATATCGGAAATCTGCCGTTTAGAATAACATTTTTCCCGTTGCACCTCATCGTTTCTTTCATAAGTGCCGTCATCATTCTCGGTAAATATGCTCAAATAAAATTTACATATCCTTGAGCGCGCATTGTATTCATTCTGCCACGCGCACAAAACCCCCTCGTTTTCCAAGACATAAGAATTATCAGCATATATATTTTCAAATTTATATGGCGTATTTATATCAAAAATAAACACTCCGTCAGGGATAAGATAATTATGAACCAACGAAAAGCATTTTTCAAGATCCTTTTTATCGGTAAGATAATTTATTCCGTCAAGCGTACACACACACGCATCTACGGTTCCGTAAAGCTCAAATTCCTGCATACTCTGACAAAGCCAAAGTATATCCGTTATGTTTTCGCGATAGCACCGTTCACGAGCCTCGCAAAGCATATTCTCGCTAATATCTATTCCCGTCATATCATATCCGAGCGATCTTAGCTCAAATGTTATTTTTCCCGTACCGCAAGCAAGGTCGAGGACGAGAGATGTGTCTGTCTTTTCATATTTTTTTATCATTTTAGATAAAAATTCCGCATATCTTGCATAGTCAAAATCAACGTTCAGATCATCATACACTCCGGCAAGAGAGGTATATTGCCTCTTTGACATATTTACATCCTCCTTTTCACTTATCTTATTTATTTTATCACATTTACTCGTTAAAGTAAATCATTTTATGAATTTTTTCGTTTTTTCTATATCTCCTGCACCCATTATGATAGCGCAATCGCAATCGCTTTCCATAATTTTTTTTGCAAGCTCCGAAACATCATATACAAGCTCGGCGTTTATATCCGATGCAAATTTTTCGTCAGAATATCCGTAAATGTTTTTTTCGCGCGCTTCATATACGGGAACTGTAAAAAGCTCGTCTGCGAAACTAAAAGAGCTTAAAAAGTCGCTATATAATGCCACTGTGCGCGAATATGTGTGTGGCTGAAACGCACACAGAAGCTTTTTGTATCCCATTCCCTTAAAGCCATCGAGCGATGCCCTTATTTCTGTCGGATGATGAGCGTAATCAAGATAGACATCCTTGCCCGGATATCGCTTTATGAGCTCCGCGCGTCTTTTTATTCCCTTAAAGCTTTCAAGCGCGCTTATTATTATTTCGCTTTTAATGCCTTTTTCATATGCTACACAAAACGCACACAAGGCGTTTTGTACCATATAATTTCCAAAAAACGAAAGCTTACAGCTACCCAAAAAGTGCCTGCCCTTGAATATATCAAAAACGGTATGTGTTTTCCCGATTTTTATATTTTTCGCCATATAGTCCGCTTTTTCCTCTATGCCAAAGGTTATTGCGCTTTTATGGTCGAGACACCGAGCGAGCGCACTATCCGAATTTATATACGCTCTTTGAGCCATACTAATATATTTTTGAAAGGACAAAAGTGTTTCATTACCGTCCTTAAAGAAATCCGGATGGTCAAATTCGACATTAGTAACAACTGCGTCGGTGGGATAAAAGCTGTGAAACGCATTTTGATATTCACAAGCCTCAAAAATAAATTCCTTACCCTTTCCAAGCTTTGAAGCGGAGCAAAATTCCTTCATCACCGCGCCGCAAAAAATACTTGGATCGTGACAGGCATATTCAAATATGTGTCCTAGCATAGCGCAAACCGTGCTTTTTCCGTGTGCTCCGCTTACACCTATCCTATCCCTGTACCCAAACATAACGTATCCGAGAAAATTAGATCTTGAAACCGTCGGTATTTTCAGCCTCAAAGCATTTTTAAGCTCGAAATTATTTTCATCTATTGCTCCCGTGTATATGACAAGATCCATTGATGTGACGCTATCGGGAGTTGAGCAATATTTTATATGACATATTTTTTCAAGACGGCGGCAGCTTTCATTTCTTTCTCTGTCGTAACCGAAAACCTCCTTTCCCGAAAAAACGCAAAATTCAGCAAGCGACGACATGCTTATTCCGCCTATTCCTATGAAAAATATTTTTTTAGCATTTCTGAATATTCGCTCAAGCTCATATACCGAAACACTCGTGTTTTCCTTATGCATAGCAGTATTCTCCTTTTTTCGATATTTTTTTATGCTTCTTCACATAAAAATCTTAATAATTTCACAAAAACATTTCATATTCAGCAAGCATAATTCACATTTGATTGATATAATATTTACAGATCAAAGCATTTGCCGATCAGCAAGCGAGATCAAGGCGAACTACGGCAAAGACCGAAGCGTTTTTCAAGTCCTTTGGACTTAAGTATTTTATTTTGGAGGACATTTAAAAATGATGATCACAGATGTAAAGATAAGAAAATTTTTTAATGAAGGACCTATGAAGGCTATTGCCTCGGTCACATTTGATAACGCGCTTGCGGTTCACGATGTGAAAATCATAAATGCCAGAGATAAATTTTTTATCGTTATGCCAAGCCGCAAAAATCCTGACGGAACATTTAGAGATATAGTTCATCCTATCAATGCTCAATTTCGTGCAGAGCTTGAGGGTGCTGTTATAAAAGCATACTTCGATGAACTCGAAAATGCGAGCTTTGAGGATGTTGAAGCGGTAGCAGAGCTTTAATCTTAATTTTAAAAGTAAAAATTCTTTAACAAGAATAAACGATACTCATACTTCGTTTGTGCTTGTAAGTTTTATTCATTCTCTCCCCATAAAAAGCAGGTGTTTTTTCATCACCTGCTTTTTTATTTGCTAAAGTTATTGACAGAGTGAAGAAAAGTTGCTATAATATTTCTGTAAAAATTTTATTAATATATTATATATTATGCAAATGCGCTTATTTATGCGAGGAATAAAAATGGCAAACAAAATTCAAAAGCCAAGAGGAACTATGGATATTTTCCCTAACGATACTCCTCTTTGGCAAAAAATCGAAAACACTGCAAAGGACGTTGCCTCACGCTTTGGCTTTGGTGAAATACGCACTCCTACATTTGAGGAGCTTTCTCTTTTCAAGCGCGGTGTGGGTGAGGTTACTGATGTAGTTCAAAAGGAAATGTACACCTTCACCGATCGTGAAAACAGAGCTTTCGCGCTTCGTCCCGAGGGTACTGCCTCTGTAGTCAGAGCTATTATTGAAAACGGTAAGACCTCAGATGCTATGCCGCTTAAATATTACTATCTTATAAACTGCTTTAGATACGAAAAGCCTCAGGCAGGGCGCAGCCGTGAATTTTTCCAATTCGGTACGGAAATGTTCGGAACTAAGGATCCCTCGGCTGATGCTACCGTTATTTCTTTAGCTGATACTCTTATAAAAGAGCTTGGCATCAAAAATGTAAAGCTTCATATAAATTCAATCGGCTGTCCCAATTGCCGTCCGAAATACAGAGAGGCTCTTGTAAATTATTTTTCAGCCCACACAGAAGAGCTTTGCGACACCTGTAAGGAAAGACTTAACACAAACCCCTTGCGTATTCTCGACTGTAAGAGCCCTATCTGCTCAAAAATCGCGGCCGATGCTCCATCTACTGTTGAACATCTTTGCGAGGAATGTTCAGATCATTTCGAAGATCTCAAGTCCTACCTCGATGCTATGGAAATTGAATATTCCGTAGATACAAGGATCGTTCGCGGACTTGACTATTATACAAAGACTGTATTTGAATTTATATGCGAGGGCATCGGTGCTCAAAGCACTGTTTGCGGCGGAGGAAGATACGATGGGCTTATGCAACAGCTCGATGGTCCTGCGCTCCCCGGTATCGGCTTTGGAATGGGTCTTACAAGAATAATTCTTGCAATGAAGGAAAGCGGTTGCGCCGATGTTGATGAAGCAAAGCCACTTCTCTATATTGCTCCGCTTGGAAAAAAAGCCGTTGCAAAGGCACTCTCTATAGTATCAACGCTCAGAAGCAACGGAATTTATGCTGAATGTGATATTTCAGCAAGAAGCCTTAAGGCTCAAATGAAATATGCTGATAAGCTTAATGCAAAATACACTCTTATCATTGGCGATAGCGAAATCGAAAGCGGACGAGCTATACTCAAGGATATGCAAAAGAGTGAGCAAACAGAAATTAATATCGATAACATTTTTGATGTACTGAAAGAGGCGTAATTATGGATATTTTTGAAAAAAACGATAAGCGTACCCATTACTGCGGTACGGTAACGAAGGAATTGATCGGCAAACGCGTTTGCGTTCTCGGTTGGGCGCAAAAGCAACGAGACCTCGGTTCTCTTATATTTATCGATCTTCGCGACAGAAGCGGAATTGTTCAGCTTGCTTTTGACGAGAACACTGACAGGAAAATTTTCGACGATGCTTTTACGGTAAGAGCCGAATTTGTTCTCTGTGCTAAGGGCGTTGTAAGAGAAAGAGCTACCGTTAATAAAAACATTCCCACAGGCGACGTTGAGATCGCTGTCGATGAATTTAAAATTCTCGGCAAGGCTCAGACACCTCCCTTTGAAATTGTAGAAAACAGCGATGTTAAAGCTGATCTGCGTCTTAAGCACAGATATCTTGATCTTCGCCGTCCCGATATGCAAAGAAACATAATTGCGCGTTCAAAAATAGTAAACCTTACAAGAAACTATTTCAACGAAAACGGATTTATCGACATTGAAACGCCTAATCTTATCCGTCCGACTCCTGAAGGAGCACGAGACTATCTCGTTCCCAGCCGTGTTCACAACGGAAAATTTTACGCACTTCCACAATCTCCACAAATATACAAGCAGCTTCTTATGTACTCAGGCTTTGACAGATACATTCAAATAGCGCGCTGCTTCCGCGACGAGGATCTCCGTGCTGACCGTCAGCCCGAATTTACTCAGATAGATATGGAAATTTCGTTTACTGACGAGGACGAGATCATCGCTATTAACGAGGGATATATAAAGTATCTTTTTGATAATTTTATGAATAAAGAGCTTACAGTACCCTTTGAAAGAATTACTTGGCGCGATGCTATGGACCGCTTTGGCTCTGATAAGCCTGATATGAGATTCGGCTTTGAGCTCAAGGATCTTTCGGACATAGTTAAAAATACTGAGTTTAAGGTTTTCGCGGGCGCTATTGCAAACGGCGGAAGCGTAAGAGCCATAAATGTTAAGGGCGGAGCTAAATTCTCAAGAAAAGAGATAGACTCCCTTACCGAGGTTGCCAAGACCTACAAGGCTAAGGGTATGGCTTGGCTCAAGATGGTAAATGGGGAGATCTCCTCATCATACGCAAAATTTCTTGCCGACGGCGAAAACAAGGCAATAAATGAAAAGATGGAGCTTTGTGACGGCGACCTTCTCTTAATCATAGCTGACAAAAATAAAATAGTATACGATTCTCTCGGCGCATTAAGATGTGAATGTGCAAAGCGCCTCGGACTTTTAAATCCCAACGAATTCAAGTTCGTTTGGGTAACTGAGTTCCCCCTCTTTGAGTACAGCGAGGAGGACGGAAGATACTATGCTATGCACCATCCATTTACTGCTCCTATGGACGAGGATTATGAATTTATCGACACAGATCCCGGCAGAGTACGCGCACGCGCTTACGATATCGTTTTGAACGGTACTGAGCTTGGCGGCGGCTCTATCCGTATCCACACGACAGAAATGCAGGAGCATATGTTCTCTATTCTCGGAATAGGAAAAGAGGACGCAAACGAGAAATTCGGCTTCTTGCTTGAAGCATTTAAATACGGCGTTCCCCCACACGGCGGTCTTGCCTTCGGTCTCGACCGTTTGGTAACACTTTTGCTCGGACTTGAGGATATTCGCGATGTTATCGCATTCCCGAAGGTTCAAAATGCTTCCGAGCTTATGTCCAAATGCCCTTCTTTTGCAAATCCCGACGACTTAAAGGAACTCGGTATTGCTGTTATAAATACAGAAGAAGAATAAAATTTACATTGGAGAAAAGAAATGAAAAACTTGCTTAACGACAAAAAGAAGCTTACTTCCGTTGTTGTGATGGCGGTTGTGCTCATTGCTTTCGTCGTTTGTTCTCTTGTCGTTCGTGCTCCCGAGACGCACGAATGTCACGATTGCGGCGGTGTTCCCGTATACTGTGAGGTTTGCGGAACTGCTGATAATCTTAAAGAACAAATGCTTGAATGTGATGATTGCAGCAACCTTACTCCCACATTAGTTTGCACAAATCCTGAGTGCTTTGACAAATTAAATGCAGAAGTAACAAACGAAGAAGACAAAACAATGCCATTGGCTCTTACCTGCGAAGGCTGCGAGGGCGCAGGTTCGGTTGAAAATTCAAGCAGATACTCTGAAACATTTATGGCGCTTGCTGCTCCCATAATCGCTATCGTGCTTGCTCTTATCACAAAAGAGGTTTATTCCTCGCTCTTTATCGGTATTCTTATCGGTGGCTTGCTCAACGCCGGCTACAACCTTCCAAAAACACTTGATTTCGTTATAAACGACGGCCTTATTTCTGCTGTATCCGGTAGCGCAGGTATATTTATATTCCTCGTTATTCTCGGTATAATGGTTATCCTCGTTAACAAATCCGGCGGATCTGCAGCATTTGGAAGATGGGCTCAAAAGAACATAAAGACAAAGCTCGGCGCTACTCTTGCTACTTTCGTTCTCGGTGTACTTATCTTTATCGATGACTACTTTAACTGTCTTACAGTCGGCTCTGTAATGCGTCCCGTTACCGATACGCACAAGATCTCAAGATCTAAGCTTGCGTTCCTTATCGATGCTACCGCAGCTCCTATCTGTATGATAGCTCCTATTTCATCTTGGGCTGCCGCAGTTGCTGAATACGCTCCGGAGGGTACAAGCGGTCTTGTAATGTTTGTTAAGGCTATACCCTTCAACTTCTATTCTATACTTACTTTAGTATTCATTATTGCTATATCCATTATGGGATTTGATTACGGTAAGATGTCCGGCTTCGAGATTAAGGCTCAAAACGGAGATCTCGGCGCTATCGAATCCGAAGAAAGCGAAGAAGCAAAGGAAATCGCTGCAAACGAAAAGGGCAGAGTTCTTGACCTCGTATTGCCAATCGTAGTTCTTATAGTTACTTGTGTTATTGCACTTATCTACGTTGGCGGCTTCTTTGGTGAAGATATTTGGGGTGGCACTGACAATGCCGGTAACTTCATCGGCGCATTCGGAAATACCGATGCAACGGTAGCGTTGCCTTGGGGTAGTATTATAGCTCTTCTCTTTACGATCGTTTACTTTATGATTCGTAAAACGGTTTCCTTTAAGGAATCTATGGAAGCAGTTCCGAAGGGCTTTATCGCAATGGTTCCCGCTATACTCATTCTTACATTCGCTACAGCTCTTAAGAATATGACATCTCTTCTCGGAGCTAAAGAATTTGTTGCAGGAATAGTAAACGGCGCAGGAACTCTCGGTGCTTTCTTGCCCGCTATCATCTTTATCGTTGCTTGCTGTCTTGCTTTCTCGACAGGAACATCGTGGGGTACATTCGGTATTCTTATCCCGATCGTTACTGCTATCTTCCCGGATGGCTCTATGATCCAAATAATCGCTATGTCCGCTTGTCTTGCAGGCGCAGTTTGCGGTGACCACTGCTCGCCTATTTCAGATACAACAATTATGGCATCTGCAGGTGCACAGTGCAATCATGTTGAACACGTTCAAACTCAGCTTCCTTATGCTATCACGGTTGCCTCCGTTTCGTTCGTATCATTTATACTCGCAGGCGTGCTTGATCTTGCTAACGTAGCTTGGATTGCAATTCCCGTTTCTATCGCTCTTATGATAGGAACACTCTTCGTTATCAAAAAAGTAACAAAGAAAAACATTTAATAATTAAAAAAGAGAGGGTTTTTTAAACTCTCTCTTTACTTTTTTGAAAAATCGTGGTAAAATATCTTTGTTATGAGCTTTATGCTACATTCTGAAAAGAGGATTTTTTATGAGATGTCCGCATTGCTCCTGCGAGGAGCTTAAGGTTATCGATTCACGTCCTATCGTTGAGACCTCAAGCATCAGACGACGTCGTGAATGTCTTAACTGCAAAACAAGATTTAATACCTATGAAACAATAGAAACGGTTCAACCAATAGTAATAAAAAAGGATGGCAGCCGTGAATATTTTAACAAAAACAAGCTCCTTCAAGGGCTTATGAAGGCATGCCAAAAGCGTCCTGTTGACTCGTCCAAGATCGCTGATAAAATCGAAAACGATCTTTTGAACGGCATGATATCCGAAATCACCTCTATGGAGCTTGGAGAAATGGTAATGCGTGAGCTTAAGGATGTTGATGCTGTTGCTTACGTTCGCTTCGCTTCCGTTTACCGCGAATTTAAGGACGTAGAAACGTTTATGAGCGAGCTTAAAAGCTTCTTAAAAAAATAAGCTACTTCAGCTAAAAGCTGTTAGCATAACAAGCGTATGCGGGGGAAAGTGCGGTGCAAATCCGTCACAACAGCCATTGCCGTTATAGTCGGAATGCCAAGCATATGTTTTCAGCGAATGCTGAATGGTAAAATTGTTCTTGGGCATATGAAGAACAAAGCCAAGAGTTCATTCTCTTTGCTCACGCCTATGCGTGATTTTACTTTGTGGGCGAAAGCCGAAAATACAAAGAAAAGGAGATGAAAAAATGAAAAAAGTTCTTTCATTAACAATAGCGCTATTGATGCTTTTTTCGTCGATTTTCTTTATCGTATCATGCGATAAGGACGAAGAAGGGGATACGGTGTCCTTTAAATTTACCGTTGTTCACTCAAACGGCGAGGAAAAAAGCTTTGATGTAACGACCAACAAAAAAAGGGTTGGCGCTGCTCTTATTGAAAAGAATCTCATTTCGGGTGAGGACGGACCTTACGGTCTCTATGTAAAGACTGTTGACGGTGAAACCCTTGACTACGAAAAAGACGGAAAGTATTGGGCGTTTTATATAAACGGCGAATACGCTTCGACCGGTGTTGATATGACCGATATAGTCAATGGCGAATCATATTCGTTCAAAGCAGAATAAGCAAAAAAGGAGATTGAAGTTCAATCTCCTTTTTATTTATTTCAGATAGGCTCGCCTGACGATGTAAACAAGGGAAGTTTTTCAAGATAGATTATATCCCCTCTGTCAATAGCATCTCCTTCGGCCAAAATAGCCATTTTACCGACAACCTCTCCGCCCGCCTTTTCAACAAGAGCCTCTATTGCATGAAGGGATTCTCCCGTTGAAATAACATCGTCAATGATAAGAATTCTTTTACCCTTCATTAAATCTGCGTCATTTCCGTCAAGATAAAGAGTTTGCTCCTTGGCGGTAGTTATTGAATGAACCGTCGCAGAAATAATATTTCTCATATAAAGCTTAGGTCCTTTTCTTGCAAGCATATATTTTTGATTACCTGCAATTCTTGCCATTTCGTGAATAAGCGGAATTCCCTTTGCCTCTGCGGTTATCATATAATCGTATTCGGGAGCTTTTTCAAGAAGTGCCTTTGCACAAGCAGTCGTAAGCTCGGGATCTCCAAAAATAACGAATGCTCCTATACAGAGCTTATCATTCAGTGGACAAAGCGGTAATGCGCGCTCAAGCCCTGCAATATTCATTTTATAATCCATAATATCACCTCATACATAGGATATTTCTCTATATGATAATTTTAGCACATCTTTTCAAAAATGTCAATTATAAAGACATATCATTTTACTGTCTGACCGTTTTTGTAGGCTTCAAATTTATCAAGATCTTCTTTAGTAATATTGTTTTGCGCGTTATTCAACGCCGCTTCACAATCTTCTTTTGTAATAGCCTGCACTTTACCAAGTCTTACAGATTTTTTGTAAGCCTCTAAGCGGATTTTATCACAAATGGCGGTAATATCTCCGCCTCCGAAGCCTTCAAGCCTATCAGCAAGCTCCTCTAAGCTAACGCCCTCTCCTAACGGAATAGCTCCAATAGCTTTATTTACTAAAAATTCTCTTGCCTCTTTATCGGGGACGCCAACATAAATTTGAGTATCAAAGCGTCCGCCGCGAAGCATTGCCGGATCAAGCGCCCACGGACGGTTGGTCGCAGCTATAAGCAAAAGCATCTTGTTTTGAGACGGCTTAAAGCCGTCAACCTTTGTCAAAAAGGTCGCAACAAAGCGCGCCATAGCGGGAGAGTCGTTATCATTATCACGCTTACCAGCCACAGAATCGAACTCATCAAAGAAAATAATAGCCTTTTCGTGCTTTTGCGCCTCGTCAAATAGCTTATTTATCCTTTCCGAGCTTTCACCCAGCCATTTTGAAATAAGGTCCTGACAGCTTACAGAATAAAATGCGGCATCTATCTCTCCTGCAATAGCTCTTGCCACAAGCGTTTTACCGGTCCCCGGAGGGCCGTAAAGCAATATCTTTCCGCCCGGCTTAATATCAAACGCCTTAGCAAGCTCGGGATCTTTAAGAGGCTCGATTACGTGGAATATGATCTCTTCCTTAACATCATTAAGTCCCGCAACATCATCAAAGGTAATCCCACCTTTTAGGGATTCAGGCGTAAACATGGTTTTTTCCTCGTTCACCTTGACAGCTGTATTATTAGTATTATCTTTGCTACCGTTGTTACTGCTTTGATTGGTTTGATCATCGGAAGCAATAAACTTGCCATTCTCAAAGCTTCCGTCTAATACTCTACCATCTGCATAAGTATATACGCCCTTACCGTAAAGCTTTCCGTCTACAAATTCACCCTCGTATTTATCGCCGTTAGCATACGTGCGTACACCCTTACCTGTCACCTTATCGTCTGTAAAATCACCCTCGTATATGTCACCGTTTGTGTAGGTTCGTTTTCCCTTTCCTACTAATTTTCCATCCTCAAAGATTCCCTCGTCCTTGTTACCGCTCGCAAAAGTGTATACACCCTTGCCTGTCACCTTATCGTCTGTAAAATCACCCTCGTATTTATCACCGTCAGCCCAAATAAAAGTACCCTTACCGTGATGCTTTCCGTCTAAAAATTCACCCTCGTATTTATTGCCGTTTGCAAAGTAATAAATACCCTTGCCGGTTCTTTTGTCATCCTTCCATTCGCCCTCGTATTTGTCACCTGACCACTCAGAGCTTCCGCCCCAAATGTAAACTCCTTTACCGTGATGCTTTCCGTCTACAAATTCACCCTCGTATTTATCACCGTCAGCCCAAACAAAAATACCTTTTCCGATTTTTTGACCGTCTACAAATTCACCCACATATTTATTGCCGTTTGAAAAATTATAAATACCCTTACCCGTGCGCACATCATTTTTCCATTCGCCATCGTATTTATCCCCATTTGACCAAGTGTATACTCCGTAACCCTCGTATTTACCAAGAAACGTTTCTCCCTTGTAGGTATCATAGCCCTTTCCGTCTAAGCCTAAGAACCTTTTTTCGGGAATTACCCTAAAGGTATAGCTGCCCGTTTTTTCTGTACGCTTTTTTCTGCATTGTTCTTGTATGTTTTCAGCAAGCTTGGCGGTTTCTCTTGCCTTTGATGCCGCTTGGTTAACAGCTTTTGATAAAAGCTCAATCTCCTTGCTAAGCTCGCTTTTTTCCTCCTTCACTTCCGCGGCCTTTTCCGTATTTTCAGCCTCTTTTTTTGTAGAAGCTTTTGTTTTTGAAGCAGTTTTTTTCTCTGTGTTGTTTTTTGTAGCCGTCTTTTTAGCAGTACTCTTATTCTCGGAATTATCCTTTTTAACGGATGAAGTCTTTTTTACCGAGGTCTCTTGTTTAGTTTCTTCCTTTTTCTTAGAAGTTCTCTTGGAAGTCGCTGATTTTTCAGAATCTGCTTCCTTTTTTGACTCGTTTTTAGACGTTTTTTCTAAAGCTTTCTTTTCTTCTGCTTTATTATTGTTTACATTCGTAGTCTCTTGCTTGAGCGTTTCGGGATTTGTCGTTTCAATCAGCTCATCATTTAAATATTTTTCCGTATACTTCGTTCCGTCAGATAATGTGACCAGAAATTTACCGTGTTTCTTGTCGAGCTTAAAAGTACCGGAATAAACAGTACCGTCCTTAGTAGTCAGAATGCCTTTACCATTGAATCTACCGTCAGAATAGTTTCCGCTATACACATCATATCCAACCGTTTTTTGTGCTTTTCCGTTTTTAAATATACCGTAATAAAATGTACCTTCAAAAAAATCCCCGTTTGAAAAAGTCTTTTTTCCATTACCGTGAATCTTATCCTTAGAAAATCCGCCTTTATATGTATATTCAGGACATTTTTCAACTCCGTTGCCTTCCTTCAACCCATGTCTGAACTGCCCCTCGTAGGTATACGAGCCGATTTTTTTAGTCAACTTGCCCTTACCATCGTATTTTCCATATACAAAGTCACCCTCATAGGTAGTATAACCGTCGGTGAATTTTCCCTTACCGTTCATTTTATCGTAATTCCATTCACCCTCATAGCTATACATCTCCCCCGAAAGCTTAGGACGGTAAAGCTTACCCTTGCCGCAACGCACGTCGTCGACCCAATCACCCTCATAGATCTCGCCGTTTGCGTATATCATTTTTCCCTTGCCGTGACGTTTTTTAGTAAAGGTAGTACCTTCTCCATCGTATATTCCGCCGTCCTTATATTTTTTAACCATAGTGCCCCCATATAAAAGAATATATATTATTATAATTTTATCATAATATAATTTATTTGTCAACCTGACTAAAAAGCAAAAGAGGTTACTAAATGTAACCTCTTTGAATTTTATTTTTTACAAATAACGGTTTTTCCACCCATATAAGGCTGAAGAACCTTTGGAATATTGATGCTTCCATCCTCATTCATATTGTTTTCGAGGAATGCAATAAGCATACGCGGTGGAGCAACGACAGTATTATTAAGCGTATGAGCGAAATATTTTTTGCCATCCTTTCCGTTTACTCTTATCTTGAGTCTGCGAGCTTGAGCATCCCCAAGATTTGAGCAAGAGCCAACCTCGAAATATTTCTTTTGTCTGGGTGACCAAGCCTCAACGTCAATGCTCTTAACCTTAAGGTCTGCAAGGTCTCCGGAGCAGCATTCAAGCGTTCTTACAGGTATGTCCATGCTTCTGAAAAGATCAACCGTGTTCTGCCAGAGCTGATCAAACCAATAAGGGCTTTCCTCAGGCTTACAAACAACGATCATTTCTTGCTTTTCAAACTGATGTATTCTGTAAACTCCGCGCTCCTCTATACCGTGCGCGCCCTTTTCCTTGCGGAAGCAGGGAGAATACGATGTGAGTGTTTGAGGAAGGCTGTCCTCAGGAAGTATAGTATCGATGAATTTACCGATCATAGAGTGCTCGCTCGTACCGATAAGGAAAAGATCCTCACCCTCGATCTTATACATCATAGCCTCCATTTCAGCAAAGGACATAACTCCCGTTACTACCTCGCTTCTTATCATAAACGGGGGAATGCAGTAGGTAAATCCGCGATCAATCATAAAATCACGTGCGTAGGAAATTATTGATGAGTGAAGTCTTGCGATATCTCCCATAAGATAGTAAAATCCGTTTCCTGCAACCTTTCTTGCGCTATCAAGATCAAGTCCGCCGAGATTTTCCATAATTTCCGTATGATAAGGAATTTCAAAATCGGGAACTACGGGCTCGCCGTATCTTTGAACCTCAACGTTTTCGCTATCGTCCTTACCTATCGGAACAGAAGGGTCGATGATGTTAGGAATAGTCATCATTATCTTCTTTATCTTCTCGGAATATTCCTCCTCGAGTCTTTCAAGCTCGGCAAGGCGTGCCGCTGCATCTGTAACCTGCTTTTTTACGCCCTCAGCTTCTTCCTTCTTGCCTTGAGCCATAAGCATACCAATCTGCTTTGAAAGCTTATTTCTATCGCCACGAAGCGTATCTCCCTCCTGCTTGAATGCGCGATACGCATCATCAAGCTCGATAACCTCGTCTACCAAAGGTAGCTTTGAATCCTGAAATTTGTTTTTGATGTTCTGCTTTACAACATCGGGGTTCTCTCTTAAAAATTTTAAATCGATCATATTTTCCTCCAAAAAACAAAGCACCCCTGCAATATGCAAGGGTGCAAAAATTTACACGGTACCACCTTGAGTTTAACTCAAAAACCTATAACGCGGTAAACGGCGTATTCATCATACGCAACTCGGGAATGGAACGCCGCACACACAAACGACACCTCTCAGCTACAAGCATCGCTCTCTTTTTGTATGTTTATACGGTTATTTTTCCGTCATAGTCTTTCTTGGCACAATTATACTATAAAAAATATGAGTTGTCAAGTAATAATATCATTTTTTTATTCATAGAATTTAATGAAAGATTTTTTAAGGAGATATAATATGAATGATTTTAATTTAAATGCGCCGTCGCCTAAAACCTGTAATTTTACAAAATTCAATCTCGAAAATAGCGTTTTTACAGAGGTCAGTGAGGATTTTTCCTTGCCGGACTATGTTCCTGAGGTAAGGCGAGTTCTTTTCGCAAAGGCAAGCGTTTTGCCTGAAAGTAAATTTATATCCGAAGCAACCTCCTCCTCTTTCGTAGAGTTTGGCGGTACTGTTACATATGCCATAATTTACGTTGATGATGAAGGAAGGCTATGCTCAACTCCACTTTCAAGCTCCTTTGAGGAAAAAGCATCTCTTTCTACTCACCCAAGCACTGTTTTCATCGACACGTATGTAGATAATTTATCATTAAGGGTCGTTGCTCCGAGAAAACTTTCATTAAAAACAAGACTCAAGAGCAAGCTATATTCCTTCGAGGACAATGAATATTCCGAAAGCATCAAACCAAAATCAAGCGCAGATGAGCTTTATATCGAAAGGCTTGGAAGAAGCATTACTTCTCTCGGCGTAAAGAGCGCGTCTATGCAAAATATCGGAATTTCCGAAAAATTCGACACTCCCCCAGCAAAAAATCCAGTTCCTATATGGTGCGATGCGGATATTTGCATAAAAAATTCCACAGCAAAAAGCGGTTATGTCGAGGTGGGATGCGATGTTCATATAAAATGTCTTTGCGAATGTGAGGGTGAAATAATCACTCTTTCGAAAACGATACCGCTTTATGAGGACATCGAATGTAACGGCGCGGAAGAAAAGGATAGCGTGCGCGCAACGGGAAGATGCGTAAGCCTTACCATATCAAGCGAAGAAAACGCAGAGAGCTCCTCTCTCTTTTTCGATGTAAGATGCGAAATAGATTGCGATGTATACGGAAATTATGAAAACAACGTTACCTGTGACTGTTTTTCAACAAAATGTGAGGTTGATGCAAGCTATAAAAGCATTGATGTTTTCTCAAGCCTATGCGCTCAAAACCGTTCATTTTCCGTAAACGAAAATGTTCGCAGAAAAAGCAAGGATATGTCAGAAATAATCGACGTTTCTCTCAACCCTGTGGTTGATAAAGCTGAAATTAAAAATTCCAAGCTATCATTTATCGGCACGCTGAAGGCTAATGTTATTGGAAAAAGCCTTCCCAACGAAAACGCACAATGGGAATACGTATGTGAAACCTACGATATTCCGTTCAAATACGACACGGATATTTCATCGGAAAATGAAATTTTCTCTCGTGTAAATGCAAACGCATTTAATTGTAACGCCCGCATTGACGATGATAAGATATCCTTAAATACGGAAATATATATTAGCTATTGCGCCATAGCAAAGGAAAGCGTTAAGATTCTCGACACTGCTCAGCTTAAGACAGAAAACGA
This sequence comes from Clostridia bacterium, assembly GCA_017623355.1. GTDB lineage: Bacteria > Bacillota > Clostridia > Oscillospirales > CAG-272 > RGIG2000. Next base: position 27,607 of record JAGAPG010000034.1, read on the forward strand.
GTTTGAGCAGAATGAGGCTTGCATAAAAATATATTTTCCCAAATCCGGCGACACTCTTTGGGATATTGCAAAAAGATATCATACGAGAACAAAGGATATAATAGAACAAAATTCCCTTGAGGATGTGTCGCTAAAAGGCATTGAACATATTATAATTTGAAAATCAGCTTATGGAAAAGCGCCTGTGAATTCACAAGCGCTTTTTATTAATCCTTATATCCGTTTAAAGCCTTTTTCACATATATTCCGGTGTAGGATTTCGGGTTTTGAGCTACCTCCTCGGGTGTTCCGATTGCAACTATCTGTCCACCCTCATCTCCTCCCTCAGGGCCGAGATCTATTATATAGTCAGCAGTTTTTATAACGTCAAGATTGTGCTCAATAACTATAACACTGTTTCCTGCGTCAACTAAGCGTTCAAGAACGCCTATAAGTTTATTTACATCATCCGAATGAAGTCCCGTTGTCGGCTCATCAAGAATATAAACCGTTTTTCCCGTAGAACGCTTTGAAAGCTCGGTAGCAAGCTTTACCCTTTGCGCCTCTCCTCCTGAAAGTGTAGTTGAGGATTGACCTATCTTTACATATCCCAAGCCAACATCACATATTGTTTGAAGCTTTCTTGATATAGATGGGATCTCGCTGAAGAATACAGCGCCCTCCTCCGCCGTCATATCAAGAACATCTGAAATATTCTTACCCTTAAATTTAACCTCTAAGGTGTCTTTGTTATAGCGTTTTCCCTTGCAAACATCGCATTTTACATACACATCAGGCAAGAAATGCATTTCTATCTTCTTTACTCCGTCGCCCTCGCAAGCCTCACATCTTCCGCCTTTTACATTAAAGGAAAATCTTCCGGGACCGTATGAACGCATCTTAGCATCGGGAGTCTTAGCGAAAAGATCTCTTATTTCATTAAATAGACCTGTATACGTCGCAGGGTTTGAGCGCGGCGTCCTTCCTATCGGAGACTGATCTATTGCTATGACCTTATCAAGATTTTCAAATCCCTCTACACGATCGCATTTTCCCGGATACGTGATCGCTCTGTTTAGCTTTTTAGCAAGAGTCTGCAAAATTATTTTATTTACAAGCGAGCTTTTTCCCGATCCGGAAACCCCTGTAACCGCGACAAAGCATCCGAGCGGTATCTCTACATTTATATTTTTAAGGTTATTTTCTCTTGCGCCTATAACTCTTAAAAAGTTTCCGTTACCCTTTCGTCTTACGGTCGGAATAGCTATGGATTTTCTGCCTGAAAGATATGCGCCAGTTATGGATTTTTCATTTTTAATTATCTGATCCGGAGTTCCGCAAGCTACCACCTCTCCGCCGTGAACGCCTGCTCCAGGTCCGATATCTATGATATAGTCGGATTCAAGCATCGTTTCCTCGTCGTGCTCTACGACTATAACACTATTACCGACATCCCTAAGCTCCTTGAGAGTTTTTATGAGCTTACTGTTATCTCTTTGATGAAGACCTATGCTCGGCTCGTCAAGAATATACAAAACTCCCACAAGCGATGAGCCTATTTGAGTTGCAAGTCGTATCCTTTGCGCCTCTCCACCCGAGAGCGTGGCTGACTTTCGAGCCAAGGTAAGATATTCAAGTCCTACACTCTTCATAAATCCAAGACGCGCCTTTATCTCCTTCAAGATTTCCTTAGCTATTTCAGCCTCACCTGGAGTAAATTTCAACGAATTAACGAAATCAAGCTCATCCGTCACCGACATACGGCAAAATTCATCTATTGTTTTTCCGTTAACCGTTACTGATGCAGCGAATTTATTAAGCCTTTGACCATGACACTCAGGACACGGAGTTTCCTCTATAAATTGCTCATAATATTCCTCGCCCATCATACTCATACGGTTCTCTATAGTCTTTATTATTCCCTCAAACTTCACAGTTTGACGCTTATGCTGCTTTGCAAAATATCTGTCTATAGTATAATATTCATCACCCGTACCGTAAAGAAGCGCGTTCATCTGCTCTTTGGTAAAAGCCTTTAGAGGGGTGTAAATATCAAAGCCCATTCTTTCTCCAACCGCCTTTATAAGAGGTCCCATCCAGCTTTCTTCCTCTATGGTTTTAAATCCGTTTACAGCTATAGCTCCCTCGTTTAATGAAAGCTCTTTATCCGGAATAATTTTTTCAGGAGAAATGTTCCTCATTTCTCCTATACCGAGGCAGTGTGGACAAGCTCCAAAAGGATTATTGAATGAAAACGAACGAGGCTCAAGCTCACCAAAGCTTATATTATGCTCCTCGCAGGCGTAATTCGTTGAAAATTCGTATTCACGCTCATTTTCCTCGCCTTTAGGAACTGTAACTACACTCACTCTGCCTTCTCCCGCCTTAAGCGCGTTTTCGACAGAATCCGCAAGACGCGGACGAATACCGTCCTTCATAACAAGACGGTCAACTATTATATCTATATTATGCTTTTTTGTAAGCTCAAGCTCGATCTCCTCTGAAAGATCATAAATAACTCCATCTATCCTGAGTCTTGCATATCCGCTTTTTCTCGCATCCGCTATTACCTTTTCGTGTCTGCCCTTTTTTCCTTTTATAACAGGAGAAAGAACCATAAAGCGTTCTCCCTCCGGAAGTTCAAGTATCTTTTCGATAATTTGGTCAACGCTTTGCTGTTTTATCTCTTTTCCGCACACGGGGCAATGTACAGTACCAAGACGCGCATATAAAAGTCTTAAATAATCGTATATCTCAGTAACTGTACCAACAGTTGATCTCGGGTTCTTCGATGTAGTCTTTTGATCAATTGATATAGCGGGAGAAAGTCCCTCTATTGAATCTATATCGGGCTTGTCAAGCTGTCCTAAAAACATTCTTGCATATGACGAGAGTGATTCCACGAAGCGTCTGTGTCCCTCCGCGAATATCGTATCAAAAGCAAGAGAGCTTTTACCCGATCCTGAAAGTCCTGTAAGTATTACAAGCTTATCTCTCGGTATCGTAACATCTATATTTTTAAGATTGTGAACTCTTGCGCCCTTTATCTCTATATTATTTATCATTTTTCGCCTTTCGTAGCTTTAAGCTCCTTTATCCTATCACGCAGGAATGCAGCTTTTTCAAATTCGAGCTTTCTTGATGCCTCACGCATCTCGGATGTATATTGCTCAATAAGCTTTTCCTTGTCCTTAGCGCTAAGCTTGCGCTTTCTTTCCTTTTCGTCTGATTTTTTGCCAAGATCTATAACATCGTATACGTCCTTTATTATGGTTTTAGGAACTATTCCGTTGGCTTCGTTATACGATTTTTGAATGTTTCTGCGTCGATTTGTTTCATCGATTGCGCTTTTCATTGATCTTGTAACAGTATCAGCATACATTATCACCTTACCGTTTGCGTTACGCGCAGCTCGTCCTATCGTTTGTATCAATGACGTTTCGGAACGGAAAAGTCCTTCCTTATCAGCATCAAGTATTGCAACCAATGACACCTCGGGGATATCAAGACCCTCTCTCAAAAGGTTAATTCCCACAAGCGCATCAAATTCGCCCATACGAAGAGAACGTATTATTTCCATTCTTTCAATAGTGTCTACATTATGATGTATATATTTGACCTTTAATCCGTTTTCCGTAAGGTATTCTGTAAGATCCTCAGCCATTTTGGTCGTAAGCGTCGTAACCAACACTCTCTCGCCTCTTTGGGCACGTATCCTTATTTCGCCCATTACATCATCGACCTGCATTTCTATCGGTCTTATATCTATCTCAGGATCAACAAGACCCGTTGGACGTATAAGCTGCTCCGCTGTATTCTCGGAATGCTGTTTTTCAAAATCTGCAGGAGTTGCCGATACGAATATCGTTTGATTTAATTTGCCCAAGAACTCATCAAAATACAGGGGTCTGTTATCGTATGCTGACGGCAAACGAAATCCGAATTCTACAAGATTTTTCTTTCTTGCAAGATCTCCGCCACTCATTCCTCTTACCTGCGGAATAGCAACGTGACTTTCATCTATAAACATCACAAAATCCTTTGGGAAATAATCAAGAAGCGTATACGGTGTCGATCCTGGCTCTCTGCCGGAAAGTATTCTTGAATAGTTTTCAACTCCGGAGCAAAATCCTATCTCTCGAAGCATTTCTATATCGTATTTTGTTCTTTCCTCTATTCTCTGAGCCTCAAGATGCTTGTTCTGTGACTTGAAATAAGCGACACGCTCCTGCATTTCCTCATATATTTCCGCAAGAGCAGCTTCTCTTTTGTCGTCCGACACAACATAGTGATTTGCTGGGAATATAGCACAATAGCTAAGATGTCTTATAACCTCACCGGTCAGCGTATTTATCTCGCTTATACGGTCTATCTCCTCGCCGAAAAACTCTACACGTATAGCCTTATCAGAGGAGGATGCAGGCAAAATTTCAACCACATCTCCGCGTATTCTGAATTTATCACGAACAAAATTCACATCGTTTCTTTCATAATTCATGCTTATAAGACGGCGCACCAATGTATCGCGATCAAGCTCCATACCTTCGCGTAAATCAATGAGCATTTTTTGATACTCCATAGGATCTCCCAATGAGTAAATGCACGACACAGATGCGACAATTATTACATCACGACGTTCAAAAAGAGAGCTCGTCGCGCTATGACGCAGCTTATCAATCTCGTCATTCACCATAGCATCCTTTTCGATATATATATCCTTACCCGGAATATATGCCTCGGGCTGATAGTAATCATAATAAGAAACGAAATACTCCACCGCGTTATTTGGAAAAAGAGCTCGCATTTCCGTGCACACCTGCGCGGCAAGAGTTTTATTCGGCTCTAAGATCAAGGTAGGACGGTTGATATTTGCTATAACATTCGCCATAGTAAAGGTCTTTCCCGAGCCCGTAACACCAAGCAAAGTTTGCATTTTTTTGCCGTTTTTAATGCCCTGTGTCAAGCTTTTTATCGCCTCGGGTTGATCTCCAGTCGGCTTATACGAGCTTTTAAGCTCAAATTTTCTATTATCCATGCTTCCGCCCCTTTCCTTTATATTCTTCTTGTTTTAACATTTATATATTCTGTCAAAAAACTTCCTCAAACCGCAAAAAAGCCGAGGAAGTGTTTGTTATTCAAGTTCTTTAAGCTCTTTTTTAGAAAACTCGTAGGCTACGGACTCCTCTCCCTTTTTATGAATTATAAGGTCGTTAAGTCCTTCTGAATCAAAATCGTGATCAACACCCTCTATCTTCATTCTTGCGATAAGATCGTCTTCCTTAAAGCTGTATTCCCCTTCGGAAAATTTATACTCAAGCTTTATATACACGTAGTTATACTTCGTTTCCTCGCCCAAAACGGTCGGAGTATATTCCTTATCATTTGAATCTCGAAGCACAAAACAAACGTCCTCAAAACCAGGATATTTTTCCTTGAGCGAATCAAGCTGATTCAAATTATATCTTATGCAAAACTGTACGTATCCTGCTTCTTCAATATAATAAAGAGAGTATGCATAAAAGCCTCCATTTTCGGAAAATTCATCTCTTACAGGATGAGTGCGAACATCCTTTGATTCGGAATACGCAGACTTAAAGGTGTCGTTTATCGTGATATCCTCCATAGCCCTATAATCTTGTTGACACATTCTCAAAAAGAGCACTGACAAAATAGCTATAAGCGCGATTATAAATACCCACGATATTATTCTTCCGAATATACGCGGTTTTTCTCTTTCTTCCATCACAAGTCTCCTTTTGATTATTTATTATATTATCTTAATTATATAGACATATTGTATCACAGTTTTCTCTTATGTGCAAGTTTTTTTGAAAAAATACTTGACAAAGTCTGTTTTTTTATATATAATAACTATGCTCAATTAAAACTCTGTTTATTTGAGCATTACGAAATACTGCGACGGAGGGCTGATATGGTTTTAGATCTTACTTCTCTTATAAGCGGAAAGGTCTCAACGCTCGACTTTGAATACGAGCTTGATACTCAAAGTGAGGATAATCCCATTATAGCGCCCGATGATGTGTCTTTCGCGCAAAGTGTAAAGGTGCGCGGTACTCTTACCGACACAGCCGGCTACATTACCTTAGAGGCTACTGCCGAGCTTGATTACACCTCACGCTGCGCAAGATGTCTGGAGGACATCTTTGGCAAATTTGTCCTTCAATTCAATCGCACTGTTGCGATTTCAGGTACTCTTCAAGACGAGGATAATGACAGCTTTGTCATCGTAAAAAACGGGAAATTGGACATCGACCGTGAGCTCGTTGAGGATCTGCTGCTTGAATTTCCATCAAGGCTCCTGTGTAAAGAGGAATGCGCAGGACTTTGTCCGAAATGCGGAAAAAATCTGAATTTTGGTCCTTGTGATTGCCCGAAGAAAAAAGAAATAGACCCAAGACTCGCAATTTTCGCAAAACTACTTGAAAACGATTAAGTAATGTGCTATAATATTCAAGATAAAAGTTCAGTTCACAAAGGAGGTTCTTACAAATGGCAGTACCAAAGAGAAAACAATCTCATTCCAGAACAAATCTCAGAAGATCGCAAAACAGCAAGATGACAGCTCCTACTATGGTTAAATGTCAAAGATGCGGCGAATACAATCTCGCTCACCGTGTATGCTCTGCTTGTGGCTTCTACGGCGGCAAGGAAATAGTTAAGAAGGCCGACTAATTTTAAACATTCAAGACCGCGAAGCCTCGCGGTCTTATTGTTATTTTTATTTTTACTAAAAAACGAAGCTTTTCATTTTTTCAAATTTTTCGTTTTACACGGAGCTCATTATGAAATATATTCCTAAAAAAGCAGATCTTAAGGCTCGTATCCTTTATGCCTCTCTATTTATTATATCTGTATTTTGTATGATGATTGATTTTGTTCCGAGGCTAAAGCCTATTTTTTCATCAATAGGGCTTGTTTGTCTTGTCGCTTCACTTTATCTTTTTATAAGATTTGAATTCACAATATATGAATATATTCTTATTGAAAGAAACAACACCCTTGATTTTTATGTGAACAAGATCACAGGCAGACGATCAAGCTATGTTTGCTATTTTCCGCTTACCGACGCCTGTGAAATACGCTCCTACACAAAAAATTTAAAAAAAGAAATTTGCGAAAAATATAAAAATGTTTCATTTTATAAATATAATCAAAATATATTTCTCAAGGAAAAACAGGTTGTTATATTTAACAACGACGGAAAATATATCGCTATCGTATTTGAGCCTGATGAAAAATTCGCATTCACTGTAAGTCAAGAGATTTCACGGATCAAGGAATCAAGCTCTGATGAATCTCAATTATAAATTAAAAAAGCCGTAAAAACGGCTTTTTATTATACAATTGTAATTCATATATTCATATGTTCATATATAAAATTATTTTAAAACCCGCTAAAATAGCGGGTTTTTAAAATTTTATGCTTTGTGCTGTTATTACAAAAGCTCCTCTGCAACGCCAAGAACCATAATTCCCGCAAATACTATCGCAATAGTAAGATAGTGCTTCCAAGAAAGCTGCTCTTTCAAGAATATCCTGCTCCACAAAACAGAAAGCGCACAGTAAGCCGATATTATAACCATACCAACGGTGAAGTCGCTAAACATAACTGCCATATAGAATACCTGTCCGACAGTTTCACAAGCTCCGCCAAGGAAAAAGTGTTTATTTCCCTTAAACACATTATCCTTCTTTACAAACTTTATAAATATGAATGCAAATATAGCGAGAAGGAAGAATGTGAGCTCAAACGCTGAGTTTGCCGCGTAATCGGTTATTATACCGTTTCCTGCCTCATCCTCGATAGCGAATATAAATTCATCACCGACAGTTCCAAGCGCGTCTATTATAAGATATGCAATAGGAAGCAGGAATGCAAGAATACTCTTTGCATATTTTCTGTTTGACTTTTCCTGTCTTGCAAGCTTTACCTCGTCATCCTCGCGATTTTCTACAAATCCGAGTCCTACGATACCGACGGTAACAAGCACAACGCCTATTATTGCAGGAATCGAAACATCATCAGCCGAGGTAAGTCCTACTATCAAGCAAAGCACGAATGCAAGCGCTCCGGAGGAATTACATATCGGTGAGGATATTGAAAGCTCGATATAGCGAAGTCCTATGTAACCAAAGACCATCGCAAGAATATAAAGTCCTGCGACAGGCAAATATCTTACAAAATCCATAAACTGAAAATCAGTATAGAAAAGACTTGCAACGAACTTAGGCACAGCATCAACACCGCAGGTGTTGTCAATTATAGCACCGCCTATAAGTGTTATAATAAAGTGAATTCCCATAACAAGACCGACTGCGAAAACGACCTTCCAATGACTGTTTTTGTCGTTCTGGCGCGTTCCTGCCTTGGAAAAGAAATCAGATCCGCTCCAACAAAGCAGAGCAATGAGTGAAAAAACAAACCAAATCATAATGTTCTTTCCGTAGCCTCCCCAAATCGAGTTTTAATAAATTTTAAAGCCTCGGTGAATATCATACGGTCATTTTCAAAGGTTCTGTCCTCAGGAAACTGATCTTCAAAAAACCAACGAAAAGCCGCGATTTCCTCCTCTTGTGGCTCAATGTATGCTCGCGTTGTAAGAGATGCGAAATAAACAACCTTTTTCTCGACATTTTTCTTCTTGCCGATAAAATAAACGGACTCCATGCGAAAACCGTTTTCGATCTTCACATCTATGCCTGTTTCCTCCTTTACTTCGCGGATAGCTGTTTGATATTCATTTTCTCCGGGTTCAACATGCCCCTTAGGGAAAGACCAAAAATCAGCATATCTGTTTCTTATAAGGAGTACGGCATATTTTCCGCGTGTCTTACGAAAGATTACTGCGCCGCAAGACTTCTCGTACTTCAAACAACCATCTCCTTTAGCAACCATACTATGACATTGTAGCACATCTTTCGACAAATGTCACCCGGTTGCGCTCATAGTTTTAAAAAACTTAACGTTTTAGTAATATTTTATTAATATTTTTTGTTGATTTAATTTGATTTTCTGCTTTTTTAGCTTTGTTTTTGTGTTTTTGTTAATACTTTGTACATATTTATAGCAAATTTTCATCATTCAAGGCTTGTCAAATTAAAGAACAGCCTTTAAAAATTGAATCGTACGTGGATTTTGAGGATTTTCAAATATTTCTTTAGGAGATCCCTCCTCGGCAATATTTCCTCCATCCATAAAGAGAACTCTCGTTCCGACCTCTTTAGCAAATCCCATTTCGTGAGTAACTATTACCATAGTCATTCCTTCGTCAGCAAGATCCTTTATAAGATCAAGCACCTCGCCAACCATTTCAGGATCGAGTGCCGAGGTAGGCTCGTCAAAAAGCATAACCTTCGGGTTCATAGCAAGCGCTCTTACTATAGCGATACGTTGCTTTTGTCCGCCGGACAATGTAGACGGATACACATCAGCCTTATCCTCAAGTCCGATACGGCGAAGAAGTGCCATGGCATTTTCGCGACATTCCTCGATAAATTGCTTTTTTGTTTTGCCTTCTTTAATTGCTTTTTTTGTATAGATCGTTACAGGTGCGAGCATTATATTCTGCAAAACTGTCTTATTATTAAAAAGATTGAATTGTTGGAATACCATACCCATATTCTGACGGTGAATATTTATATCAACCTTAGGATCGGCAATGTTTTCATTTTCAAAAATAATTTCGCCTGCCGTTGGATCCTCAAGGCAGTTAAGACATCTTAAAAACGTACTTTTTCCGCTTCCCGAAGGGCCTATTACAACAACCTTCTCACCTTGATAAATATTTGTTGAAATATCATCAAGCACTCTGAGATTTCCAAAGCTTTTAATAAGACCCTTGACTTCTATAAGAGGTTTATTTTCCATTACCAGCACCCCCGTTACGTCTGTCGCTCTTAGCCAGCTTATTTTCTATTATGTGCAATATTTTTGTAAGTATCATAACTATTACAAGATAGAATATTGCCGCTATAAGTAGCGGGAACAAATATTCAAACGTTCTCGACTGAACAAGTCCGGGGACCTTTCCGAGGTCCATAATGCCAACGTATCCAACTATTGCCGTTTCCTTTACAAGCGTTATAAACTCATTGAAAAGAGGCGGCAAGCAGTTTTTAACCGCCTGAGGTATTATTATATGCCACATTGTTTGCCATGTGGACATACCGAGGGAGCGTCCTGCCTCCATCTGTCCGTCGTCTACGCTTTCAAATCCTGCGCGTGCGATCTCCGCAACATAAGCACCGGAGTTAAGACCGAATGTGATCGCACCTATCATTATCCCGTTATCCCAAGAAGCGAATACAACGAAATACAATATCATAAGCTGCAAAACAACAGGTGTTCCTCTTATGATAGTTATGTATACATTAGCTATCTTTGATAATATTTTAAGCTTTCCGGTCTTTTTGTTAAGATAATTTATCATAGCAAAGGCTACGCCTATAACCGTTCCGATAAGTGCCGCTACAATAGCTATGAGTATTGTGTTTCCAAGTCCCTCAAGATAAAGCTTCCATCTGTCTTGAAGTATAAACGCCTTCTTAAACTTATTAAGAACCGATATATATATTAAATTTTCCATATTCCCTTTCAGCAGAAGAAGTGAGAGAGCCAAAGCCCCCTCACTTTTCTTTCAAAAAATTATTCTGCAACCGAGAGCATTGTTTGTGCGGGAAGCTTATCCATAAGGATAGCATCTATACGACCGTTTTTAAGATCCGAGAATGCAAGAGCATATTGCTGATATTGCTTAACCTCAGCACCGGGAGCCTTAACAACTACCGTGGTAACATTTCCGTCATCATCTTCAACATCATAAGAATATCCTGCATCCTTAGCAGCTGCGCTTATGATAAGGTCACCGCTTGTACCTTGTTGAACACCAACCTTAAGACCTGCAAGATCCTTAACACTGGAAATGGATTTATCCTTAGCTGAAACTACAACCAATGTCGAGCTGAAGTAGATGTTTGAAAAATCAACAGTGTCCTTTCTCTCATCGGTGATAGTCAAGCCTGCTGCTCCAACAGCTGTGCCGGAAGCACTGCTTACCATTGTAGGTATCGTATCAAACGCTACGTCCTTAACCTCAAGCTTTTTGCCCATATTTTTAGCAACCTGGCTCATGATAGCGATATCAACTCCGATTACCTTTTCACCGGACATGAACTCAAAGGGAGCAAAGCCTGATTCTGTATAAACAGTAATAACCTCTGTTGCAGAACCGAAGTCCCAAGAAACAGCAAGGTCGCCTGCTACAGGAGCGCTAACGCCCTCAACTCCTGCTTCATAGTCAGCAAGCTGTGTGTAATAATCGATATACTTTGTCATTGTGCCGTCCTTAACCCATGCGTCAACAACAGCGTTTACTGCTTCAAGTGTTGCAGTATCGCCCTTCTTTACTGCTATACCGAAGTCTTCCTTGATGAGGTCAGTTGCATCAACCGCAACATATTCTGTACCTTCATCATCCGAGCACGATACCATTGCTACTGTGCAAAAAAGCATAACAAGGCAAAGTGCGAGTGAAATGATTTTTTTCATTTTTTATTCCTCCAAAATTATTAGCGCATTCGCGCCGTAAGATGTTAACATTATACATCTATACAAATAAATTGTCAATAGTTTTTGTGAAAAATATTCACGATTTGCGAATATTTTTCACACATTTTATATTTAACGCGCTATTTATTATAAAAAATAAGTGGTTTCACTGCAAATATTCACAAAATATGAATATTATTCATTAAATCGGTTGAAATTTATTTTCAAAAATTTTATAAAAAGAAAGGGCAAACATTTGAAAATGTTTGCCACAAAAATCAAGTTTCCCACAAATGCTTTTTAGGCGATGGTATATAACCTTGCTCCATATAGCTGATCTCGGTTCTTTTAGTTTTCAAAAGCAACGCAAGAGCTATAGCTCCAAGCATAACAAACGTACAGCAAAGGCTTCCCTCAAGTCCGAATACATCTCCGTTCAAAAGCCACATAGCTGTGCCTTCATTATTCGTAACGGTAAAGATAGACGGCATAAGCTCAAGCCCGCTGACACTTATTCCAAAAACATTTCCCTGTGCAAAATTCCACATAGTGTGTATCGCGCAAGCTCCCCACAGATTTCCGCGTTTGAATACGTATATGGCGAAGAAAACTCCAACCAAAAAAATATTTAAAAAGGCAATGACGGTCATGCCCGTATTGAAAATATGAATAAACGCAAAAACAAGTGAGCTTGTTATTATTGCAAAAAAGACCTTATAATCTCTTGCCACAGACACCATAAAATATCCTCTGACAAGAAACTCCTCAGCAGCGCCTTGAATAACAAAGCCGAGAAAATAAAGAATCAATATCCACGACACTCCCTCGGGATTTACCGAGATTTCAACACCGCCAAAAAGCCACGCAAAAAAGAATGTCAAGAAAAAAATCGCAAAACCTATAACGAGACCAACAAGATACTCCGGCAGCGCATTTCCTTTTCGTATTCCCATCGAGCGAATAGATCTTTTCTCAAATGTTTTACAATACAGCACGCAAACGACTATTATGCCAAATCTCGACACAAGGTCCACTATCATAAACCAGCCCGGATACGAAAAGTTTTCCATAAATGACATAAATGCTTCAAGAGGAGCATCGCTTTCCAACACTGCATCAAACGCAGGATTGGAAAACATCACGCCAAGCATCGGGAAGATTTGTATTAATGCAGCGGCGAAGGACGAGGCATAATAAACCAAAAGAAATATCAGCACAGATATATACAGGGGAGTAGGTCTGTGAAACTGCGCCGCCTCATCTATCATTTTAGTCCTTTTTATATAAAAATATTTGTTCATTTACTTACCCAAAAGCATTTTTTCAGCCTTTAATATAGCCACCTGTGTTTTGGAATCGGCAATTTCACCGTTCATAACCATTTCAACAAGCTTTGAAATGTGAATTTTTTCAACCTCCAAAAACTCATCGTCATCAGGATGCGAGTCCCTATAGGTAAGACCTGTTGCAAGATACGCGTATATCTTTTCATCGGTAAACGCAACAGTCGTATATATCATACCCATAAATTCGATTTTTTCCGCATTAACTCCGCTTTCCTCCTCAAGCTCGCGCTTAGCGGCGCAAAGAGGATCCTCACCGGGCTCAAGCTTTCCCGCAGGTATTTCCAGAAGCGTCTTACCAAACGGATAACGAAACTGTCTTATCATAGTAACATACCCCTCATCATCTACAGGGATAACGCAAACAGCTCCGGAGTGACGTATAACCTCACGTATAGCCTTCTTGCCGTTAGGAAGCTCTACCTCGTCAAAATAAAGCTTAACGACTTTTCCGTCAAAAAGTTGCTTCGATGTAAGTTGTTTTTCAAAAAGCTCCATATCTTCTCCTTAGCTTATATGTTGTTTCTTAAGAGTATATATTTCCTCACCTATTGTAAGCGTAAGAGTATCATTCTCTATTGCATAAGTACAGCTCGATACATATTCGGGCTTAAATTCATAATCGGGATTCAATATATTTTCATTGATAAATATATAAAGCGTTTGACCCAGTGTTGAAAAATAGATCTCATTCATTCCCTTATCGTCGGTAACAGAGCCCGTATAATCGGATAGAAATTTCCATGTTACTCCTGAATCCTCATCTCTCCAAGTCCCCAATATATCATTGCTTTTATTATATTCAAGATTATACTTTTCAAGAATTATATCGTCACCTGTGTCAATGTAAAGCCTTCCGTCAGATATAGAAAAGCGATGTCTTTCCGTAGAGATGGAATTTTCATTATAATCTATAACGAGAATATTTCTATCCTCAACTCTGTAAGTCGCCTTAACGCTAAAGGCCTCTATCCCGTAAAAATACATACTAACCGTAGCGTTATTGTAGCCTGCTTGAGAACCACCCTCAAAATCGTATACAGTATAGCTTGAATGATCAAGATTTGCGCTCTGCCACCTTCCAACAAGAGATACTCCGTCATATTCATAATCCTTATCAAGCTTAAATTCATCATCCTTGCAGCTTACAAACGCAAAAGTGAAGCAAAGGATCAAAAGTAATGATAATATTTTTTTCATTTTTCCTCCGAATTTTCTGTGACAAACTGAACAATATCGTCACACGATATATCATACGCCTGCAAAACAGGCTTGTTTCCGTCATAAGAATAAATAGCAACATTACAGTTGCCGATAGCAAACGTCTTTTCATCAGCAAACGCCTCGCTTTTTTCGGCATTGGAAGCAAAAACACGTGTAACCGCGCCGTGAGTTACGAAAATAACTCTTTCTCCGACACTCACCCTATCCTTTATAAGCTCGTTTACTCTTTCTATCAAGCTTTCGACAGTTTCAATACTTGAAATTTCAGGAACTGCGTCATAAACAGCTCTGCTATAATCATCGTATTTTGTGCCCGAAAGAGCTCCGAAATCTCTCTCCAAAAGTCTATCATCTACTATGAAATTATTACACTCCACCGCCTCTTTGACGATCATAGCGGTAGTTTTAGCTCTTTCAAGCGGACTGCTTATTATCTTATCCCAAAAAAGCCCCGTTTCGTTCTTGGCTCTTTTAAGTCCCGTTGCCGCCGTCTTAGCTTGAGCTATCCCGACCTCGTTAAGCGGAACTTCCTCTCTGCCCTGCATTCTGCATTGAACATTCCAATCAGTTTGACCGTGTCTTAAAAAGCATATTATCGCTTGCTTCTTATCAAAAAAATTAAGCTCCATCACTTATTTCCCGTAGAACCAAACCCACCCAGACCGCGATCGGTATCATCAAGCGTATCGGCTTCTTCAAAATCACATTTTATATACGGAGTGATCACCATTTGCGCTATTCTTTCGCCGGCAGCAACTGTATACGGCTCGCTTGAGTGGTTATGAAGCGCAACCTTCACCTCTCCGCGATAATCACTATCAACAACTCCAACCTTATTTGCCGGCGCTAAGCCCCTTTTGCACGCAAGTCCGCTTCTTGCATATATAAGCGCAACATTTCCGCATGGCACAGAAATCGCAAGACCTGTGTCGATAAATGCGGTTTTCCCGGGCTCGATAATTATATCATTATCTATACAAGCATAAAGATCTGCTCCCGCAGATTGTTCCGTTGCATATGTTGGAATTATAGCCTTTTCGTTTAATTTTTTTATTTTAAGCTTCATTTTCCCTCCAATTACTTTATCCTTAAGCCTTTAAGATATTCCTTTCTTTCGTTCGGAACTCTAAAGCTTTCAATGGATTTGGATATTGATTTATTATGCACCCACTTATCAAGCTCTTTATTTTCGATAAGAGCCACAGCCTTTTCATATTGCTTAACTATTGCTACACTTACAAGCCACGCCTGAGCCATTTTTACATAATATTCATCGTTTTTTATATTTTTAACAGTATCAAGAACGTCGTCTATATAAATTGCATCTATATAATAATCAAGCATACATACCAGACCAAAGCGCGATATATACGTCTTACTCGAAGCGGACATATTCTTCACAAAATCATACACTCTGTCGCGATTTTTGAAAAAATTTTTTAAATTTTGAGCGCAGGTATCAACTACGTCCCAATTATCCATATGCGGCAAAAAATCGATGAGTCTGTCTTTAAGATCTTCAAAATCGCATTTCAAATATCCAAACATATAAGCGTGCACCATATTTTCGTCAAAATATTTGTGCGGAAGATCATTCAAAAACGCCTCGCCTGTGTCCGTATTTGCGTATTTTTTAGCTATTCTTTTTACTATTGGAGCTCTTACGCCAAGTATGTTTTTAATTCCCGGCACAAGAGATGACTGAAAGCTCTTATAACCGTCATCAGCATTTTCAAAAAGCTCATTCAAAATACTCATATTACACCCTCATAAGCGAGCATTCCCTCGCAAGAGCATAAAGCTTTTTTCCGTCTATCGCTGTAACGTTATATATTTTATCTATAAGAGCCTGCGCATTGGGATGAAAGGTAGAGGTGGTAAGATATATTCCTCTCGTTGCATTCTTTGTATGCATAGCTCCTATAAATTCCCTAACCTCTTTAACGCTCACCTGTGCACTTCTTCTCGCCTTTGCCTGAACCGCTATATATTCTACAAACCCAAGCTTGTCGCGAGTACGCAGCTCAATGTCGACTCCGCCGTCGTCGCTGCCTCCGGTAACATCACATTCAAACACCTCGACGCCTGCTTTTTCGTAAAACTTCTTAAGAAGCATAGCCCCGTAGCGCTCAAAATATTCTCCGCCTCTTGAATTTACAGAATTCAAAAACTGCTCGTAGGAATCAAGAATATTCTCCTTTTCCTGCGACATATAGTATCTTCCGTTTGATACCGTAATAAGAGATGCGCGCTGTGATGCAGCCAAAAAATCGCCTATATATGCGCGTAAGCGGTTATCATCTCTTTCAGAAAGAGTTTTATCTGTGCCAAACGCACGTATACATTTATTAAATATTTCTCTCTTTGTAAGAGGCTTATTTTCCTTAAAAAGATTTTTTACATACTCCTTCACTTCGCTTTCGCGAATATATATCGGCATATCTCGGTTAAGATATATAACTCCGTTTTCGTCGGTCACCTCTGCATTTTCAATGCCTTCACACAACACCGCGCCGATAAGAGCCCTGTAAAGCACACCTGCGCTATCAACAGAGCTTTCCCTTACCTGCTCCTCGGTAAGCTCCGATCGGGCAAAAAGTTCCTTAAAAAGCTCCCCCTTGGCTATTTTGTCGCAAGAGGACAAAATGTCTATAAAATCGCGGCGTATCTTTGCTTTGACAGAGCGTTGATTTTTCTTAAGGTATGAAATATCCATTTTTTATCCTCCTGTTCCTATCTTTTATAATTTTAGCATAAATATATTATTATTTCAATAAAAATAAAGAAAATCCGGCTCGCAAGAGTCGGATTTTTCAATTATTTAAAAATTATTTAATTATACCGTCACGGTATGTAAGATTAAATCTGCCTGCAAGAAGCTTAAGCTGATCGTCTGTTATTATGTTCTTAAGACCGATAGGAGCTGTCATCATATATATCTGAGCTGCCTTTTCGATGGTTTCTACAAGTCCAAAGGTTTCATCAAGATCGTGTCCGCCACAGTAAATACCGTGCATAGACCAGATAACTGTACGGCACGCACCGATCTTTGCCGCAGTAGCCTCTCCGATCTCGTTTGTTCCGCAAAGCATCCAAGGAAGAACCTCAACACCGTCAGGAAATACTACGATGCACTCAGTATTCATTTGCCAAAGAGTATGCGTAAACTTAACAGTATCAAGCTCGTGAACATATGTCATGGCAAGAAGATTTGTGGGGTGTGTGTGCATTACTACTCTGTTAAGCGGATCTGCTTTGAGTCTTGCAATATGGCTCATAAGGTGCGCCGGAAGCTCACTTGTGAATTTTCCGCCATCCTTATAGCCCCAAAGAAGCTCAGCATCCGTGCCGTTCTTTGCAATTCTGATAATTCCTATATTGTTTTCGGGATCACCAACAAAGTTTTTGAAATATTTTCCCGTTCCGCTAACGAGAAAGTACTTTCCTACAAGCTCTTTTGCATCAAAGCCGAGAGGAATTATTCTTTCAACCTTATCAGTATCAAGATATTCCTTCACCTCTTTCTCAGTAAGAAGATAGGAAATGTTTCCGCCGTTACGCTCATCCCAACCAAGACGGTACATATTTGCTGCTGTCGCGCAGTATTCTTTTATAAATTTTGCATCAAGAATGTTAGCCATTTTTACGCCTCTTTTTTATTAATATACTTTTTTATAAAGCTCAAGAATATCGTCCTGTGTGATCTCTCTGGGATTGCCGCCTGTGCAAACATCATTAAATGCATCACTCGCAAGCTGCTCAAGAGCATCCTCGGGAATACCTATTTCACGAAGTGTTTGAGGAATACCAAGATCAATAGAAAGCTGCTTAACTGCATCTACTGCTGCCTGAGCTGCCTCTTTTGTATCCATTTCTGTTGTATCAACGCCCATAGCCTTAGCTATTCTGCCGTATTTGATTTCACAAGCGGGCATATTGAATTCCATTACTGTAGGAAGAAGAAGTGCGTTTGCTACGCCGTGAGCGATATCAAATCTTGCGCCGAGAGGATGAGCCATTGAGTGAACACATCCAAGTCCTACGTTAGAGAATGCCATTCCGGCAACATACTGACCAAGTGCCATTTGCTCTCTTGCCTTCATATTAGCTCCATCAAATGTCGCTGTGCGAAGATTATCGGCGATAATCTTGATTGCATTGATTTCAAGAATGTTTGAAAGCTCCCAAGATCCCTTTGTAATGTATCCTTCTATTGCGTGAGTAAGAGCATCCATACCTGTAGCTGCGGTAAGTCCCTTAGGCATTGAAGCCATAAGCTCTGCATCTACGATTGCAAGAACAGGAATATCGTTTGCATCAACGCAAACCATCTTTCTTCCGCTATCCTCGTCAATAATTACATAGTTGATAGTAACCTCAGCCGCTGTTCCTGCTGTTGTGGGAAGCGCGATAATCGGAATACATTTATTCTTTGTAGGAGCAACTCCCTCCAAGGAAACTACATCTGCAAATTCGGGGTTTGCTACAACGATAGCAATTCCCTTTGCGGTATCTATTGCGCTACCACCGCCGATAGCAATTATAAAGTCTGCCTCTGAATTCTTAAAAGCCTCAACGCCGTCCTTTACGTTTTTAACAGTTGGGTTTGCCTTGAACTCATCAAAAATCTCGTAAGGAAAATCTCCGAGAGTGTCAGTAACCATTTTTACAACGCCAAACTTAACAAGATTCTTGTCGCCTACAATAAGAGCCTTTTTAAAGCCTCTTTTCTCAATCTCACCTGCAAGAACCTCTCTTGAGCCTGCTCCGAAATAAGATGTTTCATTCAAAATAAATCTGTTTGCCATATTATTTATCTCCTTTTTTAATATCAAGCCGTTGCTTAATCATAATTATTTTAACACATATTATATATAAATTTCAAGAGATATGTGAAATTTTATCGATTAGCATAAAATGAAAAGCTCTAAAAATGCAGTTTTTATACAATTTATATAAGATTTAAATAAAAAAGCAGATTCGATCTGCTTTTTAATTTGTTATTTGCTTTTCTCTGTTTCTTTCAATCGCATTCTCAAGTGCCTCATCGTTCACCCTATTCGCATATTCGGTAAACTCGGAAAATATCCTTTTCCCTATAGATGCGTAATCGGAGCTGAGCACCTTATTGATAATACTCTCTCGCACTCCTGCGGGAATCTCATAAAGCAGAAGTATCGCATTCAACGCATAGTCCAATCTTTCGTTTAAAGGCGTCCTTTCTCCCGGCGTAAACAGCGCGGTAAATTCTATTCCCGAAACGATATTTTCCATATTTTCAAACTTCTTTTCGTTCCAATCGGGATGATATTGGCCAAACACCTCTTTAGCCTTTTTGGTATCGTTTTTTTGAATTATCGCAAGCGTCATAGGATGAGAATATGCCGCGGAATAAAAGCTTTTTGCTTTTTCGTTTTTCTCACAGCATGATGCTATTGCCGTTATCTCAAGGCAATACGCCATAAGCGCAGATTCACCCTCTCCTATGTTTTGCTTCATTATCTTCCATTGAAAATCACAAAGCTCCTCAACTGCCTCAACCAAAAGATGCTCCTTTTTTGGAAAATGAAATGTAAGATTGCCCGTGCTTATGCCGATACTCGACGCTATCCTTGCTGCCGAGGTCGAATCAAAGCCGTCCTCTAAAAACATTTTCGTTGCAGCCCGAATTATTTCAAGCCTTGTATCTATTCTATTTAATCTTTTCATCGTTTTCCGTACGGTCCATTAAATTATTTCAAGCTCATCCTTGCTCGGAAGCGGCTTGTATTCATCCTCAAGATTATCGGAATACCAATATGCAACAGATGAAATATCGTCCTGAAGCGGAAGATATCTGCATTGATTTCTCCAACCAAGTGCCTGTATAGTTATCCGAAGATCCTTCTTGAAATAAATAGGGTCTGTTATATGGAAGCGATACATATCGAAATAACGCTGAGATTTATAAGTTTTATCGGTTTCTCCTACCTTAGAAAGGCCTGAATAAGGTGTGGAAAACTCGATGTATTCTCCGTTTACATCAAAATTATACGCTCCGCCGAAATAATCCTCAGTTCCCGTTCCGCAGATGCTTGGATAATCCGTATCGCCGTCGATATAGAATTTTATCTCACCCTCGCCCCACCAGCCGTTTGATTTGACGCCCCAGTGAATATAAGTTCCAACATACGCTCCATTTCCTTTTATTCCGTCAAGAATAGTATATACCTGCTTATACGGCACAGGGTTTACTCTGTTAAAGCTTGCGTGAAAATAAAGGCTATCCTTATCAATCGCTTTTTCCTCGCAGTCTATTTGATAATAAACGTGCACATCCTCAAATCCTATATTTTCAAGCTCCATTCTGAAGCTTTTAAAATAAGGCATTTCAAAATAGCAGTTCATTCCTTTTCGGGGATTGTAGCATATGGGCAAGCTGCTAATTTGCTTATATTCTCTGTTGTCGGCATTGGCAAAAAAATCGTACAGCGGAACGCAAACCGCAGGATTTTTTTGTCCGTCAAAATATATGCGAAGTATGCTTTGTCTGCCATCCGTGCTGCTATCAACTATCCAAAAATGCTTTATTGCTCCCTGTCCTGTAATGTCTGCAAGGGTAGCGCTTTCTCCTGCCTTTAAAACTATGTACGGATTTACCTTCCAACCCTCTCCGAGATCACGCGCTGCGCTTGCCGCGCTTCCGTTTTCAAGCGTAGCTCTTGCGCCGCCCCCTTTTTCTCCCGTAGGATTTTCAGGACTAACAGAAAAGGTTCTTATATCCTTTTTCAAAGTCAAATTATGTAACATAAATACTCCTTTATTTCATTCTCTCGGTGAAGTCCGTCATCATTTCACTTATTTTTATATTTTGAGGACAAACCTCCTCACATGAACGGCATCCTATACAAGCAGACGGCTTTTTATCATCCGAAAGGGATCTTAATGCCATAGGAGCAATAAATCCTCCACCCGAAAATACGTGCTCGTTGTACAGCTCGATAAACCAAGGAATATTGAGCTCCTTGGGACAGTGAGTTGTGCAATACTGACATTTAGTACAGGGGAGCTTGTTCTTTGATGTCATTTTATCCGCAATATAAAACAGCGCATCCATTTCCTCTTTATTAAGAGGCTTATTTTCCTTGTACGTTTCTATATTTTCCTTCAACTGATCAAAGCTTGACATTCCCGAAAGAGTAAGAGTTACCTCGGGCAAGCTTTGAATAAATCTAAACGCCCATTCAACCGATGTCGCTTCAGGACGAAGCGCCTTTAATATATCCCTATATTCGTCTGAAAGATTTGCTAAAGCTCCGCCTCTTACAGGCTCCATCACCCAAACGGGAATTCCGTATGAGCTTACAAGCTCAACCTTTTCTTTTGCGTTTTGAAAATTCCAATCAAGCCAGTTTATCTGGAGCTGGCAAAACTCCATATCTCTTCCGTAAGCGTCAAGAAAACGCTTCATAGTATCCATATTTCCGTGAGTTGAAAATCCAAGATGTCGGATACGTCCGTTCTTCTTTTGCTTAATGAGATAATCGTATATACCGTATTTGGGATCAAGATATCCGTCTATATTTACCTCGCACACGTTATGAAAAAGATAAAAATCAAAATAATCGGTTCTGCATCTTTCAAGCTGTTTTTCAAATATCTCCTCCACCATTCCCATGAGGCTAAGATCGTATCCCGGAAACTTTGATGCAAGATAAAAGCTTTCACGGTCATAATTCTGTAATATTTCTCCCAAAACAGGCTCGGAGTGACCTGCGTGATATCCCCACGCAGTATCGAAATAATTGATTCCGTTTTTAAACGCATAATCTATCATTTCTCTCGTTTTTTCGATGTCTATATCGGAATTTCCGCCCTCTTTACACGGAAAGCGCATACATCCCATTCCAAGCGCGGATAGCTTTATATTTTGAAAATCACTATATACCATTTTTATTCTCCTTACGTTTCTTTATTTTTGGCTTAGTTAACCCGTAGCTGATATCGAGCAACCATTCAACCGTATCTTTTTCAACGCTTCCATCAAGCGAAACTGAGAGCCAATGACTCTTGCTCATATGATACGCAGGATATATTCCTCTCTCCTGCCACATTGAATCGATTATTTCATCTGCGCATTTAACATTAACGATATCTATTTTTCCGTCATCTTTAATGCCGAGCTTTGATTTGGAAACTGTCATAATAACCGCAAACCACTTGCGATTTCCTTTGTGACGGAATACCGCGCAGGTGGGATATATCTCCCACAAGTATTCGGGCGAAGCATCGTAAGCATTAAAAATAAACGTCTCAAGCTCTTTTCTGTCCATGAACTCCCCTAAATATTATCAGAACTATATTATATCTATTTTAACACGAATTTTTATAATTGTAAATATTTTTAATTATTCAAGCTGTAAAAAAGAATCCAATTGCTTTTTTACAGTTTATTAGATTTATTTATTATTAGGTATATAAAAGCTATTGAAAAATCCGTCAAAATCATATATACTGTAATTATAACAACGTAACTCCATAAGGAGCTTTTTTAATGAAAAACAAATATCTCGGTTATTTTATAAACTTAATATTTCCCGCCGTCGTTTTCGGATCGGTAACAGGACTTATTACCGCAGCTATTATCACCTTATATAAGCTATGCGCTAAGCTGATAATAGAATTTTCCGCTCTCGGATATAGCCTTTTAAAAGAGGATCTTATATTTATTCCGTTAGTTCTTATAGCCATTTTTGCAATCTCATCTGGCTATTCGGCTATATATAAACGAATACCTAATATCAAGGGCGGCGGTATTCCAACGTCTATAGGAATACTGCGCGGACTTATTCCTTTTAATTTTCTCAAAAATATTATAGGTACCTTTTTTCTTTCTCTCGGAACGTTTCTTTTAGGAGTTCCTCTCGGAAACGAGGGACCGAGCGTTCAAATGGGAACTGCTATAGGTAAGGGTAGCGTTTTTCCTCTCTTAAAAAAGCATCAGGCTTGGGCGCGATACTCTATGACAGGCGGTGCGTGCGCAGGCTTCAGCGTTGCCACAGGAGCTCCTGTTTCCGGAATTATTTTTGCCATAGAGGAAGCTCATCAGCGTGTTTCTCCTATGATATTTATCGTGGCAAGCACGTCAGTTACCGTTTCGAGAATCGTAACAGAGATAATCTCTCCATTTTTAGGTGTCAGTGTATCGCTTTTTCCAAAGCTTGACCTTCCGGAGCTATCCTCCTCTGATATATGGATTCCTCTTTTGATCGGTATATTACTTGGCATCTTTGCTGTGCTGTTTTTAAGATTTTATTCTTTCGTAAACAGACTTTCAAAAAGGCTACATAAGATTCCAGATCATATCAAGATTTTTTCCGTTTTAACGCTTACGCTTATTGCCGGTCTTTTCTCTTTCTCGTTTATTTCTACCGGACATCATCTCATCGTTGAGCTTTTTGACGGCGGCATAGCTATATATATGCTTCTTATTATACTTATTATCAGGACAGTTCTTACCGTTTTTGCCAATTCAAGTAATATAACAGGTGGAATATTTCTTCCTATAATGGCAATCGGCGCAGTGTTTTCCGCATTGATAGCAAAAGCTGCTTTAGCTCTCGGTCTTAGCAGTGAATATTACACTATTATTCTTGTTTTAGGAATAACAGCCTGCATTTCCGGAATGATGAAAATGCCGCTTACCGCCATCGCATTCGCAATAGAAGCTCTTTCTTGCTATCAAAATATACTTCCGGTAATAACAGTTTCCGCAGTGTCATTTATGATAACGGAGCTTTTTGAAGCAAAATCAATTAACGACAGTGTTCTTGATAACAGACTTGCCGATCTTAACGAGGGCAAAAAAATGAAGGTTTTCGATGCTTTCGTAACAGTACAGGATGGCTCCTTTGCTGTAGGAAAGCAAATACGCGATATTTTTTGGCCCGCAAATCTTTTTGTTCTTTCTGTACAGCATCAGGAAATGAATAATGCTAAGGTCGACAAGCACGGCGGAAGCGAAATACGTTCGGGAGATGTTCTTCACATAAGATACTCTACCTTTGATGACGTCAGAACGCGAGAGGAGCTAACAACAATAATCGGCGAACAGGAATACAAAGTTACATTAGTAAATAAAATATAACAAGTAAAAAACTTTCCTCTTTAGGCGCAACTACAACGCACGAAAGAGTACAAATAAAAAACAGGACTTTGCAAAAATTCCTGTTTTTTGTTTTATTATTAACTGTAAAATTCTTATAAACCAAGGATTATTAATGTGATATTCCCTTTATTTATCATATAATTTTGTTTTCTTTAAATAAATCTGTCAGCCATTTGTTATAATTCTTGGGAATTTCTTTTTCCTCGACAAGCAGCTTAAAAATGACAACCGAGGTAGAACAGCATCCGCCATAGCGTTGCTCTGCTCTTTTTATAAGCTCATCCTTACTGAAAATTCCCGCTAAATATGAAAGATAATATTCAGCAGCCAAAACAAGCTCCTCCTCGTCGCCCGAATGATAATCCTCAATTAGCGCTTTATGACGAGCCTTTAAAAAGTCGTTGCTTTCAGTATGCTTTATATATAGCTCAGTAAGCTCTTTGCTTGCAAAACCGTGCATATTTTCGTGCGCCATAAGCGAATAATAATCAATTGAATTCGGTGGGCAAAAGCAAGCTAAAAATGATCCGCCATATAAAGAAAAAGCTGTTGGAGCGCTGAAAAATGATATATAAATGCTTGGTGTACCTACATTATCTATGTTTTTGAGTACTGAAATGTTTTTAAATAACTCTTTCGTATCGTATCTTGCTATTTCCTTTTCTTTTTCCGATATTTCTTCGTTAACCAGCGGCATAATGCGTTCTCTGTACAAATTTTCAAAATCAATGCTTTTCAGCTTTTCAAGCTTTTTTATATAGTCGTCCGCATATCCGTCATTAAGATACGGCAACACCTGATATATATATGCTCTGAAATCATCTTTTTTAATCTTTTCTTTGACTGATTTTTCAATCGTTTTCGGATTCTTAAACAACTCTATAAGATCGTCAATTGTAAGAGCATCAAGATCATTTTCGATGCAAGCACTGACTATCAAGCAAATATTCGACATACCGATATGATCATGCCCAAAATCGCTTGGCAAAAGACTGTTTATGTATTTGATTTCTTCTATCTGCTTTTCGTTCATCCACTGTATTCTGTCAAGTGTCCGCTTTTCGAGAAAACATAATGAATCAAGAGCTATACAAGGCTTTACACAAACGTAAGAGCCGTTTTTCATAATCATATTACCTCTTATTGCGTATTTTAACTTTATTTTTGAGTGTTCCTCTGTTAGCCAAGCACTTTTTGGAAAGAACATCTATAAGCTCTCGGCAGTGCTGAGGCTGACTCCCTGTAATATCTGTTATTAGCGAATCATATTCGTATATCGTAAGTCGATGAGTTTTATCGTTTTTGATTTTTAATCTTATTATTTTTTTATTAAAAATGCTTCTGCGAATTATAAGCTTTTTGATATTTGAGGATATATCCTCTGTTACACCGGAACTTTTATAATAAACACGATCATTTGCACAGTAAATATAACAAATTTGTGAAATAAAACGCCAAAATACTGTGCGTATAATAACAGCACCGTATACTTGAAATTCAATGTTCGGCTCTCTTCTCTTTTCGATAAGATAAGCTCCGTCAATGGCTCGCTTTAAAGCGTTACTCATAGATTTACCACCACTTTTAATTATTTATCATTATAAAAGTTTAATATAGATGTATACCTCATTACCGTGTCTGTTTATCATTTCGCAGTCCAACACAAATCCAAGCTTTTCGTGTAATTTTATGCTCGCAATATTATTATTTCTTACTTGAGCTGTTGCGACTTTATATCCTTTACCTTTTGCATAGTCATATGCTTGCTTCAGCGCCTCATAAGCATATCCCTTGCGACGGTATTCCAAAAAAATCTCAGGACCTACGCTTATTATATAATCATTATGCTGATACAAAGAAACATATCCTACAATACGTTCATTACAAATCACCGCAAAAAATTCAGAATACTTTCCTTTAAATTCAAGATTATCCCACTCGCTTAAAACGGAGATTATTTCTTCATCGGTTTTCCCAACAAACATATTATTTTTCAGCTCTGGGATATCATTTTTATTAAAATGCCTTAAAGTGATCATATAATTATGTTGTTTAGCCATCTCGTTTTTCATTACTATATAACACCTTTGGTAAAAATCAACTATAACTCAGCATACCGAACAAAAAGGTCAATATACTATTTGTCATTGTAAATTCGTATCCTTTCCGGAGAAATATTCCCCTTTACCAACACTTCCGGAGATAATAGATTTCCGTCTCTATATTGAGATAGAGGAATAGCGGTTGTAGCATATAGTTTTACAAACAATTCAGAGGCCGTTTCGTTTATAGGAATGTTCATCCCACCATACTTTAATCCACCGTATTTATACATCATAGCAAAACTTATATAGTCCATGCTTGCAACAATGCAATCATTTTAATTTACAGTTACTTCAAGGCATATCGTATCATCGGAAAATATTTTATTGTGAGATGGAGATAGCCAACAGAAAACAACATTATTTCGCAATTCGGTAAAGGTCTCGTATCTTGAAGTTGCCATAAGACCGCTCCGCATTATGCTATCAAAATTTGCTTTATCGGTATAATGATAAACTATCATTTCACGTCCCCCTTTGTCCTCTTTCATAACCACATTTCTTAAACCAATTATATCACACTTTCGGTTAAAAATCAACTATAAATCAGAGCTCCAAACAAACGGTTACAACTTCGTTTGCACGAAGCGCAACATCGTTTACGGCGAAGCCGTAACATTATTACGCAGTACATCATTTGCGACTTGTCGCAACCTCGTTCATTTGTGCCGCAAGCGGCAATGATGTCGACCTTCGGTCAAATGATGTTGTGCCTATCGGCACAAATGAAAAAATCCAACTCCTACGA
>JAGAPG010000035.1 GCA_017623355.1 Clostridia bacterium
ACATTACTATTCCGTAGGTAAGCTTTGTGTTATTGTAAAGATTGTATGCTTTAAGCGCGTCCGTATTTATAGTATATCCGCCAAGAAGTGCCTTTCCGTCTTCTCTTACAGAGTATCCGTTTGCTTCAAAGATAGGCGCTGCTACTGCGTCCTTTTCATCGTACTTTGTACAGCCTTCATTTGTGCAATCGCAATTTTTAACTCCGTTTTCGGCGAAGCTCTTATAAACTATTGATCTTACGAATGTGTGTTCTGTATAAAGCGCTTTCTCTACTACATCACATCTTGAGCACTCATTATCGCTTACGCAATCAAAATCGTCTACAAAATCGTGTCCAAGTACAGTGCCTTCTATTTCGCCCTCTGAAATTTTAGCTGTACAGAAGCAATATGTTGCTCCTATTGCGTTATCAATACAGGTTGCAGGCGTTATTATTGAATCAGCCTTGGGATTTCTTATATGATTAGTGCCTTCAACTAATTCCGTATTATCTTTTGTATATTGGTTAGCATCATTTTCTCCGCCTAAGTTATAAAGCACAAATTTCTTTCCGCTTTTACAGAAATATATTGCTTCATCTCCGTTAAAGTATGGAGTATAGCTCGGGCTTGTATCAATAATATTTACGCAAGATAAGTCAACGTCATTCGAGTTTGCGAATACGTAGCTCACTCCCTTAGCACGGTTTTCTCTCATACCGAGTCTGAGATTGGTCATATCACCAAGGAATACTACTGTAAACTTAGCACCCTTTGCACCGCAGTCATAAAAAACACCATCGTTTATCCAAAACTGAGTAAGAGTTGTCGGGAATACCATTACCGAATTGAGATTATAGCATTGACAAAAGCCTACACCGGTATCTCTTTGGAAAATGTTTTTAAGATTCGATGGGAAATAATAAATCTCCGGCTTTTCGGGCATTTTGAATTTATCTCCGTAGAAAATACCGTTTTCATCCCTTACTTCAAACGGCTCATTTACAAAGTACATATTATTGCAATATGAGAACGCAGAATCATTGCCATATCCGTTAGACTCAATTGTCACAGTTGCGCTTGGTAAATATAAAGCCTCTAAATTCCTACATCCCGAGAAAATACGGTTCATTATTACATCTACATTGTCAGGCATGGAAACTGCTTTCAAGCTTGTGCAGTTCATAAAGTGACCCCAGTTGTTAAAATCAATGTCATTTTGGTTATCATTGAAATCAACAAATTCAAGCGCCGAACAGGTATGAAAAGCTGCAGTACCTATATATGTAACGCCTGATGGGATAGAAAGATATTTAAATGTTTTGCAATTTTCGAAAGCTTTTTCACCAATAGAAGTAATGCCGTTTTGAAGAACGAAAGCATATTCCTGACCGGTTGAGGAAATTGATTTCAAAGCATTACAACCAGAAAAAGCAGAGTTTCCTATATTTGTGATGTTAGGAAATGCCTCAACAAAGTTTACACTTACAAGTGAGGTACATCCACAAAATGAGTTAACACCTGTTGCTACAACATCGGGTGAATAACAAAGAGTCAAGCTTGTTAATTTCGCGCAGTTTTTAAATGCATCGGTAAGACATCCCTTTTTGAACAAGAATGTATCAACATTATGAAAAATTTCGAGATTTTTACAATCTCTGAACAAACAGGATTTGTCTGTGCTCACAGTAGTTGAGTTTGCAGGCATATAAAGCTCTATCATGCTAGAAAAACCATCAAAGCTTTGAACCCCACCGTTCAATCTTGTCATAGTTTCAGGAAGCTCAATTCGGTAAACATTTGTTATTCCCCAACCGGGATTTTTACCTGTAGCCGTTTCCATTGCTGTATTAAGCGATGTGAAATCATATTGAAACAAGGGATTTCCTGATTCATAGGCGTTTTTCACCATAATATAGTATGATGGGAACGTATAGAAGGTTGTGCCGTCACCCATTACTACTCTTGAATAAGTTTCTCCATCGGCTTTGTATGGAGTGAATCCGTTATCGCGATCTGTTCTGCCAACGGAAATGCTTTCGTCGAAGAAGGAAAGGTCGCCATAAGCATTGTTATCTTGCGCTTTCAACACTGTTTCCGCGCTTGAGGATATTGCCATGAAGCACATAAGCGTTGCTATGATTGCGACAAATAAAAAGATTTTCTTTTTCATAATTTTCTCCTTTTTAAATTTTTTGATGCTACCTCGCATCTTGTGAAATATAACTGTTTGTATAGTGGTGTTATATTTTGATATGTATATTATAATATATATCCTTCCTATTGTCAAGGCGTTTTGCACAAAAACAATGCCCCCCCAACATTTTTGTGCAAACTACACAAATAAAAATGTGTGGTTTTTAAATTTTGTACATATATTTATGACAGGTATCATTTCCAAAAACAATACTTTTTCAGATGAAAAGTCAAAAGGCTCGACACTGGGTCAAGCCTTTTGGTTACTTTAATGTATTTTTTGCTGCTGTCATTGTATTTTGAAGAAGCATTGTTATAGTCATAGGACCTACTCCGCCCGGAACAGGAGTTATGAACGATGCCTTTGGCTCTACGGATGCAAAATCAACATCGCCTGTGAGCTTACCGTCAGCTTTTCTGTTCATTCCGACATCTATTACAACAGCTCCGTCCTTTACCATATCTCCCGTAACGAAATCCGGCTTGCCTATCGCAACAACCAAAATATCGGCGCGTCTTGTTACTTCCTTAAGATCCTTTGTTCTTGAATGGCATATTGTTACCGTTCCGTTCTTTTGAAGAAGAAGCATTGCCTGAGGCTTTCCTACTATGTTGCTTCTTCCGATAACGACACATTCCTTACCCGTAATGTCCGTTCCTGTTGACTCGATAAGCTTCATTACTCCTGCGGGAGTGCACGGAAGAAAGCTATAATTACCTATCATTATTTTTCCTACGTTTTCGGGATGAAAGGCATCGACGTCCTTTTTAGGATCTATTGCAAGAATAACCTTTGTTTCATCAAGATGCTTAGGCAACGGAAGCTGACACAAAATACCGTGTATCTTATCGTCGTTATTTAGTTTTTCCACTAAGCAAAGAAGTTCCTCTTCTGTAGTTTCGGCAGGAAGACGGTATACTTCAGAATAATATCCTACCTCTGCACAGCCCTTCTCCTTATTGTTTACATAAACCTTTGATGCAGGATCGTCTCCAACGATTATTACCGCAAGTCCCGGTCTTATTCCGTATTCCTTTTGAAGTCTTTCGCACTCTGCTTTAAGCTCTTCTCTTACCGTTGCAGAAACTGCTTTTCCATTAATTATTTGCGCCATTCTCAGCTACCTCTTTTACAGTTTGTTTTTCAATTTTTTTAACCATTATATTTTCCTTGCCCTTGCTTAACATAACAAAGCTATATGCCATAAGCGCAGTGCCTACTATCACCGACAAAAGCGCAACGAGCTGTGATACTCTTATAACGTCAGGTATAAGATACAAGCTATCCGTACGCAAGCCCTCTATCCAGAATCTGCCCAAGCCATACCAAATAAGGTATGTATAGAATATTTGTCCGTGGAATTTATGAAGCTTTTTTGTTTTGGGTATCTTTACAAGCACGAGCCATATAGCAAGGAAGCCCACGAGATTCCAAAGAGATTCATAAAGGAATGTCGGATGATAGAATATCCATTCTCCGCGCTCGAAAATTCCCATAGCCCAAGGTAAATCAGTAACTCCGCCGTGCGCCTCTGCGTTACAGAAGTTGCCCCATCTGCCGATAGCTTGGGCGAGCATAACGCCGGGAGCTAAGAAATCAAGTATAGTCAGTATATTGATTTTTTTATGCTTTGCAACAAGCGCCGCAGCAAGTCCACCCGCAATAATTCCGCCGTAAATACCAAGTCCGCCGTTCCATACAGCGATTATATTTTTCAACGTTTCCCAAAGATTTGCGAAAAAATTCGCTTCACTTGTTACAAGATATGAATCAAATTCAAAAATCACATAATAAAGTCTTGCTCCGACTATTCCCGAAAGGACAGTGAAAAATGCAAGATCTATAAGATCGTCGGTCTTTTTTCCGTTTTCCTTAAATCTACACCAAACGTAGAAGATCGCGGAAAATATTCCTATCATTATGATAAGACCGTACCACGCTATTTCAAATTTACCGATCTTTATTGCTACCGTGTTGATCTCAAATTCGTCCCAGCCAAGATTTTTAAACCATATCTTATTTATTTTGAGCAAATTATTCATTTTTGCTCCTTTCCGATTGGATTAACCACCGACATCGCGTAATATTCTTCCTTGAACATTGACGAAAGAAGAAGGCTGACATATTCAAAATCAATTGAGCTTATAATATCCGGCGCATCCAAAATATCTGCTCCGTCAAAAAGATTATAAACCATATTATTCGCTATATCCTCAGTAGAATCAAAGGATTTTATGCACGATGCGTAGATAGTTCTTTTCGCAAGCTCGAAATCCTCCCTGTCAATTCCTCTTTGCTGCATCTTTTTAATATACGCAACGAAAAATTCATACACCTTCTCGGGATTTTGCGACTCAGAGGATATTTGATTAAAAGAGCATCTTTTCGTATGCTCAAACGCATATGAAAGATCATGTGATATAAGATTTCTTTCGTAAAGCTCATTATAAAATTCGCTCGACTGCGAAAAAAGAATATCGTTCAGAATATTCATAGCGTATGCTTTTTTCATTCTTTGCTCAGGATCATTGGAAATATCCATATCCTTAATACCTATTGCAAATATAGGCTTAGAAACGGAAAGCTCACACTCAGCGCGTTTTTCGTAGACCTCTGTCGGCTCGTTTTCGTCATCGTATGCGCGGATTATTTCCTGATTGGGTGCTTCCTTCAATATTTTGTCGCATATTTTTTCGACTCCGACAACCTCTATATCTCCGCACACAACAAGAACCATATTCCTAAGATTATAGAATGTATTATAGCATTTATAAAGCACATCTGCGTCTATTTGCGCTATAGATTCAACCGTGCCGGCAACATCAATTCGCATTTTATTATATTTATACATCGCTTGCAAAAGTCCCTTTTCAAGTCTTGCTCCGGGATGGTCGTCATACATTCTTATTTCCTGCCCGATTATTCCCTGCTCCTTTTGAACGGTTGTCTCTGTAAAATACGGATGCGTTACAAAGTCAAGCAAGATTTCAAGAGATTCATAAAACTTTTCAGTTGATGAGAAAAGATACGCCGTCATAGCATTAGATGTATATGCGTTTGCGCTTGCTCCAGTTTTTGCGTAAAGCTCAAATGCATCAACTCCGCCCTCGCACTCGAACATCTTATGCTCCAAAAAATGAGCTATACCGTCAGGAACCTCTGTATATTCGCTTTCGCCGGCAAGCTTAAACTTGTTATCTATAGCGCCGTATTTCGTCGCGAAAAGCGCATATGATGTGGTCATTTTTTTAGGAAAAACATACACATCCAGCCCTGTTTTATGCTTGAAGGAATAATATTTTTCGCCAAGCATCTTATTTTCCTTCAAAACAATCTCAGCCATTTTCATCCTCTCCCTTCAAGAAATATACGGTATCAAGTGTTATATTTTTTGCAAATGAAGCTATTTCCTCTACGGTTGCTTCCTCTACCCTTTTAGCCTCGTCCACAGGTTCGTCGTGATTGTCCGAGATTGCTCTGTAAAGCGTCCACGCCTGCATCGCGCTTGGATTATCATATACATGCATATACGAATTTTTAAGCGATCGCTTTGCATTTTCAAGCTCCTCTGACGAAATATCTCCGTTTTTTATTGCATCGAGCTGTTCAAGTATCGCTTTTTGTGCAATATCCTTATTTGCAAATTCTATTCCTGCTGCGACGAGCATTATTCCGGTTCTTTGTGATATCATTGATCTGCAATAATAGCAAAGACTCATTTTTTCTCTTACGTTCATAAAGAGCTTTGACGTTGGCGATGCGCCGAATATCTCGCTGAAAAGCTGAGCTATATGATGATCTCCGTCCTGAATATTTTTACCCGTTCTAAAGCCTATACAAAGCTTGCCCTGCTTTACATCCTGCTTTTCGGATATTTCGGTAACTTCTTCTGCTTTTCTTTTTATTTGTGAAAAGGATGGATATACAACGTTTCTTTTTATGCTCGCAAATCTTTCCTTAAATTGTTGCGCTATCATTTCAAAGTCACATTCGCCTACCACATATATTTCAGCAGGAATAGTAGAAAGCGCCTTAACATACGCCTCATAAAGCGTTTCTGGCGTTATTTTTTTAACGTTTTCAACCTCTCCAAAGCGTTTTACCGCAAACGCTGTTCCCTTCGACATTTCCTCGACACAGCGGCTTGTTGAATATTTTGTTTTATTATTAATCTCTGCCTCTATTGTGTCGATAAGATTTATTTTTTCGTTTTCAAGATATTGCTCTGAAAATGCTCCGTTTTCAAAATATGGATCAAAAATTATATCGCAAAGGAGCTCTGTTGATTCTTTCGTTATCTCGGTATCGTTTGAAAATCTATCGCTAAGCATATCAATATCAAAGCCGAAAACCTGAAATTCTCCTTGCTTTTCATTTTTTGTATCTATAACTCCGGAATATAAATACTGAAGTCTCTTATTTATTTCCGATTGGGTCGGATAATTACGGCATCCACGCAAAAGCATCAACGGAATCATAGCGTTTAAATGAACATTTTCATTATTTGCCTGTGTTATAAAATTGAACGATATTATATTTGATTTAAATTTCTCGGTCCTTATATAGTGTATATTTACACCATCGGCTATTTTTAAAGTTTTAGATATCATATTTCAACCTCCGATCTATTTATTATTTTACACCATTGTACTTTATTTTTCAATAATATTATTGCTTTTTTAATAAATATATGATAAAATTATATATAACTTATATATTTAGGAGAGCTAATTTTTTATATGGAAAATTTATTTGAAATATCTTCGATGTTTTTGAACGGTCAAAAGGCTGTTTCTATCGAGCCTTACGGTTGCGGA
This sequence comes from Clostridia bacterium, assembly GCA_017623355.1. Taxonomy (GTDB): domain Bacteria; phylum Bacillota; class Clostridia; order Oscillospirales; family CAG-272; genus RGIG2000. The sequence goes on from JAGAPG010000035.1 coordinate 6,994, forward strand.
CACATAAATCACACTTATCTAGTTACTGCTGACGATGGTGAAAAATTTATATTACAAAAAATAAATACTAGCATTTTTAAAGATGTAAATGCTCTTATGCATAATCTTAAGCTTGTTACAAACCATATAAAGAAAAAATCTGAGGAACTCGGAAGAAACAAACGCCGTTCTACTATAAACTTTTTACATATTGCTTCCGGAAAACATTATACAATAACCGAAGACGGCGCTTATAGAATGTATTATTACATTGATAATGCTTTTTCTATCGAAAAAATGGAAAATCCAAATCATTTTTATTATGCAGGTCTTGCTTTCGGAGAATTTGCTACTTTTCTTAACGATTTTGATGCTTCCTCTCTTAATGAAACTATCAAAAATTTTCACAATACAGCGTCGAGATATTTGGATTTTGAAGCTTCTATCAACAATGATGTTAAAAACAGGGCTTCCGATGTTCAGGATGAAATCGAATTTGTAAGATCAAGAAAAGACTTTATGTCTCTTTTTGTAAACAAACTTGAAAACGGCGAATTACCGCTTCGTGTTACTCACAATGATACGAAGTTAAATAATGTTCTTTTCGACTGTTCTTCGCAAACTCCTGTGGCTGTTATTGATCTTGATACTGTTATGCCGGGCTCTTATCTTTACGATTTCGGAGATGCTATCCGTTCAGGTGCTACTCATGCTGCAGAAGACGAGCAAAATCTTGATCTTGTCGATTTTGATCTTGATCTTTATGATAATTTTGCAAGAGGATATCTCGAAATGTGCGCTTCTTCTCTCACTCAAGAAGAAATAAAAATGCTTCCTTATGCATCTATTATGTTGACTCTCGAATGCGGTATGCGTTTCCTTACAGATCACCTAAACGGCGATACATATTTTAGAATACACCGTGAAAATCATAATCTCGACAGAGCAAGAACTCAATTCAAACTGGTTGCTGAAATGGAAAATAATATCGATAAAATGCGCGATATCATAATGAAATATATAAACAAGTAAAAAAGGAGCAAACGCTCCTTTTTTCTTGTTTTTAACTATAAATTAAAAGGCTTGAAAACTCAAGCCTTGATTTTTTATAATAAAAAAGAAATGTTCATTGAAAAACCGAACAAAGAATAAATAATGAAACGAGATAAGTTGCACTCAACAATTTATGATTATGTTTAAATCGATAAAAAGTAGTTCAAGCGTTCGGTCTATTAGTATCGGTCAGCTGAACACATTACTGTGCTTACACCTCCGACCTATCAAACTTGTAGTCTACAAGTGACCTTATCAACTTAATGTTGGAGATATCTAATCTTGAGGTGTGTTTCACGCTTAGATGCTTTCAGCGTTTATCACATTCGTACGCGGCTACTCAGCTATGCTCTTGGCAGAACAACTGATGCACCGGAGGTACGCTCGACCCGGTCCTCTCGTACTAAGGTCAACTCCTCTCAAATATCTTGCGCCCACGACAGATAGGGACCGA
>JAGAPG010000036.1 GCA_017623355.1 Clostridia bacterium
ATAGTTGACGGTGAGAGCAAGGAAATTTCCTACTGCCAGTCAGGTACACCTGCTGAGGGAGAGAAATTTGCTTCCACATCCTATAACGACCAAGCTCCCGTAGCTGAATAAAAAACAAAAAGTCGTGCAATTTTGCACGGCTTTTTTTATTTAAGGTTGATTTTTTAAAGCTAATATGTTATATTGTATGTGTAGAAAAATTCAACAAAGGAGAAAACCATGAAAAAGAAACTCTTTTTAATGCTTGCTTTAGTATGCGCGCTTTCTTGCTTATTCATTTTATCTGTAAGCGCAAATGCTGTTGTAAGCGAGAAAAACATTGACGAAAGCGGCGATGTATTTGCAAATTATTTAGGCGACTACACAATAGACAACAGCTCACAAAATATATCATCTATTGATATAAGCTACAAGACAGAGAGCGGAGCAACAAAGGAAGGAAAATTGTACTTTGCTACAAATCTTTGGGGTAGCAATAGACAGATCCACTCAACATATATTCCTGCGGACTTTGATATGAGTCAAACGGTATATATGCCCGATAAAATTGATATAAACGGTGACGGTAGCTATAGCTATAACGAAACGATTAAAGGAACGCAGGGAGATAAAAACCTCTATTTCAAATATAGCTCATATAATGAGGGCGTATTCAGCGATACTGTTGATGTAAAGAATCAATTAGTTAAATTAAGCTATTCAAAATATCTTGAATATTTTGGACCTGCAGCATATGCTAAGTTGGCTCTTACAACCGTGACATATAACGGTAAAGAGGCTGTTGAGGGAACATTCTTTGTTTCACCGAGAATTACATCATTCCATGGCGGATCATTTGGCGGAAGCGCAAACGGCAATATTAACGGCGAAACAGGAAAGTTTACAAGACTTGTTTTTGAGGAAAGAACAGGCTCTGTCAACTTTGATCAATATTGCTTCTGCCGTAATGTTATTGAAGAGGTTGTATTCTTAAGAGGAACATACAATTTAAGAAATGATGCAATTGCATATCTTTGGAAAGAAGGAACAAATACCCCTTGCTTAAAGAGAGTGGTAGTTGAAAGCGGAGCTGTTTTAAGTAGCACTATTTCATGGAATGTTGGTACATACGATGTTGTATTCATAGGCGATGAAGCGAACTATTCCGCGGATGAGTTCAGCTCCTGCTTAGTAAATGCAACAGGAAATGTATCGTTTGAAAAAATCTGCTATGTTTACGGACATACAGTAGAAAACGATAACGATTGCACAACTGCATTAGCTTGCGAGGATTGCGGCTTAGTATTAGAAGATGCGTATGATAAGCACGACGAGAAGGTAACAATTGAGTATAAAGATGGATATTCCTCTGTTGGCTGCAGAAATGTAATCTGCGCAAGATGTGATTATGCTGTAAGTGTGGAAGCTCCCGCACTCTTTGTATGCCTTGGCTACTCAGCATCCGAAAGCGGTAGTGCAGGTCTTATCCTTGCCTATAAGGTTAACCACGAGGCAATTGAGAACTATAAGGCTGAAACAAACAGCGCACTTGAGTACGGTATGTTCGCAGTTCTTAAGAGCAACATTGGTGAAAACGGCATCTTGAACGCTGACGGAAGTGAAAACGCAGGCGTTATCAAGGCTGACCTTAC
>JAGAPG010000037.1 GCA_017623355.1 Clostridia bacterium
ACATTACTATTCCGTAGGTAAGCTTTGTGTTATTGTAAAGATTGTATGCTTTAAGCGCGTCCGTATTTATAGTATATCCGCCAAGAAGTGCCTTTCCGTCTTCTCTTACAGAGTATCCGTTTGCTTCAAAGATAGGCGCTGATTCTGTTACAGAGTCTTCCTTGGTGCAGTTTTCGTTAGGACAGTCGCAGATTTTAACTCCCGTAGCGTTAAATCCATCATCGTATGTAATACTTATAATAAGGTTATGCTCTTTTGCTTCTAATGCAATCTTGCCGCAACCGTTTCTTGAGCAAGTTGCCTCTGTTGAGCAAAGTCCGTCGTCATTGCTAAGGTTATGTGTACCTTCATAGAATGCATCGCATACGTTATATCCGTAAACGATATAATTCTTTTCACTTGACGGACCGGTGTAATCAGCAAAGCTGATCCATTCCGCATTAACCATCGCTTTATTGTTGGTAGTGTTTATTTGAAAACCATTTTTGTCGCCTGTATAAAAGAATACCGCACCTTTTTCCAAGCCTCTGTTGCACATACCTGTCGGAGTTTTTGTAAGTGTAGCGGGAATATACATTTCGCTAAACTTCCAATCCTCAAAGGTATAGTTTTCCGAAATAGTAGTAAGATTTGCAGAAAGATATATCTTTGTTCCGTTTCCGCCTTCTGCCCCTCTGTCAAAGGCGTGATCACCAATGCTCGTTACTCCGTTTGGAATTCTAAGAACTGCTTGAGTTGACATGTGTCCTTGAAAAGCATAGTTTCCTATTGAGAGTATATTCTCAGGGAACTTAATTTCTGTAAGAGGACAGTATCTAAATGTTTTCTCATAAACAGCTGTTACATTATCAAGGAGCTCATATCCTGTAACTTTTGTCAATTTTGTACAGTAATGAAAGGTTCCGTTTGAAATAGTTTCAAATGATGCTGCAAAGGGAGTAAAATCAAAGGTAGTAATAACAGTATATTCAAATGCATATTCTCCAATTTCCTTTAATCCCGTGCACATTGATGTATCAACACTTGCAAGCTTATCGCATGAAGCGAAAGCGTGATTCTTCATATATTCAAGAGACGAAGGCAATTTTACAGCAGTAATATTATTGCAATCTTGAAAAGCTCTTGACCCTATATATGTAATATCGTCATGAAAAGTGATAGATTTTATTTCTGTTCCGTAAAAGCATCTTTCAGGCAGAGATGTAATTTGCGAAGGGATAACAAGATCAATATCTTTTCCCCAATTAGTTTCTGCTAAAAATTGCTTTCCGACATATGTAGCTTGATTAAAATATCTGTCAAATCCGTTTATTGTTTCGAGATAATAGCACTTGTTAAACGCATGATCTCCGATTAATTTAAGCGTACTTGGAAAGGTTACCTCTATTAACTTTTCAGCATATTCGAAAGCATACGATCCGCCTTGATTGTTTGGGTTGATGCTTTCAATACCTTCAGGGATTTCCATTCTTATAATATATTTTTTTATATCTTGAGCAGATACATTTATACCAAGCTTTTCGTTAACGGCAGTATTTTGCTTCCACGTAAAAACCTTGTTATCCTCAAGAATATAGTATGCAGGAAAAGTATAATACAATTCGTCGTTTCCAATAATGACAACTTTAGATGTCTTATCGATTATCGTCGGATCAGAAATGCCTTCTATAATTTCCGCAGATTGTGCATACTCATTACTGCTCATTCCTATAGCAGAAGATGAAACGGCGAGCAGACATACGAACGCCGCCACAATAGCAAGCATTAAAAAGATTTTCTTTTTCATATTTTTCTCCTTTTTAAATTTTTTGATGCTACATTCGCATCTTATAAAATATAACTGTTTGTATAGTGGTGTTATATTTTGGTATGTATATTATAATATATATTTTTCCTATTGTCAAGGCGTTTTGCACAAAAACAATGCCCCCCCCCGACATTTTTGTGCAGTTTGCACAAAAACAATTTGGTGTACACTCGTTTTTGCAAAAAAAGAAAAGCGACGCTCGTCGCTTTTCGATCTTCACATAAGTGGCGCGAATATCTTTATAAGTGAACGGAACAGCCTTTGGAAAACGTTTGGCTTTTTCGAGCTTTTTGTCACCTGCTCGCACTTTTTCAAGGTTTCGACAATATCATTTTCTATATTTCTTATGCAGTCACAATTATACATCCAAACACCGTTTTCAAAATGGTGAACAAGGCTTCGGTAATCAAGATTCACCGTTCCCGCAATCGCATACTTTCCGTCGGCAAGATATAGCTTTGAATGAATAAAGCCCGGAGTGTATTCGTAAATCTTAACTCCCGCTTCGAGCAGTCTGTGATAAAAGCTCTTTGTCATAGCGGATACCATTTTTTTATCCGGTATACCGGGAACTATTATTTTCACATCAACTCCGCGCAAGGCGGTATTCTCTATGTCCTGACAAAGATCGTTATCAATTATAAGATACGGCGTCGTCATATAAACGTAATCCGTAGCCGTTGAAAGAAGCGTTTGAATTATACTCTTGCTTACATTTCGCGTATACAGAGGTGCCGGTCCATCACCAAACGGAACTACATATCCACCGTCCTTGATATCGCTTTCGGGATACATATAATTCTTTTGCTCCGGCGTTTTTTTAACGTTTATCCCAAAATCTATACAAAACAGTCTTGTGAGCTCCCAAACGCCCTCGCCGTCAAGACGGATTCCTCCGTCCTTCCAGTGTCCAAAGCGTTGCTTTTTATTGATATATTCATCGGCAATATTTATTCCGCCCGTATATCCGATCTTTCCGTCTATAACGGTTATTTTTCGGTGGCTTCTGTTATTAAATTCGTTGTCAGCGTTACCCCTCATTCGAGAAAATGTCGTTGCCTCTATTCCTTTTTTGCGAAGCTTTTTAGCATAATTGCCCGGCAACGTGGTCATGCATCCGATATCGTCGAAAACAACTCTTACCTCGACACCCTGCTCCGCCTTTTTTTCAAGAATATCAAGAACTGCGCTCCAAAACTCGCCCTGCTCTATAATAAAATACTCCATATAGATAAATTTTTCAGCACACTCAAGCTTTTCGAGCATATCTCGATACATCTCCTCACCGAGCGAAAAATAAGTTACTCTTGTGTCTGAAAAAAGGTGCGATTCCGATATATCGCAAAGTATTTTTGCGTGCGAATAAGCTGTTTTATTTTCTGCCTTTATCCTCTCAAAAAGCCCGCTGTCATCCTTTACATACGATTTGTTTTTTAATATTGCCAAGCGTTTCATATACTTTCTTTTATGCTTTCGGGAATAGAACATCGAATAAAGCATAAATCCCGCTATTGGCAAAACGAGAATGAAAAACAGCCACGGCACCTTGTAATCGGGATTGGAATCGGATGAGATGAGCCTTACTATACATATAACGTCAAGCAAAACCGCTACTATCCACATATATGGAACATACAAGCATAACCACGCAAACGCTCCTATCGTAAGAAGTATTTCAAGCACAGTAAGCGACATAGCGACTATATATCTCATAGGAATATGAATTATTTCTTTTTCAACAGTCTTTTTTCCACGCTTATATTTTATCGTTTTTTTCATCATATCCCCCCTTACATTATAATATATATCAAGTTTTTTCTGTTTTATTAAAAATATGTAAAAGCTCGGGGCTGCAAGCACAGCCCCTCTTTATTATAAAATATCAGCTATTCTTTTAGAAAGAACTGCTTTTGTTGGCGGATGTATATCGTTTTTCTCACACACATCGGCACATTTTACGCAAAATACATCATTTATCATATCCGCTGCGCGCTCCTGCTCCCTTTGTAAAAGATGCCAAGCCTCGTCATCTCTTTCATCATAATCGGCTATTTGAACAATTACGAACGGGAGAGTGTCGTCTTTAAATGCTTTTCGCCATTCCTTTATCATAACACAAAGCTCCTTTGCATATACACTCGCCTCAGCAAGCGATGTGTCGCTTTCGCCCTGATACCATATTACACCCGTTAAAGAAAACGGTATTATCTGCTTCAGTGCAAAATCATAGAGCGTCGCCTCGCCATTCCATCTCGAAAAGACCTCGTGAGCGTGATCGGGATGAAGCTCGCTTGGTGAAAGTGATATTCCGGAGGCTGCAAGCGCGCCACTCGGTATCCAGCTTTCGATAACGGAAGCTCCCTGGTAACAGGTTATAGCTCCTACCGCTACCCCTTTTTTTATCGACACTTGAGCGCTCGTAAGATATGCTATCGCGCTCCATTTTTCAACGTTTTCCTTCTTACATTTTACCCATCCGTCATCGGGAAAAAGGAATTCTCCGTCTTCCATTCTCGATGCAGCAAAGGTTCTCAAAAGAGGATAATCGCAATAAAGCTCTCTCGGGGTGTTGGATTCGCATATTTTAAACTGCATATTGGACTGCCCCGAAAAAAGATATACCTCTCCTATGTAAACATCTGAAAGAATTATTTTTTCCCCGTCAAGATCTATTTTTAATTCGTGCGGTCCTGAGCATTCCATAGCGGGAAGCTCTATTTTCCAAGCATCGGATGTGAATTTTTCCGTTTTTTTGTTTCCTGCAAGCTCGACGCTTACAGTACCGCCGCCCTCTCCGTATATTCTTATAGGCTTGGAATGAGCAAAAATCATCCCGGAGGTGAATATTTTATTAAGTCTCATCTTTTTCTCCACTTCTAAAATTATTCAAAAGCCACTTGGCAACGCCGTCGTCATTATTACTTTCAATGACCCCTGTGGCTGATTTTTTCAATTTTTCATCCGCATTTGCAACGGCATATCGCTCGTCGCACACATTAAACATAGATATATCGTTTTCCGCATCGCCAAAGCAAACAATCTTGTCGCAGGAAAGCATTTTTTTAAGCTGAAGCACTGCGTTCGCCTTCGTTGCCTTTATCGGTAATATTTCAAGCCAGCGCTCGCCCGTGTAAATATCGTCATAATAAAGACATTGAAATTTGTTTTTCAGCTTTTCATACACAGGGTCAAGCTTTTCCCTTTTGTCTACACAAGTGAAAATAAAGCTGTCGTGCCTAAAAAGCTCGTTTACAGTATTGACTTTACTCTCTCGCCTATCATTTTTTCGCGTGTTAAGAAATTCACGCATTGGTCTTGATATAAGCTCCGGAACATACGAAAAATAATCCATGTTCTCCTTTAGATAATATACAGTAGGATATATTCCGCCGCTTATTAAAATATTTAAAATATTCGACGCTTCGTCCTTTGAAAAAACCTCGGAATGCAAAACCGCACCGTCACTTTTAAGAATAAAGCATCCGTTATATACCGCAATAGGTATATTTGATAATATCCGTGAGCAGACAGCGCTTGCGGTCGTATATGAGCGTGCGGTCGCGACAGAAAAGCACATACCTCTTTCTAAAAGCGAATTTATCGCTTTTACTGCAAAATCGGAAAGTCTTTGGTCTTTTGTCAAAAGGGTTCCGTCAAGATCCGATACATATAGCGTTTTCATTCAATGCGCCTCTTTAGCGTTTTTCAATATTTTGTAATACCAAAAGGCAACCGCGCTTGATACCGCAAGAGATATAGATATTAACAATCCTACGACGGAAAAGTATCTTATTCCAAGCATAAAGGGACAAAGCGACAAAACAAACGCAATAGCCAAAAGCATTACGCACACCTTATAAAGGCTTCTTTTATGCTTTATGCAGGCTATAACGCACAAAGCGAGCGCGCCAACGGAAAAAACGGCGGTTAAAATCGGCCCGAAATTTGCATATCCAAATACCGTCATATCAAAATAAGAAAAGGTTCTTCTTATAACACCGTCCCCTTCGGTTGCAAAATTAAGCACCGCGCCGTACGGTAACATTTCCAATATAAACGCAATAAACGGGAAAATGCATATCAAAAATCTGTATTTTTTCACAGGCTCACCCCCTATTTAAATTATATAATAGCGCAATTGATTTGTCAATATTCACAAAACCGTTGACACACTTTATTTACATTTGCTATAATTGATTTATAAGAATAATAAGGAGATTTTTTATGAAAAAGGTTGCTGTATTTATGCTCTTTGGCCAATCAAACGCAACAGGTCACGGAGTTCCGATGGAGGAAAAGGATATCATACTTTCTCCGTTAAAAAATGTTTTCGGTCTCAACAGAGAGCCAAACCAATCATTTGACACGGAAAAGCTTAAATTCACAGGATACACGAGCTACGGAATGAATCTTGCGGAAAATCAGGATAACACTTATTCCGTCGCAAACTGTCTTGCTCGCCTCTGGCAGGATGAAATAGATACAGGTGCTAATCTTCCCGATCTTTACATAATCCAGATAGCCATAGGCTCTCAGGGCGTTTACGGAATGTGGTATCCCGACAGAGAAAAAAGGCTTATTCCCGGAAAGCTCGGCGATGTTGATATTTCGCTTTATCCGTTTACGATACATATTCTTTCCTTGCTGAGCAAGCACTTTGAGGAAAACGAAATAGAGCCCGATTTTATAGGAATACATTGGCGCGGCGGAGAGCAGGAAACCAATCAGCACACATCCAGCCTTGAGGGTAGACTTAAAAACGATTATATACGAATATTTAACGGTATGCGAGAGGCTCTTAAATATGACGCTCCTATCGTTCTGCACAAAATGCCCTTCGTAGACGTCATGAAAAACACAGATCCCACGGGAAAATCTCTTGACTCCATGAATTATATAAACGGCTTGTTTGAGGAGCTTGCAAGCGAGCTTCCGAAAGCAAGCGTATTTGATCCCTTCAAAGCGCCTCATTACGATCCTTACGCCTGGGACAAAAATCTTTTCCGTTGGGATCTTATACATTATAACCCAAAAACCAACAATTGGGTGGCATCGGAAATATTAAACGAATATAAAAGCAGATCCTAAAGCTTATCAAGCTATAAAAATTAATTTTCAAGGAGATCACTATGACTGTAAACGATCACGAAAAATATACCGCCTTTGGCAGCGATTTTATCTCGATTACGTTTGAAAAAAGCTCCTCAAGGCTCGCTTTTTTAGGCATTGAATCAGGCGGACGCGACAGAGATAAGCACGCAACGTATAATTTACTTAAGCCCTCATTCGGCGCTATCGGCGGAGCTTTTAAAAAAAGCGCTCCTATAAAGGAGCTTATCAAAAAAACAGACTCATCTCTCCACTTTGAAAACGAGCTTGGCGCTTGCTCCGACATCGATATCATCGACGATCGTTCATTTTATTGGAGCTTTAAAAACGCGCCAAAAAACGATATATTAAATATTTCTTTTTGCATAAAAACAGCTCCGCTTTCCGTTTGGTCAAGCTCCGTTGCAAAAATGAACGCTCCGAAGCATCTGAAATCAAGCAATCCTCTTGTTATGTATAAATGCCGCTATGAGCTTCCTATAATACTTCACTTTCCGGACTTCGGACGCTTGAAAATTGAAGCTGACGACGGGGTATTCTGCGAGGAGGAGCTTTGCAGATCCTCGGAATTTTCGGGACTCGGACTCGGATATCTCAATTACGAATATCATAACGACCTCAACGCCATACACTACGGCTCGTCAAATATAAAATTCAAATCCAAAAATGAAGCCCCAAGCGTAAAATTGAAATTTACCGTTCTTGATGAGCTTTATCCGCCGCTTCCATTTGAGGATAACGATTGTCATGCTTGGGACGGCTTACGCCGCACCTTTATGAATTCCTTCTCGCTTAATCGCGAAAGATTTGATATGGGTGATAATATAATGCTCCACGGCACAGCGCATCTGTGCGTAAGCTTAAAATCAGATATCCTTCAGGTGATGAACGGCGACGACGAGCATTTCAAAATGGCTCGCAAGGTTTTTGAAAGACAGATGTACGAAAGCTTTACTCTTGCACAGGCGGACGACGGAGAGGTGAATTTTCAATACTGTCATAAAAAGAAGGGCGATGAGCCTATGTGCGAATTTATAGATTCAACCCCCGGCTCCATTATAGCAGCAGCAGGAATCTCACATTGGAATCTTCCATTTGCAAAAAAGCTTCTTCCTTATGCTATGAAGGCGGCAGATTTTATTCTTTCGCTCGATACGGACGACGACGGTATTTTTGAGGTTCCGTTTTCCGGAGATTATATGGATGCGCCTATAGAAAAAGGCGCACGTCAACGAAATTGGTGGGATAATTTTGCTTTTGGACACAAGGATATTTATTTTAATTATCTTTGTCACCGTGCGCTGCGTGAGCTTTCTCAGCTTCTTATTAAAATTCATAGATACGAGGACGCAAAAAAATATAAAGCTCAGCTTGAAAAATTCGACAAAAGCTTCTTCAAGACCTTCTATAACCCAAAAACAAAGGTTATGGCAGGCTGGATAAGCCGCGACGGAAGCATACACGATTACATGTTCACCTTTGCGGTTTCTATGGGAATAAACGAGGGACTTATCCCCGTTCGCGAGGGTAAAAAGATGATCAAGCTTCTTCTTAATAAAATGGCTGAACAGGGATACGGAGATCTTAAATTCGGTATTCCCGGAAATGTTGTGCCCGTTGCACAAAGAGATACCATTGACTGGCCCTGTATGTCAGATTGGGGAAGATACGAAAACGGCGGGCTTTGCGGAATGAACGGATTTCATTTTCTTACCGCTATGTATAAGGTTGGTATGGAAAAGGAAGCAGATAAAATATTCAAGGCTATCCTTAATACATACGAAAAGGAATTTACCCATTCAGGTCTTATGCCCGGATACGTTCAAAGCATTGATTGGCGAACCAAGGAAGGCGTTGCATGCGGATATAACTATCTTGCGGATAACTATTATTTTCTGTTAGCCGCATACACAGGAAAGGGAAAAATAAAGCATCCTGCCGTTGTTAATAGAAGCTAAAGAATTATAAACGCAAAAAAATCCCAAACGGGCGCGCCCGTTTGGGATTCTTATTGGTTCTGATTCAAATTGAATTTACTCTCCGTCGCGAGTGGTTACTTTTTGAGGCTTTTTGTTTATAAGAAGCAAATTTGCCCTTTTGAGCACCTCGACTGTTATCGGAATTATAACAAGCTGTACCACGATCCCGACAACGCTATCTATAAACGCGCCCTTGATAAACATAAGCATCGTAAAAAGCTCTCCCATAAAAGACCAAAGAATTACCGACGCAACGCCCCATACGACTCTGCCCGCAAGCATAGCTCCAACAAGAGATACATACACTCCCCAGCGTTTTTCATAAAGACGCTCGTATAAAAATCCTGCCATAAATCCATACATTCCAAGCTCGAATGCCATCGCAGCTGCATTCGGATACAAAACAGGCATTCCAAAAAGCAACGAGCGCAAAAGCGGCGCTATAAATCCCACAGCAAGACCGTGCTTCCAATCGCATACCAATCCGCAAAGAAAAACCGCGACGTGCATAAGATTAAGCATCTTTCCGAATATCTTTATCTGCCCTGTCAAAAACGGAAGAACGAGCGCAAGACAAAGAAAGAGCGCGGCGTATGTGATTTTTAATGTTTTTAAGTTTTTCATCAGCTCTCGCTTTCCACAATTACAGACACTCCATCGGGTATAACTGTAATTTTTGCATCGTTTTTGTTTATTATTTTTTTTGCCTTTTCAATAGCTTGCTCAACTGTTTTTGCAGGTATCATATGCATTTCTTCTATTACATTGTCATCACAAGAAGAAACAAAAATTATCTTTGCTTTCAGCATAACTCTTGCAAGTATTTGAGATTGCCATTGATCAACAAGTGTTTCGTAGGGGGGAGTGTTCAAAAACTGCTCCATAAGCTTCTCTACCGATTCGCAATTCTTAAAGGTGTTATAAAAATTCTTTCCGCCGTGACCGTCGGAGGATTTTGATACCATTATTATAACGCCGCCATCCTTCACCGTGGCCTCGGCTGCCGTCATTCCCTTAACGGATTGATATATGTTCTGATCAAGCGGATACCCCCCATTTGTCGATATAACTATATCAGCCATCTTAGGCTTAACTCTGCATTTGCTCGACAAAAACTCAACGCCCTTAAGATGCGCTTGCTCCACATCGCCCGCAACAGCAAATATAGGATCGTGCTCCGCATTTATTACTACATTTACTATGTAAGCAAGATTAGCCTTTTTTGCCGCAAAAAGCATATCTGTATGGATCGGATTATTGATAAGAACTCCTGTTCTTGCGTTTTTATGCGCTATAAACGATGCGTTATGATTATACATTACCGTTTCGCGCGAGCAAACTCCGGGCAAAACGCTCTTTCTTCCGCCGGAAAAGCCTGCAAAGAAATGTGGCTCAATAAAGCCCTCGGAAACAAGAAGATCTGCTTCCTTGGCTATCTTGTTCAAAACGAAATTTCCCCCTGACGGAAGTGTCCCCATATTAACGAGATTTTCACTGTCGTCGCAGTCGTGAATTATTATTTTTTCATTTTTAACGATATCCTCGCCGAACTTATAAACGAGCTCGTCCTTGGTCGTGGTTCTGTGAAGTCCTGTTGCTATAAGAATAGTTATGTCGGCATCGGGACTTCCCTTTTTTATCTCCTCAAGCATAAGAGGAACTATTATCTTACTCGGAACAGGTCGCGTATGGTCGGATGCTATAAGGCAAACTCTTTTTTTACCCTTAGCAAGCTCTGAAAGCGGCTTTGTTCCAATAGGCGTTTCCATTGCCCTTTTAACGAGTGTATATTTATCGTACGGTGGCTCATAGCTGTTTATACTTGAAATAAGAACTCCGCTTATCTCGTTTTTATCAATATCTACAGATATTTTTTCTTTACCGAACGGAAGCTCAAAATTAATTTTATCACTCATATTTTATCTCCTTTAAAAAAGACATCTAATATTTTAATAGTAACATATATACACTTTTTTGTCAAGACTTGCCGACAACAGATAATGTTTATTATTTTTTTATTTTTATTGAAAACTCAAAAATAATATGATATTATTATATCATAAAAGCAAACGCGCAAGCGTTTGAAAGCGGTCTGTGACCGCGAGAGCGAGAAGCGCTCCTTTTAGTCATCAATGAACCACAGGTGTCGACGCTTTAGCGGCGGTAACACCGTAGGTTTATTATATCATAAAAGCAAACGCGCAAGCGTTTGAAAGCGGTCCGTGACCGCGAGAG
>JAGAPG010000038.1 GCA_017623355.1 Clostridia bacterium
ATTCTGGAACACCGCAAAGATAGTCGAAAGCGCCGCAAACGACATAAAGAGGAAGAAAAGCGCTCCCCATACACGTCCGCCCCACATATTATTAAATACTTGGGGGAGTGTCTGGAAAATAAGTCCCGGTCCTGCTGCAACATTTCCGTTTGAAAGATCTATATCAGAGAAGGTGAACACCGCGGGGAAGATTATAAGTCCTGCAGTAAATGCTACGAAGGTATCAAGCACCGCTACGTTTACACTTTCGCCAAGGAGCGCACGGTCCTTTCCTATAAAGCTACCGAAGATAGCCATTCCGCCCATACCAAGGCTAAGAGTAAAGAACGCCTGTGTCATAGCAGCAGAGATAGTATCCCAGCTAACCTTTGAAAAATCGGGAACAAGATAGAATTTTAGCGCCTCGCCCGCCTTATCGAGCGTAAAGCTATTGATAGCGAGAACTATCATAAGCGCAAGAAGCGCGATCATCATATACTTAGTTACCTTTTCAAGTCCCTTTTGCATATCGAAGGAGCAAACAACGAATCCTATCACTACAACGATAGCAACGAAAAGAATCATCATCCAAGGATCGGATATCATATTTCCGAATACGGCACTAACCTGAGCATTTGACATTCCGGATTCAAACTTTCCGCCAAGGAAGTATACAAAATACTGAAGCATCCACGCCGTTACAGACGTATAGAACATCATTAGAAGAATATTGCCCGCAAATGCAAAATAACTGAACAAATGCCATTTTGTTTTCTTAGGCTCAAGCACGTTAAACATTTTCACAGGGCTTTTCTGTGATGCGCGTCCCATCGCAAACTCCATGCTCATTACGGGTATACCCATAATTGCAAGAAATGCAAGATAGATAAGAACGAACGCTCCGCCTCCGTTTTGTCCCGCAACGTACGGGAACTTCCATACGTTTCCTATGCCGATAGCGCAACCTGCGCTCAAAAGGATAAATCCAAGGCGGCTACCAAGCTTTTCTCTTTTATTATCCATAAAAATCTCCAATTCATAACAAAAATCTTTTGCACGCGGGCGCAAAAGATTTTTGGTGTTTTATTTATTATAACATATATTTTTATAAAAAGCAAGGCAAATCTTTTATATACTCCATAATTCGCCCTTAATTATTAATTTAAGGACTGACTTGCCGCTATTTGCGGTTTATTTTTTCTCGCTTGAGGAGCTATTCATAAGCTCATAATCAAGATAGTTTGGCGTTGCTCTTGAAATAGTCAAGCTATTTACAAGAGCTGTGTTTTGATAAAGCTCATAAAACGCCTCTGTTTCGACATAATTCGCAACCTGCTTAGCAAAAAGCGAATTTATTATAGAGCTTTGGAAGTTAGCGCCGAAGAAATCCTTATTCTCCTCACGGTCGTATGCCTTGTCGTCAAGCTCTAATTTTTTAACGAATACGTAACCGTATTCTATATAGTCTCCCGCATTTATGCTTGTTCCGCCGCTTGAGGATTCGACACTCTCTTGGAAATATCTATTGGCGACAACCTTACCTATTTCGTTTGTCTTAAGAGTTGCTGCTGCCGCAAGAGTATTTGATGCGGTCATTTGATTTAACGTAGGTCTTTGCATATAGCAGCCGCCGGGATACGCCATATCATCAGAATATCTTTCCCAAAGCTGCTCGTAGGTCATTTTTTGCTCCTCGGCTGTGAGCACCTTGTATGTATAATCGGATTTTTTATCCATAAAAAGATTCGTAAGATCGTTTATAAGATCAAGTCTTTCCTGCTTTTCGAGCTCGTTAAGCTGAACCATCTCCGATTTTCCGTCACTGTTTTCAACTATCTTATAGGTGTGATTTATTATAAGCGTTTGGAATTTCAAATATTCGTCCTTATAATACTGCTCAACGGTTTCGGGCAATATTTTCTCGCCCTTTTCACCAAAAAGATGGATCATAACCTTTTGCTGCTTTACCTGCATAGTATAAACGCTTCTCAACGTATCCGCAGAAAAACCGTAGGGCTCTGCTACCTCGTCAAATTTCTTCTCATTATAATTACCGAAGTGCGCTATTACAGAAAGAACATTCGTTTCTATAATCCTTTCCTCATCCTTAGTAAGAGAAAGCCCCTCGTCATCAAATATTGCCTGAGAATAAAGAAGCATAAGAACGTGCGACTGAAACTGTGAAGCATATACGGAATCAACGTACTGTCCTATCGTCATTCCGCTTGAGTTGGTATTATTCCAATCTGTATTATCGTAGCCGAGAGATTTACCGATATCCCTTCTGTAAACTCCAAGCAAATAATTATATTCGTCTTCCTTTATCGTATAAGAGCCAAGCTTATATACATCCTCGTTTGATTTACAGGACGAAAAGCAAACCAAGCATCCGGCAAGAACTGTTAAACAAAGAAAAAATGATATTACTCTTTTCAAAACGGTCTTCCTTTCTTTTAACAAAAACTATATTATTACATCTTTATTTATATTGTAGCACTTTATTTTATAAATGTCTACTCTGTTTCTTTACTTTTTTGTATATAAATTTTTAACAAATCGACACATCCCGAAAGCTCGGTATCGCCGACAGGCGTTTTCAGCGAAATATACGGTGTTTTTCCGACGCCCGTTATTTTTATATTTGCGGGATCTACTCTTGACATTTTATAAAGCAAAATAAGATCGGTTTCGCTTGGAAAGAAGCGTACCTCCTCACGCATCTGCTCTATTTTTTTCATTCCCGCAAGCTTCGCATATGCTTTTACAAGTGCAACACTTACAAGAGTCTTGGCAACCTTCGGCAATGCCCCGTAACGGTCCTTCATCTCGGTTACAATATCCTTATAATCATCCTCGTTTTCGATATGCGCTATCTTTTTATACATATCCATTCGCTGAGAGGACGATTTTATATAGCTCTTTGGCAAATACGCATCCTTTGAGAGAGTGATTATTATTTCGGTCTTTTCGGGAATTATCTCGCCCTTTTCCTCAAGCACTGCTTCATTCAAAAGCCTTATATACATATCGTATCCGATAGCCTCCATATGTCCGTGCTGAGCTGAACCAAGTATATCGCCCGCGCCTCTTATCTCAAGATCTCGCATAGCAATCTTAAAGCCTGCGCCAAATTCAGCAAAATCTCTTATGGCATCAAGACGCTTCGTCGCTACCTCGGAAAGAAGCTTCCCCTTTCTGTATGTGAAAAATGCGTACGCGCGGCGATGGCTTCTGCCCACTCTGCCTCTTATCTGGTGAAGCTGTGCAAGTCCCATTCGGTCTGCGTTTTCGATAATTAGAGTGTTTGCGTTTGGAATATCTATTCCCGTTTCAATGATCGTGGTGCTTACCAAAATATCTATCTCGCCCTTGACAAGAGAGTGCCATATTTCCTCGATATCATCTCTGTCCATTTGTCCGTGAGCCACGGCTATTCTCGCAGACGGAAACGCTTTTTGAAGCCTTGATTTTATATCGTATATTGTTTCTACGTTGTTATAAAGATAGAACACCTGCCCGCCTCTGTGAAGCTCGCGTCTTATAGCATCGCAAATAAGCTCCTCATCGTATTCAAGAACGTAAGATGTAACTCCCAAGCGTCCTCCGGGAGAGTCGTCAAGCACGGACATATCGCGTATTCCGCCCATAGCCATGCTTAGCGTACGCGGTATTGGAGTTGCGCTGAGACTCAAAACATCGACACCCGGTACGGCGGATTTTATTTTTTCCTTTTGAGCAACTCCAAAGCGCTGCTCCTCGTCTATTATGAGAAGCCCCAGATCCTTAAACTCAATATTCTTTGAAAGCAACTTATGCGTTCCTATAATAATATCAACATCTCCGCGCCTTAAAGCTCTTACCGTTTTCGCCTGCTGCGACGGTGTGCGGAAGCGCGAAATCATATCAATATTGACACCTGTTCCCGCAAATCTGGCAAGCGCGGTTTGAAAATGCTGCATAGCAAGGATCGTCGTCGGAACAAGTATGGCCACCTGCTTTCCGTTCGCCACAGCCTTCATGGCGGCTCGAAATGCAACCTCCGTTTTACCGTATCCAACATCACCGCAAAGCACTCTGTCCATAGGGTACGGCTTTTCCATATCCGATCTTATATCGTCAATGGCCTCTATCTGAGAATCGGTTTCGTCAAATTCAAAGGACGAGGCAAATTCTCTTTCCATAATTCCGTCAGCGCGACACGCAAAGCCCTTTATCGTGGTACGCTTTGCATAAAGCTCAATAAGCTCCTTTGCCATATCCTTAGCAGCAGCCTTTGCCTTGGCGGTCGATTTTTTCCATTCCACCCCGCCCATTTTAGATAGCTTAACGTGAGCATCATCGCCCGATGCGCCGATATATTTAGATACCATATCAAGCTGATCAACGGGAAGATAAAGCTTATCCGTACCCGCATACTGTATAGCCACATAGTCGCGGTAAGCGCCCATAGCGCAAAGATTTTCTATTCCAAGATATTTTCCTATTCCGTAGGAAGCGTGAACGACATAATCGCCAACGTTAAGATCGGCGTAGGAAAGTATCTTTTCTCCCGCGTTTTTGGCAAACTTCTTTTTGCGTCTTGCTCTTGCCTCGTTCTTTTCAGTGCGCGACGAGAGCACCATAAGTATAAATTTTTCTGAAGCAAGCTCGTATCCCTCGGGATATGTGTCAGAAAAAACGCACACTGCCCCCGCCAAAAGCTCAGTACTTTCGTCCTTCACGCCAAAAGACGAGATGTCATATTCATTGAGCGTGCGTATAGAATCCTTAACCTCTGTTTCCGTTCTGCAAACGAGCGCACAGGAATATCCTTCTTTTGTAAAATGCGCGAGCTGATCAACCACAAGATTGAGTGTAAGATTCGTTTTCGGTATGCTTCGAGCGCCAAAATCGTACACTCCACCCGCATTTTTATCGGTTGACGAGGAAAAATGATCAAGATATACCGCTTGATTTGCATCTAAAAGCTCAAATAGTCTGTTTTCGGGAGCACAGTATTCACAAAGCTCGCTCGGAACTAAAAAGCTCTCATAAAGCGAACGCGCTCTTTCCTCAAGCGATGCAAGGCTTTTTTTCATTTTTTCCTTCACCGCCAAAAGGTCACAGATCAAAACACACGAGGATGTGTCGAAATAATCGACAAGGCATTGCTTTTCGGGATAAACCAAATTTATAAATTTGTCAAAAAACGAGAGCGACATTCTCGCATCTATCGAAAGAGCCTCTCTTTCAAGCTCCTTTTTAGCGTCCTCGCCCTGAGCCTTTAAATAAAGCTCTTTTATTATTTCTCTTACCTCTTTTATATTTTCCTCACTTGGAATTATCTCCTTTGAAGGAGTTATAGAAAAGCTCTCTATGCTTGTGACCATTCGCTGAGTTATCGGATCAAAAACACCCATTCTGTCAATCTCGTCGCCAAAAAGCTCGACACGTATCGGCATATTCTCATTTTTTGCTTCTCCGTTCACCTTGAATTCGGCACTGCCCGTGGGAAAGACATCAACAATTCCGCCTCTCAGTGCAAACTGTCCCTCGCTTTCAACAAGCTCGGACGGTGAATACCCCGTCTTCATAAGCATTTTTGAAAACGCCTCAATATCAAGAGAGTCGCTTTGCTTTACTGAAAACGTCCTTGAAATAAGCTCATCCCTTGGCATAGTATACTGCAAAAGCGCATCCGGCGTGGTTATGCAAACATCAAGCGTATTAAAAGCCACTCCCGAAAGCACCTTGAGTCTTTCGTGCTCTATTTCTCTTGACGCTGTAACGTCAAAGAAATTAAAATCACGCATCGGGTAAAATTCGCTTTCAATGCCGCTTTTCTTAAGAAAATCGTTAAGACGGCTGGCATATCGCTCCTCGGAAACGCAAAGGAGAACAGTCTTTTTATACGTTCTTCTTATGTCGTATATCAAGCTCCTTATAAGTGCGTATTCCGTGCCGAGTGTAAGTCCATTTGCGTAAAGCGGAAAATGCTCCTTGTTCTCTCTTTGAGTAAGGAGCTTCGCCATAAGAGCCTTGTAGCCTTTATTCTTTTTTATCTGTTCTGTTAATATTTTAGTATTCATTTTCCCTCGACAAACGCAACATAGCGCCCCTTTACGTCGGGACGCTCGCTTTTCTTAATTATATATTATCATATTTTACTGTTATTGTCAATCTTTTAATGTTTTATTAAATTTTTTATTTAGTATAATATATTATATTGACTTTTATCTATAAAAATGTTAAAATAACTATGTATTTATACATTTTGGAGGTTCATAATGAACAGCGAAAAACTATTAGAACTTAAAAAGCTTGCCGCCGAGGTTCGTCTTGGCGCAGTTGAAGCAGTATATAACGGAAAATCCGGTCATCCCGGCGGTGCGCTCTCTGCGGCTGATGTTATTACTTATCTTTATTTTTCAGAGCTTAATATAAATCCCGACGATCCCAAGAATCCCGACAGAGATCGCTTCATTCTCTCAAAGGGTCACTCCTGCCCCGCGCTTTATACGGCTATGGCGCTCCGCGGATATTTTGATATTTCAGGCATCAAAAGCTTCCGTCATCTCGGCGCACTTATGCAGGGACACCCCGACATGAAAACAATACCCGGCATTGATATGTCAGCAGGCTCTCTCGGTCAGGGCTTCTCCTGTGCTTGCGGAATGGCGCTCGCAGGAAAAATAAACAGCAAGGATTACCGCACCTACGTTATGATAGGTGACGGCGAAAGCCAAGAGGGTCAAATTTGGGAGGCAACCATGTTCGCTTCTCACTACAAGCTCGATAATCTTTGTCTTATCATTGACAACAACGGTCTTCAGATCGACGGTCGCGTTGAGGATGTTATGAATCCTATGCCCTACGAGAGCAAATTTGAGGCTTTCGGTTGGAACGTTATCACAATCGACGGTCACGATATGACAGAAATTGCTTCCGCATTTGAAAATGCAAGAAGCACAAAGGGTAAGCCCTCTGTTATCATCGCAAAAACCGTCAAGGGTAAGGGCGTTTCCTTTATGGAAAACGATGCAGGCTGGCACGGCAAAGCTCCTAACGATGCCGAATACGCTCAGGCTGTAAAAGAGCTTACCGAATATAAAAATGCTTTGAACTAAGGAGAACGATATGGCTGATAAAATTGCTACAAGAGAGGCGTACGGAAACGCCCTTGCCGACCTCGGCTCTATATATAACGACGTTGTCGTGCTTGACGCAGACCTTGCCGCTGCTACAAAAACAGGCATTTTCAAAAAGAAATTCCCCGAAAGATTTTTCGACTGCGGTATTGCCGAAAACAATATGTTCGGCGTTGCCGCAGGTCTTGCTACCGCAGGCAAGATACCGTTTGCAAGCACATTTGCTATGTTTGCGGCGGGCAGAAGCTTTGATCAGGTAAGAAACTCTATCGGTTATCCGCACTTAAACGTAAAGATTGCCGCTACTCACGCAGGCATCACAGTCGGTGAGGACGGCGCTACACACCAATGCAACGAGGATCTTGCGCTTATGCGTACAATTCCCGGTATGGTAGTTATCAATCCGAGCGACGCCGTTGAGGCAAGATGCGCGGTTGAAGCCGCTATAAAGTACGTAGGTCCTGTTTATATGCGCTTTGGCAGACTTGCCGTTTCCGTTATCAATGACAATCCCGAATACAAATTCGAGATCGGTAAAGGAATCAAGCTCGCAAACGGAACTGACGTCACCATCGTTGCTACGGGAATTATGGTAGAGCAAGCGCTCATCGCACGTGAAATGCTCGCATCCGAGGGCATCAGCGCGGAGGTTATAAATATTCACACAATAAAGCCACTTGACACCGAGCTTATCGTTGCTTCCGCTCAGCAAACGGGCGTTGTCGTAACAACAGAGGAGCATAACGTAATCGGCGGTCTTGGCGGAGCTGTATGCGAAGCGCTTTCTGGTATTTGTCCCGTTCCCGTGGTTCGTCACGGAGTTGAGGACGTTTTCGGAAAGAGCGCGCCCGCGAAAGACCTTTTAGAGCACTTCTCCTTAAATGCAAAGGGCATTGTGGAAAAGGTAAAGCTCGCACTTACAATGAAAATATAAAACAAATCAGAAAAATGGGCGATGTTCTTAGCGGAGAATTTCCACTTTGAATAAAGCGCAAGCTCACATTTGACAGGTCAAATGAAAATTGGGCTAAGCCCACCCCTTATACAAGCAAAAAGAGCAAACACGCAAGATAAAAATCTTGTATGTTTGCTCTTTTCTGTTAGTGATGTATTTGCTACGGCTTTTTGTTTATTTTACTTTTACTATTTTTTCGTATAGAGATCTTATACCATCTTTAGTAAGAGATATCGGATAGTTTTTAAGTCTTTCGGGATTTACTCCGTCCACCAATGCTTCAAGCTGAGCTTTGGTTGCTACAACCGTAGTTTTGAGCGAAAGAAGCTCACATATATTCTTAAATATTTCAAATGCGCCTTCAATGCTATCAGCTCCGTATGCCTCGGCTATCAAAGAGCGCGCGTTACTTGATTTATCCGAGTGCAAATTATAATACTCCCAAACAGGAATCATACACATAGCCACTGCCGCGCCGTGCGGAACACCGAAAAGCGACGTTATTTTATAACTCATCGCGTGCGCCGCAGTTGTTTGCGTTATATTTATTGCTCTGCCGGAAAGATTTGCGCCTATCTGTATCGGTACAAGCGCACTTGATACTCCCTGCATATAGCTATGCGCGTTCTTTATTATAAGATCAATTGCTTTCTTTGCGTAATCAATGCTTGCTTCATTTGCATTCACAGACCAAATAGATTCCGTTGCTTGACAAAGTGCGTCAAGAACTGTGGCTGTTTTTTGATTTTCGGGAAGCGTTTCAAGAAATTTCGGATCAAGAACCACAAGGTCGGGAATTATCGACACATCGGTTAACGATTGCTTCTCGCCGTTATAATAAATAACGGAAAATCTCGTTGCCTCGCTACCCGTGCCCGCAGTTGTAGGAACTGCGATATGCTTTATATTCACATATATATGCTCCTTGTTTAACAGACACTCCTCGCCATCAAGCGGCAAAAACAGCTTGAGCGCCTTTGCGGTATCGATGGCACTGCCACCACCTATTGAGATTATGCAATCGCATCCGTTTTTGATATATGCTTTCTTGGCTTTTATAACATCATCATAAATCGGGTTAGGCTTGAAATCCGAAAAATAAACCGGTGTGCAAAAGCCCTCAAGCGTTTTTGTCGTATCGCTTTCCAAAAGAAACTTACTTATAACCGCAAGCGGCTTATTTATGTTGTTTTTTTTTAGATATTCGCCTATTTGCGCGACACTCCCAACGGTTTTTTGCTCTTTTGCATCAAAAATCTGTATATCTCTGCATACTCGGATATAATCATCCTCGTTATCTATTTCCTCAACGTAATCATCCTCGTATGAGATCGGAATTATATTTAATCCATCGGTTATCTCGTTAAGAGCGTTTTCCGCATAGACGGAATTTATATTTCTGTTCTCTATATAATCGCAAACGTTATCAAGCCACGCACCAAGCGTTGCTTTATCAAGCTTATACAAAGGCTGGAAGGTGAAGCAGTCGCTATCAAATATATTTATCGACACCTCCCTGAGCTTGCCGTCACAAATTCTTCCCTTAAAATCCTTTTCGGGAAGTGCTTTTTTCTTATTTATAAGACACGTTGAGGGGTTTTTATCGCTAAGTATTTTTTCAACGATACCGTTGTTGAAAACGAGATCTCCGTGAAGCATAAGAAAATCATCATCGAGCTTATCCTTTGCAAGATAAAGCGAATAAATATAATTACTCTTATCGTAGATCGGATTTTTAACAAAGGTAAATTTACAGTCGCTATACGCTTTCTTTTCGGTAACGGCTATGAGCTGCTCCTCGTAAGGACCGCTGGTTATTACAAATTCCTTTATTCCGTTATCGGAAAGTATCCTTATCTGTCTTTCAAAAATTGTTTCTCCGTTTGCGAGCCTTACCATTGATTTCGGATTGTTAGCGGTAAGCGCGCCCATTCTTTTTCCAATACCGGAGTTAAAAATTATAGCCTTCATTTAAGCTTCTCCATAAGTGCTGTTTTGTTTTCGATAGGTGTTGTTGTCGGTCTGCCAAGATCATCTCTTGAGCCCTGTCTTGTTTTTATTATCATACAGGCTCTGTTGCTTGCTCTTAAAATTTCTATTCCGTCCTGTATGCTGATTTCATCAGCTGCAACTATAACCTTTTCAAATCCGCAAGCCTTCATTATCGACGGAATATCAATGCTTGCCGTGCAGGTAGGTTGACCGCCGACAGACTCGTGCGCTTGGTTATCGTTAAGAATATATTTTAAATTCTTTGGCATATTTGCGCCAATAACCGCCATAGCGCCCATATGCATAAGGAACGAGCCGTCGCCGTCAATGCAGAAAACGTTTTTATCCGTTCCTATAGAAACTCCGTATGCTATTGATGAGGTGTGTCCCATAGAGCCTACGGTAAGAAAATCATTTGCGTGACCTTCGTTTCTTCTTTCTCTTATCTCAAATATTTCACGAGAGGTCTTGCCCGTCGTTGATACTATTATATCATCGGGCGAAAGCTTATCTATTATTGTTTCAAGCGCTTGCTCTCTTAAAAGAGGATAATCACTCTTTTCAGGAGCTATAGCATATGATGAAAACGTACCCTTTTTTATAACAAGCGCATAAGGCTTGCTGTTTTCATTCATATACTTTATAGCATATGAAAGTTGGTCCTTATAGTTATCATCAAGAACCGCGTAATCAACGCCCATAGCCTCAAGAAGCGAAAGAGTAACCTTTCCCTGCTTTACGTGCTGTGGCTCGTCGTGCTTTCCGGGCTCGCCTCTCCAACCTATAAGAAGAAGCATCGGAATAGAGTAAACATCCTCGTCAGCAAGCGAAAGCAAGGGATTTACTATGTTTCCCTCTCCTGAATTTTGCATATAAACAACTCCGCATTTACCTGTAGAAAGATGATATCCCGCGCACATAGCAACAGCATTACCCTCGTTTGCGGTAATTATATTATTTGAGGCGGGAGTGTTTTCCTTTATGCAAGCGCAAAGGTTTGCAAGCAGCGAATCGGGAACTCCTGCAAAAAAATCAACGCCCGACTCGATCAAAAAATCGTAAAATTGCTTTGTATCTATCATTTTTACCTCTTATTGCTTAGTTCCCGGAATAAGCTCGAGAACGTCCTTTATTGAAATACAGTAATCCTTTGATGCCTCAAGCGAACGGTGATGCTCCAAAACGCTTTTAGCTGTTTTGAGCATAGCGGGATATGCGCTTCTTAGCATATGATTTGCGTGAATAATGATATTCGCGCCCCACTTGCAAAGCTCCTCCTCTGTGAACTGATTATACGATGTGGGAACAAGTATTACGGGAATATCCTTTGAATATTCGCGGAAGCGGCGCAAAAATTCCTTGATCTCGCTACCGTCCTTTTCCTTGCTGTGTATCATTATTCCGTCAGCTCCGCCCTCTTCAATATATATCTTTGCGCGCATTATCGCTTCATCTATACCGTATCCGGCAATAAGAGCCTCTATTCTTGCAAAAATGAGAAATTCTCTTGTGAGCTGAGCAACCTTGCCCGCCTTTATCTTCTTTGCAAATTCGTGCGGATCGTCAAGCACCTGCTTTGCATCTGTTCCAAAAAGAGAGTTTTGCTTAAGTCCCGTCTTATCCTCAATTATGATAGCAGAAACGCCAAGACGCTCAAGAGTACGAACATTGTAAGCGAAATGCTCCGTCTTTCCACCTGTATCGCCATCAAGAATTATCGGCTTTGTCGTTACCTCAAGTATCTCCTCTATCGTGTTAAGACGCGAGGTGAGGTCAACGAGCTCAATATCGGGCTTGCCCTTAAACGAGGAGTCGCAAAGAGATGATACCCACATTCCGTCAAACTCTCTTGATACGCCCTCATCCTCGTTTACATACTTTGTGTTTTCAACGATAAGACCGCTAAGACCGTTGCTTGCTTCCATTATGTTTACATAAGGCTTTAACTCAAGCGCGCGTCTGAGCTTTGCGCGGCGGTTATCCGGAGTGTTAAGAAGCTCTCTTGCATTACGCTCAAGCATCGTGCAGTTCACATCGTTAGTGTATGGAATCTCTATAAGCTCTGCGCCGTAGCTTGCAAGCGTTTCTATTATTTTTGATCTTATATTTTTTTGTATTCCGCTTCTCCAATCGTCGCCGTGAATAACGTAATCGGGCTTATATTTCAAAATATTTTCGGTATAATCAAGAGTCGTTTGAGGTACTACCTCGCAAACGCCCTTTATCTCTTTAAAGATAGCCTCTCTTTCCTTGTATGAAAGCATAGGAAGCCTTTTATACGATGCTATAGCCTCATCGGTAAGAAGTCCTATTACAACGTCGCCGTATTTAGCGCCCTCTCTTATAATGTTAATATGTCCGTTGTGGATTATATCAGCGGACATCGCTGCGTATACCTTTGCCATATCCTTCTCCTTAAAATTCGTAGCCGTCAAGCTTGCTTATAAGCTCCTCAAGCTTTACTATCTGTGATTCATAAACCCTTGCTGTATGCCTGTGTGACACTATATCCTTTGGCAGAGTATAGGGCTTTTTATAGTTCTTTACAAGAATATCCTCGGCGTTTCCAAATGCCGAATAGCTGTACCCGTCAAAATCTATTTTTGAAAGCGGGAACACCTCATTAACAGGATATATCTGATGCCACCAAACTATATAGCAGGTGTCAAAGCCGTAAATTATATTTCTGCAAGGAGCGCTCGTTACCCCGAGCTCTCTTTCTATTTTTTTCTGATGCTCGTCAAACATCTCATTGAATATATCAAGATGCTCCTTCGGAATATTGAAGGTCGATCGGTAGCAGACACCAAGCTCGCGCGATTTTGCCCTGAATGCCTGAACCATCTTTCCGTGGAACACCTTTAATTTTTCCCAAGTGTCGCCGTCCTCGTCCTCGCAGTAATCAAACGGGAATATATCTACATAGTTGGGAAGATCCGTCCCCTTGAACATAAATTTATATATTCTGTCTGCTTCCTCGATATTGTAAAGAGTTTCTATCGAGAAAAACTCGTCATCCTTCAGCGCATCCTTGAGCTTTTCTATATCGGATCTTATTATTCCCACATCTATATCGTCATCCCAAGGAATAAACGTGCCGTGACGGTAAGCGCCAAGTAATGAACCGTTATAAAGCCAATATCTTATTCCGAGCTTATCGCAAAGCTGACTGAGCTTTTTAAGCAGGAATGAGCTTCCCTTTTGAGTATAAACTATGCTTCCCGATGTGGGCTTTTGCATCTTTTTGAACATAAGCCTTCTTTCCGACATAGTATCAAGCGGAGTCTTTAAATAAAGCGAATCAAAGAGCGCAAGCGCGCGTTGATTTGCCATTTCAAGTCCCTCGGTAACGTTTGGCTGATTCGCTAAGGAATCAAGATATTCAAGAAGCTGATTCTTTCTTAAAAAGAATTCATGCGAGGCTATAGCAAGCTCCTCTTGACACTCGGATACCGCAGATATAGCCTCATAGCTTATATCAATATCAACATCCTTGAAATGCCTTTTGCCGAAAAGAGCTCTTGTTCTGCTTATGAACGCGCCGTCCTTGGAAAAGAACGCCACGCGGTATTTTTTCTCTTCCCTGCGGTGCTTTTCCGTTATCTCGATAGGAACGAGATATTCGGCAAAGCCGTCATCAAAGCTCATCGCATTATCAATAAGAGATTCGTTTACTATAAAATATTTCTGCTCCTTTTCGCTATCCATCATAGATATAAGAATATCGCTCTCCTTAAGAGGCGGAACAAAAAGCGGATTGTTGTCAATTACTATCACGCCTGCGTCCTTGAAATCAAGCGGATCTCTCCAGATACTCTCTTGAGGCTCGGTGTGATATCTGTTGAGGCAAAGCGTTGCCATTTTATTATTTATACAAAAATGATTGAGCGATTCAGGTCTTATATCAAGCTGTCTGTATACATCGGCAAATACAAAAAGCTTTATTAAATCCTGATAGGTAACGTTAAATTGCTTTATATAAGGCTCGGAAAAATCCAAAATTCCCTTTATCAGATTTTTTTCTCTCTTTTTTGAAACGTCACCGTCATTTATCTCCTCATATATTTTCCTTACACCTATATTCATCAAGGAAACAGAGTCAAGGAATTTTACACTTATATCAAAGGATTCCTGCTCAAGTATTTTTTCGTTAGTAGTGAACATATACGCAATAAAGGATGCTCCCTCGCTCGATAAATATATCTCGTATGCGTTTTTATGCTCCTTCGCAAGAGTCCTTATCTTATCAGCATGCTCGTTGCCTATATAAATAAATGTCTTATTCGGACAATCACAAGTGAGCGCCCTTTCAAGATCGGAAAGCTCACATCCTTTGCCCATATTCAAGGCATCGGCAATCATAAATCCCGATCTTATATTGGCGGGATGAACCCACACGGATGAATATTCCTTTTCCGTTTTTTCGGTAAAGAAATCACAGATAAGCTTGTTGTTTATTCCATAATGAAGATGAGCGCCAAGATCGGTAAGCTCAGAAAGATGCTTGTATATCGCCACGCAGGCGTGAAGCTTCATAAAAAGCGCATCGCTTACCGTTGGGAAACGGCTTTTTGAATAAGTAGTAAATGCTCCGTGCGCAGTCTTAAGCTCTGCAAGCATTCTGTTAGTTTTAAATATTTCAGCATATCTTTCGTAAAGCCCCAAGAGCTTATAGCTTTTTTGCTCAGTTATGGCATCAATACAGTCAAGCAGATATGCGTAATACTGCTTGTCCATATGTAACGGATGCTTGCCCCACTTGTTTGCTTCTGAGGAAAGTGCGCCAAGCGGAATATTTATAACGTTACATCCCGGCATAAGCTCCTCAAATTTCTTATAAAGAGGCTTTGAAAGCGTATTCGAGGTGTATATCATATCAAGATGCTCGTTATCGGTAAACGGCTTTATCGTTCCGTCAAGAGCCATATATTCAGGCACGCACTCATTCTTCAAAAGTATAACCCTCTCATAAGGGAATATCTCTTTTATGCGCTTTGCATATTTTTCAAGCGCCGTATACCAATCCTCAAGCGCAATATCTCTTGGATTTATTTTTTCAATTCTCGCACCGGAAAGCTTATTTCTTTTAAGATTTCCTTCGTACTGCGCGCGAAAAGGAAGCGAATCCGACACATAAAGCGGCTCGTCCACTCCGTTAAAGGTTATTTTTGATATCGGTATTCTTATATCCGCAAGATCGACTATCAAATAATCTCCGTGGCGCTCCTTCAGCGCATCGAAAACAGTCTTGTTTATATCGTTGCAGATATTCTTTTTATACCATTCGGTATAATAAGTAGGAACGGGATCGGACATATCCTCGTGATCAACTCGTCTTTCAGGGGTAATAGGTTCGCTTACCAGGGTGAAGGGAGATGTAAATCTGATATCCGTATGGAACGTATAATTATCATTTCCAATCGGAAACAGATCTCTTGATATACAGCTTCCTATAACGCTGAATCTTGCCATAAAATTAACTCCTTTACAGGCGCGTTTACTTTTAAATGCGCGCTTATTACATAGTTATACATTATAATATTAACATATATTTCGAAAAAAGTCAATACAAAGCACTTTCTTTAGCCCGTACAATTCACAGCTGCAAGCCGCGCCGATGGCTTTTATATTACAAAAAAGAGAGAACGAGGCAGTTGCTTGCCAAGTTCTCTCTTTTTGTTTATTTTTTATTCTTCGGGAATATGTCCCCAAACGATTTCCTGACCGTCGCCGTTCCAGCCCTCTTGGTAGCCCTCGGGCGCTTCTTCAGCCTCGCAGTAGATTATCATACCGTAGGCGTTATATGTAAACGCGCCTTCGCCTATTTCAACAACGCTTGCGGGAATATATATTGATTGAAGCGCAAAGCAGAATATAAATGCGCTCTCTTCGATATATTTAACTCCGCTTTCTATCGTTACGCTTGAAAGCCTGGAGCAGAACTCAAATGCACCCGGCTCAATTCTTTCAACAGTTGAGGGAATTACGATCTCAGTAATTCCAAGCTCGTAGAAGGAGCACTTTCCTATAACCTTAATGCTCTCAGGAATTACGACCTCACTCTTTCCGCCGGGGAATGCAACGAGCGTTGCTTCATCCTTGGAGCACAAAATTCCGTCAATTGATGAATATACTGTATTTTCCTCGTGAACAGCTATTTCCGCAAGCTTATTACAACCGTAAAACGCAGTAGGATCTATGTTTGTTACGCTCTTACATATCGTTATCTTTTCGAGATTTTCACAGCCCGAAAATGCAGATGCGTCTATTGCTTGTATTCCGTCGGGAACTGTAATTTCTGTACCCAAAAAGCCTTGGAATGCGCTTTTTCCCAGAACAGTTACTTTTTCGGGAACTAAAATTTCTTCTCTGCCTGTGGGATAAAATTCAAGCGTCATTCCGTCCTTAGAGCACAAAAGACCGCCAACGGATGAATAAGCTGTATTTTCTTCACTTACATAAATATTTTGAAGCTTGTTACAGCTCGATACAATTCGCTTATCTATTTGTAAAATATTCTTACCAAAGGTAATGTCGGTAAGCTCGGGGCAATTAGAAAATGCATTGTCTTTTATTTTTTCAAGCGAATCAGGGAGAACAACGACCTCTATTCCCGTCTGCTCAAATGCATTTCTTTCTATAATTTTTATGTTTTTGCCAAACGTCACCTTCTTCAAGGTTTCGGTTCCCATAACAAAGGTTTCAGGAACCACCTCAATAGTATCGGGAAGCACTATCTCGGTAAGTCTAACAGAATTAAACGCCGCGTTACCTATGCTTTCTATCTTGCTTCCAAACGTAAATGACGAAAGAGGAGTTGCTTGGAACGCCGCATCACCTATTGTCAAAACTCCCGACGCGCCCTCTATCGTTTCAATCTGAGATCTGCAGAACGCTTCCTCACCTATATATGTTACCGATTCGGGAATTACGACTGTTTTGTATTCGGAATAATAAAACGCACTATCCTCTATTCTTTCAACTCCGGAAGGTATTTCAAATCTATCGTTTTTGGAAGTTCTCGCTACCAAAACGATAGTCTTTCCATCCTTCGTATAAAGAGCATTATTATCAACCTTGAAATTAGGATTTTCCTCGGATATTATTATTCTCTTAATATTTACAGCTCTTACAAATGCGTTCGGATCGATATCGGAAACGCCCTTTCCGAATGAAACTATCTTGATCCCCGGACAAAAATCAAATGCAAATTCGCCTATTGTGGTAACACTGTCCGGAATTTCAAGATATGCAAAGCTCGCTGAAGAGAAAAACGCATTACCTCCTATCTCTGTTACGTTTTTGCCTATCTTAAGACTTCCTATTTCGGAATCCATATAGAAAGCGCCGCTTGCAATCTTCTTAACGGGAATACCGTCGATATCATCGGGAATTATTATATTAGAATCAGTACATTCCCCTCTGCCTTTTACTATGTAGTAGGGATCTCCGTCGTCCTCTACCAAAACATAATTAAGATTTTCGCTGTAGGTGTACGCCTGAGAACACATTTTGCAAATTCCGTTTTCGTCAAAATCGTGATCCAATGGCGGTATCTCGTCACCAAGAGAAACCGTAGCCTTACATACGGAGCATTTAGTTCCTACATCGTATCCCCAAGACGTGCAAGTAGGAGCTGTTGCTTCAAGCGGCTCGAGAACATGGTCCAAACGATTAAGCGGCTCTCGCTTTAAAATCACCTTTCCGCAATCAGAGCATTTTTTTCCGTCCGAAAAACCAATGCTCGTACAAGTAGGCTCAACACCCTTAATTATCTCCTCAACGTGTGTTTCGGGATCTATAGGTGTTTCCGTTTGCTCAACAAGCACCGCAGTACATACCGAGCATTTTTTACCCTCTGTAAGTCCTGTCTTTTTGCAGGTAGCCTTAACCGCGGGAATTATCTGCTCTGTATGAGGCACAATAGCAATGTTTTCGTGCTCCTGTATAACAAGCTCGCAAACGGAGCATACCTTTTTATCGGTAAGTCCTGCTTGCGTACAGGTTGCAGGTGTACCGGGAATAATGCTTATGATGTGAGGCGCAAGCTCAATAACGCCGTCCTCTGTTGCTTGGCAAAGCGAACAGGTCCTTTGCTTTGTTCCTGTTTGCTTGCATGTTGCAGCAGTAACCGTCTGCCATTCACCGTATTGGTGAGTACACGGCTTTTCTTCTTCCTCGCTACACGAAAAAAGAACTGTCATAGCGCCAAGAAGCAATATCGCCGATAATGTCAATATGAATAATTTTTTGATTTTCATTTTTTACCTCCCCGTTGTCTTTGCGTACAGTATAACACATTTTACAAATAAACGCAATACTTTTCTTGAAAAAATGTGCAAAATGCACTAAACGAGTTGTAAACCATATAACGACTCCGATTAATTATCTCCTCGCTTATCGAACCAGAGCTTTATTAAAATAAAGCCTGACCAAATCCACTCTCCCCCACAAAGCACAAAAAAGCACTCACAAATGTGAGTGCTTTTTTGTGCCTTAAACGAGTAAAAAGGTGTCTGAACATAGGTAAAAACGAACAAAAGGTGTCTACCATTCTCAATATCATTTTCTTTTGACTTCTGCTCGATCAAATTTGATCTTAAAGGTGAAATCTTCGGGGAATGAATCAAAATCTTGAAAGTTATCTCCAAAATGTAATAGTCATCTTGTTCACTCAGCATATCTGCCAACCACCAAATTGTTTTCCTGCCTTCGAGAGATATGTCTGGTGTTAAAATCTTGTAGTTGTAAAGGCGGATTTCTTCCACGGAGGTGTCGTAAAGTGCGCCTTTTGCGTTTATTTTTAACACCAAGAGATTTCGATTGTATTTGCTTTTTTCTCCGATAAATTTGTTATAATCAAACGGAAATTCAAACGATTCAACACCTACAATGCCCGCATCGTGAAGTCCGGTTGTCCAATACCAGTCGGGATAATGAGATGCATATTCTCTACTTTTTGCCATCACAATTCTCCTTTGCGGTTTTACAAGAAGCAATTAACATTACGCGTAAAGAAGTACATTTGGATGATAATGCTTTGAAAGTTTGCTCATCAATATACTTTGTTCGGTATAACAATTCAAGCCAATATCCTGTTTCACTTGCTTCTTTAAGGGCAATTTCAAATTTTGAAATAAAATCCCTCGTGCCTTGTGCATACTGTGCTTCATGAATGTTTGCACCAATTGAGGTGC
>JAGAPG010000039.1 GCA_017623355.1 Clostridia bacterium
CTATATATAATAAAAAGGAAGGGAAGTGAGTGTGACAATTAACAAAAAAGAAAAAAACGAAGGGAGAGTGAAAATTACCGTAACTCGTTGCTTTGGAACTGAAAATCTCATTGAGATATACTCCGATTACGTAGCAAAGAAGATCAGAGAATTGCTTCACCTGAAAAGGGAAAATAAAGATGAAGATAAATCTTAAAAAAATAATTTGCACATTTGACTTAATAGAGCAGAGGTTGTATAATAAAATCACAACCGTCGCTTTGCTCGGAAAGTGAGGTAAGAATGAAGAATAAAGAGCAAAGCAGATTGATTGCGGCATTATATTGCAGGCTAAGCGACGATGATGAAAAGGACGGAACCAGCGTATCTATTGAAACGCAGGAAAAACTCCTAACTGATTTTTGTAAGCAACACAGCATTTGTATCTACGATGTTTATATAGACGATGGTTTTACGGGAACGAATTTCAACCGTCCTGATTTCAAGCGAATGATGGAGGATGTAAATGCCAAACGTGTAAATGTGGTTATTGTAAAAGACCTTTCTCGTTTTGGCAGAAACTATTTGCAGGTTGGATTTTACATCAGCGATATTTTCCCGCAAATGAATGTTCGTTTTATAGCCATCGGTGATGATGTTGACACGGCTCGCGGAGATACCGACTATGACTTGATGCTTCCCATCAAAAACGTATTCAATGAGTATTTTCCCGCAGACTGCTCCAGAAAGATCAAGCAGGCATTCATTACGAAAGCAATGAATGGAGAATATATCGGCTCATTTGCCGTTTACGGATTGCTTAAAACCCAAGAGGACAAGCACATCTTGGAAATCAATCCGGAAGTAAGTCCAAATGTCATATGGATTTTTGAAATGGCGGCATATCAGGGCTACGGATATAACAAAATAGCGACTGTATTAAAAGAGCATAAAATACTTACTCCTGCGGCATACCGAGCGCAAATGCTAAAGAGACCTTATGATAAGGATCCTTATGATTGGAATTTGACCTCGGTATATAAAATACTGAATGATAAGACCTATCTTGGATACTTGATCAGCGGTAAGCGCAGAAAAGCGTCCTTTAAGAGTAAGCGAATCATCAGAAATGCCGAAGAGGATTGTATTGTGTTGCCGGGTGTAATACCGCAACTCATCAGCCAACAGCTATGGGACGATGCACACGCAAAGCTTGATAGCCGAAAGAGAGAGGGAACGAGCGGGTTTCATAATATCTTTGCTGGATTGATTAAATGTGACAAGTGTGGACATGCTCTCGGTATCGCAAACGCATCCGACAGAAAGAATTACTACGTATGCAACACCTATAAGAAAAAGGGACCCGAAGTATGCTCAAGCCACTACATAATGTATCACGAGCTTTACGATGCTATTTTGCAGGATATCAATTCCGTATTAGCTATGGTTCGTGATAACCGTGAGGCGTTTGTTGAGAGGGTACTTCATAAGGTGAGTTGCGGCTGTGATTCTGAGGATGCTCGTATTGAAAACGAGATTGCTATGCTTGAGGCGAAAATCGCGGAGCTTGACCGCAAGTTTGAACGCCTTTACGACGATAGGTTTAACGGTATGTTATCGGATCGAAAGTTTCAAGAGCTATCTGCCAAATGCGAGGCGGAGCAGGATGAAGCGAGAGAGAGAAGGGCAGCTCTTGTTAAGAAGCAAAATTCCTCTCAAGCAACCGCCTATAGTACTGAGCAGTTCATAGCAATGGCTGAAAAAATGGAAACTATCACTGAGTTAGACGATGAG
>JAGAPG010000003.1 GCA_017623355.1 Clostridia bacterium
ATTGCTAATAGCAACGGTTATCTCGTTTTTATCTGTGTTAATGGCTACGATATTGAAGGTAACGAATACCTCTCCATCATAGAGTTGAAATTCAGAAAGATAATACTTTCTAAATTCCATTGATTTTTTTATTTTCTTTTGACTTTGCTTTTTCATAGGACTTTACCTACCTTTCATATTTATTTTTTACCTTTCGGCAGAGTCAATAAAGCACAGGTGGAGTTTATATGCCTATCCCTTAAAAATCAAAAAACAGATGTCAACAGATAAAAGAAAAAATATTGCTCATTTTCCCTTGCATTTAAGGTTGTAAGCAATATTTTTTCTCTGTTTACATCTGCGACACCTGTGCTAAAATAGACTCGGGCGGAAGGTAAATATGACAGATAGTTTATACAATAAAATAGAGATTAGCAAAATAGAGCCTGATTTTCACATCAAGCTCTATTTACTAATATTAAATTTGGCTGCTTTTTATTTTGTGTGTACTTTTCAGATATTTACTGTCGTGCTCATATTGCTGTGCCCGAGCCACACTTGGATAATTTTCATATTGATATTTTTTGCCACCAAGAGTGACGCGCAAGTGTGGCGCAGGTCGTGGAATCGGATCGGTCGCAGTCCGTACTTTTTCAGCACCTCAGGAAACCGCTTCTTTTGATAAGACCATGGATTCTTTCAAAAAGATCGTTGTTGTTGAAAAGAGTATGAAACCACGTCGCGATGACAAGGGATATGTTATGATGGGCGTTAAAGAGTTTTTGCTCGATAGAGATAGTTTAGAGGCTTAAATTTTCAACCAAACAAAAAGGGAGAGGCTCGTTTGAGCCTATCCCTTTTGTTATTCGTTTGAATTTATTCGCCTATCGCGTCGTCGTATGCGTTGGGGGATGTCGCCATTATTGTGCGAGTTCCGTTGCCTGCGAACACCTTAAAGGTGTCCCTGAGCGAGTTTCTCGCCATTTCAATAAATATTTTTGCATCCTCGGGGGTTTCAAATTCTATGAAAACCACGCGCTCGGAATTCTCGTCTATTGCCTCGAAATAATACATAGGCTCAGCGCGCGTGCTTATTCCGTAAAGCTCCTCAAGCTCTGCTCTCGTTATTTCAATTATGGGGGTTACTATATATTCTTCATCTTTTAAAAAGTCGTGCGCCTCATGCGTCGCGGGGATAACCGTGCACGAAGCGAGCATAAAAACGCTTAATATTACAAGAATGAGTGCTAAAAATCTTTTTTTCATAATATACCTCCTATTTTTGTGTAAAAACTATTTCATTGTTTATGTATTCTATCATGAGGCTGCCTTGAGGGGGAGTGTCCGTAATATAGTAGCCTTCGCCGTCAAATACGATATAAAGCTGATAAATACCTATCATCATACATAGAGGAGTGTCGCTGTTTTTCTTGATAGCCTCGGGGAGTATCTTGCTTCCCGTTTCCAGAAAAAGAGATGCGCCGTCGATCATATTTGTAAGAACGGTATCCTTCTCTACCTCGTAGCCTTCGAATATCAAATATCCGGTAAGAGCTCCGCTTTCGTCGGTGAGAGTGGCTGAAATAAGCTCGGATGAGGCGAGCTTCGCTATTATATGCGTTTCGTTATCAAGAGCATATTGTTCGGTGAAGATGCTATCGGGCTCAAGCTCCTTGCCGTCGGAGATAACTCTGAAATCCTCGTTGTTTTCCGAAAAAGAAAGCTCAAAAACTCTGTCTGCTCCAAAGGATGTGTCGATAAAAGCGCTTAAGCGCGACACTGTATCGAAGTAAACGACGGTCTTATCGTTAAACGGCTTTGCGTTCGACACGCAAATATCCGCGGAAAAATCAACCGAGCTAAGCTCACCGTTTGAATAAGCGAAGCTCTTTTTTATATTATAGATAT
Source organism: Clostridia bacterium (assembly GCA_017623355.1). GTDB lineage: Bacteria > Bacillota > Clostridia > Oscillospirales > CAG-272 > RGIG2000. Next base: position 1,888 of record JAGAPG010000003.1, read on the forward strand.
CTCTTTCTATTCCGTTTCGGTGCGTTATATCAAAGGTTACGCTTGATTTTGTGGCTCCGTGTACGCCTATATCTGCTGAATATAAAAGATACAGGTAAGCGTATTCCGTGCTTTCGTTAAAGCAGGTGAGCGCGTTTGCATCTGCCATTAGCTCAAACGACACAGAGGCTACATTATTTTCTGCAAGGGTAAACGAAAGCTCAAAATTCGTTCCGTCAAGAATCGTTTCAATGTAAAGATCGTAGATAGCCTGCTGATCCTTGCCTGAGCCTGCGTAGTTAAGACCGAGCTTCATAAATTCCGTTGCTATCAGCTCTGCATATTCGTCGGAGATTATATATGCTCCGTCCTTTTCGGAGATATGCGAATAGCCAAGCGTCGGTGGATTGATATATTTTGCGTACTTTGCAAGAGTTTTTATATCGTATATAAAATACTTATTTAAAAATTCGGCTTCGGGAGCGCGATACGTTGCTTTGCCGTCCTCTACCGTAACGAGAAATCCTGCGTTTTGCGTTTTGTATACCGACGAGGCGGGACGGCTGATTTTATATTCGCTGTCGCTAAGCTGGAGCTTTGTGCTTCCGAAATCGAGCATCATACCGTATGACAGCTTCGGCTCGGCGGTAAGCTCACCAAGACGCTCGAAAAGAATCGAGGCGTCTGCGCTTGAATTTACAAGCTCGCAGATGATATCCTTGGCGGAATTATCTACGGGTGTTTCCTCTTGCTTGCAGGAAGCAAGCATAATTAAAAGAACTGCCGCTGCAAGAATTATAAGGGCTCGCTTCATATAAGCCCCATCCAGCGCATAAGGTACGGCATAGCTATCGTCATACCGTATGCGGCTGCTATAGCAAGTACGGTAAACAAAATAAGATACCAAACGCTCATAGGTCTGCCGAAGCGCGCGGCTGCCTTGAATTCGTTCTCGTCCTTTATATAAAAACGCGCCGAGTCAAAATCCGGAATGCTTTTGTCAGTGTCAAGGCGCAGAGGCATTCTGCCGCCCCAAACAAACACGACGGAGCGAAGCATACCCTTTTCCTTAAGCATCCATTTTAACATGAAATTTGGCTTCAAGGAAAGCTCAGAGAGCGTTTTCGCCTTCTCCTCTCCGATGCAATCGTTCGATATAAGCGCGCGAACGACCTTGCCTGCTACATTTTGCATAAAAAAGTTTATAAGGAACGCAAGTATCGCGCCTATCGCGATACACCATATTATCAGATCGTACGAAATGAGACTGTCCTGCACTAATGCGAAAAAGCTCATGGTTACTCCTCTCTTATCTTCTCGCCGCAAAGCTTTACCAAAACGTCCTCAAGATCCTCGTTATCGTAAAATTCAAACTGTACGGTCTTTACGCTTCCGTTTGATTTGATTTTGAAGCGTCTGCCTGTGAGCGAGGTGGCGCGTCTTTCTAAATCGTTGACATAATCAACAACAAAATCATCCTGCTCATCAAGAACCTCATCTCGTTTATCGAAAAGCTTATTGAGCTTTTTAACGAGAAGCTCCGTATCGCGAACGTTGAGCGAGCGAATAAGAATCTTTTGCGCGGTATCTACGATATCTTCCTTGTTTTTAAGACCGAGCAGGGCTCTTGCGTGACCTGCGGAGATATCTCCTGTTTTGAGCATTTCAAGAACCTCGTCGGGAAGATCGAGAAGACGCATTGAGTTTGCAATAGCACTTCTGCTCTTTCCTACCTGCGCGGATACCTCCTCTTGGGTAAGGTCAAATTCACGCATTAGCGAACGGTATGCCTGCGCTTCCTCGTAGGGATTAAGATCCTCTCTTTGTATGTTCTCGATTATGGCAAGCTGAGCTGCCTTCAGCTCGTCAGCCTGCATAACTATTGCGGGTATTTCGGTAAGATTTGCAAGCTTTGACGCTCTCCAACGGCGTTCTCCTGCGATTATCTGATAAAATCCGCCTGAAACGGGGCGAACCACGATAGGCTGGATGAGTCCGTGCTGTGATATTGATTCGGCAAGCTGATCAAGAAGCTCCGGATCAAAATATTTACGCGGTTGGTTGCTTTTTGGCTCGATTTGCGAAATTTTAAGGGTTTGAACACCCTCGTTTGATATTGTTGACTCCTCAACAAATGAATAGTTGTCTGCAAAAATGGATTCCAGACCTTTTCCGAGTGCTTTTTTCTTCATTTTCTTTATCCTCCGTAGGTTCTGTCTATGATCTCCTCGGCGACATCCTGATATTCAAGGCTTGCGCGGGAGTATCTGGCGTAGTAGTATATCGGCATACCAAAGCTCGGGGCTTCGGAAAGAGCGACACAACGCGATATCTTGGCTTTGAAAAGCTGTGTGTCGTAGTATTTTTGAAGCTCTGCGTATACCTGCGATGAAAGCTTCAAGCGTGATTGGTACATTGTTACGAGTATTCCTAAGATGTGAAGGCGCTTATTATACTGCTCTTTTATCTTTTTTATGGTGAACATAAGCTGAGAAAGTCCTTCGAGTGCGTAAAATTCGCACTGTATAGGAATTATAATTCCGTTGCTTGCGGATAAGGCGTTGATCGTAGTCATACCAAGCGTGGGCGGACAGTCTATTATTATGTAATCGAAAATATCCTCTTGCTTTAATATATCTAATTGGTTTTTGAGGAAATATGCACGATTGTCCTGTGATGTAAGCTCAAAATCTGCGGCAGCGAGGTCTACGTTTGAGCAAATTACAGATAAATTATCGTATTTTGTCTTAATAATTGCTTCTTTTATCGGACAAGCGCCGATAAGAACGTCGTACGATGTCTTTTTGGCGGAGTTTTTTTGAATCCCAACACCGCTTGTTGCGCTTCCTTGCGGATCTAAGTCTATTAAAAGAACTTTTTTTCGCTTTACCGAGAGCATCGTAGCTATATTTACTGCCGAGGTGGTCTTGCCAACACCGCCCTTTTGATTAGCGAATGATATTATGTAAGACATTTTTACCTCGTTATATTTCGTTAATTATAGTATATCATAAAGGATTTTTAAAATCAATATGTTTAAAACAAAATTCAAAAAGAATTTATATGGGTGAATCACCGTAATTTTGGGCATATTTAAGGTGATTTTTGCACTTAAAATAAATTGCATTTTTGTACCTTGGATAATGAAAATAAAAATAAAAAACGCCAAAAACACAGTTGATTTTAATGATTCTTGGGTGAAAATCATAAAAACTTGTGTTTCACGTGAAACAAAAACGCAAAAATAATCAAAAACCAATGTTTCACGTGAAACAATTCTTTGCAAAGGCTTGAAATTTAATGTTTCACGTGAAACAATTTTGAAAAAATCCAGATGAAATATATTTATAAGATGCGAATTTTGATATTTTGAGGTGAGGGGGGCGTTGATTCTTGGGTAATAATGTGGTGCAGAACTTATCGTTAAGGTTACACACGAAACTATTATATATCCTTATATCAAACAGTGCCTGTTTTTTGCCCTTAACCACCAACTCTTATATTTAATAAAGGACTATTTTATGTGAAAAACTATTGATTTGTTTAATTTTCGGGCGAAAATAACGAAATATTGCAAAATCTGTGGCTTAAAATGCGTAATTTTGGCAAGCTTTTTAAAATATTAATGTTTCACGTGAAACATTAATCGAAAATTTGTGGAAAATAGAATGTTTCACGTGAAACAATTTGAAAAAACTACAAAAAAAGAGTGCTTTGGACAGAAAACTATGTAAATAGAATGTATAAGATTATTAATTGATTGGTATAAACAAATTAGATAAAAAGCGATTTTTGCGTGATTGGCTGTCTACAAAACAAAAAAGAAGTCACCTTGGGAAAATAATTTTTGCTAAATTTTTAACAGAAATAATGCAGGTTTTTTATATCAGGGGAGAATTGTGGGTGAATATCAAAGGAGAATAAAGGGCTCTTGTAGTGTGTTTTAAAGCCCGGTAATTATGATTTTTTTACTTATCATCGGTTTTTTGTGCCTTTTTCAGCATCCTTTTTCTTGGGACGGGTATGGGTTTTTGCAAATAAATTATTCTTTAATAGTTAATTTTGCTTTAAAAGACACCTCATCGGCAGATATCACCCCCGTATCAGAAGCACCTTATTTGGATGATCGTGGCGGAGCACCGCGGGCTGAAATTGGTGAGGCTGCTCTGGCAGTATAAACCCACACGGCAGTGAGGCGCAAAAAATACCTTAAAAAATGTGTTTATAATGTTCAGCGAGGGCGAAGAATGAGGAGTGAAGAGTGAAGAATGAAGAGTGAAGAGTGAAGAGTGAAGAACTGATGGGAAAACGAGGGGAGTTTTCCACGTGCGGTTGGTGTAGGCGACTGAAAAAGCTTGAGATGTCGGCTTTATCTGATGTATGTTTGACCGCGAAAACCCTTTATTTATGCGGATTTCGGGTAATTTGAGAATGAATTTGATAAATATCGGCAAGACGTGGAAAAGTGTGTGGAAAACTTTTTGCTAAATAAATGGCTTGCACGAAAAACGCATTGTCTAATTATACAAAATAAATATAATTATACAAAATATTTAACAAATGCTTTTCTATGCAATTAAAGAACCCACGATAATATGCGCGTTATCCTTAACTGAGAACACGCATAACTGAGTTTGCCGTACGGGCAAGTGAAGTTATCTTGACAGTGAGGTTCGCTTCGTTAGAGAAGCTTTATCCGACGGCGGAGCGATGGGCAAGATTAACTTCACAGCAAGCGAAGCGTGGCAGCTTCACTGTGTATAACACAACTTTATTTTCGCGTCGGCGAAAACCTCAGCAACAAAAAAGAGAGAACAAAGCAGCTTTGCTGAGTTCTCTCTTTTTCAGTTGGTTTAATGAAATCGTTGCTTAGCAACGATGAAATCTTCACTTCATTCTGATGAAATCCAAGGTCAAGACTTGGATAAAATTAAATCCGTCCGAGCTGCAACCCTGCGAAGCAGGATTTCACCGTGATTGCGATTTCGTCCACTGCAGGTGGATTTCACCCGTAAAAATAGGGGTTCTCGCAGACGGATTTGACTGTGTGATAATCCGTTAAAAGCATCACATTATTGTGAGTCTGTTCTTTTCGTGTTTACTTGTTATTTGCGATTGCGATCTATGGGGGAGATCGCTGCTCGTTTTGTGATTTTATATAATTATCTTGCGGGGATAAGAATGGTTATTTCGGTAAAATCGTCGTTTTCGACACGGCGCGATTTTATATTAACACCGCTTGTTTTTACGTTGTTTATCGCGCGCTCTATGCTTGAATAGAGAGCCTTGACGCTTCGCTCGGGGCTTGATTTTGAGATCTGCGCAGAATCGCCGTCTTGCTCTGCATCAAGAGGCATATCTCTTGAAATATAGCGTTCTATAAGCTCCTCGGAGCGAGTGACATTAAGACCGCCCTCTATAATTTTTTCGAGAACGTGAGCCCGCTCGTTTTCATCTCTTATTTTCAAAAGAGCGCGAGCGTGACGCTCGGTAAGCTGATTTTCAAGAATCTTTTCTCTCGTTTCCTTGTCGAGGCGTAAAAGTCTTAGCTTGTTTGCTATGTAGGACTGGCTGTTTGATAGCTTTTTTGCGAGCTGCTCCTGAGTTATGCCGTAGGTGTCGATAAGGCTCTCAAACGCCTGCGCTTCCTCGAACATATTGAGATCCTCGCGAAGCAGATTCTCAATAATCGCGATATGAGCGCTTTTTTCCTCGTTTATCTGCGCTAAAACGCAGGGAACGGAATCAAGCCCTAATTCCTTTGCGGCGCGAAGCCTTCGTTCTCCTGAAACGAGCTCGTAGCCGTCGTTTGATTTTCGCACGACAAGCGGCTGAATAATTCCGTATTGTCTTATGCTGTCTGCAAGCTTTAAAATCGCATCGTCGGAGAAGATTTTTCTCGGCTGATTCGGATTTGCGCTTATTTGCGACGGCGAGATCATAAGTATCCTGTCGGGCGCGCTTGCTTTTTGGTAGTAGATGTTCATTTTTTTCTCCTTTCTTTTCGCAGGGAGAGCTTTTTTTGGCTCATCCCACGCTATTGTACCATTTCCCGACTGAATATTTTGCCGAAAGCAAGGTAGCGGAATTTGCATATTATTGATATAGAAGGGCGTATTGATACGATACAGAAGCTTAAAAAAAGAAAAGTCGCTCCTTTTGTCGATAAAAATGCGAATATTTTATGATTTTTTGAAAAAAATATGAGTGAGGTGAGTATATGATTATTGATAAAATCAAGCGCTTCAGAGCCAGCCCTGAGCGAACAAGAATAACTGTGACTCTGGAGAACAGTATTGCTATAGAAAAGACGAAAAACGCCGTTTATGAGGCTAAAATGAGCGATGGAAAATACGAGTTTCATTCTCTTGAGGATCTCGGAGCGAGTGCGGGAGCTTCGGGGCTTGGAACAGAGGTAAACGCAGACGGAAACACGTTTGTGAACGGGCTTAGAGTGGCTGATGACGGAACGGTTCATCAAAAGGCGACGGAAACGAGCATAAATTCATTTCTTTGCAAGGACACGCAAGCCTCGCTTGATGCGATAGGAAGGAGAGATTGTCACGAAAATGAGAAGAAAACGGACGGGGAATGCTTCGACGGCGTATGTGACATTGACGGCTATCCTTTCGGTGATGAGGGTGATGCTTGCGATATTGACGGCTCTTGCTGTTCTTTCAAGGGCGGCGAAGCGTTTGAAAAGGCTTCGCCGAAAAAATGTGTATTTAAGAAGAAACATAGCTTCTCTTTCTTACTTTGCGATGTTGCTTTCGTTGGGGGCGCTCTTGCTTGCTGTAAGCTTGTAAAATGTCTTTTCAAGCGATAAGGCGCTGTTAAAAATAAGACACACTTTCTATAGAAGAGAAAAAGGTTGACATTAGCTGTCAACCTTTTTGTTATTAAGATATTAAATCAGTGCAAGCTGATCCAAAGCGCGGGAACTGTGCCGAGAACGGTCCAATTTGTCGTAGCGGACGTGGTTGAGCCAAAAGATCCGTCGTAGAACACCTCTTGAATTCTGTCGGCTTGGTCAAAGGGTGAGCGTGTTCCCCAACAGCCAGCTCCGCCACTGCCACCGGTAAATGAGCCTTGAGCTTTCGCGTAATCAGAGGAGCTCTTTTGCATATTCATTTTACCTGAGTATTTGCAAAGCTCGGCGTTGCTGAGGAAGAATATTTTATCCTCTGTGTCATTGCACGAATATTTCTTGCCTGCGGATTGAGAAGAGCTGTTGTCAACGTGGGTCGTATTGATATAGCTTTTTTGAAGCTCGTTAAACGCCGTATTATAAAATGTATCATTGAGCCAAGCTCTTACAGTGCTTTGCTCGTAGTTGTTGAGATTATATCCGCCAACGAGATAAGATTCGCTTTGGAATTCCTGAGCGTCAATTATCAGATCACTTACGATAAGCGCTTTTCCGTCAAGCTCGTCAACTATTCTCCAGCTGATAGGCTCGTACTTGAACCAATATGTTGTATATGTGTAGTATCCGTTTTCGTTTTGGTGAGAGTTTGAGGAGAAGGAATCGCTTGTGTATTGAGGACGGTATGAGCTGAAATAAACGCCCCTGTACATTTCGCCCTTAAATTCAAGGTCGATGTACCACATATAATTTTGAGAGCTTCCGTTAGCGTAGTAGCCGTAGGACGTCCAATTATAGTTATCATAGCTTGAGGGAAGGCTGCCTGCCAAGGTATCAAGCTCGTAGGTTAAATTATAATCATTAACCAAGGTCTGCGGATATTTACCGAAATAGATAGTTTCTCCCTCTTGAACGTAGGTATCGTTATCGTCCGTGCCGGGCTGATAAGGATCATCGGTATCATCGGGATTATCTGTGCCCTCTCCGTTAGCTGAGAGGTCTATAAATACCATAGGAACGACACCCCACGCGGTATAGTCGGTAGAGCCGTATCCGCTGTAGCTGATAGAGCCGTCGGTACCGCTTGCAATAACCTTGTTGCCGTCGTCCTGTCTTAACCACCACTTGTTATCTAAGTAAAGTCCTTGCGAGTATGCGTAATCGGTAGCATCCTTATAAATAAATTCAGAGCTTATATATTCAGCCTCGTCGGCGCTGATAAGCGTAATGTAATCGTAATCGCCCTCAAGGAGAAGAATATTGCGCTGAGCCTCTGTAAAGGCTGTATTCATAAATTCGTCAAGAAGCCAATCTCTTATCGTGGCAGAGCTGTAATAAAGATCGCCCTCGCGGTCGTAATCCTGAGAATCTATTATAACGTGGCAGAGAAGAGCAGCAACTCCGTCAGCCTCCTCTATTATATCCCAGGCGATGGGCTCGAACTTGAACCAATAAACCGTGCTCACGTAGTAGCCGTTATCGTCTTGATTTGAATTGCCAATTGATGCGCCGTCCGTTATAAAATGAGGACGGTACGATTCAAAGAAAACGCCTCTGTACATTTCGCCATTGTATTCAAGGTCGATGTACCACATATAATTTAGAGAGCTTCCGTTAGCGTAGTAGCCGTAGGATGTCCAGCTATTGTTGCTGTAGCTGTTGGGAAGAAGACCTGCCAGGTAGTCAAGATTGTCGGTAATGAAAGGATCGTCAATCAAGGTCTGCGGATATTTACCGAAGTAAACCGTGTTTCCATCGCGAACGAAAAGCTCACCGTCTGTGTCGGGAATTTCGGGCTGATCGGGCTCGATAGGCTCAGTGCCCTTTTCAAGTCTTATATACAAAGCGGGAACAACGCCGTATATAGTAGTGTAGGTGTCGGAATTGATAAGAGTTCCGATTTCTCCGCAACAGTTAACTAAGTGTACGTAGCTTTTGGAAACGGCAGTACGGAGCCACCAAGCGCCGTAGCTTGACGAGGCAGTCGCGCCCTGAGCCTTGGCGTAATCCGTAAGATTCTTGCGTCTCGCGGAATCACGGTCAAATAAGCTTGACACCTCGTTGTAGCTTAATAAATATATCTTATCGTCGCAGAAATCGTTTGAATCCTCTACGTACGCAGTACTTTGCGTGATCGTTAAGATCAAATCCTTTTGAAGATCGCTAAATACGGTATTGTAGAAGGTATCGTTCAACCAACCTCTGATATTGGAATGCGCATAAACGCTTGAATCGTATGCTGAAAATTCTTGGCTATCGATTATCATATTGCAGAGGATAAGCGCAACGCCGTTTTCCTCGCTGAGAATAGACCACGATACAGGCTCATACTTGAACCAATAAACCGTGCCTGTGTAGTAGCCGTTATCGTCTTGATAAGAGCCGTCCTGCGAAGAGCTGTTCTCCGTATAGCTTGGGCGGTAGGATGTGAAATATACGCCTCTGTAGGTTTCACCGTCAAATTCGAGATCAATGTACCACATATAATCCTGCGAATTTCCGTTAGCGTAGTAGCCGTATGACGTCCAGCTATAGCTGCTGTAGCTGTCGGGAAGTGTGCCTGCCATAGAGTTAAGGGTCTCTATAACGTAAGAATCGTCAACCAAGGTTTGAGGATACTTACCGAAGTAAACCGTGTTTCCGTCGCGAACATAGAGCTCCTCGTCGGGAGTGGGCTCAACTGCCGTTTGCTCCCAGATTGCGTAGAAGGTTATAGAACCGTTTTCGTAAACGGTGTAGTTATCACCCGAGGTGTAAGCATCGGCGGATATTGCCTCGGAATTTCTTGACCAGCCGACGAGCTTATATCCGTCCTTTTCGATATTATAGTCCTCGAAGGTGAAGGAGCTTCCGTAGTTTACGTAGTATGAATGTGAGTCGCCCGGAGCAACGAGTCCGCCGTTGGGATCAAGAAATACCGTTGCGCCCTCCGGCTGTTCGGTTCCCGTAGCGAAGCCGAGACCGCACTCATTTGAGGAAAGAATTACGACCTTGCTTGATCTGTGAACGTAGGTGGACTCACTCTCGCTGTCGTTTGAGAAATAATTGTATACGTTCTTGGCGTCAGAGAGGGTTTCAAATTCAAATATGATGATCACGTTTGAATCGTGTGTGTTTGACGCAATAAGGCTTGTGACTCTCGAAATATCGGAGCTGATGCCTGCAGTCTGCTCTAAAAGATTCTGATAAAGCTTTATGAGCGTATCCTCGTCAACGGCATCGCTTACATAGCCTATGTTTATAAGATTATTTTTTACGGTGTTAAAGGAAATGATGGGCGAAACGCTCGTTGAGGTATCGTCCGTTTTGTCGGTCGAGGTTTCGTCATCGCCGTACTTGTTTGAGGTTTCGTCCTTGTCGTTGTTGTCCTTGCCAAGTGCTGAGTCGATAACGTCCTTGCTTGATGCGATAACGACTGTTTTTCCGTCGCGCTCACATTCCATACCCATGCTCGAGTAAAGCTCAACTATTTTTTTGGCATCGGAGCTTGATTCAAGCTCAATAACGGTGACCGTTTCGTAGGTCTTTTTATTTACGCCCGCATAAGCGTTCTTTATTTTGCCCGAAAGCGCGTCGATGCCTTGCTTTTCGAGCATTTCGTTCAATTGATCGAGCGTTTCGTTCGCGCTTGACGTTTGCTCGTTTACCGTGAAGCCGGATTTTTCAAGATTTTCAACGATGTCGTCAACGCCGATAGGATCTTGAGATCCGCCTCCGCCGCCCGAGCCGCCGCTTGAGCAGGAAACGAATACGAGCACTGATAAAAGTGTTAAGATAAGCGCTAAGATTCTTTTCATAATATTTTCTCCTTAAAATTATTTTTGGTTTATTCCGTTTATAGCTTCGCCCTTGACGTCCTCGTCACTGGCGCAGATAACTAATTTTCCCGAAAGCTCCGAATGAGCTCCGTCGATACGCATAAGAGTGTAGACCGTTTTTGCATCAGCCTCGCTCGAAAGCTCGTATATCTCGATATATTTATAACCGTCGTTTCCCTTCGTTGAAAATTCGTAGACGTAGATTCCGAGAATATCGCCCTCGATAAGACGGGAATCAAGCTCTCTTACAAGTGCAACTCCGCTTTCGCCAACGTTTTTTAAAAGCGTACCGTAATCGTTTACGAGCATAACGCAAAGCTCGCTTATATTCGTGTTGAGCATATTTTTCGCGCCCAAAAGAACGTTTTGCTCCGTGATCTTATTCATAACGGTGTAGCCACCGTCCTTACCGACCATGAGATTTTCTTCTATCCGATCGATAGAAAGAGGTGTCGTTTTCTCGTCCTGCGCCGAGCACGATACCAAAAAAACGCATAAAGCCGCGAGAAATAACGTGATTATCCTTTTCATAGCTTCCTCAAACATATACTTATTATATTATTTTATCATATAATCAAGACTTTTTCAATAATTTTAACATTTTTGATTAAATAATGAAAATTTTTATCCGTTTTCGTTGCTTTTTTGCCGATTTAAAAAAATAAAAAAATTTTAAAAAAGCTATTGACAAATCGAAATCTCTCTGCTATAATGATAATAGGAATTATTACTGATAAGGAGTGATGAGATGAGAAACACGGTGCAAAGAGAAGAAATTTTGCGATTTCTTCGCGCTAAGCGCGCTCACTACAACGCGGTTCAGATCTACGACGCCGTGAGAGTGAAAATTCCTAACATAAGCCTCGGCACTGTTTACAGAAATCTTGGCAAGCTTATTGAAACGGGCGATATCATAAGCGTCGAGACCGAGGACAGATGTGTTTATTACGACGGCTTTATCAAGCCTCACGCCCATTTCGTATGCAGGTGCTGCTCCGATATTTACGATTTTGAGATAGAGGAAAATTCAAAAGAGATCGAGGCGCTTGGATTTAAGGTTGAAAATCAGCGCACGGTCTATTACGGAGTTTGCAATAAATGCATAAAATAATTTGTTAAAAAATAAAAAGATATATTAAGGAGATTTAATTATGAAAAAATTTGTATGTTCAGTATGCGGTTATGTTCACGAGGGAGACAGCGCACCGGAAAGATGCCCTCAATGCAAGGTTCCGGCAGAGAAATTCAATGAGGTTGTTGAGGAAGAGCGTTTTTGGGCGGCAGAGCACGTAGTAGGTGTGGCTAAAGGCGCAAGAGAGGATATTATTGAGGATCTTCGCGCTAACTATATGGGTGAATGTACAGAGGTTGGTATGTATCTTGCAATGGCAAGAGTAGCACACAGAGAGGGCTATCCCGAAATCGGTCTTTATTGGGAAAAGGCAGCTTACGAGGAAGCAGAGCACGCAGCTAAGTTTGCAGAGCTTCTCGGTGAGGTTGTAACGGACAGCACAAAGAAGAATCTTGAAATGCGTATCGAGGCAGAAAACGGAGCAACGGCAGGTAAATTCGATCTTGCAAAGCGCGCAAAGGAATTGAATCTCGACGCAATTCACGATACTGTTCACGAAATGGCTCGCGACGAGGCAAGACACGGAAAAGCTTTTGAGGGACTTCTCAATAGATATTTCAAGAAATAATCAATAAAAAGGCACTTTTAGTGCCTTTTTAGACCCATACACTATTTGAAACCACTCAATAAGAGGGCTTAACTATGAAAAAATACCTTTCAATTATTTTAATGATTTTAGTGGTAGTAGCTTCAATTGCTACCTTTACCGCTTGTGACGAGGATGAAGCTTCAAGCAGCGAAAGCTCAAGCAGCAGCGCGGCAAGCAGCGAAAGCAACACAGAAAGCGAAAGCAACACAGAAAGCGAAAGTCAGACCGAAAGCGAATCGACCGAATGTACACATACGGGCGGAACGGCTACCTGTGCTGAAAAGGCGATATGTGAAAAGTGCCAAGAGCCATATGGTGAAAAGCTTGCTCACGATTGGCAGGATGCGACCTGTGATGCTCCAAAGACCTGTAAGCGTCAGGGCTGTGGCGTAACCGAGGGTGAAAAGCTCGGACACGATTGGCAGGACGCAACCTGTTTGGAGCCAAGGACCTGCTCCGTGTGTGGTGAGACAGAGGGCGAAGCGCTTGGTCACCAATATGCAGAGGCGTGGACAGGCAACGATGAAGAGCACTATAGGCATTGCATATATCACCCCGATGAGCTTCAGAGCGGAGAACATGACGACGCAGATGAGGACGGCGTGTGCGATATATGCAACCATAAATTCAAGGAGCTGTTTACTTTTTCTGCAAGAGATGAGGGAGGTGCACCGCTTAAAAATGCGGTGTTTACCATATCAATGCACGACGCAGAGGAAGTAACCGTGATAACCGATGAGGAAGGCACAGTTACCGTTTGGCTGCTGAATGGTGAGTACTCGGTTACGGTTTCTAATCTCAGCGCCTTCTTTACAGCAAATGAGGAAAGCGTAGTCATAGATACTGCAAACCCCTCATATGTGGCAACATTTACGGAGAGTACCGACTCTGAGCTTGTATGGGTTACCCTTTCCTATGAGGATGGCACGCCCGTTAATAGCGGAGATGCGGCGGTTTATGCTTTATACGAGGATAGCACCAACGATGCGAACCTTTTAGGTGTAAACGCAAATAGCATGGCTGCTACGTTTATGAAAAACGAGGCTTGTATTTTTTATGTAATCGATAAAGACGGAAACACCGCCATGGCAAGGTATAACAAAAACGGCCCCACAAATATAGAATTAGTCATTGAGAGGGGCGAAAAGGCCGGTAGCAGCCAAGAGCACCCGCTTTTAATAAACGTGATTACTGATTTGCCATATAATCTGGAAGATGAGTTTTTCAAGGATGAGCAAGAGCTTAAAGCAGGTGAATCCTTATACTTAATGGTTTTAAAGGCCGTTGGAAAGACCGTTACAATTGACGGCGGCAAGTTCACGCTTGAATATAACGGCGAAGAGATTGTGCCAAACGACGACGGAGTTATCTCCCTGTTATTTACAGATGTCGTGTACGGCGCGGCGGCGGTTATTAAAATTACTGCCAAGGAGGATGCTGTGGAAAACATAGCTCTTGAATATGCAGGTGCGCCGAACGCCCCGATATATGTATACTCAAACGAAGAAGCAGACCTGACTCAAAAGATTACATTCTACGGCGATGGCCAAGCAAAGTATTTCTGGATGGCGAATATGTCAAATGTTACCGCTGTGCTGACAGTTGAATGCGAGGGTGTTGAGATAGAGGTCAACTTTATTGAAGGCGAGCTTATCGATGCATTTGGCTGGTTAGAATTTGTGGTTGTCGCAAGGGAAGCAGGAGAAGCAACAATTACCTTTAGCGTTACCCCTGCTGACACAAATGAATAATTAACAAAAAACGGGCACACTGTGCCCGTTTTTCTTAGTTTGTCGCACTTTTTCCACAAAAACATGGAATTTTTGTGGAATTTTGGCTTATGCAATTTTTCAAAAAGCTCAAAATATGGAAAGCCAAGATTATGGAAAATAACATGGTGTCGCGATTTCAAGAACCACAGCCTTGACTTTATTTCTTTTGATTTGTAAAATGCAATTGTGTGGGAATGACAAGGAATAATTGACAAATTACGAAAAAGAAAGTATAATAAAGGAGAACAATGGAAGAAAATATTATAGAAAAGCTTATAAATAATTTACGACAAGATAAAAACATAAGAGGCTTTAGTGAAAAGTGGGCAAATTGGATGTCTATACTGTCCATAACAACTTGTCAAAAATGTGTAGAAGGACATGGAACGATAGCTCCGGCTTCTATTTTAGAAGGACACTTTGAAAAGCCAGTAAATGAACATGAAAATTGCTATTGCAAGTGGGTTCGTATGCGAACCAAAGTGGTGGGAACTGCCACGAATACTGGAATAAATGGCGCTGACTATTTTTTGTTCTATCAAAGAATATTACCAGATTACTATATTGACAAAAATACTGCTTACAGATTTGGTTGGAAAACGCAACATAAACATTTAGACAAAGCGGTGCCTGGTAAAATGCTTGGCGGAGATCTGTACCAAAACGACGATTCAAAATTACCAAGTGCACCGGGAAGAATATGGTATGAGGCAGATATTAACTATACTGGAGGCAAAAGAAATCGCCAAAGAATTTTATATTCAAATGATGGTTTGATTTTCGTTACATACGACCACTATCAAACATTTTATGAAATTACAGCATAAGGAGGTATAAAATGTCTCAACACAAAGAAAAATACACAATAGATTTTACGGATGTAAAGAGTTTTTTAGAAATGCATTTTGTCATAAAGGAAGCACTTAATTTTCCCGATTACTATGGCTGTAATTGGTCAGCACTTTGGGACTCTCTTACAGATATGTATGGAGAACCAATTCACATTGAGATTTTAGGGCTTGAAAATATAAAAAACAGATTTGGCGAGGAAACAGTTGACAAAATGATAGAGATTTTTAAAAGATTTAAGCATTTTGAAAAATCCTTTGAAAACGATATCGAAATAGAAATCGCTCTCGGAAAAACTAAAACGACAATAGCGTAAATGTCACGTCGATGAGGCAAGACACTGAAAAGCATTTGAAGGACTTTTGAATAGATATTTCAAATAATCTTGTAAAGCCTTGTAGTATACGGGCTTTGAATACACAGGGGGTAGATTTTTTCTACTCCCATTTTTCGTTTGTTTTTCCATAAATTATGGAATTTTTGTGGAATTTTGGGGGTTGATTTTTTGGAAAAGGGTAAAATTATGGAATTTGTGATTATGGAAAATTTTAATTGAAATATATTTTGCTAAGTGATATAATAAACTTACCGATAAATAAGAATTTATTTAATCGGATAAATCACATAAACTTTGATCGGTAATATTAAGAAAAGAATAACCAATCAATATAAGGAGGAGCACAATATGTCATATTGTGATATTTGCGGTGCCGAAATTGGTATTAACCGCTATTCAATAGGAAAAGGAAGATGGATATGTCCGAAATGTAGCCATTTGCTTGATAGCAAAAAAGTAGGTTTCTTTGAGCGTCGCCGTCTTTCGACGGATGATTTAAAAGCAAAAATAATGCCACAAATCAATAGTGAAAGGATAGCGATAGATTTAGCACAGAATAGAATTCAGCAATTCCTCCGAAAAAATCCAACAAAAATAGATGATTTCTTTTGGTTTTCAGAAAAAGATGATTTGTTTGCAATTCCAGAGCAACAGTTTGTTGGTGGTCTGTTTAATGGCAAAAAAGAAGTTGTCGATGTAAGAGTATATAAGATAAGCAATGTTATAGGTTATAAAGTTATTGAAGACGGTATAACCATTTCAAAAGGTGGCTTGGGAAGAGCTTTTGTTGGAGGAATTTTGTTCGGTGAGGTTGGTGCTGTTGTTGGTGCAATAACAGGTGAGAAAAAAGAGAACAAGAAAGTTACCGAATTGAGAATCGACATCGAAATGAACGACACAGCGACTCCGTTGGTTACCCTTAGTATGTTTACAAAAGGGTTGGTAATGTCAACAGATAATATGACGTACACATATTACTTGGAAAACTTGAGAAAAATCGCATCAACGATAAATGTATTTCTTAAGCGTAATGAAAGCAAGGACTGTGGTGTAGTTCTTGACAAGTTTGAACAAGTAAAAAAGTATAAGGACTTATTGGATAGTGGAATTATAACCCAAGAGGAATATGATAAAAAAAGGAAAGAGTTACTTGAGTTATAATACATAAAGAAAATATCGTCATAAGACCATTCATCAATATTGGTGATTGCTCAATTCCAATTTATATGGCAAATCAATTTTAATTTTCCACACAAAACATGGAAAAATTAATGGAATTGCTTATTTTATGCAAGTGCAAAGCTATTAAAAAATCTCATTAAAAAAGTTCAACAAAGCTAAGTAATACAAGACTTAGGGCTACCACGAGACTTTCCACGACACACTAAGATTGTACGCGACGAGGCAAGACACGGCAAGGCATTTGAGGGTTTATTAAACAGATATTTCAAGAAGTAAGAACCTGACACTCTATTCTTACGAATAGCCGCTATGCGAAATGCAGAAATCATATAGCATTTCTGCGTGTCAGAACCTTGTTACTCGCAAGGCTCGTAATAAAGGGAATTCGGGAAACCGATTCCCTTTTTTTGTTGCACTTTTTCCATAAAAACATGGAATTTGTGATTATGTAAAATTACTAATATCTTGAAAAACATCCTATTGTGTGGTAAAATTCAATTGATAAATATGAATTTGCAAAGGAGAGGTATCATGCAAAAGGATAGAAAAATTATAGACAGCCACTTACACATATCAAAATGGGGGGAGGAGGACTTCGTTTCCTGCTTTGACAGCTATGTAAAGGAGTATGGCATTCACGCCCTTAATATTTGTTCAATTCCACTTTGTCAGTCTAACGTGTGCAACAATATTATGCTG
>JAGAPG010000004.1 GCA_017623355.1 Clostridia bacterium
CGACAGTTTATCGATCGGATGTGTTAATCCAATAAGAATTACGCCGGACCTTTCCTCTTTATTGTATAAAAATAAGAGTAGTTTTGCAATGCTTTTTGCATTGAGTTTCTACTCCTATATTGTACCAAATAAGAATTTGTAGGTCTAAAATGAAAGTATTTTATACTTTTTGCATCCTTGCAAAGAGTTAAAAATGAAATTGAGCTTATCAAAGGTAGATTTCCATATAATAAAAAGGAGTTTGTCGAGGATAAAGAAGCGATAGAGCAAAGAAAGCTAGAGCTTGAAGGTGCGATTTTTGATTACAAGCAGTTAATAAGTGATTTGGAAGAAAAAATAAAAGAACTAACGAAAAATGAGTGAAGATTTAATAGTAACAAATCAAGGTGGGTTAATAAATTATATCCATAACGAAAATCAAGTAGATATTCCTAAGCCGTTTGAAAGAGAAATATTTTTGTTTGATACATATATCGCCGGCACGAGCTATATAGAAGGCTTTAAGAATGGAAGCCTTTCAGTTGAAAAAGGTGAAAAATTAGAGTTTTTTAGAGAGCCAAACAACCACTATGGATAAAAATGCGATAGTAATGAATAACCAAAATGGGCAGAAGGTAGGCTATGTGCCGAGGCAAGATAATGTTGTTTTTCAAGACTTATGGATGCTGGTAAAGAACTTTTTGGTAAAATTACAAATGTAGAAAATCGTGGAACATTGTTAAAAATCAGAGTAAAAATATTCTTAAAGGATTGAAAGAAATATCCATCTAAAATATCAGTAGGCAAATATGTGGCGAGGGGATATTCTTATCATTTAATATGATAGCTTATGGAATTGCGAAAAGGCTGAAAGTGCCGATGAATAAAGGAAAAATCAGGGGTTTGGAAAAACCTCCGATTTTGGGTTTTAGTTAGATATGGGTTAGAGTTGTAGTTCACCCCAAAAGATCTCCTCGGTAAGATGCTCCTCAATGTAGCTGATGGCTTTGCCGAGTCCTGTTATCCAATCCATAATATCCCTCCTGTCTGAGTTTATTTTATCAAAAGACGATTTCAAAATCCCGATTTTTTGTGCGAACAAATGTCGGGATATTACAAATTACTGTGATCAGCTCCTGCAAATAAAGCAATTAAAATATGTATTAATAAAATACATCCTCCGACAATAAGACATACTAATCCATATGTTTTGAACGGCTCGGTATCGATTATCCAAAAAGCCCCTATTATTAAAAGCAATATTGCGGTTAACGACACGACAAGACAAAGTATTTTCAAAAAATATTCTTGCCATTTTTTCAAATGCTTATTATCAATAAATCTGTTGAACAAATCATAATATGCAAAAAACAATGGCTCTAAAATAATTTGTAATAAAATTTCCATATGTTACTCCTTTTTGTAAATTGAAATTCTCAAGATTCAGAGCATTTTAATTATTAAAAAGAATGTCGGAAAGGATATAATTGCTGACGAAAAATCCCTTAGAAGAGAAGCGCAAAGCACCGTTATACCTTAGGACGTGTCCGCTTTTTATATATTTTTCAATATCCGGATATGCTTCTGCCACGCTTATGCCGAACAGATTTTTAAAATCAGCTTCGCAAATTCCGTCGCAAAGACGCAGCTTCAGCATAACGTATTCGTCACGCTTTTCGTTTTCGCCAATATCGGCGCTTTCCTGAATAATAGCGTAAGGTAGCTTTCCGTCTTTAATTGCAGACACATAGTCGTGCAAATTCGGAGAATATGAATATCTTTCACCGTTAAAATATGAATGTGCTCCGGGACCGAAGGAGACATATTCTTGCGAGAGCCAATATTTCATATTGTGCTTACAGCGCTTACCCATTTTTGAAAAATTACTTATCTCGTATTGCTCGTATCCGCTTTTTGAAAGGATATCGCACATATCAATATACATTTCGTACTGAGTATCCTCGTTTGGCAACGATACAGGGTTGACTGTTTTAAAAAAAGGAGTGTTTTTTTCTATCTTAAGACAATATGAGGATATGTGCTCGGGTGATTTTTCAACCACATAGTCGAGCGTTTTTAAAAAATCAGCCTTTTTTTGATTTGGCAGAGCATACATAATATCAATATTTATATTATCAAAGCCCTCTGAGCGCGCAAGGGAAAAGGTTCTTTCAAAATCGGAAAGAGTATGTATTCTTCCAAGAAGCTCAAGCTCGCTGTCGAAATAGGATTGTAAGCCTATGCTCATTCGGTTTACGCCCGCATCCCGCAGTGTTGTCAGCTTTTCTTTATTAAGAGTGCCCGGATTTGCCTCTATTGATATTTCAGCATTGTCATCTATATTGAAATTCTCTCTTATCGCAGAGAAAAGTCTCAAAATATCATTTGGAGAAAGCAGTGATGGTGTGCCGCCACCGAGAAAGACAGTATCAAAAACGCAGTCCGAAAAAAGATGTGACTGCGTTTTGAATTGTACTGAAAGAGAATTTATATATTCCGAAATTTGCGCACCCTGTGTGCAGGAAAGCGAATAAAAATCGCAATAATTGCATTTCCTTTTGCAAAACGGAATATGAATATAAAGACCTAACGCTCTCATTTTTCGCTATCGTCAAGCTTGAGCACGGCCATAAACGCCTCGGGGGTAACCTCGACAGAGCCAAGACGGCGCATTTTCTTTTTACCCTCTTTTTGCTTTTCAAGAAGCTTTTTCTTTCTCGTTATATCTCCGCCATAGCATTTTGCAAGCACGTCCTTTCTTAACGCCTTAACAGTTTCTCTTGCAATTACCTTAGAGCCGATTGCGGCTTGAATAGGAATTTCAAAAAGCTGACGTGAAATATTGTCCTTTAGCTTTTCAGCTATTTTTCTTGCTCTTGGGTATGCCTTTTCTGAGTGAACTATGAATGTAAGAGCGTCAACTATCTCACCGTTAAGTAGAAAATCGAGCTTAACGAGATTGCTTTCTGCATATTCGCTGAATTCGTAATCAAGAGAAGCGTATCCGCGGCTTCTGCTTTTGAGCGCATCAAAGAAATCATAAACTATTTCGTTAAGAGGCAAAATGTAGTGAAGCTCGACACGTGTCGCGTCAAGATACTTCATATCCTTAAAAGTACCGCGTCTGTCCTGACAAAGATCCATAATTCCGCCGACGAACTCAACAGGAGTGATTATATTTGCACGAACGGTTGGCTCGTATGCTGTTTTTATAACGTCGGTTGAGGGGAAGTTTGATGGGTTGTCAATAAAAATCGTTTCGCCGTTCGTTTTCTCTATTTTATAGATAACACTGGGGGCAGTGGTTATAATATCAAGATTAAATTCACGCTCTATGCGCTCTTGAATTATTTCCATATGCAAAAGCCCCAAAAATCCGCATCTGAATCCAAAGCCGAGAGCTATCGAGGTTTCGGGTTCAAACGAAAGAGCAGCATCGTTTAGCTGTAATTTTTCAAGCGCCTCGCGAAGATCGTTGTATCTTGCTCCGTCAGCGGGATAAATACCCGAGAATACCATAGGCAGCGCTTCCTTGAAGCCCTGGAGTGGCTCTGAAGCACCGTTTTCTGCAGTTGTGACAGTATCTCCGACACGAGTTTCACTGATGTTTTTTATGCTTGCGGTGATATAGCCTACGTCACCTGCCAAAAGCTCATCGCATTTTTGAAGTCCAAATGCGTCAAGATGTCCCACCTCAACAACATCATATTCCGCGCCGGAGCTCATAAGCTTTATTTTGTCGCCTGCCTTAAGTGTGCCGTCGATAACGCGCACATAAACGACAACTCCAAGGTAGGAGTTGTAATATGAGTCAAAAATCAGACACTTGAGTGGCTTTTTTTCATCTCCGTTCGGTGCGGGGATGCCGTCAATTATGGCGTCAAGCACCTGGTCTATATTAAGACCTACCTTCGCGGAAACCGCAGGACATCCGTCGGCAACGATACCAATAACATCTTCAATCTCGCGTCTGACTCTGTCAACATCAGCAGATGGAAGATCTATTTTATTTATTACGGGAATAATCTCAAGATTACAGTCAACGGCAAGATATGCGTTTGCAAGAGTCTGTGCCTCAATGCCTTGAGTTGAGTCAACGACAAGGAGCGCGCCCTCGCAGGCGTTAAGAGAACGTGACACCTCGTAATTAAAGTCCACGTGGCCGGGAGTGTCGATAAGATTAAGAATATATTCCTCTCCATCCTTGTGAGTATAATTTATACGCACGGCGCGTGCCTTTATTGTTATGCCTCTTTCCCTTTCAAGATCCATATTGTCAAGAAGCTGCTCCTCCATTTCGCGTTTTGAAACGGCGTTGGAGTATTCGAGTATTCTGTCAGCAAGAGTGCTTTTGCCGTGGTCTATATGAGCAATAATAGAAAAGTTTCTTATTTTCTTTTGTCTTTCGTTCATGTTTTGTCCTTTCTGAAGGGGTGAAAATAAATATACACAGTAATTTTAGCATAACTTTATAATTTATGCAAGAAGAAAATCAAAAAAGCCGTCGATTGACGGCTTTTTATTGAATTATTGAAGCAGGAACTTGCTTTCATACATAGCAAAGGTCGAAGCAAAATCGTCGTTTTGCGCTTTTTTGATGGTATTCAAGTATTCGTGAGTTCCGAAGCTGCCCTGCGCGGTTTCGATTATAGCTACTGCGATGTTGGAGCAGTGGTCGGAAACTCTTTCATAGTTGTTAAGAAGATCCGAAAGGATGAATCCAAGCTCTATTGTACAGTTTCCGTCCTGCAAACGGTCGATATGATTTGATTTTACTCTTGAAATGAGGTTGTCAATAACCTGCTCAAGAGGCTCTACCTTGGTTGCAAGCGCGAGATCGTTTTGAGTAAAAGCCTTTGACGTGATGTCGATTATTTCCTCAAGCGCATCTGTGATAACGGAAAGCTCACTGTTAGCCTGATCGGAGAAGGATATTTTCTTTTCGTTCATTTCATCGCCAACCTTCAAAATGTTTACTGCGTGGTCGGAAAGACGCTCAAAGTCGCCTATTGTGTGAAGAAGCTTCGAAACCTTCTTTGAATCGGGAACGGAAAGAGAGTGCGAGGATATCTTTACAAGATAAGTTCCGAGGTTGTCCTCGTATTTATCAATATGCTCCTCTTTTTCAAGTATGCTTTGGGATATCTTTGTATCAAAATGCTTAAGGTTTTCAATAGATTGAACGAGTGTTTCCATAGAAAGCAAGCACATTTCGTTTGTAAGGTTTGCACATTCTGAAATAGCAACAGCAGGTGATTGCTCGATAAGGATAGGATCGAGATATGCGATCTTTTCTTTGTGATCCTCGGTCTTGTCCTTGACCAATATATAAGATAACTTCATGATCCAGTTGGTAGCAGGGAAAAGTATTATTGAGGAAGCCACGTTAAAGAGCGTGTGGAAGGTCGCAATGCCCCAAACGCTTGGTATTTCATTAAGGAAGTCAGGACCGACGCCCTCAATAACCGCAAAGGGTATCATGCAAATGATAGCTGCA
This sequence comes from Clostridia bacterium, assembly GCA_017623355.1. Taxonomy (GTDB): domain Bacteria; phylum Bacillota; class Clostridia; order Oscillospirales; family CAG-272; genus RGIG2000. The sequence continues at coordinate 5,477 of JAGAPG010000004.1, forward strand.
AAAAGCTTTATAAGAAGGTGAGTTACCGCAACGCGCTTTGCATCACTGTTAGCTCCAAGGCTTGATATAACTGCAGTTACGCAAGTACCGATGTTTATTCCGAGAATAAGCGGAATAACGATAGCGTACGACATACCGTCGATCTCACCTGTAGCTGTTGTGATCGTCGTAGCTGCAACGAGGATCTGAAGAACTCCCGTTGCTGCGGATGAGGATTGAATTATAGCAGTAAATACCGTTCCAACGAGTAAGGCGAGCCAAATTCCCGCAAACGGAGTTTCAAATATTTCGATTACTTTGAAGAAGGTATCTCCGTACAAGAGATTTCCTGCGGCATCCTTCTCACTGAGGAAGGAAACAGAGTCCGCCATAAGCTCCATACCCTGCATAAGTATAGCAAAGCCAAGGCAAACCATACCGATATCCTTGTTTTTCTTGTTTTTATTGCCGAAAAACATAATGAGAACGATACCGATAACCGCGATTATCGGGGCGAAGAAGGATGGTTTTAAAAGATTTAAGAATTCAAGAGAGCCGCTTCCGCCGTTTAACGAGCTAAGACCGGTTATCCAAGGCGTAATTGTTGTACCGATGTTTGAGCCCATAAGCATGCCGACGGTTTGAGGAAGCGTCATAATTCCCGAGCCTACAAGACCGACGAGCATAACTGTAGTAGCCGATGATGACTGAATAACAGCAGTAACACCGCAGCCGAGAGCCATTCCCTTTACCTTGCTTGAGGAGGCGCTCTTTAGAATACTTTCAAGCTTTCCGCCTGCCATTCTTTCAAGACCGGTGGTCATAATATTCATTCCGTAAAGGAAGAAAGCAAGACCGCCAAGCAGAGTTACTAAGATAGTAGCAATATCAATTCCTGACATAAAAATTCCTTTCTTGTGTAAAAAATGGGTTAACTCTAAGATAAATTTAAGTTACACCATCTTAATTTTACATTAAAATTGATAAATTTTCAATGCTTTTTCATATTTTTTCAATAAAATGCTCAAAATAAGAAAATCTTTGTTAAAAATATTTAAAAAAGACCAAGTATTTTCTTGACTTTTTGTTTAATATATATTATACTAATGTTAGTATATATTGCTTTTTACGGAGGTAAAAATGAAAAGAACGATAAGAAACATCTTGCTTTGTATGCTTTCTGCGTTGATGCTCGTATTCTTTGTTGCCTGCAACGGTGACGAGGGCGGAGATGATTCAAGCTCGCAAACGAGTGTTGAGGAAACTACAACAAAAGATGAAACAAGCACAGACATAACAGAGGAAACAACGACCGAGGACGTGTCTAGCACGGAGGAGGAATCAAGCACAGAGGAAGAACCGCCTCTTTCTACAGATGTAACTAAAATAGAAATTGATTACAATTCGACTTTCGTAGGCGTTTCACTCAAGGATCTTAGCAATCTTTTTGACGAGCAGAAAAATGCAGATCCTTACGTTAGTGCAGGCTTTATATTCCCACAGACATACGTTCCCGTTTACGATGTAGATAACGATGGAGATATAGACGACGAGGACTACGCTTTTGTATTCGAGATAACGGTTGATCTTGAGGTGAGAAAGCACATTGATTGTATTTACATTTATAATAAAGGCGAGGGTAAAAACTTTGTTGTTGAAGCAGGTACACCCTTTGCGTATGAGTTTTCCACAGATGTAACACCCACAGCAACCGGTTGGGTAAAAATCGATATAAATCAGGATACGCAGTATTTGAACTTTAAGTTCAAAAACAGTGAGGCTCCTTATGAAATATACGTTTACGGATATGATCTCGGCGAAGAACCGCCCGTTCCCGAAAAGGAGCACGAAAAGGCAACTATGGATTACCTTATAGGTATAAACGGTCACAGTAAGAACGATAACGTAGCACATCTTGCTTGTGCAGGCTATTACCGTGATTACCTCAACTGGAAGTATTTCTATACAACCTCAATATATCCTACTGGCAAGCCTACATCCTTCGCAGGACAGAACCAGATAAGACAGGCGGCAACATATAAGTATATGAAGCAAACGCTTGGTATGGATCCCGTTCCTTGCTTTATGTTTGATGCGAGTGTTAGCATTGAGGGTGTTGACAGATACGATCCGAGTGCTTACATAATGTATTCCGAAATGGTTTATCAATTCGTTCTGAGATATGGATCAAATACTGCGAATACAGTTGATAATATCGTTTTGTCAAAGGGTAATGTTACAAAGCCTAATATGGCGCTTGCTCTTGGATATGTGGATTGGGTTGAGCTCGGTAATGAGCCTAACGGTGAGGGCGACGACGGATTTACACCTTATCAGCTTGCGGCTCTTACATCTTGTGCAATCGATGGACATAACGGAACTATAGCAAGCTCACCTACAGGAAGCTTACTTGGCGCAAAGGTAGCCGATCCCAATATTAAGGTAGCGGTTGCAGGTCTTGCCGGTATTCAGACAAGATATACAAAGGCTCTTGCATTTTGGCTTGAGCATAACAGAGCGAATGGCGATATTGGAATAGATGCGTTTAACGTTCATACATATTGCAGAAAAACTATCTCTTATAACGGATATTCCGTAGAGGTAGGCGTTTCGCCCGAGGAAGCAGATCTTGAAGGTCAGCTCAAGGCGATTCTTGATTTCAGAGATAAATATTATCCTGATGTTGAGGTTTGGCTCACTGAGTTCGGTTGGGATACTAACCAAAGCTATCAGACAGAGGGCTCGTCTCACGCATATGGTGATTTCACCGGCAGAGAGGTTCAGGCTATATGGCTTATAAGAGCATATCTTATACTTTCCAAGATAGGCGTTGATAGAGCAGCTATGTATATGTGCTACGACGTTGGTGATGAGGAAACAAGCGTTGGTAAGTACGGAACAAGTGGAGTAGTTGCCAAGAACGGCGAAAAGAAGGATTCCTTCTACTACATTTATACACTCAAGAACACACTGACAGGAATGCGCTTTGTTGAGGAAATCGATTCCGGCAACAAGGACGTATGGATATACAAATATGAAGACGGTAACGGAAAAACCAGCTATGCAGTATGGTGTCCTACAATGGATAACGTAAAGGTAGAGGGTTATGTCCTTAATATAGGCGAAGCAACAAGCGCAACACTTACAGAGATGGTTAACGAGGATACGGACGGAGTACAAACTGCTCTTACTGTAACAAACGGAGCCGTATCTATAAATGTAAGCGAAAGACCTGTATTCGTTACTGTTGAATAAAAAATCAAGTAAGAAAAGCGGCTTATTGCTTGCTAAGCCGCTTATTTTATGCAAAGGAGAACGAAATGGAAAACAAACCTCAAAAAATCCGAGTAACGCCCGAAATGATACTTAATGATATGGGCATTGAGAGGGTGTCGAATTTCTTCTGCGAATTTGACACGGACGGAGATCCTCTTTATGGCGTAGAGGGCGCAATCCCTCAGGTACATCCAAGATATGACCACTGGTGGATTGGCGAGACTGATCTTGCTTTTACGGTAGAGCTTGACGGAACGTACCAAATAACAGATATGTATTTTTATAACAACTACGGTGCTCATAAGGCAAGAGTAAAAATGGGAACACCGTTTGCTTGGGAATTCGATAAAGAATTTGTTGCCGAGGATAAGAAATGGACTCATTTTGAAACAAAGCATCAAACACAATATATAAACTTCTCGTTTAACAATAACAAAGCTCCTTCGGAAATTATAATTTACGGCTACAAAATCGCTGAAAAAACCGATATAATTCCCGAAAGAAAGCCGCACGCAAAGACAAAAATGGACAAATTCGTGGGTATGAACGCATTTGTCAACGACGGAGACGATATTCTTCGTTGTGTAAACTATATAAGAGAATATCATCCTTGGCTTTGGACTTGCGATCCTCAGCTTGAAAAAACAACTATTTCGTTCAATTTAAGCCTTAATAAATGTTGGGATTTTGATGAATTCTACCGCAAGACCAAATCCTTCGGCGTAGATGTTTGTCCTGTTATTTCAACGCATAGCAAGCGTCAGCCCAAGGACGGAACCTGCGATTCTACAGATCCTCGCAACTATATGAGCTACGCAACGATGCTTTTCCAATTTGTTGCAAGATACGGACACAACAAGAAGATCGACAAATCTCTTATTCAAGTAGGAGAGGACCAAAAGGTTAAGATCGGTCTTGGATATCTTTCAAGCGTAGAGCCTCTTAATGAGCCTGACGGAACGTGGCTTGGCAGAGAGCCGTACTTCTCGCCGTTTGAGCTTGCAGCATTCCTCAGTATGTGCTACGACGGACACGAGGGAATGTATAAAAATGTCGGCGTTAAGCAGGCAGACCCGAACTTTAAAATGTCAATGTCGGGCGGAGCAGGACTTAACGACAACTATATAAGATCAATGGCATTCTGGTGCAAATATAACCGTAAGGACGGAAAGCTTCCCTTTGATGTAATCAATGCTCATAGCTATTGCGGTAAGAGAGTTAACAGAAAGGACGTTGAGAAAAAGTCTGAGATCGTTAACGTAAATACCGATGAAAGAGGCGATACCGCTGATATGGTATACGTAGGAGTAAGCCCTGAGGAAGGTAATATCGTAGGACACTTTGACAAAATATGCGATTGGCGTGACAGATACTGTCCCGAAAAGGAAATTTGGCTCACAGAGTTCGGTTGGGATACTAACCAAAGCTATGATACAGCCGTTTCTGCTCACGCATACGGAGAGTATACAGGCAGACAGGTTCAGGCTATGTGGCTTATCCGTGAGTATTTGCTCCTTTCCTCAATAGGTATTGAAAGAGCAGCTATGTATATGTCGCGTGACTGCGGACCTGAGGAAACAGCTGTTGGTAAATACGGCTCAAGCGGACTTGTAAGATTCCCGATCGAGGTAAGCGCGAATAACGTTATTCAGGGCAATAAGAAGGATTCCTTCTATTATGTATATACACTCAAGGAAACTCTCGGCGATTGCGTATTTGATAGTGAGATAGAGTCCTTGAATGAATATGTAAAGATATTCAAGTACAAAAATAAGGCAGGAAAATCCAAATATGCTCTTTGGTGCACAACATCGAATTCAACAAAGATTCCCGGCTATAAATTCAAGGTTGGAGATGGCGAATTTGATCTTGTTCAGCTTGCAAATGAGGCATATCGCGGAAAGATATCTAAGCTCGAAAATAAAGACGGATATGTTACCGTTAATATTTCTGAGAATCCTATATTTATCGTTGAAAAATAATAAGAAATCAGCGCGTATTCCGCGCTGATTTTTTCTATGTAAATGTGACTGCATAAGCAAAAAAAGTGACGGTCGAGAGACCGTCACTTTATATTATTATTTATTTACTACAACGTAAACAGGATTTTCGGAAACGTTGATCTTAACAGTACCGTTTGTAGCTGTAAGATTTGTCTGAACGCCGTCCTTATCCTCGTTAACTGCTTCTGTAAGAACTGCAGAATCAGCACCGATGTAAAGCTCGTAGTCAGCAACCTTTGTTCCGTCAGATGTAGGACACCATACAGCATAGCCTACGTTGCCTTCCTCGTCAGCAAATTGATAGATCCAAACATCGCCTCTGCCGGAATCGATCTCTTGGATAAATGTCATATTACCGAGAGTTTCCTTAAGAGTGTAGAGGTAGTAGTAAGAATCCTTAGCCTTGCCTTGACCGTCGAATACGCCGCAAGTACCGTACTTACCAACGCTGAATTCGTCGGTAGTTCCGCCAACGTCCTCGCACATGTACATAGTAGCCTTATCGATTCCGAGAGCGGAAAGGATGAGGTAAGCTCTTGTGAGCCACATAGCTTGAACTTGTCTTGAAGAATATTCGCCGTATGCGTGAGCAGCTGTCATTGTCTCATAAGACCAGTTGGTATCCCAACCGAACTCAGTGAGCCAAACTTCTTTTTCGGGATAGTACTTATCTCTTGCGGAAACGAGGTAAGAGAGTGCGTTTGCAAGACCGTCAATTCCGTAAGAAGTCCATTCCTCAGGAGCAGCACCAACCTTGATTTCAACGCCGTTGAGACTGTAAGTTGTGCAGCAGTAGTTGTGAACATTGAATGCATCCATTGAAACCTGACCGTCCTCACGGTTAGCCTTCATCCAGTAGATCATAGAACCAACATAGTTAGAACCGATACCTGCAAGACCGGACATAGCAACCTTCATATTCGGGTCAGCATTCTTTATACCGAGGTGGTATTCTGTTTCGGGATCGAGATTTGCGTTATCAAGAGTCAATGTCTTGCCGTGTCCGTCGTAAGCGGCGGATGTAAGAGCAGCAAGCTGATAAGGAGTATAACCGAGGTTATCCTCTCCGTTAGGCTCGTTACCGAGCTCGATCCAGTTGATATAGCCAAGACCTGTCATTTGGTCGTTTACCAAGGATGTGCTTTGAACGTGAGCCTTTTGAATTGCAACAAGCTCAGGTGAATTTGTATGACCGTAACGTGCAGCCATTATAAACATAGCATCAGCATATGTCTTGTAAGATGAAGCAGAGAACTTCTCCCAATATGACGCAACTCTGAGAGCACCGTTTTCATAAATTTTACCGGGATTGTTTGAGGAGGACCATTGAGGACACGGAACTACTTCGATTCCTGCTTCTGTATATGCTTTGTAAAGAGCATCAAAGTTACCCATACTTCCGCTGAAGAAGGAAGCCTTTTTGGGATAGAATTTATCGTTGTATGACCAACCGAAGTTGTGATATTCACGAAGAACTGTAGCGCAGGAAATCTGCTCAACTGTACAGTTACCGCCGCCTGCAGCAACGAATCCGCAAATACCCATCATTTCTCCAAGAGTAGGACGTTGGTGCTCTGTTTGAGCAACGGGATCGCCTTCTGCAACTGCGTATCCGTAAACCATAACCTCAACAGGAGCTTCGCCATCCTTGAATACTACTTGAACGTATCTTGCTTCGTCTGCGATTTCAACCTCGCACCAGCCCTTGTCAGCGTTATCGAAAGCCTCGTAAACGCCATCCCATTCGCTGTCGGGAGCCATAAAGTCAACCTCATCGATAGCCCATCTTACTGTGATATCGTATGCTGTATCATAATAAATGTATACGTAGTCAACGTAGTGAACGTATTCAAGGTCGATAATAGGTGAAAGATTCATGCCATATTTGCCCTCGGTGTCGCCTTCGCCAAAAAGCTGACCCATACGTGTTGAAGGGAAATAGAATCCGCTTCTGTACTTTGTATCCTGCTCGTCAAAGAGCTTGCTGAGGTCGCGAAGTGTTTCGCCGTGGTAAACAGAGCCAACTGTCTCGCCGTATTTAACGGGAATAAGGTCTACCTTACCTGCGCGAACTGTTTCGATAGTACCGATAGTCGTACCTTGCTTGCTTCTTGCAGCAATGTAATAGCCTGTTTTTGCATCAACCTTCATATTTTTAATAACGACGGTCTTTTCAGAGCCACTACCTGAAATCGTTGCATCGGCATCGGTTGCTTTGTCAAAGTTTTCAGCAGTGATAGGCTTGTTGCTGTATTTGATCTCGTAGGAGAGATCTGCGGGAGCGTCGTAAACGTTAAATTTAACGGTTACGGTATCCTCGCCAATTGCAGCTATACGGAGATAACGAACATTTTTGAATGTTGTTGAGTAAACCAATTGATCACCTGAGGGCCCCGGTTTATCAGTGCCGCCTGTGGTGGTTTCATCATCCTTTGAAGAGGTTTGATCACCGCCTGTAGATGATTGGTCTCCGCCTGTGGTGGTTTCGTCTTCCGGTCCTTCAGTGCTTGTTGTGTCGCTTTGATCTTCTGTATTTGTGGATGATTCATCAGCGGGATCATCATCCTTTTTACATGAAGCAAATGAGAACATACAAACAACCATTATGATCGCAAGAAGACTCAAAAGTAATCTTTTTTTCATATATTCCTCCAAATGGAAAATTTTTAAGCACCGAAAATGCTTCTTTACATAGTATATAATACTATTTTTTATTATCTTTGTCAAGAGCATTTTATATATTTTTAACAAATTTATTTATAATTCACAATTTGATGATGTGCAAAATTACCTTTCACTCTTGATTTTCTTGCTCAGGAGGAGCGTTCATTTCATTTGGAGCTTCTTCTTCACTTGGAGGCATTATGGGATCAAGAGGCGGAGAATACAAGGATTCAAAGCAGTCTATTATAAAGCGCGTATCATATCTTACACCAAGAATGTGTATTACTCTTAATGAAAAATAGTTGTATTCCGAAAGAGGTCTGTCGAGCGCATCGTTTGAGTTTGCGCATATATAGATCTCTCCGCTTTCGTCTATTTTGCTTATTATAAGTGTGTGATAAAAATCACCCGCCTCATTCGCTAACTGAATAACATCGCCTATTTCAGCGTTTTCTATAGAAACCTCCTCTCCAAAAGGTCCGACGTCCGTGTTTTGAGTCATAAAATTATAAAAGTATTCTACTCCCGTCCACGATGCGCTTCTTCTTGTAGTAGATAGATAATACCAGCCGTATACTGCGGTAAAATTCATAACGCAGCTTCCTGCGAGGACGCATTGAGAAACGAAGTTAGTACAGTTTCCGCCTATGCCTGCGAAGGAATAGAACAGCGGATTTCGCATAAAAGCATATTTTCTTGCATACATAACGGCTCTTTCGCGTAAATATTCTTTTTCGAGTATCATAAAAAATCCTCCCAATGAGTATTTTATGATAGAAAAATGCTTTTGTGAGGAGATGTGCAGAGCTTTGAACGATGTTATGAGTATAGTGGCGCTTATTCTTTCAGTTTCGGTGGTTTTCCTTAATGGATTTACGGATGCCCCAAATTCAATAGCCGCTTGTGTTGGAACGAAAGCGCTTGAAATGAAAAAAGCCTGCACCCTGTGTGCGATATTTAACTTTTTTGGAGCATTTTTAACAATGAAAATAAACGCCTCTGTTGTAAGGAGTGTTTTCGAGCTTGCAGATTTCGGCGGCAAAATGACAGTAGGAGCAGTAGCCTCGCTTTCGTCTGTCTGCGTTTTCAGCTTGGTTGCGTGGTTGTTTTCTATGCCATCGAGTGAAAGTCACGCACTTGTTGGCGGAATTGCGGGAGCGTCAATTGCGATAAGCGGTACCTTTCAAAATTATGATGAATTTTTAAAAATACTTGGGGGAGTGGCTGTTTCTTGCACAATTTCTTTTTTTATATCGTTTTTGATATGCTTAATCTTTAAGAAAAAAACACTTCCTTATAAAGAACTTCAAATAGGTGCTTGCGCCCTTTCCTCGTTTTCTCACGGAGCGCAGGATTCTCAGAAGTTTGTCGGAATAATAATGCTTATGATGTTCGGAAAAAAGGCCGATTTTGCCGTTCCTGTGTCGATTATTTTAATGGTTTCTATAGTTATGGCGCTCGGAGCTGTGCTCGGCGGAGGAAGAATAGTAAGGACTCTTTCCGAAAAAACCGTCAAGCTGTGTGAAAAAAGCGCGTTTTCCTCGGATATTGCATCGTTTATATCAGCAATAGCATCGTCTTTTCTTGGAATACCTGTCAGCACATCGAATATCAAGGCGTGCGCGCTTATGGGAGCAGGCAAAGCTATGAAGGAGAAAATCAACAAAAGAACCGCCGCATCCTTGCTTCTAACAACGCTTTTGACTTTTCCGGTATGTATCCTCATAGGGTTTATCGTAGCAAAAATATTATTGAATATTTAAAAATGTTTATTTTATTGACTTGGTGAAAAAATAGTGCTATAATTTAAAATGAAATAGAAATTTTCTGATTTTTTGAGAAAGGACATTGCTATGAAAAAATCATTTACGTTTATCTTGGCTGTTATAGCAACAGTTATATTTACCGTAACGTTTGCCTTTGCTACGGATATTCCAGCAGAATATATCGTGGGATTAGAGTATGTCGAGGAGATCGGCTCGTACAATGCAGACGGAACACCTGCGACTAATATAGGAGCTGAAAATGTTAAAAATATTTTTGATGGCAATTGCTTCAGTTCAGGTATTTATGATTATGGAGAAGATTGGTTTGCGTCCGAGCTGTACGGTTATCTCTACGTAACCTTTAAAGAGCAGATAAGCGTTCACAGTATTACTCTGTACGGTGCAGGAAACTGGACACAGCTTAGATTCGAGGCCTTTGATAAAAATGGCAACCCCGTAATCAATAAAGATATCGTGATGGAGGGTGGATTTGATGGACAGGAATATGCTAATACTGTCTTTTCTGCCGATACAATTGATAACATTGTAGAAATATATAGCATAAAGATATCGACCACTTCTTATAAATGGAACGATACAAAAACCGCAAAGGTATCCGAGCTTGAAATATTAATGCAGGAGCATATTCATGCTTATGATAATGAATGTGACATTGATTGCAATAACTGCGGAGCTGAACGAGAGTTTGGCGGACATTTCTATGAAAATGATTGCGATGAATTTTGCGATAGCTGCGGTTTTTACAGATCAACAACTCATATATACGATAACGATTGCGATAAAAATTGTAATGTTTGCGAAGAAATAAGAGATGCTTCACATAAATATGACAATGATTATGATGAGGAATGTAATGCTTGCGGAGCTTTGAGAAAGACAAGAAACGGTTATGTAAATATAGCACCTGACGCAGCTCTTTCACAAGCGCAAGGAATCTGGATATCTGATCCAAAATATCTTGTTGATGGGGATTATCTCTTGGCAGGCGGTTCTTCTCATAAGCATATAGAAACTATAAGAGTTTTTGAGTGGACTGATCCTCAAATTATAAAAGAGCTTGTATTCGTCGTGGGACTTGAAGAAGGAAAAATCGGTTACGTGGCAGGCATTAACGGAATCCTAATAGATGCTACAAACAGAGCCCAAACTCAAGATTTTATTTTTGAAGTTATCCTGTATAATGAAAACGAAGAAATTATTTATCAAGAAAAAATAAATGTCAAGGATCAAATAAGCATAACTATCAATCTTGAGTCGCTTGGTGTTTACGAGCCTGTTGCAAAAATGGTGCTTTCAAATAATAACTATTGGAACAATAGATATCATTTTTGGGAAGTAGAGGCTTGGGTCGAGAGCGATTACGTCCCATGCGAGCACGAATACGATAATGATTGTGATCCCGATTGTAACCTCTGCTCATATATAAGAACGGTAAATCATATATATGACGATCTCTGTGATCCTATTTGTAACGGGTGCGGATACGAAAGAGAAACAGAGCACGAATACGATAATTATTGCGATCGTGATTGCAATAAATGCGGATATGAAAGAGAAGTAGAGGGTCACATATACGATAATGATTGTGATAAGATGTGCAATAAATGCGAGCTATCAAGAGTAACTAAGCATACGTACGACAATATGTATGATAAAGATTGTAATGCTTGCGGTGCGATTAGAAAAACGAAGAGTGGCTATGTAAATATAGCACCAAACGCTACCTTGTCTATGTCTAATTATCATTGGGTGGCAGATTCTATATATCTTGTAGATAGCGATTATTTAGTATCAAGTGCTTCTAATCCTCACATTCGTCAAACTGTAAGATGTTTTGAATGGGACGATCCTCAAGAAATAAAAGAGCTTGTGTTTGTCGTAGGACTTGAAAAGGGAAACATCGGTTATATCGTTGCTCCTCACGGAGTTATAATAGATGCTACAAGCGAAGCGCAAACTCAGGAATTTACATTTACCGTTAAGCTGTATAATGAATACGGAGAAATCATTTATCAAGAAGATATTAATACAAATAACGAAATAGAGATAACTCTTGATCTTGAGGAGCTTGGTATTTATGAGTCTGTTACAAAAATGGAGATCTCTAATCAAAATATGTATAATATATATCCGTGCATTTGGGAAGTCGAGGCTTGGGTCGAGAGTGATTACGTCCCCTGCGAGCACGAATACGATAACGAATGTGACTCAGATTGTAACCTTTGCGGAAGCATAAGAGAAATAGAGCACATATATACTAACATTTGCGATATCGACTGTGACGTATGCGGATATATAAGAGATACCGATGGGCATAGCTACGATAACGCTTGCGATGAAAGCTGTAACTACTGCGGAGAAATAAGAGAGGCAGAGCACGAATATGATCTTTGTGGTGCTACTTGCAGAAAATGCGGAGAAATAAGAGAGGTAGAGCACGTATACGATAACGCTTGCGACAGTATTTGTAATCAGTGCGGAAAAAGAAGGACTGCACTTCACGAATACGATAATGCTTGCGATAAAAAATGCAATATATGTAAAAAGAGCAGAAAGGTATACGGTCACGTTTACGATAACTCCTGCGACGAAGAGTGTAATGAATGCGGAAATACGAGAAAGATTTCTCATATTTACGATAACAAGCACGATAAAAAATGCAATGTATGCGGAGCCTTAAGAGATTCTTATACATCATCCGATGCAAGGATATGCGGAGTGCGTTCTGAGCTTTCAATGCTTGACGCGATCATCGCGGTCGTTGAAACAGCAGTATATAAAACGGATTCTTTGTCTGAAGATATTTTTGTTGAACCGAGTGTTCCCAAATCACCTGTCAAAAAAGAGGACTAAAGGGCACGCTAATCAAACATTGCTTTGAAAAATTGATACAATAATAAAACAAAAAACAGGAATTTTCTAAATTCCTGTTTTGCTTTATTGTGGATTGGAATTATTACAAATGGGGGCATTAATGAAAAATCTCCTTTTTGTTTTGAAAATTTTCATATATTTCATCAAAAACTCTTTTTGAAGGATAAAGCAGATGCTTCTTATCGTTGAATTCTTTTATATAAGTGTTAAGAACATTGGCATCAATGTTCTTGTAAGGTATATAATTATATTCTGCTTGAGCAAGAGTTGTAACAACGCTTAATTTATCCATATAGCCACCGCGAGAATTTTTTTGAAGAAGCTTGTCTACAAAATATATTTCAAGCTCCTTATAAATCTTATATTCGGGAAGCTCAAGATTTTTTGCGTTTGCATATAAATATTTGTATGCGCTCCAGGATAAAAGTCTGAAGCTTTTTTCGGTTTCGTTTTCAAATCCATTTTCAAAAATATCCATAAAAACTCCTTTCTTTTTTTGATTATAACACATTTGTATTCTAATGTCAACATATGTATTCAAACCCTGCGTTTATAAATAATATAATTAAAAAGGGGGAGAAATATGTTGGATTCAAAAATTGTCGGAAAAGTCATTCAGCAATATAGAGAAAGCAAGAGCTTATCGCAAGAGGTAGTTAGCGGACTTGCGGATATTGGACGAACACATCTCAGTGCAATAGAAAGAGGACAGAGAAAGCCTACACTTGACACACTTTTCAAAATAGCGGATGCTCTTAATGTCGAGCCTCATAGGCTTGTTAAGCAAATAGAGGATGAAATGAAAAAATAAAGAAAAGAGCTGTCTTATTAAACAATATTCGTTTACAAGGGTTTTAAGGTTAATAAAAACAGGAATTTAGAAAATTCCTGTTTTTTATTCAAATATCCAGGCAGGTGTCGATGAAAAGGACATTTTCTTTTTCGTTTGTGGGTGGATAAAGGATATTATATGCGAGTGCAGAGCAATTTTAGAATTATCCTTAGCTCCGTATTTCCCATCCCCGAGAAGCATATGACCTCGGCTTGCGAATTGAACTCTTATTTGGTGCGTTCTGCCTGTGTGCAGAGCTATTTTTACAAGTGAAAGATCGTTCGAGCTATCGTATGAGAGTCTTTCAAAATCCAAGGAAGCTTCCTTTGCGCCTGCACGCTTTGTTTTGACAACGAAGGATTTGTTTTTTATTCTGTCGTGATAAAGAAGATCCTTCATTTCTCCGCTTGGCTCACATTCGCCGTGAACAATAGCAAGATAAATCTTTTCAAAGGAGTGATTTGCAATATCGGCAGATAAGGCAGCCGCGCTTTTTTGATTTAATGCATAGACCATAACACCGCTTGTCGTTATATCAAGACGGTGAACGGGATACACCTCGGTATTATAATGCTCTGATAAAATATCAATCATATTTGCCTTGTCACTTTTTTGTGAGGAAATTCCGTATTCCTTTTCACAAACGACGATATCGGTATCGTGATAATAGATCTTCATAAAAGCTCCGTTTATTAAAGGGCTGTCGATGACAGCCCTTATTTTAATTATTTTATCTCAATAAGAGAAGCATCCCACATGGAAGGCGCTTCATATCCAAGAAGATTTGCAACAGTTGCGGCTACGTTGGAAAGACCGAAATCTCCGTTATCAGCTTTAACTGTATACTTATCAGCATAGAAATTATCGTAAATTATGCAGGGAACAGGATTGAGCGTATGGCTTGTTTTAGCCTTGTAGTTGCCGTTCTTATCTGTTTTTGCAACACCCTTCTTGTCAACCTCATACATCTCATCGGCGTTACCGTGGTCAGCAGTAATTACAGCCACACCGCCAAGCGAATCAACAACATCAAGAAGGCGCTTGAGCTGAAGATCAAGAGCTTCCATAGAGCAACGTGTAGCCAAAAGATTACCCGTATGTCCTACCATATCACCGTTCGGGAAGTTTACGCGCAAGCAGTCGTATTTTCCACTCTTTAAGCACTCAATGAGCTTATCTGTGATCTCGGCACATTTCATCCAAGGTCTTTGCTCAAAGGGAACTACATCAGAGGGGACCTCGATATACGTTTCAAGCTCCTCACTGAATTTTCCACTCTTGTTTCCGTTCCAGAAGTAGGTCACGTGACCGTATTTCTGAGTTTCGGAGATAGCAAGCTGTGAAATGCCTGTGTCTGTAAGGTACTCGCCCATAGTATTTGTGATTTCAGGGGGATTTACAAGATATCTTGAGGGAATATGGAGATCTCCGTCGTATTCGAGCATACCTGCGTATACTACCTTAGGGAATCTCTTTCTGTCGAATTTGTCAAAATCAGCATCGTCAAATGCCTTTGAGATCTCAATAGAACGGTCGCCGCGGAAATTATAGAATATAACGCTGTCGCCGTCGTTTATTGTGCCAACAGGCTCGCCGTTTTCAGCAATAACGAATGGGGGAAGATCCTGGTCTATAACCTTAAGCTCCTCTCTGTATGTTTCAACGGCCTTTTTAGCGCAGCAGAACTGTCTGCCCTCGCCGAGAACGTGAGTCTTCCATCCGTCCTCAACCATTTTCCAGTTAGCTTCGTATCTGTCCATTGTGATAACCATTCTTCCGCCGCCTGATGCGATCTTGATATCGAAGCTGTTATCTCTTAAGCCGTCAAGAAATGCTTCAAAGGGAACTATATAATCAAGCGCGCTCGTTTCGCCAACGTCACGACCGTCAATAAGAATATGGATTCTTACTCTTGCGATGCCTTCCTTTTTAGCTTGCTCGATCATAGCCTTAAGGTGATCGATATGAGAGTGAACATTACCGTCGGAGAAAAGACCGATAAAATGGAGAGTGCTTGCGTTATCCTTGACATTTGAAACGATAGCCTTCCAAGTGTCGGAAGCAAACATTTTTCCGTTTTCGATAGATTGAGAAACAAGCTTAGCGCCTTGTGCGAAAACTTGACCTGAGCCGAGGGCGTTATGTCCAACCTCGGAGTTGCCCATATCGTCATCTCCGGGAAGGCCTACGGCTGTACCGTGAGCCTTGAGCTTCACCCAAGGATATTTTTGCATAAGCATATCAAGAGTAGGAGTGTATGCGCTTGTAACAGCGTTGCCTGCTCCCTCAGGCGCGATACCAACGCCGTCCATAACGATAGTAAGAACAGGGCCCTTGATGCCGATAGCGTTTTTGAGTTGATTTAATTTTGCCATTGTAGTCGCTCCTTATATAAACAATATTTTTAACTGTGTTTAATTCTTTCTATAGTATACACCATAATTGTGAACATTTTTTTAACAAATGCAAAAATGTTGACATTTTTTTAGAACGGTGATAAAATAATCTAAACGAGGTGATTTTATGGATATAAGAGAACAGTGCAAAATTGCCGTTTCAGAGCTTTGTTGCGCGGCTAAGCTTAAAAAGGGAGATATCGTTGTTGTCGGCTGCTCAACGAGCGAGGTTGTCGGCTCTAAGATAGGAACAAATTCAGATCCCGATACGGCAGAAAAAATATTTGACGGTATATATAGCGTTCTTAAGGAAAAGGGAATATATCTTGCAGTTCAATGCTGCGAGCATCTTAACCGAGCGATAGTTACGGAAAGGGCAGCTGTACCTTATGCGGAATGTGTAAATGTAATTCCACAGAAAAAGGCAGGGGGCTCTCTTGCAACTGTTGCGTATCATAGCTTTGATGCTCCGTGCGTTATTGAGGAAGTAAAGGCAGATGCAGGAATGGATATAGGCGGCACGCTTATAGGAATGCATCTAAAGAAGGTAGCTGTACCGCTTCGACTTAGTATAAACAAAATAGGCGAGGCAAGTGTTCTTTTTGCTCGCGTACGCCCGAAATTTATCGGCGGAATACGCGCTATATATGATGAAAATTTAATTTAACGCTGTTTATTACAATAAAAAGAGCAGACATTCAAGACAAAAACCTTGTATGTTTGCTCTTTTGTTGATTTTATTTGGTGTAAATAACTGCTCTTTATACCGGTGCGAAGAATAACGCTATATTAAAAATCATTCCTAAAAATCCGAAAAACGAGGTTATCGGGATAGCAACCGTCGCGCATATTTTGCCTGCTCTTGTGAATCCGTTTTCAAAGCCGTATCTTGAAATGAAATCAGAACGCATTTTGAAGGCTAAAATTATAAATACTATAGTAGCGGCAAGGAAGAATATTCCGAAAAAGGGAATGAAGCTGAATATAGCAAGCTCCGGAGCAATAGCGCCAAATATCATTGAGCGTACCGCATTTGAAAGGTCCCTTGCAGGCTGCTGATAAAAACCTTGAAAATTATAAAAGCGATTACTTGAAGAATATGTATTCTGATATACCTGCGCTCCGCAACGCGAGCAAAAATTCGCACAATGAGCAAGCTCAGCTCCGCAACGAGAGCAAAAGCGCGCGTGATCATAATAGCTGCTGTTCATAATATCACCTCGTATAAATTATATCACTTTATTTTCTTAATGTCAAGTTGACAAAGCGTTTGATAAATGCTATCATAATAAAAAAGGAGATAGATTATGACAGATACGCAGATAAGCATTTTAGGCATTGTGATAATATTTGTAACGACGTCGCTTGGCTCGTCACTTGTATATTTTTTCAAAAACGGCATATCCGATAAGGCAAATACGATATTTTTAGGCTTTGCCGGAGGAGTTATGGTTTCGGCGTCGTTTTTTTCACTTTTGCTTCCCGCGATAGAGGAGACTACAGGATACGGAAGCTTTAATTTTCTTCCCGCAACGCTTGGATTTTTAATAGGCGGACTGTTCCTTGTTCTGCTTGATAAGGTGACTCCGCATTTTCACAAGGGAACTAACAGTGAGGAAGGACCTAATATTCAGGTAAAAAAATCGGTAAGGCTCTTTCTTGCAGTAACGCTTCATAATATTCCCGAGGGACTTGCGGTTGGCTTTGCCTTGGGTTCGGCAAGCTCGGGTGGCAGTTCATCCTCTATTTTTGCTGCTCTTGCTCTCGCGATAGGAATAGGTGTTCAAAACTTCGCTGAGGGCGCGGCTCTTGCACTTCCTATGAGCGTTACAACGAAAAGCAGACACAAGGCATTCGGACTCGGCACGTTAAGCGGTCTTGTAGAACCGATATTTGCAATAGCAGGATATTTTTTGGCATCTTATATTCAAATGCTTCAGCCGTGGCTTCTTGCATTTGCCGCAGGAGCTATGATATTTGTGGTTATTGAGGATCTTATTCCTGATGCTAAAAGTGAAAATCATGAGCATTTGGGTACATGGAGCGCGATGCTCGGCTTCGTATCAATGATGATACTTGATGTTATTTTATAAAAAAGAGGCTGACAAATTAATAATAAAAACAGGAATTTCTGAAAATTCCTGTTTTTTGTTATATTATCAATTATAAACCCTTATAAACAAAGGATTATTAATGAGGCAACTGCGTTTTTTATTATTTTATTGCAGAGGCAGTTCCTATCAACGAAAGTAATGTCAAGACGATAAGGAAGAATGCCGCATATGCAAGAGCTATCATACAAATAATTTTTGATATCTTTGCCGTTGAGGATTTATCAAGCGGTGAGCTTGCAAAAGCAATCCCCGCAAGAGAGAAAAGCATAGTGAAAAAGCAAAGAAAAATGCCGATTGTGGTATTGCTTATTAATGCAAAAGCCGCCTCCTCACTCATTACGATGAAGTTTTTAATAAGCTCAAAGAAAATCGGAAGAGCAAGAGCCATAGATGCAAGTGCAAAAAATGCAGATATGCCAAAACGGTCGAAAAAGCCTTTAGCGCTTTGAGAATAATATGCTCTTTGAATAGGTGCGCTTTGCTGAACAGGAGCTTGTGCGTTTGAGATGTCGCTCTGCGGAGCTTCCGATTTTGATACCGCAGGAGCTATGCGATGGCCGCATTCGCCGCAAAAAGCAGAATCGTCAGTCATTTTGTGACCGCAATTGGTACAAAAAATAGTTTCCATAAAAAATCTCCTTTATAGTTTCATTAATTTTATTATATAATATTTTGTTAGAAAAGTCAATATGAATGGCATTCATTCGGGAAATAATTAAAAGACATTTTATATTGCCAAAAACGCGAATTTGTGATAAAATATAAAAAAGAGGTGATTTTGTGAGTCTTGTTTTATGCTCCACAGGAGCAGTGATTGGAACTCCGAACGGCAGAGATCATACTATTATGAAAAGCATTTTTCCAAAGCTGAACTGTGACGGCTATGAATTTATGATGTACGACACCTGGTATGGAAAAATCGATACGATAACCGAGTTTATTAACGAGAATGAATTTAATATTCCGGTAATGCATTTTGATAAAAAAATAGGCGAGCTTATAAGTCACTTTGCCAAGGGCGAGCTTTCAGAGGCTATTCGACGCTTTGAGAAAAATTGCGATATTGCAAGCAAAATAGGAGCGAAAAGGGCGGTGCTTCATCTTTGGGGCGGGCTTGACTCGGACAGGGATTTTTCACACAATATAAACGCTTATTCCGAGCTTAGAGCGATAGCCGATGCGTATGGAATTGAGCTTCTTATAGAAAACATTGTTTGTAATAATTCGAGCCCAATGCAAAGGCTCGTGGAGCTTTATGAAAAATATCCGAGCATAAGCTTTATTTTTGATACCAAAATGGCTCAGTTTCATCAAGAGCTTGAGCTTATCTACGATGAAAAATACAGGGAGATAGTAAAGCGCATAAAGCACTTTCACATAAACGACTATAACGGCGGTTATAAGGAGTGGCAAAAATTCAAAACTCTGCATATTAAAGAGGGAGTGGTTGATTTTGAACGATTCTTTAAATTTATAAAGGATATCGGCTACGACGGTGCGTTTACGGTTGAGGGTACATCATTTAATAAGGACGGAATTATCGACACAGTGTCGCTTAATCGCGATTTTGAGTATATAAAAAATCATATTTAGAAGGGGAAAAACGATGAAAAAAATATTAAGCTTTATTTTATGTATAGCGCTTATGCTTTGTATGCTTGCTTCCTGCTCAAGTGTTGAATCGCCGAGCGAGGATACATCAAGCGATCAAGCATCCCATGATGAAAGCACCTCATATGAAGAAAGCTCAACACAGGATGAAGAAAGCTCGCAAGAGCCCGAAAAGCAGCACGAATATATTGATATTTCAAAATATACAGTAGTTATTCCCACAGAGTGCGACGCTTCAACGAAATACGCTGCTGAAAATTTAGTGCGTCTTGTTGACGATGTTATGGATATAGAATTATCAATAGTAACCGACGACATTCCCGAGACAGAGCTTGAGCTTTTGGTTGGAGAAACAAACAGAGAGGAGTCAAAAACAGACACTTCCCTTGCCGAAAAACAATATTTGCTCTTCATGGAGAACGGCAAGATAGTAATGAAGGGCTTCGGAATATACATAGGCGCGGCTTGCGGTGATTTTATAAACAGATATACATTAGTCAGCAAAAACGGACTTGACGTTTGTAACGTTCCGAAAGCCGAAACAGCGCTTACCTTTGAATTTGAAAGCGAATACAGAAATGTTATTCTTATGATTGGCGATGGGATGGGACCTGTACATATTACGATGGCTGAGATGAACGGCCTTGATTCATTTGTGGCAAGAGGCTTTTCGAGCATCGGGGAAAGCGTTACCCGTTCACAATCCGTTATTAACGGAGATGAGGAATATACGGACAGCGCAGCCAGCGGAACGGCTATGTCAACGGGATATAAGACGCTTAATAAATATATAGGTCTTGATAAGGACGGAAATGCTAAGAGAAACGTAAGAGAGCTTGCTTATATAAGCGGGGCAAAAACGGCAGTTATAACGACTGACGTTATAACCGGAGCTACTCCGTCATCCTTTCTTTGTCATCACAATTCGCGCGAGGACACAGAGATACTTCAAGCGAAGATAAATGAGGTTATAGCATCGCAAACGATTGATTATATAGCCGGAGATGTCGGAGATGAGTTTATAAATCACACAAAGACGGCTCTTAATGAAATATCCTCTGACGGATCACGGTTTTTCATTATGCTTGAGGAGGGAATGATAGATAAGGCATCTCATTCAAAGGATAAAAACGGAGTTATAGAATACGTTACAAGATTTGATGATGTTATCGCATATGCTACACAGTTTACTCTTTGTCATCCCGACACAGCTCTTATAGTGACTGCCGATCACGAAACAGGAGCGCTTGAGCAAGCAAAGAAGCTTCCGAAATATTTCTATTTTAACTCCTGGGAGCATACAAATGCTGATGTTCCTCTCTTTGCGCTTGGTGCGGGAACAGAGATATTTAACGGTGTTAAAACAGAAAACATAAATATCGGCAAGTTCTGCGCAGCGGCATATACAAGCGAGCCGTTTGGACAACAGACTCCTGTGGAATAATAAAACGAGTAAAAAATAAAAAAGGCTGTTGCGAGAGCAACAGCCAAATTTTTTAATAATAAGAATAATAATAGTAGGATTCAGCGCCTGCGGCAGCTACGCCGATAACGAAAGCAATAGAAAGAATAAGACCGAGAAGTGTAAATATGATCGTTACCGGAATAGATATTGTAGAGCATATCTTTCCCGTCTTTGAAAAACCGTTATCCATTCCATTTTCACGAACAAAAGCGCTGCGTTTTTTAAATCCGAGGATCATAAACACGATAGCTATAGGAGTGAATGCGATGAATAAAAACGGAGGGATAATAGCGTAAACCGCAGATGTAAGAGAAATTATACTGAATATCATTGATAAAACAGAGTTTTTCTTGCTTACGGGCTGCTGTACGTATGTATTTTGAGTATATTGAGCTTGATCATATTCATATTGAGCCTGAGCGTCATTGACGTTTTCGCTGTACTGACCTTGCTTATATTGCTCGTATTGAGCCTGCTCATACTTAGCTCTTTCGTCCTGTTCCTCATGCTTTGCAAGCGACGCGCCGCAGTTTGAGCAAAATACCGAATCAGCAGAAATCTGCTTTCCGCAGTATGGGCAGAATTTTGAATATTCGTTCATAATATCATCCTTTCTTTAACGAATTTTACAAGTATATTCTATCATAAACATATTACGATTTCAATATTTTAGCCGTTATTTTATAAAAAATCAAGAACAATTAAGAGAAAGATCATTTAACGGCTTTTTTATTTGTACAAATGCCATACCTGCATTTCGTTAACGCCTCTGTTTGCAAAGGTGAAATAAGGGATCAGCGTGGCTTTTATTTTTTTGTATTTAGGCTTGGTAAATGAATATAGCTCATTACTTTCCTCTTTGGTGTACGCATCTATCAAAATGGTAGGAGAATCAAGCTTATCGTTATATCCTGAGTGCATTTCGGAGCTTGTATCAAGAACTATATTTCTAAGATGCGCTTCATTATCGTGTCCTTCCATACAGTACACTAAAGGTCCACATATCACCGCGCATTTTCCTGCATTTGCAAGCACCTCGGGATTTGAATATACAAATCTCGGCTTCATTTCAAAATCGAGAGAAATGTCTGTTGACGTGCTGTTAATATCAAAATACGCATATCCGTTTTTGGTTTCTCCCTCGTAGCTTTCGCACCAATAGGGAATACGTACGGCTACTCTTATAGCACCGCCCTTTACCGAGATGCTTATTTTTCCGTCATACGGATAGGCGGTTTTTTGTTCTATTTCATACACGCGCTCGCCTATTTTTATGCTCGCTTTACTCTCCATAAACTGATGAATATAAATAGTGCTTTCGTCGTATGTATACATAAGATTAGCAATAGATGGAATAAATCTTACAATATTCGGGGGACAGCACGAGCAGTCAAATACCTCTTGCCTTTGCGGGTTAGGAATGTGTAAAGGATTTTTTTCCTTAACGCTCGTGTCTCTTGTGAGCATATACGGCAAAATTTCAAGTGGGTTAGTATAGAAAAACGCCTTTCCGTCTAAAGAGATAGAAGAGAGAAATCCGTTGTAAATGGCTCTTTCAACGACGTCTGCATATTTTGAGTCGTTTTCAAGCAACAGCATTCTGTGAGCGAAAAGGGCAAGTCCAAGTGCTGCGCAACTCTCTGTGTAAGCGATAAGATTAGGAAGGTCGTAGTCGACAGTGAAAGCTTCTCCCGCGTTTGACGAGCCGATTCCGCCTGTTATATACATACGCTTTTTCGAGATGTTGTCGAATATTTTTTTGCAAGCATTTTTTAGAGTGTCATCGTTATATTTCAAAGCAAGGTCTGCCATAGCGCAATAAAGATATACCGCGCGCACCGCGTGTCCCTCAGCGGTCTCTTGCTCGCGAACGGGCTTGTGTGACTGAAAGTATGAATATTCACTCCAAGCTGTAAGAGGGTCAGCCTCAGATCCTTTTTTGTCAACAAAATGCTTTGAAAGCTCTAAATATCTTTTTTCCGAGGTACATTCGTATAAACGAACCAATGCAAGCTCTATCTCCTCATGACCCGGAGTTGAAAATCCTGTAGAACCCTCAATCTTGAAGGCTCTTTCAACAAGATCTGCATATTTGCACATCAGACGAAGAAGCTTATCCTTGCCCGTTGCCTCGTAGTAAGCAACGGCAGCTTCAATTAAATGTCCTAAGCAGTAAAGCTCATGACAGTCACGGAATTTGAATCTGTTTTCTGGTTCAACGGTGATATAAAACGTATTGAAATATCCGTCTTCACATTGATTTTTTTCAATTTCGTCAACGAGATCGTCAACGATCTTTTCAAGAGAGGGCTCTCGTTTTTCTTTTGTAAGATAAGCAACTCCCTCTATCCATTTTGCAACGTCGGAGTCCCAAAAGATATGTGGCTTTATCGGATTTGATTTGTCGCATTTGAAGGCATCAAATCTTCCTGTTTCAAAAAATCTGTCATAAACCGCATTTACAGTAACGCTTCTCACGAGCTCCTGCTTTTGCTTCCAGAATCCGTTCGTTATTTTTACATCTGAAAAATTAACTCTTTTCATAAAACTACCTCAATTTATAAGCTTGGCGAAGCCGATCATAACTTGCCGAAGGCAACTATAACTGTAAGATCGTTTTGCAAAACGGAAAACGAGAAGTTATGAGTTTAGAGTTATGAATTTGGCTTCGCCAAAAGTTATGTTATTACCGCTTCTGCGAAACGATCATAGTTGACTTCAGCTTTGCTCAAGTCATTCCCACTCGCTTAAATTAGCATTAAATGTAGTGTATTAAGGTCTTTTTGCGTGATTTTTTCGGGGGATTTGACCGCTATTTTCCGCCTCGTCTATGGAGTCTACGAAAAAACGGTATCAAATTGGTATCACCGATAC
>JAGAPG010000005.1 GCA_017623355.1 Clostridia bacterium
GAACGCGAGCATAGCCTCAGCACCCTTCATAACGGTGGTAACGGAAGGATCGGGCTCGATGCCTTCAAAGAGCTCAACCTCCATGCCTGCTTCCTTAAGGTAGGAAACAACCTTGTCAAGGAAACCGAAGCGCTTCATAGAGCCGCCACCAACGCAAACCATTGCGCGGGTTCCCTTAAGAGTCTTCAGCGCTTCAAGAGCGCCCTTGCCATGATAAAGATCGCGGGGTAATGTAAAACGTGCCATAATTTTTTCTCCTTTATGATTCTTATTTTTTTATTTCGTTAAGATTATAACACACTAATTCGTGTTTGGGAATAATTAAAAAGTTAAATCGGTATTATCAATATCGATACAAGACGTATTGAAAGAAGACTTTGCTTTTTATGAGCAAAGCCTTCGAGGTGTTTAGTTAAGATATTTTCGTCTTGATTCGGTTAAAGCGGTTATAAATTCGTTATCAAGCTTTGTAAGCTTGTATCCTTTATGATATATAAGAATATCCTTATAGGTTTTCTTCTTTCCTTCACAAACTCGCTGAACAAGATTATAACGATCAAGGATTTCTTGGGAGGCAGGCGATACCCACATAAACGTTTCGGGATTTCCTGAAAGCAGATCGAATTGGCTTGCACGCTCAAAAACAAAAATGCGACGTCCTATGTTGTCTGGCAATTCCTCTCTGAACACCTTGGACATTGACAAAGAGGGGACATAAGGATCCGCGTGCGCGATTTCAATATAAGGAGAAAGATCCTCGTATGTGATGTTGTTTTTATTAGCCAAAGGATTATTTTTACTCATGATCAGCACGTAGGAGAACTCAGCAATGATTTCATATGTAAGTCCCTTTTCTTCAAGCATATTTTTGAAATGCTTATCGTGGCTTTCAGAATAACGAATGATTCCGAGCTTGTATTCGTTGGTCAATACTTTGTTGATAGTTTTCTTTGAGTTTGTTTCCTTATAATATATTTCTACATCTGCAGAACCGATTCGCTTCGAGAACTCCGCGAGTGCAGCAGATATATAGCAGGCGCGGGGAACAGAGATGGAGAATTTTTTCTTTTTGTTGTGTGATCCATCACGATAGGCTTGTTCCATTCGTTCAATGCGATTTAATATATCAGTAGCATAGTCAATAAACTCTTCGCCATCGGGGGTGAGCACCACACCTTTTGCAGAGCGTTGGAATATCGTTATACCCAGATCGCTTTCCAGTTCTTTAATAGAACGGCTGATGTTTGGTGTAGCGATCATCAGTGTTTCGGATGCCTTATTTAATGAGCCTAGCCTTGCAACTTCAACGGCGTATTTCATATGAAGAATATTCATAACAGCGCCTCCTAAATCGTTATTTAAATTATTATACCACAAAAACATAAACATTTCAATATAAAAAATAAAAAAGTTTACAGTCGGGGTGACAGGTGACAATAGTTGTGGTATAATATAAAATTCAAAATTTTACCGACAAGTAAGGAAGATTGATATGAAATTACAATTCCACTAACTCAGTGCGCAGAAGAAATTCAGTTGTGGAAGTTGAAGCTTTTTGTTCATATGTAATGCGATTAACTTATCCCAGCCTTTTTATTTTGAATATTGGCATTATTTCACGTTTTGCAAGAGTTCCTCTCAATAAACGTGAGCTTGAAAAGGCATTACCGCGATGATATAATATAACCAGAAGAGGCCGCTTCTAATATTTTATTTAAGAAGGGAATATATTATATGAATTTGAATTTTGGGGAAAATTTTAAAAATCTGCGCAAAGAGAAAAATATAACACAGGAAAAAGTTGCAGAAGTTCTTGGCGTATCTGCACAATCCATTTCTCGCTGGGAAATTGGAATTTGCTATCCTGACCTTGAACTTTTGCCTTCTATTGCAAATTATTTTGGAGTGAGCATTGACGCGCTCTTGTCTAACGACACTGATGCCAAGAAAAAGGATGCTCAAATATTTTTTGCAAAGATAAATACCCTCTCCTGTGATACAACGGAGGAAATCGATTTTGTTATGGAGTATTGCAAAAAATATCCCGACGTTGATTATTACGCATATAAGCTTATTGGCGCTATAAGGGACTATGCTGCGGGCGACAAGGAAAAAACGGAAAAATATTATCCTATTGCTATGAAAAACGCTCAAAGATTGCTCGATACACGTTTCCGCACGGGTGTTATTCATTATATGTCGGCGATGTGCCCCGAAAATGAGCTTGAAAAATGGCTGGATATGGCTCCTTATGCGGGATTCAGCAGAAGATCCTGTCTTGTTACCCGTGCAAGAACTCATAATGATTGGAACGCCGAACATATTCAAACTGGAATTGAAACATTTGAAGCCTTTGCAATTCACTTGGACAGACGTTGCCCCGACAAATTGGGGTCTGCCAAAAAGCTTGAGTTTCAGCGTTCGATTTTGAGAACAGTGGAATCCTTCGGGGAGAATGGAGAAGTTCCCGATGGATGGAAGATGTTTTACGCATACAAACAGCTCGTTTATGCGGCTTGCCTGTTTGCACAGAAAAAGACAGATGATGGATGGAAAAATTTTGATTCCGCTATTGAAAAATGCAAATACGTTTTTTCGACTGAGGCGGAATGGCTCGATGTGGGCGGCAGGATGTTCTCTGAAATCAAGGTAAGCAAAGATTGGAGCAGTGCTGTAGATGAAAACGGTAACGAGCATAAATTATTCGGAATTACCAATATTTCATTTTACGATATGGAAATTATATGCGATCTGCTTACCGATCCCCGATGGTCTTGGTTCAACTCCGTAAGGGAAACTGAAAAATATCAAGCGGCTGTTGAATGGGTAAAAACGGCGGAAGAAAAGCAGAGGGCGGAGCTTTAATTTGATTCTGTTAAAATGCTGTATTTTTTGCGATTTATAAGATAATGTTTGTGCATATTGACAAAATACGATTTATGTGTTATAATATAAATGAAAATAAAGATATGTAAAGGAGTGTGGGCCCAATGGGAAACGATGAAAAATTTACTTCGCAGAGTAAGGTGTCGTTTTCTGCGCGTTTGTAGAGATGGGCTTACCTTGTACTTGAAAGATAAATTGATTTATAACGGCTAAACATTTGCAATTCGTAAAAAATAAATATTAACAGGAGGTCAAATGTTAATAATCGGCCTTGGTCTTTCATTTTTGCTCCGTAAAGTTTTTTCCGGAGCAGCAGCAAAATAATAAACGATAATCCGAAAACAGGCTACGGCATTGTTTTCGGATTTTTGTTGTTTTTATGTAGAATTATTAAGATTTAATGAAGCATATTGAATAGGATACAATTTATGTTATAATTAAATACGTTATAGATTGCCAACTATTTAAGGAGATGAAAAATTGGAATTTCTGGGAAAGGTACTTTTGTTTTTAGATGCAAAAATGGAAGAACCGCCTATGTATGGGTGGTTTCACTTATTCTTTTTTGCTTTACCGATAGTAGCCGCAATTATTTTATGGAAGATCCGTAAAGATCCCGATGAAAAATTTATGCGCAAGTTACTGCTTGTTGTTTCGGGGATAGTTTTACTTTTGGAAATATATAAACAGATAAACCATAGTTTTTCCTACGATGGTCAAAATATAACCTACGATTATCAATGGTACATATTCCCGTTTCAATTTTGTTCTACGCCGATGTATATTGGTTTTTTAGCCGGATTTTTGAAAAAAGGGAAGATTCATGATGCATGCTGTGCTTATCTTGCAACATTCTCAATGTTCGCGGGGCTTTGCGTAATGTTTTATCCGCCGCAGGTATTCGTTGACACGATAGGCATCAACATTCAATCTATGATCTGCCACGGTGCGATGATAATGATGAGTATTTATTTATTCTGCACAGGTTACGTCAAAGCAGAGCACAAAACAATTTTAAAAGCGATTCCTGTATTTGCTGTTTGTGTATGCCTTGCGATAATTATGAATGAGATCGCGCATGCGAGCGGACTTCTTGAAAGGGAGACTTTTAATATGTTTTTTATAAGCCCTTATTGTGAACCATCGCTTCCTGTTTATTCTTCAGTGCAAGCGGTTGTGCCATTCCCGTGGTGTTTGTTTATATATATTGCGGTATTTTCTCTTGCTGCGTACGTTGTTCTGCTTGTACCGATGCTTGTAAAATATATTGCAGGCAGAAAAAGTACAAAAGCAGAAAATCAAATCCAAAAAGAAAAAGTACATTATTGAATAAAAAACAGGCTCGTTTTAAATGAGCCTGTTTTTTATTCATTAGCCGAACATTACGTTGTTTACAATGCTTTCAAGATATTCCTGTCTGCCGCTGCCGGGAAGTTCGGGAGCGCCGAGCTTGCAAGCGTAATCGGAAAGTTCTTCAAGCGTTGTTTCACCGCTGCGGATCTTTTTGCCGATTTCGCCACCGAAGCTTGCATAGCGTTCAGCGATGAAGCCGTCTATTCTGCCGTCTTCGATAAGTTCAGCCGCTTTGATAAGGCCGAGAGCGAATGTATCCATACCGAGGATGAATGCATGGAACATATCTTCCGCTGTATAGCTGGGTCTGCGGTTCTTTGCGTCAAAGTTGAAGCCGCCTGTAAGACCGCCTGCTTTAAGAACTTCATACATACACATAGTTGTTTCATATACGTTAAAGGGGAACTCGTCCGTGTCCCAACCGAGGAGATAGTCGCCCTGGTTTGCATCGATAGAGCCGAGCATACCGTTGATAGCGGAGATGCGGAGGTCGTGCTGGAATGTGTGACCTGCGAGCGTTGCGTGGTTTGCCTCGATATTCATCTTGAAATCTTTGTCAAGTCCGTAGTAACGCAAGAAGCCGATTGCCGTAGCCGCATCGAAATCATACTGATGCTTCATAGGTTCTTTGGGCTTGGGTTCGATGTAGAAGTCGCCTGTAAAACCGATCTTTCTGCCGTAATCAACGGCAAGGTGCATAAGGCGAGCGATGTTTTCCTGCTCGAACTTCACATCTGTGTTGAGGAGGGTTTCGTAGCCTTCGCGGCCGCCCCAGAAAACGTAGCCCTTGCCGCCGAGTTTAACTGTAATATCAAGCGCTTTCTTTACCTGAGCCGCAGCGAAGCAGAAAACGTCTGCGCTGTTTGTGCTGCCCGCACCGTTCATAAAGCGGGGATTGCTGAACATATTTGCCGTACCCCACAGGCATTTGATGCCTGTGGCGTTCATTTTTTCGAGAATGTAATCGGAAATTTCGTCGAGTCTGCGGTTTGTTTCGTTGATGTCGTCAGCTTCGGGAACAATGTCAACATCGTGGAAGCAGAAGTATTTGATACCGAGCTTCTGCATAAATTCAAAGCCTGCATCAACCTTTGCTTTTGCGTGTTCCATCGTGCCTTTTTCAGCACCGAAGGATTTATCCGCCGTATCTCTGCCGAACATATCCGTGCCTGCGGCGCAGAGGTTATGCCACCAAGCCATAGCAAAAGGAAGGTGTTCTTCCATTGTTTTGCCCATAATTACACGGTTGGGGTCATAGTACTTGAAAGCGAAGGGGTTAGTTGTCTTGGGACCTTCGTATTTTATTGTAGGGATCCGGGAAAAAAATTCTTTCATTTTTAATTCTCCTTATTGCATATCCGCAAAGAGTTCTTTCATTGCGGGATAGATTTTCTTGAATTTTTGGTATCTTTCTTCGTATCTTGCGGAAAGTTCGGGGGTGGGATCTATTGTCGCAGTGGTTTTAACGAGAGCAGACACACATTCGTTAACATCTTTATAAAGTCCGCATCCAACCATTGCAAGCATAGCGCCGCCGTAGCCGGGGCCTTCTTCCGTCTGCGGTATATCAAGCGGAATACTGAGGACGTTTGCAAAAATCTTACACCAGAGGCGGGATTTTGCGCCGCCGCCGCATATCTTACTGCGGGGAATATCAATTCCGAGCTTCTTTGCGACCTCAAAGCTGTCGCGGATTGCGAAAGCAACGCCCTCAAGAACGGCAAGCACAAGGTCTTCGCGCTTGGTATCCATTGTCATACCTGTAAAAGTACCGCGGGCGTTCGTGTCGTTTATGGGGCTTCGCTCGCCCATAAGATAGGGAAGGAAAAATACGCGGTTTTTGCCGAACATATCTTCCGTTATATCTTTTTGTTCTGCGGCATAGTCCGTTGTATGGAGTATCTCGTCGCAGAACCATTTGTTACAGCTTGCGGCAGAGAGCATACAGCCCATAAGGTGATAATTACCGTCTGCGTGGGCGAAAGCGTGGAGCGCATTGTTGGAGTCAACGCAGAAATCTTTTGCGGAAATGAATATCGTTCCCGAAGTTCCAAGGGAGATATTGCAGTTACCGTCGCCGACAGTACCGGTTCCGATAGCGGCCGCGGCGTTATCTCCTGCACCTGCTACAACTTTTACACTATTCGGCAAGCCGAGCGCTTTCGCACAGTCTTCCGAAAGTGTTCCGATAACATCAAAGCTTTCAAAAAGAGTAGGCATCTGTTCTTCGGCAATTCCGCAAAGGCAGAGCATTTCCGAAGACCAGCATTTGTTTTCTACGTCAAGCAAGAGCATACCGGAAGCATCGGAATAATCCGTTGCGTGAACGCCTGTGAGCTTATAATTTATATAATCTTTCGGAAGCATTATTTTCTTAATGCGCGAAAAATTTTCAGGTTCATTATTTTTCATCCAAAGGATCTTTGTGGCTGTAAATCCCGCAAAAGCAATGTTGGCAGTAAGCGCGGAGAGTTTTTCCTTGCCTATTTCGTTGTTGAGAAAATCAACTTCATTTGCCGTTCTTGCGTCATTCCAAAGGATGGCAGGGCGGATCACTTCATCGTTTTCATCGAGAGCAACAAGTCCGTGCATCTGACCGCCTGCGCCGATACCGCAAACAAGATTTTTATCGATACCGCTTGTAAGCTCGCGGATGCCGTCTTTGCAAGCCTCCCACCAATCTTCGGGGCGTTGCTCGCTCCAAGCGGGGTGGGGAAAGGAAACGGGGTAGGATCTGCTTACGCTGTTTTTTATTACGCCTTGCTCATCAAGAAGCAGAAGCTTCATTGCCGATGTTCCAAGGTCGATTCCTATATAGAAACTCATTTTTTCCTCCGTTAGAGAACATTATAGTAAAATTATACTATATCCATTAAAAAATTGCAACCATAAAAGCTTTTGGGGTTGCTTTTTTTTGAGTTATTGTGTAGAATATATCTAATCAATTTTATTCACCTTATACAAGGAGAAACTATGATAAATGCCAATATAAAGCCACAGGGGTGGCTTTTGGAATATTTAAAAACACAGATGAACGGTCTTACCGGGAATATTGAGCAAGCAGGTTTTCCTTTTGACCGCAAATTTTGGGGAGCGGAAAAACTTGAGCCTTTCAAAAGTACACAGTTTTGGTGGCCGTTTGAACAAACCGCCTATCATATAGATGGATTTGTGCGCACAGCCGTGCTTCTCTGCGACCCTGTGCTTATTTCCAAAGCTGAAGAAATGATATATCCGGTTCTTGAAAAGGCAGATGAGGACGGCTATATCGGACCCACGGAGCTGAAAGATATAAAGGATGAATACACGAGATGGCCACACGTTATTTTTTTCCGTGCTTGCCTTGCGCTTTACAATTACAATAAGGATGAAAAAATTATAGAAGCGCTTACGCATCATTACCTCGGTTATCCCGTTGATTACAGTGCGATACGAAACGTATATAACGTGGAGATAATGCTGGAACTTTACCGCATCAACAAAAATAAAGCTCTTCTCGATATGGCTTGGGATACTTATGAAAGCGGAAAAGATAATCCCATTGCACAAGCAATCTCCAAAATTGCTGAAAAAGCAAATTTCCATGGCGTTACATATAACGAATATGCAAAGCTCGGCGCGCTTCTTTACCGTGCCACGGGCAGAAAAAAATATCTTAATCAAACTATAAAAGCGTATAAAAAGATAGAACGCTACTATATGCTTCCGGGCGGATGCAATTCTTCTTCAGAATATATGCTTAATGACAGATATGACGAAACTTATGAAACCTGCGATATTGCGGATATGAGCTGGTCTCTCCATTATCTTGCAGAGATAAGCGATGATGTAAAATATTCGGATATGGTAGAGAAATGCGTTTTCAATGCGGGCGTCGGTTCTGTAACGGAGGATTTTCGCGCGCTCCAATATTTTTCTTGCGCTAACCAAATAATACTTGATGAAAATTCTTCAATTTGCCGCTTTGACGTAGGCGGAAGTTCTATGGCGTATTCTCCTATGCCTTTTACCGCTTGTTGTCCCGGAAACGTTAACCGTATAATGCCCAACTATATTCACTCTATGTGGGATGTGAAGGATAATGTCATTACTGCGAGAATGTATGGTCCGTCCGTATTGGAGGGAGAGATAGATGGTAATTCTTTTTCCATAACTCAGCGAACCGGGTATCCTTTTAAACTTGACATTGAGTTTGAAATAAAAACGGAAGCGCCGTTTACGCTTCGTCTGCGCATTCCGGAATGGTGCCGCAGTCTTGGTATAAGCGCACGCTCCAAAACGGCTTGGACCGGCAAAAAAGTCGCTTCAGAAGCGGGATTTCAGACTTTTGAGATAACGGAAGATGCCGTTATTCATATGGAACTCTATGCCGGCATTTCGGAAAAGGAAAATCACGGCGGAGTATATTTTGAACGCGGTCCCCTTGTTTACAGCCTCGGTATGATAGGCGAAAGAAGCATATTCAAAACTATCAAGGAATACCCGTCATACCGTATTGTTCCTGACAAAAAATGGAATTATGCTGTTGCGGCACAGGCAGATCCTGAATTTTGCGAGGGGAATGATGAAAAATGGTCTTTGGAGGCAGATCTTCCTTGCATAATCGTTTCTTGCAAAGAGGTGGAAAATTGGAAATTGCGCCGAGCCAGAAAAATGAAGGCGACAAATTGGAAATACGAACCCAAGGAGATTTCTTTCGGGAAAATAAAAACGTTTACGCCTTCCATACCCAAAAAGAGAACGATGCGTTTTTCTGAAAATACGGAACGTATAAAATTGTACCCTTACGGGGCGTCGAAATTAAGAATGACAGTTTTACCCAAGGAGGAATATTATGATCAAGAATATTATTTTTGATTGCGGCAATGTACTTATCAGCTACGATGAGCATTATATAGCATCATTCTTTGCAGATGATGAAAACGATATTGATCTTTTGGCGAGGGTCGCAATGGCGAGAAAATATTGGGACGCCTTTGACGCAGGTGCGCTTGAGCCCGAGACTTACAAGAAAGAAGTGAAAAAGGAACTCCCCGAAAGGCTTTTTGATGCTGCCTGCGGCATTTGCGATAAATGGACGAGCCATTGCCCTCCGATAGACGGTATGCGCAAGCTTGTGCGCGATATAAACGCTAAAGGTACGCCGCTTTATCTTCTTTCAAACTTCAACCAAAGATTGCGTGAAGAAATAGATATTGTATTTCCGGAGCTTGCTCTTTTTAACGGTCTCGTTATTTCCGGAGAGATCGGTATGGTAAAACCCAATTCTGAAATATATGAGTATATTTTGACAAGATACTCTCTTGTACCCGAAGAATGTATATTTATAGATGATAACAAAAATAACATCGCAGCTTGTGAGTCAGCGGGAATTGCCGGTTATCTTTTTGATGGAGATGCCGAAAAACTTCGCGCTTACCTTGCACAACACGAGCTCATATAATTGAGCAAAAAAAAACTCGGCTTTATTTGTGTTTTCATAAAACAGTTAATCCTCCCTGTGAGATTTCTCACAGGGAGGATTTTAACTTATTGTTTTTTAACAGTAGTGTTCAATGCTCCCTATGACGAGGGAGCTGTCACCGAAGGTGACTGAGGGAGAGAATTTTGTACCAAACGATCAACATACTCACATACACCGCGGAATTTTCGGTCAATATCCAAGTTGCAAATCCTTACTACCGTTAGGTTCATAGCGTTCAACTCATTGGTCCGCTGTTTATCTTTTATTCTCTGCTCCGTCGTATAGTGCCCTCCGCCATCAAGCTCAATGATCAACCTCGCTTTGGCACAATAAAAGTCTGCAATATAGTTTCCAATCGCTTTTTGCCTTTGAAACCGTACCGGATAGTTACAAAGAAAATCATACCATAATTTCCGTTCCCAAGGAGTCATATTTTTCTTCAGTGCTTTTGCCAGAGGGATAATCTTTTTGTTGTAGTCTTTCATTTTCTCTCCCTCCGTCAAAAATCAAAGATTTTTGCCACCTCCCTCGTCAGAGGGAGGCTTGGGTGCAACGCAGAATTGCACATTACACACTACACCGAACAGTGTATAGAAGTGCGCCCTTATCTGCTCAATAACTTCCAATTTGCCCAATATATCACATCATAAATATTATTTTTTACATTTCGGAAGTAAATCCCAATTTTGAAATTACTTTTTGCATAGGATAGTTATCCGCTTCGGTTCTCATGGTTGGAATTCTTTTGTTTTCCAGGATATATTCCAAAACATACGAACATATATTATAGGCTAATCCTTTATTACGATATTCACGAACTACCCTAACATCGGCTATTTCCCACGCTTCATTTGAATACTTTTCAACACAAGCTCGTGCTACCATCTTAGAATCAATAAACAAGCCAGCATATATAGTACCTTCTTCGAATATTGCATTCCACAAAGTGTTATCGATTGCTGCCTGACCACACATTGCCAAGTGATTATTAAATACATGAAGATCTTCTTTGCTTAACCACTTTATACAAAGCAAAGAATCGTCTTTCTTTTTTTCTCTTAATAAATACTTGTATAACATCTCTGCCAAAATGATGCACCCCTTTAGTCAAATTCTCATTGATCAGTTTGTTTTTTTCTGTTATATAGCTGTAACTGTTTTACGAGCACCCGCACTTTGTGCGTTTTCTTTTTTTATTTATGTTATTATAGTAAATGAAAATTCGTTAAGATCCTCGTTTACATCAATGCTTATAAGATAAACTACAGATTCATTATTTGAATCATCCGGATTTTTCGTAACATGGATATCGGTTTCATAGTGAGCCTTTGCTTGGCTTGCATCAAATTTGATCAAAACCCCATCAATTTCGATCTCTGAGCCGTTTATCTTTGGCTCTGCATATGAAATAAGACGCTCTGTAAATGTTGATTTTCCTTCAATGTAGTAAGAGTCCTTTACTGTAACCGTATTTTCGGTAGTGCTGTATTCGCGCACGAGCTTTTTAAGCTCGGGAATATCGTAAAGCTCCTTAAAATCAACACTGAAAACGCCATTTTCAAACGATGTATATGAGCGAGTTTCGCGTACATTGGCTTGATATTGACCGTTTATAATAGGAACGTTGTGACCTCTTGACGACGTTTCAAGATATTGATATCTTGCGGGCATTTCAAAATAATCCTTTGTATAGTATCTTGTACCCATATCGCAAAGCACTTGACGGTTATTCTTTACAAGCATAAACGAGCCAACGTCATTGTGGTTGTGACTGTCGCCGTTTGTTCCGCCACGCGCAGCTAACGAATAGTTGTCTGTGCGCTTAGTATACCAGCCTGCGTGAGGCATATAATATTCGGCATTTCTTAATTCATCCGAGGTATATTTAGGGTCGTAATATTCGAGATAGAGAAGCACTAAAGCAAATTGACTGTAAGGATATGCAAGTCTGCTTTCGTTCGGAAACCATATTTCCTCTCCGTATATCTTTTTTAAAGGATATAAAAGATTTGAATTTATTTTTATATCAACTCCCGTATCTCCGTAGCAGGTAATAATATCGGGTGAGAGTGTAACCTTTTCAAAAAAGCGACAGATGTTTTTCACCTTTTCGTCCTTAAAGTAGTCAACCCTACCGTTTGTATATTCCTTCAAAAGAATGGCATACATTACAAATGAGGATAACCCGTAGCCCCAATATCCCGCGCCCTCATAGCAAACGCCATCGTCAGAGAAGCCTGCAATAAATTTTCGCATATTTTCGGCAAAGCGATCGTAAAGCTTATCAAACTCCTCGGGATATTTTATCATAAGTGTAACAGCTGTATGACCTGCACAAACCGAAGTCCAATTGTTATACCTGTCCTCCCAATGCCAGATCTGCTTTTTAAACGGTTCTAATATTCTGCGTTTCAGCTCGGTATCAATGCGTTTTCTTATAAGAGGATGAAGCTTGTCACCCAAAAGGAGATCAATAGTTGCAATAGTCGAGCCAAGAGCGGTTGAGCAAAGATCAAGCTCGTAGTAGTTTTCCTCGTTTATATCCGGAACGTGAGCGTGAATAGCCCAAACGTATATAGACAAAACATCATAAAGAGCATCCTCAAGCTCGCTTATATATTTACCGCCATATATTAGTGCCATATAAGCGTTCAGGGTTAATTTGTCAAGATGCTGATTGAGTGCATATTCATAAAGGTTACGCTCGCCCTTTTCCGCAAAAAGCCTGAACTTCGAGAATTTAAGCATAAGGGGCTCGTCAACGACCTTTTCATTGTATAATTTTTCGTATTGAGCGCGAACCGACGCGTATTTTTCACTTTCCCGAAGTTCTTTTATAAATTCGGGATCTTTAAATTTTTCAAACATATTAAAGCACCTCAACCTTAAAAGAAAAGCTGTCCACGGGGGATTTAATATTGATATTTATACAGTATATATCTCTGGTTTTTGCCATGCTTCCGTCGGTATTAAGGCTTCTTGCGTTCTTTTCTATAATATAATCTGCATCGGCAAGAGATGGGTCGAACAATATTCTTACATTATCTATAGATATCTCGCCGTTTCTTATTTCAGGTTTATCGTACGAAACAAGTCTTTCGGTAAATGACTCAACACCGTCAAATTGATCGGTAATCAAAACGCCGTTTTCGTAAGGCTTATATTTACGTACGAGCTTTAATCCATCAATATCGTAAAGCTCGTGAAAATCAATACTTACAATGCCGTTTTCAAACGTTGTATATGAGCGAGTTTCCGGAATATTAGCCTGATACAGTCCGTTTATAATAGGAACGTTGTGACCTCTTGACGAGGTTTCGAGGAAAGTGTATCTTAATTCGTGCTCAAAGTACTGTCTTGTGTATGGGCGTCCGCCGATATCACAAAGCACCTGCTTATCGTTTGAACAGAAGATAAACGAGCCGACATCGTTATGATTATGGCTCTCTCCGTTTGTTCCACCTCTGCATGAAAAGCTGTAGGAAGGAGTCCTTTTTACATACCAGCCTTGATCTGCCATAAAATATTCAACATTTTTTGAAAGAGTTGATTTTTCATATGAGTCGTTGTAGCAGATAAACGAATCAATAAAAAACGGAAAATAATGAACCCCATATGAGATCATTTCGGACGGAGGGATTTCATAAGCATCGCCGAAAATCGATTTAAGCTTGTATACAAGACCGCAATCGATTGCCATTTTACTTCCGAGACCGCAATCTCCGTATGTAACTACAACATTTTCGTCAAGTATCATCTTTTGGAAGAAGGTTGCGATGCTCTTTATTTTTTCGCCCTTCAAAAGATCCACACATCCGTTTGAATACGTTTTCAAAAGATCGGCATAGGTAAGATAGTATCCAAAGCCATATCCCCAATAGCCTGCGCCCTCTGTACAAACTCCGTCATCTCCGTATGAGTCAATATAGGTTTGCATATCGTGATTTATTCTATCCTCAACAAGCTCGAAAATTTCGGGACGGTTAAGCATAAGAGTGCATCCGACGCTTCCTGCACAAACGGTAGTCCAGTTGTTTGAACGGAATTCCCAGTGCCATCTTTTTTCAAGAAACGGCTTTACCACTCTGCGGTCAATCTCAGCATCTATTCTTGATAAGATGAGAGGGTGAAGGCGGTCCTTCAGCATTACCTTTATAAGAGCAAGAGCATACGCTATCGAGCAAGCATCAAGGTCAAGCTCGGTATTATTGTTTACGTCAATGCTTTCGATGTGTGCAGGCAAAGCCCAAACGTAAAGATCGCATATTTCAAAAATAGTGTCTTGCAAAAGCTCAAGATATTTTTCATTTTCCGGATATATAAGACAAAGTGCGGTCATAGTGAACATTCTATGCTGACGCTTGAAGAAGCTTTCCTGATATGTTATTCTGTCGCCGACATCGTGAAAAAGGCGGAAATGACTGAATTTTGCAGTTGGTATCTCACCAACGCAATACTCGTCGTAGGATTTCATAATATTATCAAGTAAAGGCTTAAAGGAGGGGATACTTCTTGAACGCACCCAAATGCTTGAATCGTAATTCTTATCTAAAATATTCATTATTCTACCTCTTTTGCAATATCACGGAGTGTTTGTGTCTCTGTTGGTAACGAAGCAGGCTCTGCATCCGGCATAAATTCAAGCATAAAAACTCTGTCGTCATTTTTTAAAAGCTTTGCATATTCGCACCAATCGGAAAAAGCATCGGCGAGAGGGAATTTTTCAAGCTCTTTCCAGTTGCACACGTGTACGTGAGTGGTATATGGAAGAAGTGCCTTTATAGCTTCAACATTGTACTCAAACGACTTAAAGGGATTTGCCTGCCAATAGATCTTGACATTGTCACGGTCGATATCCTTTATAAATTGAATAGATTGCTTATAATCCTCGGTGATAGTGTCAAAATGACATTCAAAGGATACGGTAAGACCGTATTTTTTTGCTACATCTGCAATTTCACGGGTGTGGAGCACAGCTTTATCTCTTTCGTTTTGCGTAACTCCGCCTGTAAGAGGCCAACCGGCCCATATTCTTATTGTTTTCGCACCCAAAGCAACGGCTGTTTTACAAGCCTTTTTGAAGGGCAACGGTCTGTGCTGACCTTTCTTGTAAGTAACGCCGTAATAAGAGCCGTATGATGCGCATTTAATATTATTTGCGTGCATAAGACGCTTTACCTTTCTTGCAAGGCGTACATTTCCCATTTCAACATGAGGAGAAGATCCCCATTCTATGTATTCTATGGAATTTTCCTTTGCAAGCTTTATTATTTCTTTTACATTTAATTTTCTGAACGTAACAGATACAAGACCGAGTTTCATTTTTATTACCTTACTTAATCAATAGATATTTTTGTTTTCTCTGTAATCGCGCCATACGTTTTCAAAGAATCCGCCACCCATAGGTAAGGGGCGAACCTCTCTTGTAGATATCTCGCAATTCTTTGCAAAATTCACTTCAAGAACCGTTGTGTCAAATGAACCATCGTCAAGCTCGAAGCGGAAGATTTCCTCCATTCCTTTAGCAACGTCTCCGTTTTTAGATGTATAAATAGCAGATCCGCGCGATTTGCCGCCTGCTTTTACATATTCATTCATAGCGGTCATATATGTGATCTGCGAAATAAGAGCGTCTCTTAATCTATAAGCCTTCCAAAGCTTCGTTTCGCTTGAGATCTTAACAGTATTATGAAAGCTTGTCAAAAGCTCCTTTGTGCTGCATATAGCATCACTTAAAAGCTCTGCATTTCTTATAGCACCGCCAACCTCGCTCATTCGTTTTGTGGCAATATCGGATATTTCTGAAAGATTATCGGAATCAGATATAACACATCTACATATGCTCATGTGTTTAGATATTGCATTTAAAATGGCCTCATCAGTTTTTGCATCGTTTACAAGCGGATTTTCATTATGAGCGCTTATATATTGAGCACATCTCATGGATCCTACCTGTCCTGCGTTAAGCGCGCTTCCGCCCGGACGGTAAATTCCGTGAGAGCCCGCAACCTCTCCGCAAGCAAAAAGATGCTTAATATTTGTTTGCCACCACATATCAACATCAACGCCACCGTTGTTGTGCTGAGCGCAAAGTGCAATCTCAAGCATTTCTTCTTTAAGATCAACGCCCTTGTTAAGATAAAGATCGTATGCGGGCATATTCATAAACTGAAGTCTTTCGAGAGGAGTTCCAAAGCAAGCGTGAGCGTTTTCAAGATATTCGCGAGCCTCGTTATCGAGCTTTTCATAAGGAAGCTCGTCAAGACCGTATGGATTTTTTCTAAAATCGAGATAAACGCGTCTTCCCTTGAGAACACATTCTCTATATACGAGAAGGTCAATTATAGAAGAACCCTTGAGCACCTTTTTGCAGTCGAAGGGCCACTCATAGCCTTTTCTGAATATTTTGGAGAGGCAAGTACCGATATCATCAAAATAATCGTTCAAGAACTCGTATTCGTTGCCGTCCTTATCTACAGAAACAAATCTGGGAAGAACCTGCATATATGTGCCGGATACGTTCCATCTCGGAGCTATAGATGCTAAGCCGTATTGCCATTCGGTAAGATTTTTACCAAGAACGCCCGCCTCGAATGCAACACCTGATGAGCCGGCGTGGCCGAGAGGATATACGGTATCGTAATATATTCCGGCAGGACCGCCCGTTGCCATAACTGTATTTTCAGCAACGAAAAGAACGAAACGCTCGTCCTCGCCGCGTGCAACCTTGTTAAGGCAAAGTACGCCTACGCATTCCTCGCCGTTTTTAATAAATTCGATAGCTTGAAGCTTATCAAATATCTTTATATTTCTTTTGTTAGCTTCCTTTTCGAGACACTCGGTCATTACCTTAGAGGTAAGAGGGCCAACACTCGTAGCCCTTGCTCTTGGATCGTGGTCCGTTTTGTATCCGACGTATTCGCCAAAGCGGTTTACAGGAAACGGAACACCGAGCTCACAAAGATGTATGAAACAAGGAACGGAAAGAGCAGCCTCTGCGTAAGCATTGTCACCGTCAACGCATTTTCCGTTAAAAAGATCCTGCGCCATAGCTTTAGGTGAATCGGGATAATCGGCGCAAAGGTTCATTTTATAATATGTTTGTTTGTCAGAGCCGGTATTACGGGACGTGCCCATATATATACCCTCAGTAATTATAGCAATATCTTCAACACCGTAATCGGTAAGACGAAGAGCAGCGTTATAGCCTGCCGCACCTGTTCCGATAATTACGGTATTCAGTGTGACTTTTTTTACGTTTATTCCGTTGATTTTTATAATATTTTCGGTCATATGTACCTCTTTATTAAAGTCTTTGAATGTGCATACCGCCGTCTACAGCTATAGATTGACCTGTAGTATATCCAAGCATGCCTGAGCAGAGAACGAATATTGCGTTAGCGCAATCCTCGGGAGTTCCCCAACGCTTTATCGGAACAAGACCGTCAGCAATGAGAGCATCATATTTAGCCTTAACCTTTTCGGTCATTCCTGTTTCAATGATGCCGGGGCAGATCTCGTTTACGGTGATGCCCTCGTTAGCCAAACGATCGGCAAAAAGTTTGGTTATCATAGAAGCACCTGCTTTTGATATGCAGTATTCGCCACGACTCGTTGAGGATGTGTAGGCGGAGCAGGAAGAAACATTAGCTATATATCCGCGTACGCCTTTTTCGTCCTTTTCCTGAGTAAGCATTTGATTTGCAACGATCTGAGTAAGGAAAAGAGTACCCTTTGTGTTTATATCCATTACGAAATCGTAGCTTTCCTCTGTCATTTCAAGAATGTCGTTTCTTACCTTTGGAGCAACTCCTGCAACATTTACCAAAACATCAACTCTGCCGAACTTATCGATAGCGGCTTTAAGAGCGCTTGCTCTGTCATCTGCGCTTGCAAGGTTTCCTGCAACGTATATAGTATCGTTAAAATCCTTAAATTTATCGGCAACCTTGTCAGCAGGAACTATATCCATGGCAACGCAAGCATAGCCTTCCTTTTCAAATTTTTGAACGGTAGCATAGCCGATTCCGCCGGCAGCACCGGTAATTAAAGCAACTTTTTTCATTTTATTATTCCTTTCCGAGAACAAATTTTTTATAAAGAGGCATATAGACCTCACCGTCACGAATTACACAGCCCGGAGTACCGCCCTTGCATCTCATAATTTCGGTACATTTTCCGCAACAGATGCAGAGCTTTGATTGCTCGAGGTTTTTGCCTGATGTTATATCGTTTGCACATGAGGGATAAGCAAGAGTCTGTCTTCCGTAGCCCGCAAAATCGAATTTACCTTCTGCAACGTATCCCGCGCAAACGTTAGCAGAAACGCCACCAAGGAAGGATATTCCAGACGAGATGGTAGGAGTTCCGGGAATCTCCTTAGCAACCTCGGAAATGCCCTCAAGCATACGCCATACTCCGTAAAGAGGATGCTCCGGGGGCTCGTATGTGCCCTTTGCGTAAGGACGGTTTACGTGAGGATTGAAATATGGATTTCCCATAGTCATATCAAGCATATCAAGACCATTTGCAACAAGCTTTTTTGCAAGCATTTTAGCCTCGGTAAGGTCAGGAGTGATTCCTTCGCCTTCTTTTACACCAAAGCCGTACGGATATTCAAAGCCGTCGTAAATATTAAGTCTTGATGTGATTATAAAGCTTCTTCCCGTTACGCTTTTCGCATCTCTTACTGCGTTTGTGAGAAGTCTTGTGCGGTTTTCAAAGCTTCCGCCGTATCTGCCATCACGGTTATACGCGGACAAAAGCTCGCTTAAAAGATATCTGTGACAGCTCTTTATATCTGCACCGTCAAAGCCGCAATCCTTAGCAGCTATAGCACCTGCAACGAGTGCTTCCTCAAGAGAATCAAGATAATCGTCTGTAACTATTCTTGATTTATCAATAGGGTTATCTTTTTCAAAAATAGGATTATTATATGCAATAAGAGGAGCGGGAGTACCCTCGGGCTTTGAATATCGTCCCGAATGAGTAAGCTGCATAATAACAGTTGGCTCAAAATTGTTTTCCTTAATACAGGTTTCCTTTATATCGTTTACTATGCGTGCAAATTCCGATTTTGTATCCTTAGTCAAATACATTTGACGCGGATTGGCTCTGCCTTCCGGCTTAACAGCCGTAGCTTCAAACCAAATGATACCTGCACCGCCCTTAGCAAAGCGCATATATCTTCTTCTTGTAAGCTCATCTGGTGCGCCCTCAAAAGTACCGTCGCAACCCTCCATAGCCTGATATACTATTCTGTTATTAATGTTTTTTGTTCCGACACGAATATTTTTCTCAAGAGGCGAAATATCGTCGGAATAAGGAAAGTTTAAATTATTTTCCTCGCACATTTTTAAAAAGTCGTTTTTGTTTTGTACAACCTGATATGCCATTTTGAAAATCCTCCAAAAATATGTATCTATACATAATAATGTTACCATATAGTTTATATGTTTGTCAAGAGAAACGCGCGCAATAATTATATATTATAATAATATTATAGGATAGAGAACTGAGTAAAAAGCATAGATACGAAAATTTAATCAAATTACTTGACATTGTGAAGTTTTTATGTAAAAATAGATTTATAAGCACTTACACTTATATAAACGAAAAAGAATTGACAGGAGAAAAAATGAAAGCGATTTTTTTAACGAATACAAAAAGTAACATAGAATATGTTTACGGACAAAAAAATATAGATAAGATAGCAGAACTAACCGATATAGATCTTAACGTGTATTGCGAGGAGGATATATTGGCAGAGCCTGAAAAATTCAAGAATGTTGAATATATATTTTCAACGTGGGGAATGCCCGGCGGAGGAGATATAAGCCTTACTGATTATCTTCCAAACGTAAAGGCGCTCTTTTACGCGGCAGGAAGTGTAAAATATTTTGCTCCCGAGTATTTTAGAAAGAATGTAAGAATAACATCGGCGTATGCTGCAAATGCCGTTCCGGTTGCTGAATTTACGGTAGCGGAGATACTTCTTGCAAATAAGGGCTTCTATCAGGCGAGTATAATGGCAAAAGCCAAGGATCACGAAAGTGCAGGAGAAATATCAAGAGCTCATTGCGGAAACTACGATGCCAAGATAGGAATTGTCGGAGCAGGAATGATAGGACGCAAGGTAATAGAACTGCTTAAGCCCTATAGACTTGATATTCTTATATATGATGAATTTTTGAATGATGAGCAGGCAAAGGCTATAGGTGGCAGAAAATGCGATCTTGAAACGTTGTTTAAGGAATGTGACGTTGTTTCAAATCACTTGGCTAATGTTCCTGCGACAGTAGGAATTTTTAAGAAAAAGCATTTTGAAATGATGAAGCAAAATGCTACATTTATCAACACAGGCCGCGGTGCACAGGTTGACGAGGATGCTATGCTTGATGTCCTTTCCAAAAGAAAAGACATCTGTGCGGTTCTCGATGTTACGGTAGAAGAGCCGCCTAAGGCAGATAGCGCATTCTATACCCTTGATAACGTATTTTTGACACCTCATATTGCAGGAAGTCAGGCAAATGAGGTCAGACGTATGGCTGAAATAATCGTATCAGAATTTGAAAATTATATAAACAG
Source organism: Clostridia bacterium (assembly GCA_017623355.1). Classification (GTDB taxonomy): domain Bacteria; phylum Bacillota; class Clostridia; order Oscillospirales; family CAG-272; genus RGIG2000. The sequence continues at coordinate 20,291 of JAGAPG010000005.1, forward strand.
CGAAAAAATGGTCTATGAAATTACCCCTGAAAAGCTTGAAAAAATGGCATAAATAAAAAGAGAGGTATTATTATGATTAAATTACGCGCACCTGCAGTTCCGCTTATTACGGTAGACCCTTATTTTTCAGTATGGTCACCGTCGAACAAGCTAAATTTTGAAAAAACGATACATTGGACGGGTAAGGAAAACAACATAAAAGGATATGTTATTATAGACGGTGAAAAGTATCTTTTTATGGGCGATGACATCAATATTAAAAAAATAAAACAAACCTCGCTCGCTATAGATGCTCTTTCCACAAGATATGTTTTTGAAACGGATAATGTAAGAATCAGACTTCGCTTTATGACCCCGCTTCTTATGAACGATTTATCGGTTATGACGCGCCCTGTGTCGTATTTAGGAGCCTCATACGAGTCTAAGGACGAGGAGCATCACCGCGTAGAAATGATAATTACCGCGGATACAACGCTTTGTCTTGATCATGCAAATGAAAGCGAATGTATCATTGAAGAAATGAACATAGGTAATATACATATTGCTAAAATGGGTAACACAAAGCAAAATGTTCTTGCGAAAAGCGGAGATGATGTGAGAATAAATTGGGGATATTTTTACTTCGCATGCGTAGGTAACACCTCATCTGTATCTAAAAAAGGAGCTGATGTAGCCGAGGCTAAAACGTCGCTTCAGGAAAAAAAGGAGACCTTATTCCTTTTTGCGTACGATGATGTTTCTTCGATAAATTATTTTGGCACTCCGCTTCAATCCTATTGGAATAAGGACGGAAAAACAATAGATCAAGTAATATCCGAGGCTGTTTACGATTACGAAATAGTAAAGCTTAAATGCGATAATTTTGCACAAACGCTTTATACTAACGCGAAGGATGCCGGCGGAGAGGAGTATGCAGATCTTGTATCACTTGCATACCGTCAGGCGATTGCGGCGCATAAGGTTGCTGTAAATAAAAACGGAGAGATACTGTTTATCTCCAAGGAGTGCTTTTCTAACGGCTGTGCTGCAACTGTCGATGTGTCGTATCCGTCGTTCCCATTGTTCCTGCTTTACAATACTGAGCTTGCTAAGGGCATGCTAAGACCGATATATAAATTTGCAACGTCGAAGGATTGGAAATTCGATTTTGCGCCTCACGATGCAGGCAGATATCCTCACGTAATGGGACAGGTATACGGTAAAAATGAAAAAACAGGTGAGCTTGAGCTCAGATATCAAATGCCTGTTGAGGAATGTGGAAATATGATAATTATGGAGACATCAATAGCTATGGCAGAGGGAAATCCAAGCTTTGCTATGTCCCATATCGATCTTCTTTCAAAGTGGTGTGAATATTTAATAAGCTATGGTGATGATCCCGATAATCAGCTTTGCACTGACGATTTTGCAGGTCATTTAGCACATAACTGTAACCTTTCCATAAAGGCGATAATGGGCATTATGGGTATGGGAATACTCTATGAGATGGCAGGAGATAAAAAGACTGCATCTAAGTATAAGAAGCTTGCGAAGGAAAAAGCAAAGAGCTGGGAGGAAAGAGCAAGAAATTCGGACGGCTCATACCGCTTGGCGTTTGATCTTGAAGATAGTTATTCTCTTAAATACAATCTTGTTTGGGATAAGATATGGAATACTGACATTTTCCACGACAGAGTGGCAGCAAACGAGATAAAAAGCAATTTCAGACGTTTTAATGAATACGGTATTCCTCTTGATTCGAGAGCCGATTATACGAAGGCGGATTGGATAGTTTGGACCGCTACTCTTGCGAAAAACAGAAATGAATTCAGAAAATATATATATCCTCTTTGGAAGGCGTATGACGAAACTCCGTCAAGAGTTCCTCTTGCCGATTGGTATGATACGTTTTCTGCGAAACATATATATTTCGTAAATAGAACAGTAGTCGGCGGATTTTTTATAAAGCTTCTTGAATATTCAGGAAAAATGAAACGCAAATAACATCAAAAAAAGGGCAGATGTGTCGATAATTCGCATTTGCTCTTTTCTTTTGTCGCTTCCTTAAAAAAATCATATAATGTTATAAAAAGAGATTAAATGGCTTTAAGCTGTCAATAATATAATTACATTCAAGAGATAAACGGGAGTGATAAAATGAATATACGAAGAGGAGATATATATTATGCTGATCTTAGCCCGGTGGTCGGCTCTGAGCAGGGGGGCTTAAGACCTGTTCTTATTGTTCAAAACGATGTGGGTAATAAATATAGCCCTACAGTTATCGCGGCAGCGATAACAAGTAAGATGACTAAAGCAAAATTACCGACACATATCGGCATTTTTGGTGAAAAGGTAGGACTTTCTAAGGACTCCGTCATTTTGCTTGAGCAAATACGAACGATAGATAAAACGCGCTTGAAGGAAAAAATGGGGCATCTTGACGATGACGTAATGAGCAGCGTAAATAACGCTATCACTGTAAGCTTTGGACTAAGCACATATGCGCCCGCTAATGAGGAAACAACAAAAATTCCGTTTACACCATCCGTCTATGAAAGCGTAAGCGCAGTATCCTCCGATGCAAATACTATAATATAAAGGGCTGATATCAGCCCTTATTATTTTATTTAAATTTCATATATATAAATAAAATGTGCAGGTGTTGCTTGAATTATGAATATGTAAAAAAATAAGAAACATTGTGGAAAAACAGTTGACACAAAAAAGATAAAATGCTAAAATCATTAGAAAAGGAGCATTATTATGAGATGGAATGAAAAATACGATGTTAAATTTCACGAAACCGATGCTAATGAGATAGTATCTGTTTCGCAAACCTTTAAATATATACAGGAAACTGCAATGCGTCAAATGAAGGGTATCGATCAAAGCTATGAAAGTCTTTTTGAGCATAAAAAGGCTTTTATTTTGAGCGCAATAAGACTTGAAATGTATTCTCCTATTTACGCCTATGAAAAAATAGATGCATATACGTGGGCAAGCGAGGGAAGAGGCTTTACATATCCCCGTTATTACGAGATTCAAAGGAATGGAGAAGTCGTTTGCAGGGCAACATCAAACTGGGCTCTTGTTGATACCGAAACCAAAAAGCTTCTGCCCATGGGAAGCATTGATACGTCTAAATATCCTATGGACGAGCCCGTAAAGACTGAGCATACAGCAAGAATAAGAATTCCTGCAGCGCTTCCGTTGGCTCTTGTTGGCGAATATACTGTAAGATATAGTGATATAGACTTGAACGGACATATGAATAATACGAATTATGCAAACTTTCTTTGCGATTATATTCCAAATATAGAAAAAATAAGAATAACATCAATAGGAATATCATTTTTAAACGAGGCTAAATATAAAGATACGCTTAAGGTGTATTTGGCTCGTGTTGACAGTAAGTATTATGTAAGAACGGTACGCTCTGACGGAAATGTGAACGTTGAGGCGGAGATCGTTTTTGAGAGCTTGGAATAGGATGGTGATGATATGCATATGTGGAGTCCTTGGCACGGATGCAAAAAAATATCCGAGGGATGCGAGAACTGCTATATGTATTATCTGGACAAAATACGCGGTCACGATGGGAGTCGAATTTATAAAACTCAAAAATTCTATTATCCTATAGAGCAAAACCGCAGAGGTGAGTATATCGTAAAAAGCGGAACTACATTAGCCACATGTATGTCGTCTGATTTTTTCTTGGAGGACGCTGACAAGTGGCGTAACGAGGCTTGGCAGATGATGAGAGAGCGCAGTGACGTGAGATTTTTCATAATCACTAAGCGCGTTCATAGGATAAAGGATTGCTTGCCCGATGACTGGGGCGACGGTTATGAAAATGTAGATATACATATAACTGCGGAAAATCAAAAAAGACTTGACGAAAGAATACCGATTCTTTTGGAGCTTCCGCTCAAACACAGATCAATAGCTTGCTCGCCGTTCCTTGAGGAAATACATCTTGAAAAGTATCTTGAAAGCGGACTTATAGAGAGTGTTAGCTGTGGCGGCGAAAATTATGAAGGAGCGAGGGAGTGTCGCTTTGAATGGGTAAAACGCTTGCGCGATGACTGCGAGAAAAACGGAGTTAATTTTCACTTTTTTGAAACAGGCACTCATTTTATAAAGGATGGCAAAAAATATTATATGCCCAGCAAATCCTTGCAAAGCAAGATGGCGTTTCGCTCGAAAATGAGCTACGAGGCGAAAAAAATCCAATATAAGCTTTGCGATAGGATGGGAATAGAAATACCCGAGTATGCGTATAAGCCGTATTTCAAGGAAGCTTGTGATGAATGCGGAAGCAGACCGTTTTGCGGTGGATGTGTAGAGTGCGGAAGATGTACAGAAAATAAAAATAAATAAAAAGTCCGACACTGTGTCGGACTTTTTGTTATTCTTCGTATTTTTTAATAAGATCTATAAGATAAGAGATACGTTCCTCGAATTTTGTGCCGTATGAATGCGATTCCTTTTCCGGGAGTGTCGATCTTATACATTCCACAGTAAAGTCTACAGCCATTTCAAGCGCTTTTTTTTCATCTCCAAAATGAGTTAAAGCTCCAATAAAAACGCTTGCGAAGGTGTCACCTGTGCCGTGAAAGCTTACGGGGATATGTTCGTTAAAATAAGAATAGAAGCTATCATCCTCACTATTGTATAAAACCGCGCCCTGTGTCGTTTTATCGTATGAAATTCCGGTGAGAACTGCTTTTTTTGCGCCCATTTTGCATAAAGCCTTTAATGTATCGTGAACATACTGCTCGTCATAGTGCTCTTTATATTCCCTGCCAAGCATAAAAGCAGCTTCTGTGAGATTGGGAACAATTATATCTGCACTTGCACAAAGCTTAGCCATATGGGCTGGGAACGCGTCGTCAAAACCGGTGTATAGCTTACCCTTGTCACCCATTGCGGGATCAACAAAAACGACAGTGCCGTCCTTTTTAAAATCCTTTATGAAATCAATAACGTAATCGATTTGAGAATGAGAACCGAGATAGCCTGTATATATAGCATCAAAGCTCAGGGCGTATTTTTTCCAGTGCTCTTTTATTTTTGGAATATCCTCGCTGAGATCTCTGAAAGTAAATCCTTCAAATCCCCCTGTATGTGTCGATAAAACAGATGTAGGAATGATCGCACATTCGATGCCCATAGCCGAGATCAATGGCAACGCCACAGTGATTGAGCATTTTCCAAAGCAGGATATATCTTGTATGGTAACGACCTTTTTCATAAAAATCACCTCGCCAATAATTATACAGCCAACAAAACCAAAAGTCAATAAAATATATTAATAAAATCTTCCTCGAAATGCAAAAAATGAAGATAAATTTTCAAAAAGGATTTACAATGTCGAAAAAATGTGCTAATATATAGGAGAAAAAATAAATTTGAGGAGATTGATATGGAAAACAAAGTTATCGTTGAAACAAGCGCACGTCACGTGCATTTGACAACTGAGCACATTGAGGCTTTATTCGGCAAGGGACATGAGCTCGTATATAAGAAAGAGCTTAGCCAACCCGGTCAGTATGCTTGTGAGGAGAGAGTAAAGGTAGTTGGTCCTAAGAATGCTATTGACAGAGTTATCGTTCTCGGCCCTGCAAGAAAGGCTTCTCAGGTTGAAATCTCATTTACCGATGCGCGTACACTCGGAGTTACAGCTCCTGTAAGAGAGAGCGGAGACGTTGCAAATTCAGGTGCTTGTAAGCTTGTTGGTCCTTGCGGAGAAATTGAGCTTAACGAGGGTGTTATAATAGCAAAAAGACATATTCACTTCACTCCCGAAGAGGCAGCAAGTGCAGGAGTAAGTGACAAGGAAATCGTAAAGGTGAAGATCACCTCTGAGAGAACAACTATATTTGACGATGTAGTTGTAAGAGTAAGCCCCTCGTTCAAGGGAGCTATGCACATTGATACTGACGAAGCGAATGCAGCTTGCGCATTTGGCGTTATTTATGGCGAGATCGTAAAATAATTACATAAAATATGTCGAAAAACGAGCCAAAAGGCTCGTTTTTTGTCTGTATTGACAAATTAGAGATTTTGTGATATACTATACGCAGAAATCCTTGCTGATAGAATAACTATGGAGAGAAGTTATGATTGAATTTTGTGAAAAGCAAATCGGAGTGGAGTCTATATCTCTTAAATATATTGTCACAGCTCCCACTGATTTTGATAAGCAAGAAGAATCGCTGCCGATGATAGTGTTTCTTCACGGCGCAGGCGAACGCGGAGATGATTTGGAAAAGCTGAAGATTTACTGTATTCCTAAGATTTTTACAAACAATCCCGACACAGAAAGAGTAATAACCCTGTCACCTCTTTGTCATTCCGAAAAAACGTGGTATGATCACAAATGGCAGGTTATAAAGCTTATTGACGAGATCGCTGAAGAATATAATGTAAATAAGAATAAAATAACGCTTTGCGGAATAAGTATGGGCGGCTTTGGTACTTGGGAGATAGCCTTGAGCGTTCCTGAAAAATTTGCTGCTATAGCACCGATATGCGGAGGCGGAATGAGCTGGAGAGCTTGGTATCTTCGCAATATGCCTATTCGAGTATATCACGGCGGAAGAGATGATGTTGTTCCCGTGCAGTATTCAGAGCTTATGGTAAATGCGATAAAGGCTCAGGGAAATAAAAATATTGAGTTTACAGTTTACGAAGATTTGTATCATCCATGTTGGGATAGGGCTTTTGAGAAAACAGACCTCATAAAATGGCTCGCAACATCTGAAAAGGACGGAGGACTCGAATGATGGATTCTTTAAAATCTAATGTCAAGACCAAAGCAAGAAAGATAATGCACATTTTAAATCCGCTTGCAGGAAAGGGAAAAGCAAAGAAGATCAAAGAAAATATTTCCTCAGGCGAATATGTATATATGTCTAAATCTCCCGAGGACACCTCGGCGTTTATAGAAAAAACCTGTAAGGAAAGCCCGGATACCTGCTTTACCGTTTATGGCGGAGACGGAACTGTTTTCAAAGCAGTAAATTCTCTTATGAAAAGCGGAAATTCCGATAGTGTATCGCTTAAAATAGTTCCTGTTGGAAGCGGAAATGATTTTGTGCGTACATTTGAGGGCATAAGCGGAGAAACCAAGGTTGATGTAATGGAGTTTAACGGCAGATATGCCGTAAATGTTATAAATGTGGGCTTCGATTGTGAGGTAGTAAGACGTACTGCGGGAATAAAAAAGATTCCGTTGGTTTCCGGAAAGATGGCATATATTTTCGGCGTTTTTGGCGAATTTCTCACTAAAAAGCCTATCGACGCAAAAATAACCCTTACGTATTCGGACGGTTCTGTCGAGGTCATTGAAGAAAAGATACTTTTAGCAGCGGTCGCAAACGGAAGATGGTACGGCGGTGGCTTTAAGGTAGCACCTCTTTCAAAATATGACGACGGACTTTTGGATGTTGAAATTGTAAGAAATGTAAACAGAAGAAAATTCGTAAGTATGATAGGAGAATACAAAAGAGGCGAGCATCTTGATCCTGAAACAAATGATGTGAAGGAAAAATTCAAGGAGATTATGTATTTCAGAAGATGCGTTGCCGTTAAGATTGAGGGCTGTAAGAGTGTTTGCGCTGACGGAGAGATATTCAAGGAAAACACAGTTGATATATCTGTTCATCATAAGGCTCTTAATTACATAAGAGATTGATATTGAAGAAAAGCACACCGCGTGCTTTTCTTTTTTATAATGTTTTGTGCAATTTCAACAAAAATGTCGGGGGGGGGCGGTATTTTTGTGCAAAACGCCTTGACAGTGCGCTACAGGTATATTATAATATATTTGTATAAATATAACATCACTATACAAAAGTTATATTTTATCGATGCTGCGCATCGAAATTCACAAGGAGAAAATTATGAAAAAGAAGATTTTTTTCACATTTCTGATTGTAATGATACTTGCTTGTACCTTTGCCGTTACGGTGAGTGCAAAAACAATTACAACAGTTGAGGGCAAGGAAGTCACGGTTACAACCTATGACGGAGCACCAAGCAAAACGAAGCTTACAGTAAGCACCGACGATGTCGTAGTATTTGACGACGGCTTTGCCTGTCCGTCAGCTTACATTTTCAAGGATACCGACACAATAAGCGAAGGCGATCATACGGGTAATAACGGACTAAAAAATAATGTTGATTTTTCTTATATCAAGGAAAAAACCGGCAAAACCTATGAGCTTTCAAACATTGTGGAGTTAGATATTCCTAAAGGAATAACTAAGTTGGGCAAATACGGCTTTACAAGATTGCAAATTAAAAGAATTTCCATCCCTGAAACAGCGACAAGCATTGGTGGTTGTTGCTTTGAAAAGTGCACAGCACTTAAGCAGTGCGTTTTTGAGCATCCGAAAGAATCAGAGCTAACATCATTGCCGGCATGGATATTCCAAGGCTGTACAAGTCTTACAGCATTTTGCTTTCCTGAATGTATAGAAAAGATTAATTCTGAATATGAATTTTCAGGCTGCACGAGCCTTACGGCGGTATACTTGCCAAAAAATCTTACAGCATATAATACAAGCAGCAATAATGAAAAGAGCGTATTTTATGGCTGTACAAATATGTATTTTGTAAACGAGCCGTTTACGTATGATAACATCCCTGAAAAACCCGCAGTTTATTATATGCCAAGTGGATTGACAAGCGTTTCGGGCGAGTTGTTTAAGAATTGCAATAATATCAACGAAACTATCGTATTCCCCGTAGGTGTAACACAATTAACAAACTCGTATGCATTTGAGCTTAAATCTGGCTCCCCAAGCATTAAAAACATAGTTTTCCTTGGTGATATGACGTCTCTCAATACTTCTAACTGGAAAATAGCTGCTGACGGAAAAATTATTTTTGCAAACAAAAACGACAAATCTGCAGCCGATATTCCAACATTAAGCGGTTCTCATAATAAGATTTATTGTAATGCAGACGGTAATACGGTTCATTTCGTAGATGAACGAGGATCGACCCTTAAAGCTCCTGCTACCTGTGTATCAGTAGCTATTTATGATGCAAAATGCTTCTGCGGAAAGGTGCTTGGTGAGATAAACGGTACTGAGCTTGATCCTAACAATCATAATTTTGATCTTGAA
>JAGAPG010000006.1 GCA_017623355.1 Clostridia bacterium
AGATATTTGAGAGGAGTTGACCTTAGTACGAGAGGACCGGGTCGAGCGTACCTCCGGTGCATCAGTTGTCCTGCCAAGGGCATAGCTGAGTAGCCGCGTACGAATGTGATAAACGCTGAAAGCATCTAAGCGTGAAACACACCTCAAGATTAGATATCTCCAACATTAAGTTGATAAGGTCACTTGTAGACTACAAGTTGATAGGTCGGAGGTGTAAGTACAGTAATGTATTCAGCTGACCGATACTAATAGACCGAACGCTTGAACTACTTTTGTATCGATTTCTTAATCATTCAATTGTTGAGTTTATTTAATGTTTGTTCTGATACTTTTGTTTTACCTTTGTTCGGTTTTTAATGAGCATTTTTAAAAGGACTGCAAAACGCAGTCCTTTTTTATTTATTATATATTATAATAATGAAGATTTTTATTGAAAAAAGCTTATAAATGGTGTACAATAAGTATATTAAGTTCCGAGGAGGATTTTATATGATTACAAGGACTATTGATATTGCAAAGGGCGTAAGAGCAAATTATATCCACACGGATAAATTCAAGACTAATTACGTATCCTTTAATTTTATAACACAGGCAGATAAGGAAAGATCATATCTTAACGCTATGATACCCGTTATTCTTATGCGTGGATGTAAAAAATATCCGTCACAGTCCGACCTTAACAGAAGATTGCAGTTCCTTTATTCCGCAGATATAGATGCAAGAAACAATCTTGTTGGAGAATATCAGGTATTTGGCTTTTCATCAAATATGTTGAACGACAGATTTACCGGCGACGTTAAGACCACTAACGAAATGGCGGAGCTTCTTTGCGACATTATTTTCGATCCTTATCTTGAAAAGGGAGCATTCTCCGAAAAGTACACGGAAAGCGAAAAGCTTAACCTTATTGACACCATTGAGGCGGAAATAAACAATAAGACTCGCTACGCGATGAACAGATGCATTGAGGAAATGTGCAAGGATGAAATATATTCCGTAAAAAAATACGGAACGGTTGATGACGTTAAAACCGTAAACGCAGCTAACCTTTACGAAGCGTATCTTAAGGCTCTTAAGGAATACAGAGTAGAAATTTATGTGGTTGGTGATTGCGATTTTGACAGCGTAGCGGGAATTTTTAAGACCTCATTTAATAATATTGAAAGAAACGTTATTGAACCCAAGCCCTATCCTATAGTATTGAAGGCTGATTCTGTAAGACAGATAGAAGAGGTACAGGATATAAATCAAGGTAAGCTTTGTATCGGTATGCGTACGGGCAAGACCATAGAGGACGGTAATTACCATATCGCGCAGCTCTTTTCCGAAATTTACGGCGCTTCCCCCACGTCAAAGCTTTTTGTAAACGTAAGAGAAAAAATGAGCCTTTGCTACTTCTGCCGCTCCCAGATCTCACAGAGGAACGGACTTTTAATGGTAGCGTCGGGTATTGAGTTCAAAAACAAGCAGATTGCTGAGGATGCTATTTTAAATCAGCTTGAAGCGATCAAAAACGGTGAAATTACTGAGGAAGAGCTTGAAAATGCAAAGAGATCCCTTCGTAATGCGTATATGAGCATTTACGATAGCGGATATTCAATGGAGCTCTGGACTCTCAACCGTTCACTTTCAAACAATACGGATACTCCTGCCGACGAAAAGAGCAAGGTGGAAAACGCAACTATTGAGGAAATAGTGGAATACGCAAAGGGTATTACGGTTGATACGGTTTATTTCTTGAAGGGAGAG
>JAGAPG010000007.1 GCA_017623355.1 Clostridia bacterium
AAATAGAATATAACCCCTATGATTATAGGGACAAGCTCTGCAAGGGTTGCTCCAAACCAAAAGCCTAAATATCCCCAATTAAGCCAAATTCCAAAAATCAGTGCAAAACCAATTCTTGCGACTATGGCGTCAAATAGTGCGGTTATCAGATTTATTGTTCTGCTCCCACTGCCTTCAATCAGTGCACGTGTTACAGGTCTTATTCCTGCATTTATAAATGAAAAAATAAGTATTGGCAGGTATGGATAAACAAGCTCTAAAACCGATGCTTCCTTTGTAAATATTCCAAATAGTTGAATTGGAAATAGTAAAAATGCAGTTATCAAGGCAAGAGATGCTGATATAGTGATACCGCCTACTCTTAACAAAGTGCCATTTGCTCTCTTTATTTTACCTGCCGCAATATTCTGTCCTATTATCATAGCACCAGAGGTTGCAATAGCACCAAGCATCAAGTCAACCGTTATGGATATATTAGATCGAATACCTGCAAAAGCAGATACGCTAACCCCAAAATTATTTGTTAACGAGCTTATAAACATACCCGCAATTTGAATTGCAGAATTGTTTATCGCCATAGGAATAGCAAGCCTTAAAAACTTTAATAAATTTGATTTATCCCACTTAAAAAAATCTATCGGTTTTATGAAAAATTCAAAGGCTTCTCGCTTTTTGCTTATTAAAATAACAGAAAAAATCACACTTGCAAGCTGTGCAATAATCGTTGCCAATGCTGCACCACCAACGCCCATATCAAAGCCTATAACAAAAACAATGTCAAGCACTATATTAAGTCCGCAAGCAGTAGCAACAAAGATGAACGGATGCTTAGAATCCCCCATTCCACGAACTATTGCACTTATTATATGATAAGCATAAATTGGAACAATTCCAAAAAGACAAATAATGGAATATCTAAATGCACCCTCATATGTTTCTGCGGGAGTGTTTAAAAGCCTTAGCATTGTACCTGTCAACGGTATCATAACAGCCATAGATAAAACGGCAATAAGAGAAACAAATCCACACACTGTACTAATAAACTTTGAAATTTTCTTTTTCTCTCCTGCTCCTATCATCATAGCTATTATAACCTGTGCAGCAGAGGAAAATCCACCTATAAAGGCGTTTAAAAACATAGCAACCGAGCCACCTATTGTAACTGCAGATGTGCCAATTTTCCCAAGCTTATATCCAACTACTATCAAGTCAACCGAGTTGAGCAGAACCATCATAAGGTTGGAAAGTAAGACAGGGATTGCAAATTTTATAAGGTGTGCAGTCAAACTTCCCTGTGTAAAGTCCTTTATTTCAGAATGTTTGTTTAAAGCTGTCATTTAAGTAAATCGGTAACTTTAGGTATTTCAAGCAGCTCGCCACCACGCTTTGCCGATTCATTTGCGATAATACCGGGTAGCGAAATTCTTATACCCATATCAACATCGATTGGTGGGTCGGTATCTTCTATAATACATTTAATAAAGTCACGTATCATTTTGGCATCTACACCACCGTGACCATAAACATCACCATTGTTTGAAAGCTTAACGGGAATTTCAAAGAATTTTTCAAAGGTATCAGGAGTCTCATACATCTTTGCAAACGAGGTTGCCTCCTCAAGAGGCTTTGTTTTATCAGTTAAAATCGTACCACGCGTGCCATAAAGTGCAAAGTTGTGATCATAGCCAACATACATACCAAAACCGATAAAAATGCGAATTACTGCACCCTTTGCTGTTTTGAATATAGCTATTCCGTTCTCATCACCCTTGCTGTACTCGTTATATCTAGCAGAATTTGGAGCCATACACGAAACGCTAACGGGGTAATCGTCCATTATGTAAAGAAGTGGACCTAGATTGTGAGTAAGATATGTTATTGCAGGATTAAAGCGACGCCAATGGTTTTCAGGAGTGTACGGCTTTATATCATCTGGATGTGTTGCGTGAAGGTACTCGCTCTCTGCATAAAGAATATCACCAAATTTACCGTCCTCACGCATCTTTTTCCAAGCTTCAATAAATGCCCAATAAAAGCAGTTTTCTGCTGCCATATATTTAAGCTCAGGGTGTGCTTTTACTGCGTTATAAAGAATTCTTACCTCTTCTATTGTTTCTATTACAGGGATTTCGCTTAAAACGTGCTTCCCTGCCTCAAGTGCCATTACAGTATGCCTTGTGTGAAGTGGCTTATCTGTTGCAATATAAACCGCATCAATATCACTTTTCAAAAGCTCCTCTATGTTATCAAAACAAAGTAAATCCTTAACTCCGTTTTTCTCGTAGTCCTCCTTGCAAGCCTTAAGTATGTCGGGATCGGAGTCTGCAATTGCACGAATGACTACGTTTTCATCTCCTATTAATGTCCAGGCAACATAGGCACCTCTTTTAAGTCCTACAACACCTAAATTAACAACATTTTTTTCCATAAATGACTCCTTCTCTATATTGGTTTCATTATCTACATTATATCAAAAAAAGACACCATAGGAAATGTAAATTTTCGTGTTTTATATGAAAAAAATCCACATAAAACACGATTTTTAGTTTTTTACTTGACATTTATTTAAAAAACAGCCATAATTGAATTATTAAAACAAAGGAGCAGTCTATGAGTAAAAGTATATGCCAATTTATATCAGCAAAAAATGAAGAATCTAATATTAAAGCTGTAAGATTTGTTTATGAAACGGAGTGCCTTTCCTTAAACCAGCCATTTGTTCACCCGATTTACGTTATTCACATTGTAACGCAAGGAAGCGCCACCTTACGCATTAATGATAATAAGTATTTTTTAAAAAGAGGTGATGTCTTTTTTGCCTTTCCGGCATATCCTCATTACATTGATGCAAATGAAGATTTTGAATATATCTACATCAGTTTTATGGGCGGCGGTGCAACCTCGCTTCTTTCCAAATGCAAGATAACTCCCAATTCTCCCTATTATGATAATTTAAGTTTTTTATGTACAATGTTTGAAAATGCAATAAGAAGAATAAATTCAAGCAATGCAAATATGCTTACAGAGTCGGTTTTGTATTATGCTCTTTCGTACTTTGATAACAATGCGTCTAATAGTGAAATAGAGAATCAAGTAAATACAGACGGACTTTTTAAAGCGATAGTAAATTATGTAGACCGCCATTACCGTGAAAATGACATGTCTTTAAGCAGACTTGCAAATGTATTTTCATACACTGAAAAATATTTGTCCTCTCTTTTCAAAAAGAATATGCAAATTGGATTTGTTAGATATCTCAATAATTTGAGAATACAATATGCTAATGAGCTTATTGAAAAAAGGGAGCTTAACATATCAGAAATAGCCGATGCCTGTGGATACAGCGACTATTCCTATTTTTCAAAGGTTTATAAAAAAAGCACCGGTAAAACCCCAACAGAAAGCATAGAGTGGATTGCAAAAAGAAAATAGTGATTGTGTTTGGTCACAAGCTCTTAAACAAGTCTTGGATATGGGTTTTGTGGAGTTTCTGAACAACATTTGGTGCGGAGTTTGTGGCATACAAAAAGAACCACAGGATTTTTATGTCCTGTGGTCTTATTTTTTATTATGTTTTACAGATATTTTTATCTGCAAATTGGTACACTTTTGGTACACTAACGGCTTTTTGATTTTTTCAAAAGTGCCGTGAAGCCTTGTAGTATAAGGCTTCGTGGGATTAGTTATCGCTTAAAGGCTTCATTGTTGGGAAAAGAAGCACGTCGCGGATAGATGCGCTATCGGTTAGAAGCATTACAAGGCGGTCGATACCAAAGCCGAGGCCTCCTGTTGGGGGCATGCCGTACTCGAGTGCGGTAACGTAATCATAATCCACCTCTGCCTTTGAGTCGGGCTCCTCTATAAGCTTAGCGGCAACCTGCTTTTCAAAGCGCTCCTTTTGGTCAATAGGATCATTAAGCTCGCTAAATGCATTTCCAAACTCGGTTGCGTTTATAAAATATTCAAATCTTTCTGTAAATGCAGGATTTTCAGGCTTTCTCTTTGCAAGAGGGCTGTTTTCTACGGGATAATCGTAAATAAACGTAGGTTGAATAAGCTTTTCTTCAACATATGCATCGAATATTTCGATAAGGACTCTGCCCTTTGTAGCATTTTCGTCAACCTCTACGTGAAGCTCCTTAGCAACCTGTCTTGCGTGCTCGTCACTGGTCCACTCGTTATAGTCTGCTCCGCTATATTTCTTAACAGCCTCAACCATTGTGAGTCTTTCCCAATGTCCCATATCAATTTCTGTTCCCTGATATATTATCTTCTCAGAGCCGCATATCTTAACAGCGAGCATCTTATTCATTTCCTCTACAAGATCCATCATTCCCTTGTAGTCTGTAAATGCCTGATAAAGCTCGATAGTTGTAAATTCGGGGTTATGCTTTGTATCCATACCTTCATTTCTGAAAATACGGCCTACCTCATAAACTCTATGCATTCCGCCAACGATAAGACGCTTAAGATAAAGCTCTGTTTCTATACGGAGATACATATCCATATCAAGAGTATTGTGATGCGTTACGAAGGGTCTTGCGCTCGCACCGATTTCAAGCGGAACGAGAATAGGAGTATCCACCTCCAAAAAGCCCTTACCGTCAAGATAATTTCTTATTTCCTTAAGAATCTGCGATCTCTTTACAAACGTATCCTTAACCTCGGGATTTACGATAAGATCAACATATCTTTGTCTGTATCTTTGTTCAAGATTGGTGAGTCCGTGGAACTTTTCAGGCAAAGGAAGCAATGATTTAGCAAGCAAGGTAGCCTTCTTTACGTGAACGGAAACCTCTCCCGTTCTTGTTCTGAAAACCACGCCCTCTGCACCGATTATATCACCGATGTCCCATTTTTTGAACATAGCATAATCGTCATCGCCAAGATCGTTACGGGAAACATAAAGCTGAATTTGACCTTCTTCATCAAGAATATGAGCGAATGATGCCTTGCCCATAATTCTGCGGCTCATCATTCTGCCCGCTATTTTAACGGTTATTTCCTCGCCCTCGGCAAGAGTTGGCTCTTTAGCCTCAAACTCTTTTATTATCGTTGCGCTTGTTGCAGTAAAATCATATTTAGTGATTTCAAAAGGATTAGCGCCCGCTTCGCAAAGTGCTTTGAGCTTATCTCTTCTTATTTGAAGGATCTCGCTAAGCTCAAGCTCGTTATTTTCAACATTATTATTTTCTTGCATAGTATCACCTTATTTTGTCTTGTAAAAATCTTTTATTTTTGCTTCTTTTTCTCCTGCGGGAGTTTCAATCGTTATAGCATCACCTTTTTTATGACCTACAACTGCCATACCGATAGGAGATTGGTCGGATATCTTGCGCTTAAGAGGCTCTACCTCGTTTGAACCAACAAGCTCATAAGTGATCTCCTTGCCGTCGGAATATACCAAAACAACTGTCGAACCAAGTCCGATTGTGTTACTAACCGTATCTGTATCGATAACCTCTGCATTTTTAATGAGATATTCAAGCTCGGAAATTCTGGCTTCAACCTTAGCCTGCTGATCTCTTGCTTCATCATATTCACTGTTTTCCGACAAGTCTCCGAAGCTTCTTGCTTCTTTAAGAAGCTCTTTAACCTCTTGACGACGGACATTTTTTAAATATTCGTACTCTTCCTTAAGCTTTTCAAAGCCCTCGACGGTATATTTTGTTTTCTTCTGTTCCATAATATTCACCTTAAGCGACAAGCGCCCTTTCCTTATTATATCCAATAGCACGGCATGCCTCAAGGAGCTGATTATCCTCTTCGTCCGTGATCTTATAAAAATTTTTATCCTTCAAGCTTTCATCAAGCTCAATAACTATGTCAGGCTCTAATCCCACTCCGTCATAATTAACATTTGAGGGTGGATTATATTTATTTGTTGTAAGGGAAAGTCCCGATCCGTCAGGAAGTCTGTAAACCGTTTGCATACTACCCTTGCCATACGTTTTAGTTCCGACAAGCGTTGCATATTCATAATCTCTGAGCGCCGCTGCAAATAGCTCGGCTGCGCTTGCTGAATTTTCATTCATAAGCACTGCTATTTCAAGCCCCTCTACACAGGATGCATCGGAAGCTTCCATACCAACGATCTTTCCGTTAGCATCGGTAATATAAACGATAGGTCCTTCCGGTAGCAGATAATCGAGTGTTTCTACAACACTGTCAAGATACCCGCCGGGATTATTTCTTATATCAAAAACTATTTTCTTAATACCCTGGGATTTAAAATCCTCGACAGCATTTTTAACATCCTCGGGTACGGTTTGAGCAAATTCAATTATTCTGATAATGCCTATCGAGCTGTCAAGCGCGTATTTATGAGATGTTACGGCAACTATTTTAACCTCATCGCGTGTTATAGAGAAATCAAGCTCCTCTCCGCCACGAATAACAGTTATGTTTACGTTGGTTCCCTTTTCGCCCTTAACTTTATTTATAGACTCAGTATAATTTTCCTTGCTGACTCTTTCGCCTTCAACAGCTATTATGATATCTCCGGGCATAATTCCGGCTTTTTCAGCAGGAGATCCCTCATAAACGGTAAGCACCTCTATTGCGCTATACTCTGAGCTATATACAACGGAAACTCCTATGCCGTACATAGTTCCGCTCGATGTTTCCTGCATTATAGACTTAAATTCATCAGCGGTATAATAAACGCCGTATTTATCGCCAATTCCTTCTATATAAGCATTAGCAATATACGCCTCAAGCTGATCCTCATTTATCTCGCCTGCATAAAAAAGCGTATAATAATAATCTATTATAGCGAGCTTTTGCATAAGCGCTGAATCATACCTATCGCCTGCTATTGTAGCGTAATAGTCATCAAGCTTATCGTATTGTGATAAGAACTCATTCTCAAGCTGCTCATATTGCTCATCGTATTTTTTTGCAAGCTCTGCTTCTTTTTGGCGTCTTGACTCCGCCATTATTACATAGGTTACTTCAAAGGTGATAAAGATAGCGAGCAAAACAGATATAACTGTCGTTATTATCCAAGATTTTTTTCGCATTTTATAATCCTTTCGATATGAAAATTTGATTTTTTTACGCACAAAAACTCCGAATTCGGAGTTTTTGCAAAATCAGAACTTTATTGGTTTTGCGGTCAAGTATCTTCTTACCATAAGAGCTACCTTGAACGTGATAGCGTGGTCAAATTCGCGAAGATCAAGACCTGTAAGCTTTTTGATTTTTTCAAGTCTGTAAACAAGTGTGTTTCTGTGTACAAAAAGCCTTCTTGACGTTTCGGAAACGTTAAGATTGTTTTCAAAGAATACCTGGATTGTCTGCAAGGTTTCCTTATCGAGAGTTTCTATTGAGCCGTGCTTGAACACCTCAGAAAGAAACATCTCGCAAAGTGTTGTAGGAAGCTGATATATAAGTCTGCCTATACCGAGATTTTCATAGCTTACAATCTCCTTTTCAGCCTCGAATACCTTTCCCACCTCTATGGCGATCTGCGATTCCTTATAGGATTTCGCAAGATCCTTTATACTGTCAACTATAGTTCCAATACCAATACCAACACGGCAATAGAACTCTGTATTAAGAGTATCGCTTATGCTTTGCGCCATCTGCTCGATATATTCGCTATTCATATCAGCAGTAAGCTCTTTAACAACTACGATATCCTGATCTCCGATAGTTATAACATAATCTCTTGTTTTATCGGGGAACATATTTTGAATTATATCAAAGGGCAATATTTCGGTCCTTGAATAAAATCTGATAAGAAAAACGACTCTTCTCTCGTTTCCGTCGAAGTGAAGCTCTCTGCTCTTTGCATAGATATCGCTCTTTAAAATGTTATCCATAATGATGTTTTTGATAAATGAGCTCTTATCAAATTTTTCATCATAATAGCTTTTGATATTTGCAAGGGAAATTGAAAGTATAGCCGCATATTTTTCTGCGACCTTATCCTCTCCTTCAACAAGAACGGTAAACTCTGTTTTTGTTCCGATTCCAATTTGCTGATAGGTATAGCCGTCAACTACAACGGCGTCGGTTGTATATGCCATTTCTTCTTTTGCATGAGCGTGCGACTCACCTATTCTGGAAAGCTCACTGCAAGCAATAACGAGTCCGTTATCATCAAGAACACCGATGACTCTATCTACTGCATCATGCATTTGATGTATTATTCCTTGGAATAATCTATTAGACATATTTTTTCCTCCTATAAAAAGTCGTTTTTGTGCATTTTGTGCACTCGGTGTATTCATTTTACACTATTTTAATCGCATTTTCAATACTTTTTTTAAAAAATTTTTGTGCATTTTGCACATTTTTTTAAAAAAGTGCACAAAAATCACATTTCAAGCTCATATACGATACAAGCCAACGCAAACGCCCCCGCGGTTTCACATCTTAATATTCTTTTTCCAAGTCCCGCAAGCTCAGCGCCAAGCGTTTTAACGTATTCGACCTCGTTCAAGCTAAAGCCACCCTCTGCTCCGATGATAAGCGATACGTCCTTAACATTACTTTTTTCACGCAATATTTCCTTAAGCGTGCGTGTCCCATCACCCTCATAGCAAAATATCATAAGATCCGATTTTGCAGCGTGTGCCATAGCCTGCTTAAAGCTCATAGCCTCCAATACCTCGGGAATTATTCCCCGTCCCGACTGCTTTGCTGCGCTTTCAGCGATTTTATTATGACGAAGCGCCTTTTTTGAAGCATCCTTTTTATCTATTTTGGCAATACATCTTTCAGACGAAAACGGAATTATCTGATAAGCTCCACATTCTATGGATTTTTGAATGACTGTTTCAAGTTTATCACCCTTCGGTATTGCCTGATATATTCTTATTTGACACGGTGGCTCGGTATCGCTCTTGCTTTCGTTTATAACTCTCGCCCTAACACGCTCCTGCTCGAACGAAATAAGCTCACATTCATAAACGGTTTTTTGCATATCGCAAGCTGTGATCATTTCTCCCTGCGTCATTCTCAATGAGCGAGAAATATGATGCGCATCCTCGCCGATTATATTAACTATCTTTCCGATCTCATCGTTCTCAACTTGATCGGCTCTTATAAAAAATCGTGGCATTTTGCACCTCTTAATCAAATTTCTTCATTATATATAATATCACTAACTGTCGTTTATGTCAATATAAAGCAACGGGGCATTTTAAAAATGCCCCGGTATGTTATTTTATTTTTACGCTTATAGCGCACCAGCCGTTTTCATGTATTTCCTCTACGATTTTAAAATTATTTTCTTTAATAGAAGTATACACATCCTCGCATCTTTCGTCAATTATGCCCGAAAGGACGAGCACTGTTTCTTTATGCATAAATTCAGCAATATCGGGAAGCATTCTGATAATTATATCCGCAACAATATTAGCGGTTATAACATCATATTTACCCTTTTTAACTCCTGCCAAAAGATCCGATACTCCGCACTCAATGTTAAAAGCATCATTATCCTTTACGTTTTCCTTTGCTACCTTTACAGCTACGGGATCTATATCGTACGCATAGCACTCACGAGCTCCGAGCTTAGATGCACAAATAGCCAATATACCGCTACCGCATCCAACGTCAAGCATAATGCTTTCGTTATTTATGTATCTTTCAAGAAGAGTTGCGCAAAGACGTGTTGTCTCGTGTGTACCAGTTCCAAAAGCCATTCCCGGATCCATTTTAACTATTATTTCGTGCTTTTCAGCCTCGTACTTTTCCCACATAGGAACAACAACGAGCTTTTCGCCTATTTTTATTGGCTTATAATATTGCTTCCAGGAGTTTGCCCAATCATCCTCATCAAGAGAGATAAGCTCTGTCGTTACGTCTATACCGAGCGACTTAAATCTCTCGTCAAGATACATTGTATAATAATCCGTAGGCTTATCAGCCGCAACGTATATAGAAACCGATGCTACCGTGCGGTCTGCGTTAAGCACGCTTTCATCAATAAGATCTCCGTATACTCCGTCAAGTATTCTATCTTCTATATCGGAATAATCCTCTATCTGAAGTCCGTTTGATAGCATGCTCATAACAGCGCAAAGCTCATCAAGATTTTCAACCTTTGATGTGACCTTTATCTGTATCCATTTTGTACTTTCCATATTTATTTTTTAAATCTGCTAAAAAATCCGTTCTTTTTGCTGAAGTTCTTTTCCTTGCAGCTTCCACCGAATTTTCTTAACAGCTCCTTTTGCTCCTCTGTAAGATTTTTAGGAGTTTCAACTACAACTGTTACATAAAGATTGCCCTTAGAGCGTCCGTTTACACTTGTAATTCCCTTTTGCTTAATAGTAAACACCGTACCGGTTTGAGTTCCCTCGGGTATATCATAATCCATATTTCCGTCAAGAGTCGGTATCTTTATCTTAGCTCCGAGAGCAGCCTCGGTGAAGGTTATCGGAATCTCGCAATAAATATCGTTTCCATCGCGTTCAAATATCGGATGCGGACGCACGGATACGTTGATTATAAGATCTCCCGCTACTCCGCCGTTTCTACCCTCGTCACCCTGCGAACGAAGCGCTATTCTCTGTCCGTCATCTATTCCCGCAGGAATCGTCACCTCAAGCTTTTTAGTTATCTTGATATATCCCTTTCCGTTACAGTTTTTACACGGTGTCTTTATCTTTTTACCCGTACCGTGACATTCAGGACACGCTCCGGTCGATTGCATGACTCCAAACATCGTACGCTGCTGTGTGGTCACTGTTCCTGTTCCGCCACAACGCGAGCATTTCTCAGGACTCGTTCCCTTTGCAGCTCCGCTTCCGCTACAATCGTCACACTTTTGCACTCTTGCGTAGCTTACTTCCTTTTTACATCCAAAAACAGCTTCCTCAAAGGATATAATTACTCTTACGCCTATATCGTCGCCGTGAATAGGCGCGTTTGCCCTATGAGATGAACGTGACGAGCCGCCGCCAAAGAATGACGAAAAGATATCGCCCATATCAAAGCCGTCAAAGCCGCCAAAGCCTCCACCGCCGCCAAAGCCCGCGTTGGGATCAAAGGCTGCGTGTCCGTATTGGTCGTACTTTGCCTTTTTATCGGGATCTGACAAAACTCCGTACGCCTCGTTTACCTCTTTGAATTTTTGTTCAGCTTCCTTATCGCCCGGATTCATATCAGGATGATATTTCTTTGCAAGATTGCGGTAAGCCTTCTTTATTTCATCTGCGCCTGCGCCTTTTGAAAGACCCAGGGTTTCATAATAATCTTGTTTATCTGCCATATTCTTACCTATTTAAGTCATTTATTATACCCATTAAGGACTGCCCAAAAATCAGGCAGTCCTATATAGCTTTGATTATTTATCTGTTTTATCTTCAAAATCAGTTCCGTAGTAGGTTCCGTCAGCACCCTGCTCAGGACCTGCGCCTTGCGCTCCTTGAGCCTCTTGAGCTTGCTTATAAAGCTTCTCGCTTATTGCATAAAATGCCTTCTCGAGAGCCTCTGTATCAGCCTTGATTGCCTCTGTATCATTACCCTTTACTGTTTCCTTAAGCTTTTCGATAGCTGAAAGAACCGGAGCTTTTTCGTCATCTGTAACCTTATCCTTAAGCTCCTCAAGCGCCTTTTCACTTTGGAATATAAGGTTTTCTGCGTGATTCTTTGCTTCAACAGCCTCTTTAGCCTTCTTATCCTCTTCTGCAAACTTAGCAGCCTCGTTTACTGCTCTGTCGATATCCTCTTTGCTCATATTTGTAGAGGATGTGATAGTAATGTGCTGCTCCTTGCCTGTTCCCTTATCAGTAGCAGAAACATTTACGATACCGTTTGCATCGATATCAAATGTAACCTCGATTTGAGGAACTCCTCTGGGTGCGGGAGCAATTCCGTCAAGCGAGAACATACCAAGAGTTGTATTGCCCGCAGCCATTTCTCTTTCACCTTGAAGAACGTGAATTTGAACTGATGTCTGACTATCTGCCGCCGTTGAGAAGATCTGGCTCTTCTTTACGGGAATAGTTGTGTTTCTGTCGATTATTTTTGTGCATACGCCGCCAAGAGTTTCAATACCGAGTGAAAGAGGTGTTACGTCGAGCAAGAGAAGATCCTTTACATCTCCGCCAAGAACACCGCCTTGAATAGCTGCGCCTATAGCTACGCACTCATCGGGGTTGATGCCCTTGAAGGGCTCCTTGCCGATAAACGCCTTAAGAGCCTCTTGAACTGCGGGAATTCTTGAAGATCCGCCGACCAAAAGAACCTTGTCTACCTGAGATGTGTTAAGTCCCGCATCGCGAAGAACCTGCTTTGTCGGGCCCATTGTTGCGTCAACGAGATCCTTTGTAAGCTCATTGAATTTCGCTCTTGTAAGAGTTGCATCAAAGTGCTTAGGACCTGTTGCATCAGCTGTTATAAACGGAAGATTGATATTAGACGATGTTACTCCCGAAAGCTCTATTTTTGCCTTTTCAGCAGCTTCCTTAAGTCTTTGGTGAGCCATCTTATCCTGACGGAGATCAATGCCGTTTTCAGCCTTGAACTGATCTGCTATCCAATCTATAATTCTATTATCAAAATCGTCACCGCCGAGCTTATTGTTTCCCGCTGTAGCAAGAACCTCAAATACTCCGTCGCTGATCTCAAGAAGTGATACGTCGAATGTACCTCCGCCGAGGTCATATACCATTATCTTTTGGTTTTCTTCCTTATCCATACCGAAGGCAAGCGCTGCTGCCGTAGGCTCGTTAATAATTCTCTTTACGTTAAGACCTGCTATCTTACCTGCATCCTTTGTTGCCTGTCTTTGAGCATCTGAGAAGTATGCGGGAACTGTAATAACTGCATCTGTCACTGTTGTTCCGAGATATGCCTCAGCATCTGCCTTAAGCTTTTGAAGGATCATAGCAGAGATCTCTTGAGGAGTATATGCTTTATCCTCAATCTTTGCCTTATAATCCGTACCCATATGTCTTTTGATGCTGGCGATAGTTCTGTCGGGGTTTGTAATAGCCTGACGCTTTGCAACCTGACCTACCATTCTTTCTCCTGTTTTGGAAAAAGCAACTACTGAAGGAGTTGTTCTTGCTCCCTCGGGATTAGGAATTACGACGGGCTCGCCGCCTTCATAAACTGCTACACATGAGTTTGTTGTACCCAAGTCAATACCAATAATTTTTGCCATAATAAATTTCCTCCAAATATATAACTAAATTTTAAACTGTTTTAATTTGCAACCTTTACCATTGCATATCTTATGATCTTTTCTCCGTATTTGTATCCCTTTTGGAATACCTCTATTATTTCGCCCTCGCCATAGTTTTCATCATCTATGTGCATAACAGCGTTGTGCATATTAGGATCAAAGTTCTTTGCTTCTATCTCGGTAACGCCCATTTTATTAAGCGCCTCGTGAGCTGCTGTGATTATCATATCGATTCCGTGAGCTGTTTGCTCATCCGTTATACAGGCTCTCGCTCTTTCGATGTTATCTATTATAGGAATTATCCCCTTAACCGCATCCGCATATGCCTCGGAATAAAGCGAATCTCTCTCCTTGGCTGTGCGCTTTCTAAAATTGTCGTACTCTGCCATCAAGCGAAGATATTTATCGTTATTCTGCGCGATTTGATCTTGCATTTGCGCCATTTTTTCATTAATGAGCTCAAGCTCTGTTTTTTCTGTATTTTCCTGACCCTCGGTTTCGACGGTCTCTTCGTTGTTAATTTCCTTTTCTGACATTACTTACCTCTTTTCATTGTCCTTATTGGGAAGAAGATTAGTGTTCGGTATCTCCGACAAGTTATTTATCTCGTTTGAAAGCTTATCTATCGTTGCGAGCACCTTTGAATAGTCCATTCTGCAAGGACCTACTATTGCAATCGCACCTATAGTTTTACCGCCAAGCTTGAGATTTTTATAGATCATTGTGGAATTATCCATGATCTTCACCATATTTTCCGAGCCTATAAATATTTTCGTTTCATCATCGCTCGGGTCTATAGTGCTTACGGCTTTTATAAGATCGTTCTTCTCTTCTATTGTCGATATCATCTGCTGAAGCCTATCAAAATTTTTGTACTCAGGATACTGTAAAAGTCTGTTAAGTCCTTCTACTCGTATTTCAGAGCCAAGCTCATTCATAGTTTCATAAATGCTCTTTACAACTATACCGACGATCTCGGGATAAGGCTGCATTCTTTCCTCGACCTTCATAATTACCGAAATATTAATATTGTCTATTGAAAGTCCCGCAAGCTCTTCATTAAGCACTACCGAAAGATTGTCAACTACATCCTTAGAGGCGTCGAATGAAAGATTTATTTTTTTCGTTTTGACAGAATCGGCGTTTGAAGCAACCATTACAAGTATGAAGTTTCTCTTATCAAGATAAACCGTTTCGTATTTGCGTATCGTTATGCTTGATGGTCTTGGGCGAAGCGACATCGCAGTATAATTCGTCATCGCCGAAGCTGCTTTTCTCGCATTTTCAAGAATTTTATCTATTTCAGACATCTTGACAGAAAGCATTTTGTTAAGCTCATTTGCTTCCTTCGTGCTCATATCGTACTGTTGAACGAGTGTATCAACGTAAAATCTGTATCCAAGCTCCGACGGAACTCTGCCGGCTGAGGTATGCGGCTGCTCAAGATATCCAAGCTCCTCAAGCTCTGCCATTTCGTTTCTTATCGTTGCAGAGGAATACGGAATATTCGCTTCCTGCATAAGATATTTCGAGCCGACCGGCTCACCAAGCTTTATGTGCGCTTCAATTATCGCTTTCAGAATGGATTTCTTACGTTCGCTAAGCTCTATCTCTTCAAATTCCACAGCGTTTTTACCTCCGTCGTATTTTTAGCACTCTTTTGTGTTGATTGCTAAAGTACATTTATAATATATCACTTAAAACCGCCTTTGTCAATACTTTTTTTAAAATATTTTTGGAGTTTTTTTAGCAAACTCTTTTTTTGAGTGCTATCTACAAAAAATGCTTATTTTTTTCATATATTTATTATATAAAATGCTAAAAGCACTTGCAATTACAAGTGCTTTTTAAATTAATATTCAAATTTTATAGTTTGATTGAGCGCAGCTGACTTAAACGCCTGCTCCATAATCTTTATAACGAGTCCAACCTGCTCGTGAGTTACAAGCTGAGCTTCTTCTCCATCAATTGCCTTACATACGTTTCGATAGAAATCGTGAACGTCGGATTTAGGTATTTCAAGCTCGTACTCATCAAGTGTAACGCTATCACGTGGAGCCATTGTTTTTGTAAGTCCCGCCGCCGTCTGAACAGGCAAAACATCATTTTCGTGCCAATACTTACACTTTGCGATTTTTGTTTTCTCACGCCAATCCTGAATTATAGCCGTACCGTTTTGCGCCTTCATATAAAATCTGGGAAGTGGCAAGAAATTATAAGTACCAACCTCAACAAATGCAACAGCACCGCTTTCAAAGGTTATCGTAAGATAAAATCCGTCATCAACCTCATTGTTGGTTATATGAGTTTCAACACAATTTATAGTATCTATTTTTTCATCTTTATATATAAGCATAAGCTGATCTATAAGATGAACGCCCCAGTCGAGCACCATTCCACCACCGTGCGCCTTTTGACATCTCCAATCGGAAGGAATGCCGCGAGAGCCGTGTATTCTAGACTCTATTCTAAGAGGCTTACCGATCTCGCCGCTATCGGCAATAGCCTGCATAGCAAGATAGTCTACATCCCATCTTCTGTTTTGGTGAACGGTAAAAAGCTTTCCGCTTTCCTTACAAGCCTCAAGCATTTTTTGATAATCCTCTGTGGAAAGCGCAACAGGCTTTTCGCAAATAACATTTTTGCCTGCACGAAGCAATTTTACAACCGTTTCAAGATGAACATCGTTAGGTATTGCAACAGTAACGAGCTCTACTCTTTTATCGTCAAGAAGCTCCTCAAGAGAGGAATATGCATAAATCCCTTTTTCCTTAGCGAGAAGCGATTTCTTTTCATCAATATCATAAATTCCGCAAAGATTAAGAACATCACTCTTCAAAGCATGATTTACGTGCCAAGAGCCCATGCCTCCAAATCCTACGACAGCAAAATTTTTCTTCATAATATATAAATACCTTTCGTATATAACAAATTTATAAATTACATAAATATTATAACAAATATTTAAGAAAAGTCAATAATATAAATCATTTTTCTTCATTTATATATTAATTATTATATAAAAGACTGCCGTTTATGCGGCAGTCTTGATCTTATTAGTGTATAATATATTTTTGAGTATCCTTATCAAAGAGGTGAATTCTTGAAGAGTCGATAGCGATTTGAATTCTGTCGCCTGCTCTTGCTTGAGAACGAGATGAAACCTTAGCGATTACATCGTTCTTAATCGATTCTCCCTTATTAGACTCAACATTATATGTTTCTGTACCGTCGATTGAGAGATAGAGATAAATCTCAGCACCCATAAGCTCTGTTACGTCAACATTAGCCTCGATTACGTTCTCGGACATGCTGGAAAGGTAAATGGGCTCATCGTGAATAAGCTCAGGACGGATACCTGCGATAACCTCTTGACCGAAATACGATTCAAGGTTAGGATCCTTAGCCTTTTCAGCAGGAAGCTTAATAGCATAGTCGCCGAATGTAACATAGGCATCGTTGCCTCTCTTTTCGAGCTTAGACATAATAAAGTTCATTTGAGGTGTTCCGATAAATCCTGCAACGAATGTGTTTACGGGCTTATCGTAAAGATTTTGAGGTGAGTCAACCTGCTGGATAAATCCGTCCTTCATAACTACGATTCTTGTAGCCATTGTCATAGCCTCTACCTGGTCGTGAGTTACGTAGATAAATGTTGTACCAACGGTTTGGTGGATCTTTGTGATCTCAGTTCTCATCGCT
The DNA here is from genome assembly GCA_017623355.1 of Clostridia bacterium. Lineage (GTDB taxonomy): Bacteria > Bacillota > Clostridia > Oscillospirales > CAG-272 > RGIG2000. The sequence goes on from JAGAPG010000007.1 coordinate 16,850, forward strand.
GCTCTGAGCTTAGCATCAAGGTTTGAAAGCGGCTCATCAAGCAAGAATACCTTAGGCTCACGTACGATAGCACGTCCGAGCGCAACACGCTGCTTCTGACCACCTGACATAGCCTTCGGCTTTCTGTCAAGAAGTGATTCTATACCAAGTATCTTTGCTGCCTCTTCAACACGGCGCTTGATAGTTTCCTTTGGAACCTTACGAAGCTTAAGACCGAACGCCATATTTTCATAAACAGTCATATGCGGATAAAGAGCATAGTTCTGGAAAACCATCGCGATGTCTCTGTCCTTAGGTGCGATATCATTCATAAGTTTATCGCCTATGTAAAGCTCACCTTCAGTGATTTCCTCAAGTCCCGCAATCATACGGAGTGTCGTTGATTTTCCGCATCCGGAAGGACCAACGAAAATTATAAATTCTTTGTCAGCGATCTCAAGACAGAAGTCTGATACGGCTGTAACACCACCGGGGTATTTTTTGTAAATGTGCTTAAGTGATAAACTTGCCATTTTATATCTCTCCTTGCTTTTTTAGCAGATTAATTATTAACGACCAATACAGAATATCGGCATTTTATATATAATAATTATAACAGATTTATTGATTAATTAAAAGTGATTTTTTGCACAAACTTATCGACTGCTTTTTGTGCAAAATATACAAATTCAGCATTTTTATGTTGACTTTATCAACAATTAGAGCTTCATTGTGAGACCAATTCTCTTTTTATTAAGATCAACGCTCTTAATTTTTACAGATACTATATCTCCCACACTGAGAACCTCGGAAGGATGCTTTATATATTTATCCGAGATCTCGGATATATGAACCAATCCATCCTGGTGAACTCCGATATCAACGAACGCGCCGAAATCTATAACGTTTCTTACAGTGCCGGTAAGAAGCATTCCTTCCTTAAGATCCTCCATACCGAGGACATCGTCGCGAAGGATAGGCTGTGCAAGTGAATCACGAACATCACGTCCGGGCTTTTCAAGCTCTCCGATAATATCAAGAAGCGTAGGCTCTCCTATTCCAAGCTCCTCAGCAAGCTTTTTAGTGCCGTATTTGGTCGATTTCGAGCGAATATCCTTAAGTCCTGCCGCTACATCCTCATTTGTATATTCAAATCTTTCCATAAGCTTCTTTGCCGCATCATACGATTCAGGATGAACGCCTGTATTGTCAAGTATCTCCTTTGAATCCGGAACACGAAGGAAGCCCGCACATTGCTCGTAAGCCTTATTACCTATCTTAGGAACCTTAAGCAGCTGAGAGCGTTTTGTAAATTCTCCGTTTTCCTCGCGGTATTTTACTATATTCTTTGCAGAAGCAAGATTGATACCAGAAATATACGAAAGAAGTGAGTAAGATGCTGTATTTACATCAACTCCTATACTGTTTACGCAATCCTCAACCACTCCACCAAGTGCCTCGTCAAGTCTTGCCTGCTTCATATCGTGCTGATACTGACCTACACCGATAGATTTAGGATCTATTTTAACAAGCTCCGCCAACGGATCCTGTAATCTTCTTGCTATTGAAACGGCGGAACGCTGAGTTACGTCAAAGTCGGGAAATTCCTCGGCGCCAAGCTTAGATGCGGAATAAACCGACGCTCCCGCCTCGCTTACCATAGTATATTTTTTGTCAGTATCAAGCCCCTTAAGAACGCCTGCTATAAATATCTCGCTCTCCTTTGAGGCTGTACCGTTGCCTATCGCAACGACATCAACGCCATATTTCTTTATAAGTCTGGAAACGACCTTAGTAGCCCCCTCTATATCCTCCTTAGGCTTTGTAGGATATATAACTGCCGTATCTATTACCTTTCCTGTTTTATCAACCACAGCAAGCTTACAGCCTGTTCTGTAGCCGGGGTCATATCCAAGCACAGTTTTGCCCTTTAGAGGCGCTTGCATGAGAAGATGCTTAAGGTTATCCGAAAATACCTTTATAGCATCCTCACTCGCATTATCAAAAAGCATCGTGCGTATTTCTCTTTCAACGGACGGCGCAATAAGCCTGTCATAGCTGTCTACGATAGCTGCGGAAATATGCTCCTTTGCAGGACTGTTTGTATTAGTAATTATCTCGGAAAAGAGAAAATTCAAAATGATATCGCTCTCTATTTGAACATCCACCTTCAAAAATTCTTCCTTTTCACCGCGGTTTATAGCAAGAATTCTGTGGTTGGGAATCTTCTTTATACTCTCGTTATAATCATAATACGAAGCATACACGGAATCCTCATCCTTGGCCTGCTTTGAAACTATCATACCGTGATCAAACGTGAGCTGACGGATAGTCTTTCTGTATTCGGCATTATCGGAAATATCCTCTGCGATAATATCCTTCGCTCCATTTATGGCATCCTGAGCGCTCTTAACCCCCTTTTCCTCATCAACGTAATCAGAAGCAAGCTCCTCAATGCTTTTTTCATAAGCATCTCTCTGCTCTGTAAGAAGTGTCGCAAGTGGTTCAAGTCCTCTCTCCCTTGCAACGGATGCTCTTGTTTTTCTCTTGGGCTTGTACGGGCGGTAAATGTCCTCTACCTCTGTAAGTATCTGCGCCTTTTCAAGAGCCTCGACAATTTCGGGAGTAAGCTTGCCCTGAGCCTCAATAAGGTTCTTTACCTCTTCCTTTCTTTCCTCAAGAGAACGAAGATATTTAAGTCTTTCGTCAAGATCACGAAGAACGGTATCGTCAAGAGAGCCTGTGACCTCTTTTCTGTAACGTGCGATAAACGGAATAGTATTTCCGTCGTCTATAAGAGCTACCGTTGCCTCTACCTGACTTATTCTTAAATTAAATTCTTTTGCAAGTTCGTTTATAATATTCATTTTTGAGTTCCTTTATTTTTCTTCAATACAGTCTTTTACAAAATAGTTATGAGTATGCGCGTTGTTTCCGTATTCATCGCGTACCGTTATGCGGAAATATACCTCGTTTTTGTCAAGACTAAATTCCGCGTGAGTTATAGTTTCGCCCTCCTCAGCCTCAACGATTCTATAGTTTCTTGCATAGCCGTTTAAAAATACGGTCTTTGCAGGCGAGCAATCAACTTTTATTTTATTATCCTCAACATAAAGCGCGTGTATAAGAGGCGGATTATCTCTGCCGCTGGTACAATATACATGTCCCTTTTCCATAGCCTCAAATACCTTATCGTATTCAAGAGACTCTGCCCCTATCATTGTAGAGCCGCCAAACGAATGTGCAACACTTCTGCCTCTGTTATGATTATCGTCGCCCATAGTACAACAAAGATCATACATTCCCGAGCTTACCATCTCGTCGTAGACCATAGGGCAATATTCCTTACCCGTTATTCTTTCTGTTGCATAGTTAAGAATTTCAAGCGACCAAAGTCCTTTTAGCGACAGATAATCACGTCTATCGTTAAGTGACCAGGACGGATGGTTGAGCTGAACCAAAAATCCTGCCTTGTTAAGACGTTTTATGGTTTCATTTAAGCTCTTTTTTGTATACTCTCTGTGATATTCGTCGCATTCTATGCCCTCTTTATATTTATCGCTAACCCATGCATATGAGCTCTTATCTGCGGCAGGCTGAAATTTATTATGCTGTTTTTTGGAATAAACGCACATGTGTATTGTTTTTCTGCGTTGCCACGGAGCAAGCTGTGAATCTCCAATCAACGGAAACGACGGTTCTCCCTCAGTTATAGAATATTCCGAGCTTGTAAGAGCCAAAAATCCATCGTCGTTAAGATAAGAATGATCGACCATTATTTCGTGGTCTGTATACGCCACTATGGAATATCCGTGAGCCTTGTAGACCTCCTTAACCTCCTCGGGAGTGAAGCTTCCGTCAGAAACTGTCGTATGACAGTGCATATTTGCTCTATACCAATTTACGTTGTTTGGCAAAAGATATTTTTTCATAATTCACCTCTTATTTTTCTATATAATCCTTTACAAAATAGTTATGAGTATGCGCGTTGTTTCCGTATTTATCTCGAAGTGTAACGCGGAAATACACATCACTTTCGCGAAGCGGAAACTCAGCGTGTGTTATATCAGGTGCGCCGTCCTGTCTTGTGATGTGTCTGTCTGCCCTTCCATACGCGTTTATGTAAACGCCCTCGCAAGGAGTACAATCTATTTTAATAATGTTATCTTCAACATAAAGCGCCAGAAACTGCGGTGGGTTATCGCGACCGCTTGCACAATAAACATCGCCACGCTCCATAGCTGCAATAATTTGATCATATTTTAATTCCTTTGCGCCAATAAAGGTAGAACCGCCAAAGGACTCACGCACGCTATCTCCATGGTTATGGTTATCATCACCCATTGTACAGCAAAGGCTATACATACCGTTTCTTGTCATATCATCATAGATGTAAGGACAGTATTCGCTTCCAGTTTCAAGCTCAGTTGCATAATTCAATATTTCAAGTGCCCAAAGGCCTTCCATATTTATATAGTCCTCGCGCTCATTGAGTGACCAATATGGGTGATTTAACTGAACTAAGAAGCCTGCATCATTACAGCGCTTGATAATTTCGTTAATGCCTTCCTTTGAATATTCACGGAAGTAGCCATCGCACTTCGTGTCAGGATAACGCTCCTTTAAAATCCATTGCTGTTCAACAGCTGTCGCCGGCATAAAGGTGTTGTGTGGATCCTTTGAAAATATATTTAAATGTACGCACTTTTTGCGTACCCAGTCGCTTGTTTCAACGTCAAAAATCTTCGGAAATTTCGGGGTTGACTCGTTAACTGCATATTCACATGAGGTAAGTGCCAAAAATCCGTCATCATTTAAATCGGAGTGGTCAAGAAGCACGTCGTGGTCCGTGTAGGCAACGATAGAGTAACCATGATTTTTGTAAACCTCTTTTACCTTTTCAGGTGTATATGCACCGTCCGAATGATTTGTGTGACAGTGAAAATTAGCTCTATACCAATTCACGTTTTCCGGTAAAATAAATTTTTTCATATATTTTCTCCTTCAAGTAATTTTTTCTCCTCATTTTCAGAAAGATATCGCCACTCTCCCCGTTCAAGCGAGGTATCAAGCGACAAAGGTCCGAAAGTTATGCGTTCAAGGTACGTTATCTTGTTTCCAACCGCCTCTAACATTCTCTTTATCTGATGATACTTTCCCTCTGTTATCGTTATTTCTCCCGATGCTTCACCATCAAGCTTTATTTTACACGGCTTAGTTATATATCCCCCTATATCTATTCCAAGCTCAAGTCTCTGCTTTTCGCCTTCGGATATAGGAAGCTTCGATTTGAAGCGATACGTCTTTGAAACGTGATTTTTCGGAGATAACAGCCTATGCGCGTTTTCTCCGTCGTTTGTTAATATCATAAGTCCCAAGGTGTTTTTATCAAGTCTGCCGCAAGGAAAAAGCTCCTTACGTCTTTCCTCCTCAGGAAGCAAATCAAGCACAGTCATTTCGCGTCCGTCCTCGGTAGCGCTTACATATCCCTCGGGCTTATTCATCATTATATAGGTAAATCTTTTGTAAACGATCCTTTCGCCGCAAAAGATTACTGTATCTTTTTCGGGATCTATGTGCATATCGCATTTTTTTATAACTGCGCCGTTTACTAAGATCTTACCAAGCCTTGCGAGGCGCGCGCTTTCTTTTCTCGTTGCCTTGCCCATCTCTGATAAAAGCTTATCAATTCTCACAAAAATCCCTCCGTTTACTCAACCTTCAGTATACCATAAATTTCGCGGGTTGTAAATATTTATTTCACTATTTTTGTTTTATAAAGTTATAGTTTTTTATATAAACTATATGAATATATTCCTTTTTAGAATTTTTATTAAAAAAATATTGATTTTAGTCTTAATTTGTAGTATAATACTCTCGGTATAAAATATTTTTATTCAAGGAGATTTTCATATGATCTATTCACAAGAAGTTGAACACATGTGCTCCGTTGCTAAGGGTCCGAAACACGGTCCTGCTCCCATTCCCGAAGAAGGCAAATGGGTTCAAGCAAAGGAAATTACAGACATCTCGGGCTACACTCACGGTATTGGTTGGTGTGCTCCTCAGCAAGGCGCTTGCAAGCTTTCGCTTAACGTTAAAAACGGTATCATCGAGGAAGCTCTCGTTGAGACCATCGGTTGCTCCGGTATGACTCACTCTGCTGCTATGGCTGCTGAGATCCTTCCGGGAAAAACCGTTCTTGAAGCTCTTAACACAGACCTCGTTTGTGACGCTATCAACACTGCTATGCGTGAGCTTTTCCTTCAAATCGTATACGGCCGTACACAGTCTGCTTTCTCTGAGGGCGGTCTTGTAATCGGTGCAGGTATGGAAGACCTCGGTAAGGGCGCTCGTTCAATGGTTGGTACTATGTACGGTACTAAGGCTAAGGGCGTTCGTTACCTCGAAATGACAGAGGGCTATTGCACAAGAATGGCTCTTGATAAAGACGATCAGGTTATCGGTTATGAATTCGTTTCACTCGGCAAGATGACAGACTTCATTAAAAAGGGCATGGAGCCTAATGAGGCTTATGAGAAGTCTAAGGGTACATACGGCAGATTTGCTGAAGCTGACCACTACATCGACCCCAGAAAGCAATAAGGAGGTAATCGAATATGTCATTGTTTGAAGGATACGAGAGAAGAGTTGATAAAATCAACGCTGTTCTCGCTGAATACGGAATTAAATCAATTGAAGAATGTAAAGAAATCACTCTTGCAAAGGGTATCGACTGTGATAAGATCGTAAGAGAAACTCAGCCTATCTGCTTTGAGAACGCTGTTTGGGCTTACACAGTAGGTGCTGCTATTGCTATTAAGAAGGGCTGCACAAAGGCTGCTGATGCTGCTGCCGCTATCGGTATCGGTCTTCAGGCTTTCTGTATCCCCGGCTCTGTTGCTGAAAACAGAAAGGTTGGTCTTGGTCACGGCAATCTCGGTAAGATGCTTCTTTCCGAGGAAACTGAGTGCTTCTGCTTCCTCGCAGGTCACGAATCCTTCGCTGCTGCTGAGGGTGCTATAAAGATTGCTCTTAACGCTAACAAGGTAAGAGTTAAGCCTCTCCGCGTTATTCTTAACGGTCTCGGTAAGGATGCTGCTATGATCATTTCAAGAATCAACGGCTTTACTTATGTTGAAACAGAATTTGATCCATATGCAGAGGAGGTTAAGGTTATCTCTGAAACTCCTTACTCAAACGGTCCTCGTGCTGATGTTAAATGCTATGGCTCTGATAACGTTCCCGAAGGCGTTGATATTATGAAGCTTTAAAACGTTTGTGTATCTATCACAGGTAACTCCACTAACCCGACAAGATTCCAGCATCCTGTTGCAGGAACATATAAGAAATGGTGCTATGAGAATGGCGTTAACTACTTCTCTGTTGCATCAGGCGGTGGAACAGGCCGTACACTTCACCCCGATAATATGGCTGCAGGTCCTGCTTCCTACGGTATGACCGACACCATGGGACGTATGCACGGTGACGCTCAATTTGCAGGTTCTTCTTCCGTTCCCGCTCACGTAGAAATGATGGGTCTTATCGGCGCTGGTAACAACCCAATGGTTGGTATGACTGTTGCAGTTGCAGTTGCTGTTGAGGAATCTTGCAAATAATAAACTGTTTTTTAAATCAAATTACATATAAAAATGCCACAGGAAACCTGTGGCATTTTTATTCTCTCTATTTTAATATATTCAAATTGACAATATAGCTATTTTAGTTTATAATAAAGTTAATATATTATTTATTAAGGAGCTATTTATGACTGATATTATTTTTTCTTTTGATACCGAGGATTTTACATCGTCAAGATCTGCCGACGGTATTTTATACGAGGCCAATTTATTTAAAGAAGAAGGCGTTGTCGGTTGTTTTCAGGTAGTTGGACTTCTTGCAAAGCAATTAAAGGAGTGGGGACGCACTGATGTTATCGAAGCTCTTTCTCACCACGAGATCGGCACGCATACATACGGACACACTCTGCATCCTATGATAAACGAATATACGGATATTGAGGATTTTTATAAGGCTCAGGACGAGCTTATTCGTCAAGAATCATTAGGTATAGACTATATAAAAGAAAACATAGGCGTTAAGGATATTTGGTCGGCTTGCCCTCCCGGAAACCAAAAATCCTACGTGGCTATGTACGGATATCATAAGATGGGGATTCCAATCTATGCAGATACCTTCTGCGATACAGCCGAAGGAACAGGCGCTTTCTATTGCAATATTTTTCACGTATATTACGCCTTTGGCATTGAATGGTTCTTACGCAATGCTACTGACGAGCAAATCAAAGAAAAATTAGACGAGCTTGCAAAGCGGGAAATAGCAGTAATTTATACTCATCCGAATATGATTATCAAAAACAATTTTTGGGATGCTATAAATTATCACAAGGAAAATCTTGTTCCCTTTGGTCAGTGGATAGAAGCGGAGGATTTGCCTAAGGAAATTACTGAAACCGTCCTCGCAAATATGCGTAAGCTGATCAGATTTATAAAAGCAGACCCACGCTTCAGAATAACGACTTATTCTGCTCTTGCAGCAGAGCTTGAAAAGGAAGGCGCAAGAATTATCAAGCGCGCTGATATTCCTAATATATATAAGAGCTTAAAAAATGCTCTTTTCCCCATTCAAGAGCCGATATCCCTCTCTCTTTCGGATATTATGCTTGCCTGTCGTGATATTCTTCTCGGTAATGACGAGCATATTTGCGGGGATGTTTTCGGATTTTTATCAAAGCCATATGAAATAACAAAAGCTTTACTTGTTTCGGCACAGGATATTATTTCAGCCTGCGATCAAATCAAGGACGAAGAATTTTTACCCGAAAAAATCAAGGTTGGAAATGAATTTATCGGTCCTGCAGATTGGCTATACGCCGCTATGGAAGTAATATTAGGTGCAGAGCGGGTTAATATTTTGCCAAAATCTCAGCTTCCTTCTCTCGACTGTATGCCCGAGGTAAGAGATTCTGCGTTCAAGGGTACTTGGCAGCATAGCGATAGCTTTGAGGATAAATATCTTTCAGACCGTCTGCGCTATCAATCCTGGACTATGCGCTTCAGAACCTCAAGCCAAAAAATCAAGCCATAATGATTTAATAAAAAAAAGGCACTTCGTTTTGAAGTGCCCTTTGATTTATATATCCATATATAATGCCCAATTTGAATTCCACGCGGATATTATTTGTTCCGCCGTTGCTTTTCGGTCATCGTAACGGATATCGAATTTGTTTTTATTATCTACATAAGCATTTTTTCTGACGGCTGTTAGAAGTACTGCTACAGTAAGGCTTAAATTGGTTTTATTTATCTGTCTTTTGACCTATTCTGATCTCGCCCCAAAATGCTATTCCAACAGGGCTTTCACCGGTTCTTACTATTACCTCGGATACCAACATATTATCAACGTTGAAAAGAATTGCCGCATCCTTGGCCTCTTGCTCTGTTTCTGCTGCTGAAAAAGCACCGCCGCCAATAAGAGATTCTTCCTCATCGGAGTTTTCGTCAACAACAAGTACCTGGTAAGTCATTCCGCCGCCATTTCCGGCAACAACTATTTGATCGATACGAACAGGAGCTTTAAATGTAAACCTAACCTCAAGCGCTCCGCCTTTTCCGTTAAATCCTGCGCCTGTGCCGAGATATACTCCGTTTGTTACAGTGCTTACCTCTCCCCAATGCGCACCCTCAACGCTTACCTCTGCATCTGCTGTTATATCCTTATAAGGCTTAGTTTGTGTATTTTGACAAGTTTCACATTCTTTTTCAAAGCAAAGAAGTCCTATGCTCCAATCATCCGGATACTGATGTCCGAGTGCCTCGCCTATGTATTTTGAATCCTTTTCATCGCAAAGATCACAATATCTTGTACCTGTTTCGGGATTTTCACAATCAGCCTCTGTCCACTCCCATTTTCCCCATTTATGAACACCCTCGTCACAATTATAAGGAGAGTCCTCTGTTGTGGTTTCATCCTCTGTTGTGGTTTCATCCTCGGTCGTAGTTTCCTCGGTTGTTGTTTCTTCCTCAGAGGAGCTTTCGTCAGTAGCTTCTTCTACTGTGGTTGTTTCTTCATCATCGCCGAAATCAATCTCTTCTCTTCTGTCACAAGAAACAAAAAGAAGCATCATTACAGCAACGAGCATAAATGATATTATTTTCTTCATTTTTATTCTCCTAAAAATTAAATTACAGTAAATATTGTATCACAAGCTTTCCGCTTTGTCAAGTCGAAAAGTCACCTCAACTCCGAGATGAATTTTTCTATTGATTTTTTTCAAAATATATGATAAAATATTTAAAAGGCGGTGAATTTATGATCCTTCAGGAATCAGGCGAAATGTATATTGAAACTATTTACGTTCTTAACCAAAGAAAGGGCTTTGTACGCGCTATCGATATTTGCGAGTATATGGGCTTCTCAAAGCCGAGCGTAAGCCGCGCTATGAGCAATCTTAAAGAGGGCGGATATATAGTAGTTGCAAAAGACGGCGGTATAACTCTGACTAATGAGGGTATAAATGTAGCCAAAAAGATATATGAGCGCCATTCAACACTTTCCAAGCTTCTTACTATGCTTGGGGTAAGTCCCGAAACCGCCGCTGACGATGCTTGCAAAATCGAACATATAATAAGTGAAGAAACCTTCCAAAAAATAAAAGAATTTGCCGAAAAATCATCTAACCAGCAAAATTTAAAGTAATAAAAAAACAGACTTGCACAGCAAGTCTGTTTTTCTATTATGCGTTTATTATTTCGTTTATTACTGATTGGCGCGCTGAAAGCACCTTTTGAGCATCATCCTTGTTTTCTCCCCTTACGGAATAGTAAACCTTTATCTTAGGCTCTGTTCCCGAGGGACGAATTGCGATCCACGAGGAATCCGCAAATACGAATTTAAGAACATCGGATTTAGGAAGATCGTCAACTCCTTTTTCGTAATCGTAAACCGTTTCTATGCCCTCGATAAGATCCTTGCCCTTTGCTCTCATTGTCTTCATAATGCCTTGAATCTTTTCAACTCCGTCAATTCCCTTAAGAGTATACGAATCAAGCTTATCAAGATAATAGCCGTATTTCGCATAAAGCTCCTCCATTACATCTATAAGTGTCTTTCCTTGATTCTTATAGTAGGAAGCCATCTCACAAATAAGCATTGATGCAACAACCGCGTCCTTATCTCTTGCGTGCGTGCCAACGAGGTATCCGTAGCTTTCCTCATAGCCTATAACGAACTCGCCTTTTCCGGTCTTTTCAAATATACCCATCTGCTCTCCGATAAACTTAAAGCCTGTGAGCACCTCGATAACCTTACATCCGTTAGCCTTTGCGATCTGCGCTCCAAGCTCACTTGTTACAACGGTTTTTATAACTGTAGATTTTTCGTTAAGCTTTGCCTTATTCATTTTTATAACATAATCTACTAAAAGCGCGCCTACTTGATTTCCTGTAAGGAGCTTCATTCCGTCCTTTGTATTAACTGCAATACCAACACGGTCACAGTCGGGGTCTGTGCCCAATATAAGATCCGAGCCTGTTTCCTCGCAAAGCTTTATACCGATAGAAAGCGCCTCGGCGTTTTCAGGGTTAGGTGAAACCACTGTCGGGAAATTTCCGTCCTTCTTTTCCTGCTCCTTTACAACTGTAACATTGTATCCAAGATCGGAAAGAACGCGTCTTACAGGAACATTACCTGTTCCGTGAAGGGGTGTGTAAACTATCTTGGCGCTCTTTTCGCCTATATCGTGAGCTTGAGCTTTAACGCACTCGCAGAATTTATCAAGAACGCTCGCATCTATGCTTCTTATCATACCGCTTTCTCTTGCCGATTTTTCGTCAGCAACGGGAATACCTGCAATATCCTCAATAGCATTAACATAGGATATTATTTCGTTAGCATCGTCAATAAGCACCTGACAGCCCTCGCTGTCGTAAACCTTATATCCGTTATATTCCCTGGGGTTATGGCTCGCTGTAACAACTATACCGCCAACACATCCAAGCTCTCTTACCGTAAATGAAAGCACGGGGGTCGGTTGAAGCTCATCATAAAGATACGCTACTATACCTGCCTCTGCCATTACCTTTGCCGCCTCAAGAGCGAATGCGTCGGAATTATTTCTTGAATCGTAGCCGATGGCCACTCCGCGAGAAACCTCCTTGCCGTATTTCTTCAAATGGTAATTTGCAAATCCGCGAGTAGCCTTTCTTATAATATATTTATTCATGCGGTTAGTACCTGCGCCCATAACTCCGCGAAGTCCGCCTGTACCGAATTCAAGATCACGCCAGAAGCGGTCCTCTATTTCCTTTTCGGTAAGATCCGCATTAAGCTCGTCTCTTGTTTCCTTATCAAAAAATTCGTTGTCGCGCCAAAATTCGTAGGTTTTTACAATTTTCTCAGAAAGATTCATATTTTTTCTCCTTTAAATGTATTTTACGATTTTATTTTTATATTACGGTCCAAATTGCAGGCTTCTATATTATATGCTTGGATATTTTGATTTTATTCGCCCTTGGTGTAAGCCAAAAGCCCTCCCGCCATAAGGATATCTATCTGACGCTTTGTATAATTGCAAACGAGCTTTATTTCGTCGCTTCCGTTTTTCATTATTATCTCGCCATTCTTCATTCCCTCATATACATTCTCAAGTGAGAGAGTCGTATTTTGAGCACATTTATCGTAATCATCGGGATTTGCAAATGTCAACGGCAAAATTCCCGCATTTATAAGGTTTGCTGCGTGGATTCTTGCAAAGCTCTTAGCTACAACAGCCTTTACCCCAAGATAAAGCGGAACGAGCGCTGCGTGCTCTCTTGATGAGCCCTGTCCATAGTTGCTGCCGCCAACGATAATGCTCTTGCCTGCCTCCTTTGCTCTTTCAGCAAATGTTTCATCACAAACTGCAAAGCAGAATTTTGAAAGATACGGAATATTCGATCGGTAAGGAAGTATCTTTGCTCCTGCAGGCATTATGTGATCTGTTGTTATATTGTCGCCAACCTTAAGAGTAAGGTTAGCTTCTATTCTGTTTTCAAGCGGATGCGTTTCGGGGAATGGCTTGATGTTCGGTCCGCGAAGCACCTCAACACTCTTTGCTTCCTCAGCATCGGCAGGCATAAGAACTGCGCTGTCATCGATCTTGAACGCGTCGGGCATTTCAATTTCAACGTAATCACCAAGAGTTCTGGGGTCTGTTATGTATCCTGTCAATGCAGATGCAACTGCAACCTCAGGTGATACAAGATATACCTGTCCGTCCTTAGTTCCGCTTCTTCCCTCGAAGTTACGGTTGAATGTGCGAAGTGATACTCCTGCAGAGTTAGGCGAGAAACCCATGCCTATACAAGGTCCGCAAGCACATTCAAGAACACGTGCGCCTGACGCAAGAATATCGGAAAGAGCGCCGCAATCTGCAAGCATTGAAAGCACCTGCTTTGATCCGGGAGATACGGACATGCTTACGCTGTCGTCTATCTTTTTACCCTTGAGCATTTTTGCCACTCTTAACATATCGCGAAGCGATGAGTTTGTGCAAGAGCCGATACACACTTGATCCACTTTTATATTTGAAAGCTCTCTTGCTGTCTTTATATTATCAGGGCTGTGTGGACACGCAAGAAGCGGCTCAAGCTCTGAAAGATTTATATCTATAATTCTGTCGTAAACTGCATCGGGATCGCTTTCAAGAGCAACGAATGCGTCCTCTCTGCCTTGAGCCTTCAAGAATTCTCTTGTTATCTCATCGGATGGGAATATAGAGGTTGTAGCTCCAAGCTCTGTACCCATATTTGTAATAGTTGCTCTTTCGGGAACGGAAAGCGTTTTTATTCCGTCTCCGCCCCATTCGATAATAGCTCCGACGCCACCCTTAACGGAAAGGATGCGGAGTATCTCAAGGCTTACGTCCTTAGCGCTTACCCAAGGACGAAGCTTACCTGTAAGATTTACCTTATACATTTTAGGCATAGTGATGTAATACGCGCCACCGCCCATAGCAACAGCTACGTCAAGTCCGCCTGCGCCCATAGCAAGCATACCGATACCGCCTGCTGTCGGTGTGTGGCTATCCGAGCCGATAAGTGTCATTCCGGGAACGCCAAAACGCTCAAGATGAACCTGATGACAAATTCCGTTACCCGGTCTTGAAAAGCGAATGCCGTATTTTTTGGCTACAGATTGAATGTATCTATGATCATCTGCATTTTCAAATCCTGACTGAAGTGTATTGTGATCTATGTATGCAACCGAAAGCTTTGTTCTTACTCTTTCAATTCCGATAGACTCAAATTCAAGATAAGCCATAGTACCTGTTGCATCTTGGGTAAGGGTTTGGTCGATGCGGAGCGCTATCTCCTCGCCAACCTTCATTTCTCCCGAAACGAGATGCTCTTTAATTATTTTTTGTGCAATAGTAAGTCCCATTTTATTCTCCTTATCCTTGAAGCTCCTTGATCTTTGCTTCAAGCTCTTTATCCGTTACGGTAGTTTGTCTGCCGTTTTCATATTCCTTATCAACCCACTCCTTTATAGCTATTACAAGCGGGGATTTTTTATCAACTGTATTTTCGCCTGTGAGCGAATAATGCTCATTCATCCAATAAGCTATTCCGGCAAGCCCCGACGTCTTAGTTACAGCAACGCCTGCAGGACGGTTAAGAAGCTTCTTTGTATTGAAAATATTATATATCTCCTCATCCTTCAAAAGACCGTCTGCGTGAATACCTGCCTTAGTAACGTTAAAGTTTGCTCCGACATACGGAGTCATAGGCGGAATATTATAGCCTATCTTATCACGGAAGAAATGAGCGATCTCAGTTATTACCGTGGGGTCCATTCCGTCAAGCGTTCCTTTTAATGATGCATATTCAAACACCATAGCCTCAAGCGGAATATTACCTGTTCTTTCTCCTATTCCGAGAAGCGAACAATTCACCGCAGAAGCTCCGTAAAGCCACGCAGTCGTAGCATTCGGAACAGCCTTGTAAAAATCGTTATGTCCGTGCCATTCAAGCATTTCGCTCGGTATATCGGAATAATGCTGAAGTCCGTATATTATTCCCGGAACACTCCTTGGAAGTGCTACCTCGGTATACGGAACTCCGTATCCCATAGTATCGCAAGCGCGTATTTTTACAGGTATTTTTGCATCCTGAGACATTTTTTGAAGCTCATTTACAAACGGAACGACAAAGCCGTAAAAGTCTGCTCTTGTAATATCCTCAAGATGACATCTCGGTCGAATACCCGCTTCAAAAGCATCGTACACCGCCGAAAGATAAAGCTTCATCGCCTCTGAACGCGATTTCTTTAATTTTTTAAATATATGATAATCGGACGAGCTTACCAAAATTCCCGTTTCCTTAATACCGAGATCGTGAACGAGCTTAAAATCCTCTTTATTCGCTCTTATCCAAGTCGTTATTTCGGGAAATTCAAGACCTAAGTCTTGGCATCTTTCGATTGCCTCTCTGTCCTTTTTACTGTAAACGAAAAACTCGGTTTGTCTTATAAGTCCATTGGGACCGCCAAGGCGCGAAAGATATTTAAATATTTCGACTATTTCCTCAACGCTATAGGGCTCAACAGCCTGTTGTCCGTCTCTTAATGTCGTATCGGTTATCCATATTTTCTCCGGCATTCCTATCGGCACACGCCTGTGATTGAAAGGAATTTTCGGAACGTCATCATAACTGTAAATATCTCTGTAAAGATTAGGCTCGGCTACATCCTGGAGCTGATATTTATATGATTTTTGTTCAAGTAAGTTTGTTTTATCGGAGATCTCAAGCATTTTTACTCCTCCTTGCCGATGTCTTTAATATAAATATTATATCAAAATAACGCGCGTGTGTCAAGACGATTGATATGTTTTGGGCTCTTTTTTATATTTTTGGGGGTTGTTATAAATCAAGACGTATTATCGCTTGCTTGTTTGTTTATTTTGTTGATTTTTTGATTTTATAAAAATTTCTATTGAAACAATTTATTTTTTTTGATATAATTAATATAAATATACTATCGCAAACAATCACAAAAATTTTAATATAGGTGAACGATGAACAAACATAAAACAAATCTCATTGCCAAGCTTGTCGAGGCTGCGAAAAGCGTTCTACCGGTTTCAGCAATAATTCTGCTCCTTTGTCTTACAATAACGCCTATCGATATTGCAAGTTTGACTTCTTTTTTATTTGGTACGGCTATACTTATTTTAGGAATTGCTCTTTTCACCATCGGCGCAGAGCTTTCAATGTCGCCTATGGGTGAATTCGTCGGTGCTCAAATGACGCGCTCACGCAAAATATGGCTTATTATAATTCTTTCATTTACAGTTGGCTTTATGATAACTATGTCCGAGCCGGATCTTCAAGTGCTTGCCACATACGCTCCGTCAATAGATAAAAACGTTCTTATATGGTCTGTTTCCGCAGGAGTCGGTGCTTTTTTGGTGGTTGCTATGCTCCGTATAATCTTTGGAATAAGGCTTAAGTATCTGCTTATGGTCTTTTATGCCATAGTATTTATTCTTTCGATATTTGTTCCCAACGATTTTTGGGCTATTGCTTTCGATTCTGGCGGAGTTACCACAGGTCCTATGACAGTTCCTTTCATAATGGCACTCGGTGTCGGCGTTTCATCAATACGCTCGGACTCGAAGGAGGGAAGCGACTCATTCGGTTTGGTTGCTCTTTGCTCTATCGGTCCTATTATGGCTGTTATGATCCTTGGACTCTTAGTCGGCGCGGAGGGCTCTGCCGCTACCGAAATAATATCCGCTACCGCTAAAGACTCGCGCGAGCTTGGTCTTTCGTTCTTGACTGCCATTCCCGAATACATGGCGGAGATAGCGGTCGCTCTTTTGCCCATAGTTGTTTTCTTCTTTGTATATCAGGCATTTACCCGCCCTCTTACGAAGAAAAATCTTATTCAAATTTTTATCGGTATTCTTTATACCTTTGTAGGCTTAGTGCTGTTCTTAACGGGAGCAAATGTTGGATTTATGCCTGCTGGAAGCATGATTGGAACATTCCTTGGAAACAGCAATTTCGTATATTTAGCTATTCCTATAGGAATGGTGATCGGTTACTTTATAGTTGCCGCTGAGCCGGCTGTTCAGGTGCTTCAAAAGCAGGTTGAGGATGTTACATCCGGTGCTATTCCAAAAAAGGCTCTTGCTTTTGCTCTTGAAATCGGTGTTGCTATCTCTGTTGGCATCGCTATTTTGCGTGCAATCACCGGAATATCGATACTTTGGCCTATCCTTATAGGCTATGCCATAGCATTTGTTCTTACATTCTTTGTTCCTGAAATCTTCACATCAATAGCTTTTGACTCGGGCGGAGTTGCATCTGGCGCTTTAACAACAACATTCTTGCTTCCCTTCTCAATCGGTCTTTGCGAGGCTGTAGGCGGAAACGTCGTTACCGATGCATTCGGTACGGTGGCTATGGTTGCTATGACACCTCTTATCGCTATTCAGATACTTGGCGTTGTTTATAAGGTAAGAATGAAAAAGATCGGAACTGTTTCACCTGTTGTCGACGAGCATGGAAATCTCGATTCTCTCGAGCATACAGCAACCCTTCCCGTTATCGATATTTGCGAGGAAACGGGCGAGATATCGCTTATCAATGTTTCGCAGGCTCTTGATCTTGAGATCATAGATTTTGATTAAGGAGGTAGTGTAATGCAAAAAATGTATCTTTTTATAACCATTACAAACCGCGCGGACAGTAATGAGTTTACAGATTTTTTCACATCAAAGGATATTCCCGTAATTTACTCTACCCCCTGTCGCGGAACGGCAAGACAAAAGACTTTGGCTCTTTTCGGTATCGAGGAATCCAAAAAAACAATTCACTATTCTCTCGTTACCGAAAACAAGAAAAATGAGCTTATAAAAGGGCTTACAAGAGAAATGGCAATAGATCTTCCGAACAGAGGTATCGCCGTAAGCGTGGCATTAACAAGTCTTGGCGGCAGAGCCGCGCTTGAGGCATTTTCAAACGGACATCACAATGACGAGGTGGAAAGCGAGGAAAAAGCTATGAATGAAATTCAAACTGAGCTTATTGTTACCATATGCGAAAAAGGACACACTGACGAGGTAATGGATGCTGCGCGCTCCGCAGGTGCAGCCGGTGGAACTGTTGTTCACGCAAAGGGTACGGGTTCTCAATATAACGATAAATTCTTCGGTCTCTCGATCGCAGATGAAAAGGAAATGATCTATATCGTTTCCTCTAAGGATAAGAAAAAGGAGATAATGTCTGCTATTATGGAGCAAGCAGGCACTCACACAAAGGCTCACGCCATCGTTTTTTCCTTACCTGTTTCGGATACCGCAGGATTGAGAATTTTCGAAAAATAAATAGAAAAGCTGTTGCGATTGCAACAGCTTTTTATTTTTACGCACCTACACGCTTATTTATTATCGATGTAAGCTTATAGAGTATTGGCGAAAATACTACGTTTACTATAAATTCA
The DNA here is from genome assembly GCA_017623355.1 of Clostridia bacterium. Classification (GTDB taxonomy): domain Bacteria; phylum Bacillota; class Clostridia; order Oscillospirales; family CAG-272; genus RGIG2000. The sequence continues at coordinate 35,336 of JAGAPG010000007.1, forward strand.
ACGAAAAAGTTTACGGTTATAAGAGTTCCGAATAAAAGCAAAAAGAAATTAGAAACGTCTGCCGTAGGTATAAGAGAAAGCGTAACCTCTATTACATCATTCTTTATAATAAGGCAACCAAGTGCAAAAATACCTGTATTTACAATAGGTGCAAGAACAGACGCAATTATACTTGCCACAAGCTCATTTTTATTTTTCAAAAGCTTATATACAATTCCCGGCACAAAACCGCAGAGTGTGCCCTTAACTATACATATAATTATTGTCATAAAAGGATTTGCGGTAAAAAGATAATATGTAAATACATCCTTCCCTACTATTCCCCAAAAAAGTGCCAAAACACCAAACATAAATCCAAGTGCCGCGCCTGATTTAGGGCCTAAGAGTGTCGCGCCAAGTGTTATCGGAACAAGACAAAGACATATATTTACGATTCCTATGCTTGATATCGACTGTAAAACCACGACGAGCGCGAATAGTATTGCGAGCTGTACGATTTTTAAAGTTTTTTGATTGTTACTTGTAGTCATAAACTGCTCCCTTGTCCTAAAAGTTTTGATACATTGTATCATAATTTATATAATTTGTCAAGAAAAAAAAAGAGATTTTGCTTTTTCGGCAAAATCTCTTGTTTGATTATTCAGCTATAGCAGCTTCGTCAATACCTGCCTTTGCAAGGTCGAATTCCTTTTCGATCTCCTCGCTCGGCTTTTTGGTAGCCAAGGATGCAATAACGATAGCAATTGATGAAAGGATGAATGCAGGAAGAAGCTCATAAATAGCGAATATTCCACCTACCAAAGGATTAAGAACAAGCTTCCAAACAAACACGGAAACTCCGCCTGTTACCATACCTGCAATAGCGCCTGCACGGTTCGTTCTCTTCCAGAAAAGTGAGAAGAGCATAATAGGACCGAAAGTAGCTCCAAAGCCTGCCCAAGCAAACGATACGAGTTTAAATATAACACTCTCCTCGTTCCAAGCGATTATAATTCCTACAAGAGCAATAACTATAAGAACTATACGGGATATCCACATAATTGTTTTTTCGTCTGTTTCCTTATCCTTTCTTACAATTCCCTGATAAATGTTTTTAGAAACAGCAGAGGATGCTATAAGAAGATAAGAGTCAGATGAAGAAATTGTAGCGGCAAGTATACCTGCCATTATTATTCCCGCAACTACTACAGGAAGATATTCTGTTGAAAGAACTATAAGAATATTCTCTGCCTTTGACGCAGTATTAAGGCTATCTGAGATAGGCATAAGTTCTCTGCCTACGATACCGATAAATACAGCAACTGCAAGAGATATAACTACCCAAACGGTAGCGATTCTTCTTGATGATTTTATCTCACTGGGCTTGCGAATAGCCATAAAGCGAAGGAGTACCTGAGGAACACCGAAGTAACCGAGTCCCCAAGCAAGCATTGATACCATATTAAGAACGCTGTAAGAGCTTGCCTCTCCAAAAAGTGGGAAGCCTGCAACGCTTTGCTGAACGCCGTCTGCAACCACAGGGCTTGCCAATTCGTTAAGCTTGAAGAAGCCGGGGATAGCCTTTGCGTTTTCGATTACGTTTCCTATACCGTCAGCCTTTACCAAGCCTACGCAAACCATTATAACAAGTGCTGTTATCATAACGATTGCCTGCATAAAATCGGATACGCTCTCTGCCAAAAATCCACCGATAAGTGTATAAACCACAACAAAAATTGCTCCGATTATAAGCATAACGTGATAGTCGATACCGAAAAGTGTGTTAAAGAGCTTACCTACAGTTACAAAACAGCTCGATGCATAAACTGTAAAGAATATAAGAATAAATACTGACGCTATACCAAGTATAATCTTTTTATTTTCCTTATATCTGTTGCTGAAAAAGTCCGGGATAGTGATAGAGTTGCCTGCAATCTGTGAATAATTACGGAGTCTTTTTGCTACGATAAGCCAGTTTATATAAGTACCGATAGCAAGACCGAGCGCTGTCCAGAATGCATCTGCAAGACCGCACCAGTAAGCGACTCCGGGAAGTCCCATAAGAAGCCATCCGCTCATATCCGACGCCTCGGCGCTCATTGCAGCAACCCAAGGTCCGAGCGAGCGTCCGCCCAAAAAGTAGTTTTCCGAATTTTTTTGTGAACGCTTATAGAAATATACGCCTATTCCTATAACCAAGCACATATAGATAATCATTGTTATAAATATACCGATATTGCCGTTAAATATCTTATTATCGGTAATAAATGCCATAAAATTACCCATTTGTTTCTCTCCTTTATAATCTTAAGAAAATATGTATTATTTTATCATAAATATTATAATATGTCAATAAAAAATTAAAATATAGAAAAAAGAAGCCCGAAAATTCGAGCCTCTTTTATTATTTTTACTTAGAAAGCATCGCTCTGTCGCTTGCAAACTCAGAGCCACTTGCCTTCGTAAACATACCGAGCAAGTCTTCAACAGTAAGCTTTTTCTTGTCCTCACCCTTTACGTCTACAATAACTCTGCCCTCGTGCATCATTATAAGGCGATTACCGTGCTTAATTGCATCGCGCATATTATGCGTGATCATTATAGTCGTAAGCTTGTTTTCATTAACTATTCTGTCAGTTATTTCAAGAACCTTAGCCGCTGTCTTGGGGTCAAGCGCCGCTGTATGCTCATCAAGAAGCAAAAGCTTTGGCTGATTAAGAGATGCCATAAGAAGCGTTACTGCCTGTCTTTGTCCACCCGAAAGAAGTCCTACCTTAGATGTAAGTCGGTTTTCAAGTCCAAGATCAAGCTGCTTCAAAAGCTCTCTGTATTCTGCTCTTTCCTTTGAAGAAACACCCCATTTGAATGTGTGATGCTTACCTCTGCGAGCAGCGATAGCAAGATTTTCATCTATTTGCATATCAGCAGCAGTACCCATCATAGGATCCTGAAAAACTCTGCCGAGGAATTTTGCTCTTTTATATTCGGGCATATGAGTAATATTAATCCCGTCAATCAGGATAGATCCCTCATCTACCTTCCAGCATCCTGCTATAGCGTTGAGCATAGTGCTCTTTCCTGCTCCGTTACCGCCGATAACTGTTACAAAATCTCCGTCCTCAAGAGTTAAATTAAGACCGTTAAGTGCTGTTTTTGCGTTTACCGTGCCGGGATTAAAGGTTTTTGAGATGTTTTTTATTTCAAGCATTCTCCTTTACCTCCTCACTCTTGCTTTCGGTTGTGGGTTTTATTTTTACTTTAGTGAAATATTTTTTCTTCCAATAAGGAACAGCAAGGAATATTGCAACGACTACGGCAGAGAGCATTTTGAGAAGGTCTGTATCGAGACCTAAGAAAATTACTGTTTGGTATACAAAGAAGTATATTATTCCGCCTGCCACTACGGCTAAGAGTCTTACCGCAAAGTTTCTTGCGATTTTTGAGAACAAGGTTTCACCTATAATTACTGCGGCAAGTCCTATAACTATCGCTCCGCGTCCCATATTGATATCGGAGAAGCCCTGATATTGCGCCAAAAGCGCGCCGGACAATGCAACTATACCGTTGGAGATAACGAGTCCCAAAACCTTTGTGAAATTGATGTTTATTCCTTGCGCCTGACTCATATGGATATTGTTTCCCGTTGAGCGAAGCGACATACCAAGCTCGGTACCAAAGAAGAAATACAATAGCGCAACTATAACCGCTACGAATACTACGAGCCAAATAAGAGATTGCTTAATATTAAGCTGAGCCAAAATAACATCAAACTGTCTTGAAGGCAACGCTATATTTGCCTTGCCCATTATTTTAAGGTTTACGGACCAAAGAATAAGCTGTGTCAAAATTCCCGCAAGTATCGGCGGTATTCCCATAAGCGTATGCAAAAGACCTGTAGCGAGTCCCGTAAGCATACCGGCAAGAACGGCGCAGATCATAGCGACCCAAACGTTTACGCCGCTTGTCACCATCACAGCGCATACAGCTGCGCCCGTGCAGATAGAGCCGTCTACTGTCAAGTCGGCTATATCAAGTATTTTATATGTAATGTATACGCCGACTGCCATTATACCCCAGATAATTCCTTGGGCAATAGCTCCCGGCAATGTAGCGAGCCAATTTAAAAACATTTTTATCCTCTAATAATTATTTTATTGCTGTATAACCCTTTGCTTCAAGAGCTGCTGTATCGATACCGAGAGACTCACATCTTGATTTGTTATACATTTTTGTAAATTCGCTTACGGATTCAACCTTCATTGTAGAAATATCAGCCTCTCCCTTAAGGATCTTTGCTGCCATCTTACCTGTTGTAAAGCCAAGATCGTAGTAGTCAATGGAAAGTGTTGCAACTCCGCAGCCTGAGCAAATTCCGCTCTCTCCTGCGATAAGAGGAGCATTTCCGATAGCACCGAGAATTGTTTCTGTACAAGCAGCTGCTGTATTATCGGTAGGAATGTAAAGAACATCGTTTGCTGCTGCCGCTGCTGCTGAAACTGCTGCTGCATCGTTACCGTCGTTAAATGTATGTTTATTTGCTGTAACACCCTTTGTTGCAAGGTAATCCTTAATAACCTTGTACTGATATTCAGAGTTCGGCTCTGCTGCACAGTAAATAACGCCAACTGTCTTAGCATCGGGGTAAAGCTCGAGTATCATATCTGCCTGCTTGTCAAGAGGAGCAAGGTCGGTGGTGCCGGAAATATTTCCGCCTGCTATACCGTTCCAATTGGATATATTAAGTGCTGTTCCGTAGTCTGTAACAGATGTTCCGAGAATCGGAATAGTTGCTGTTGCGTTTGCTGCTGCCTGAAGAGGAGCTGTCGCATTTGCAAGAATAAGGTCAACGCGCTTATTTACAAGATCGTTAACGATGGTTGAACAGGTGTTTGAATCGCCCTGAGCATTTTGCTCGATAAATTCAACGTTTTCTTCGCCGAACTCTGCTATAAGAGCATCCTTAAAGCCTTTTGTTGCAGCGTCAAGAGCGCTGTGCTGAATGAGCTGACAAATGCCTATTGTGTACTTTTGATCTTCATCATTATTACATGATGTGAACGGTACGCATACTGCAGCCAAGCATACGACTGCAATTACAAGTGATAAAAGTTTTTTGAGTTTCATTTTTTCCCTCCGTTGTTCGTGGCTATTGCCACTAATCTTTAAAATTTATTATACAGCTATTGCTGTTATAATCAAATTATTTAGATTCCTTTCTTGCAATAGAAACATACTTGTCGCCAATTTCCTTAGCCTGAGCATAGGTTTTGGAATTAACGAGAATGTCAAACGCAATATCTGCCGCGTTTATACCAACCATTGAATAATTGATAGAAAGAGTTGAATCAGCGCAAGCATCGTAAAGCGCCTTACTTGAAGCTATTACTGTTTTTGAATCTGTGTTAAGAGCCTTTATAGCCTCAGCTGCAGATAATGTTTTAGCATCCTCAACGATATAAACGACATCGTTTGCAAAAGCACCTGCAAGATCTGCTACGTCAAATTCAGAGCAGGTATATCCCTTAACCTCAAGCTCCTTCACAATAGCGTTTATCTTAGCCGATGAATCAAGATTTGCAGAATCATATACAAACGATATTTTCTTGTTTGAGCCGGAGCTGAGCTCCTCAATATAGGATACCTGTGCATCTATAGGAGCAATACCCATAGATGATGGAATCTTTATAGTTTCAACGACCTCAGTGCCGTCAGAGCCGATTGAGGTATTCTTCTCTGCATTTGCATAAGCCACAGAATTTGCGACTACGGGAATGCTTTTTACATGAACCTTACAAGCCTCAACCGCTTTGTTTGTTGTTGCGCTGATAAGATCAAGATCGTGCTCCGCTGTGATAAGCCAGCTATTAACACCTGCCTTAAGATCTGCGCTTGCATAAACACTTACCTTTGAATTATCCTTGTTTCCGCTGTCATTCTTAATGGCATCAGCCATTTCCTGAGTTTCGGCAAGGATGTAGATAGTGAGCTTGTCTGAGCCTACAGAGCTTTGAAGCGCGGTGATAAAGTTCACTGTTGCCTCCTTGGCAGCATCGGTTTCGCCGCCGTGAACTATACCTATGTTGTAAGGTCCGTACTCAACCTCATCTCCTCCACAGGAAACAAGACCAAGGCACATAAAGCCAAGCATAAGGACCACCATTATTGTTGAAATGATTTTTTTCATTTTTCCTCCAAGTTTTCAAATGCTTTTTTCAAAAATAATATACTATTTATTTTATCACTCTCTTTCTTTTTTGTCAATAGTTTCATTATATATTTTATTTTTAAAAAACAAGAAGCGCGTAGCTTTGCAAAAGCAAGTCCGCGCTTATGATTTTTATAAAATATTTTTTATCACCTTTGGAATATATTTCACAGTATCGGAGCTTAACATTCCGACAGAGCCGATATCTTTTTCGGCATTTTCCCCGGCTACGCCGTTTATATATGCCCCGACGGCAGTATTAAGCAGCATTTTTTCTTTATCGGGATTTTGAGCGCATATTCCGAGAATTATCCCGGAAAGCACATCTCCGCTTCCCGCAGTTGCCATTCCCGCGCAACCGCTGCTACTCAAAATAACATCCACTCCATCGGTTATAACAGTGGTAGAGCCTTTCAAAAGAATGATAACACCGTATTTTTTTGCAAATTCCTTTGCGTATCTTATCGGGTCTTTAAGCACATCCGCTACGGCTACTCCCGAAAGACGCTCGAATTCCTTTGGGTGCGGTGTTAAAATAACAGTACACTCGGTGCTTTTAAGTATACTCGGATCTTTAACAGAAATCGAATTCAATCCGTCTGCATCTATTATAATCGGTAATGAATAATTTTCAAGAATGTACTTTATTATCTGATAGCTTTCGCTTTGATCGCCTATACCCATTCCGATGGCAACCGCCTTGACACCTTTTAGCGCGCCGTCTATTTCTTCCTTATTAAAAACAATGCTTCCGTCCTCATGAGAAAGAGGATAAAACGTGCTCTCCAAAAGATACGGCGCAACGCTGTCAAAAAGCGACCGCGCCGATGCTAATTTAACCACTCCCGCGCCCGTTTTCAAAGTAGACAGTGCCAAATTTGCAAGCTTAACAGCTCCTGAATATTCGCAAGATCCTCCTATGAGCGTTGCGTAGCCGTATGTTCCCTTGTTTGAAAAATTATCTCTTTTCGGGAAGACCGCTTTGCAATCCTCGGCCTCTATAAGCTGATACGGCTTATAGATAGGACGTATCCCTATATCGCAATTTACAAGTCTTTTTATATGATCCTTTGCCATACCGAGAAAATGTCCGCTTTTATATGAGCCTATAGACACGGTAAGATCGCTTTTTACCGCAAGAGAGGTCATTCCGCTATCGCCGCAGAGTCCGCTGTTTATATCGGCGCTCACCACATATGCGTTGCTTGAATTTATTTTAAGTATCGCTTCCTCGAACACACCCTGCGCTTTTCCCTTAAAGCCTGTTCCGAAAATACAATCAACCACTATATCGTATCCGAAAAGCTCAACACTGCTATCATATAATATTTCGACAATATCCAAAGCGATGCACGCATCGTAAAAAATACGCGATGTCGGCGTGAGATTTTTGTCAAGAATTATAAGAGTAACATCAAAGCCTTCTTTTTTCAGAATTTCAGCGAGAGCATATCCGTCGCCTGCATTGTTTCCTTTTCCGCATACAACGGCTATTTTCCCGTACCAAGCTACGCTTTTATATATTCCAATAGCCGCTCTTGACATAAGCTCCTTTGATGAAATTCCGTTTTCTATCGTATATGCGTCGCTTTTACGCATATTTTCAACCGAAAGTACCTCCTTCATATCACGAAAGCGCGCTTTTTATTATAGCGTCAAAATAATTTTTCTTTATTTCGGGATACGAATCAAGATCACAATGCCCCATTCCCTCTACCTCAATATAAGTTACATCCTTGCCGTATTTTTTCATTTCGGCAACAAATCTGTCAGAGTGAGCCACCTTATTTACCGCGCTGTCACACGTTCCGTGAACTATATAATAAGGAATATCGGGCATTTCCTTTGCAATATGATATGCAGAATGCATCTCGATAGCCCTTTCAAAACCGCAGGCATAATCCGAAAAAGCAAGATATACCGTTCTTGGCAGGTCCTCTCTTTCCGTTGCATGAAACTTAAAATCGCACACAGGACAGTTAGTAAAGCACGCAGACGGCGTTATATTTGCATATCTTACATAATTAAGTGCGCTATGTCCGCCCATACTTCCACCGGTAGATATTATTCTTGTGGAATTTATATCAAGAGAATACTTTTCGCACACTGCATCGACTATTTTATCAACAAATTTTACAGAGGTAAGATTCATCCAGCTCCAAGGACCATAATACGGAAAAACCGTAAGTATATTGTTTTTCGCACATTCTATCTCAAATTCATTTGGCTCCTTACGCATTCCCGTCATTCCAAGACCGTGAAAATCAAGAACTATGGCTTTCGGTTCATTTTCAAGAAGCGCTTCGTTTGTATAAGCGTAAAAATTAAGCTTTTCCGACGTTATATCGGGGAGAGTATAATTAATTTCCATATTGTTTTTTCCTTTTCTTCAAATAAATTATAAGATTATATATTCCAAATGACATCCAGAACATCAATACGCCCTGTGCAAAAAACACGATGAGCATATATATTATCGGACACGAGCTTGCCAGTGTATCTAATATCGGCAATCCAAAGGCATCAGCCAAGAACATACAGTTAGTTCCGAGAGCTTCGTTCAAAATAACCGCCGCTATGCAGGCTACAAATATGAATATAAGATAGATAACGGAATCTTTTCTTTTTGGTACGTATATCTTTTTTATCAAAATATAAAGACCGGTTATAAACATTATAAAATGATACACGAAGCTGTGTATTTCGGCAGGATGCCATATTGGAAAAAGCGCAAGAGAGGTGCTTGGATAGATTATATTAAACGGAGCTGCAATAACTGCTCCCATACCTATATATATATAACCTATTCTCTGTATTTTCGGATTTTTTGAAACCGTTAACCATATTGCAAAAATAAACAAGCTGCAATAATAAAGCGGAACCCAACTATCATATGCTTGATTTTTAGCTATCCTAAGCGATATCTTTATTATTTCCATAATGCTTACTGATATCGCCGTTATAAGCAAAAGCTTTCTTGAATGTCTTGTATCAAGCTTTATTAAAAAATACAGAACAACAACTGTAAGTATTAAAAAAAGAATTATCGTAAATATATGCCCAAAAGAGCCTATTTCCCATATTTGATTCTTTTCAAAATGATCGTAAAAAAACTTTTTTTCTTCCGTTCCCATTTCTTTTTCCTTATAAAAGTTATCTATATATTATTTTATCACACCAAAAATTCAAAATCAAGCATTATAAAAGCACAGACTAAAAAAGTCTGTGCTTCATTTCAGCAAATGCTTTGCTCCATTTTTTCCTGTGAAGCGTTATCCTCGGTTATATTTGATTCAAAGCTCATTTTACCGAGCTCGTTGCAGCGGTCGAGCAATCTCTTTATGATTTCCTCTCTTGACTCACCTTTTTTCGTAAGCTCCGAATACATAACGGGCTTATCTATAACATATTTAAGCTCTTTTCTTTTGAAATATGTAACGTATATCGGCACATCAATGCCTCTTCTCTTGCAAAATTCAGCAAGCATTATAAAGCCGGGATGAAAGCCCTCAAGCTCATCAAGGTAGCCTTTTGTGGAATCCTCGGGAAATATTACTATATTTTCTCCGTTTCTTATTGCCGCTATGCTCTCTTTGATAGTCTTTGCAAATCGCGCATCTCTATATGTAGAAATAAGATTAAGTCCTTTATAAAAAAGATTTGTAAGTAGGCTTGCTATAAGGCAAAAAAGTCTTGCCAAAAACAAATTCCAATGCTTTTTTTCGTGATAATATACCTTCGTTTGGTATTTATAAAGCTGTATAAGTCCCGAGTTCATTTCGCTCGCGCCCCACATTCTTATAGGCTTATCGCAATAAAGCTCAAGAGAAAGAGGAGCATCTGTTCCCTCGTGATTGCTTATTATAATTCCACCGTTTCCAAATTTTTCGCCAAGATATATAAATTCGGGCTCCTTGTATCTTCCCACAAGCAGCTTTTTAAAAGCCTTAAACCAACCCTTCCTGTTTTCCTGACCGACTCTTTTTTCCTTTTTTGACATGATATTTCTCCTTATCAAATAATTAAAAAATCAGTTTTTCAACATTATTCTACAAAAATATTATATCAAATTCAATCTCAAAAGTAAAGCCTTTTTATTATTTTATGATTCATTTAACAGATCTGTTACAAAAAAAGCGAAGCTCGCGCTTCGCTTTTTATATTATGGTGTATTCAAGCATCTCACAATGAAGTCTTGAGCCGACATCTACTCCCTGGGGCAAAAGCGCAAGGGCTATAAAAACATCGCTATCCTCGTCCAAAGTGCCTATTTCTCTTAAATATGCATATTCACCTTCGATTTTTATTACAATATAATCCTTAGGCTCCATATTAAAGCTGTGACATAAGCTCGGCGCGCTTGTCGAGATATTCCCTTTCAGTAATTATTCCCTTTTCATAAAGCTCTTTGACCTTCAAAATACGCTCGCCTATTTCCTTTACGTGTTCTATTTCGTCTTTTTCGTTTTTATAAACGTTAGACGGTTGGTTTGAAAATTGAGGAGTAACGACCTTTTCTCCGTTTTCGTTTACAGTAAACTTGGGCGCTGACTGCTGAGGTCCTTGCGGCGCATACGGCGGTCTATACTGAGGCATTCCCATAGGTCTATAATTCGGAGGAGCTTGCCTGAACTGTGGCTGTGGCTGCGGTCTTGGCTTCGGAGCTTCCGGCGGAAGCTCTGTCTTTACCGCGCCTGATATCATTATTATCGCTACAAGCATAATAGCATGGAACACGATCATACAAAGCGACACAAACGGTGTGTATTCAATATACTCAAGCTCTGTCACGATGTTGAGCGCACAATATATTATTCCATTTATAAAGAAAAGCGTTCTTCCTACTCTAAGCAAGCCTCCTGTTTTACCGCTGAAGCACGATATTGCAAATAGCAAAAACACAGGAAATGCAAAAATCGCATTTGCTGTTATAAATTCACCGTTAAACACTAAATAAATAGCGCCTGTAGCGAAGACGCTGAGAAATGGCATAGACATAGCTACGGATATTATACAAAGAGCCGTAGCGAATACTTTGTTTCCTATAAGCCTTACATTAGGGTTAATAAGAGAGCATATTCCTATCATAGCAAAGCCAACAGCGTAAAGCAAATAATATATAATAATGTAGATAAGCGCCGATATCGATCCAAAATAATCTGCGTTCTGAAAATATTCAAAGCTCTTTGTAATTATACACAAAAGACAAATAACGCACGATATCAATGAAAATACGCTCACCAGTGTCTTCTTTTTCGGCGTATTTTGGATGTTTTGATTCATAATAACCTCCTTTATCGGAATATGATAATCAGCATCAAAAGGTATTGCCTTAGACTAATACAACTATATTCCCTTGGTATATTATTATTTTATCATAATTAACGGAAAAAGTAAATATTAAAATAAATATTTTTTCATTTATCTCTTGACAACAAAAAAACATTGTGATATACTAATGTAGCAAAAATACTTTGGGGAATTGTGTAATGGTAGCACAGCAGACTCTGACTCTGTATGTGAGGGTTCGAGCCCTTCTTCCCCAGCCAAAAAATTCGACAAGTTTCGACTTGTCGAATTTTTTTATCCATTGCGAAAGCAATGGTATATCATCACGCTTTAGCGTGTATCTCATCACCGAAGGTGCATATCATCAGCCGCAGGCTGTATCCTCTTTCGCAATGAT
>JAGAPG010000008.1 GCA_017623355.1 Clostridia bacterium
AGTCGCTTCGCTAATTATTTCGTGTGCTTCGCTTCATACGAACGGAGTGAGTGCTTCATTGTTGCGTAGCAACTACTTCATGTGAGCGTAGCGAATGCTTCATTAAAAGGAGTAAATTATGAAAGACGATAAATTATCAATACAGTCTATGGATTTTGCTGTATCAATTATTGAGCTTGTAAAAAGCTTGAAGGAAAAGCGTGAATCTATAATTTCAAACCAAATAGGCAGAAGTGGTACAAGCATTGGTGCAAACATTCGTGAGGCACACTACGCACACGGAAAAGCAGATTTTGTATCAAAGCTTCAAATTGCTCTTAAAGAAGCAAACGAAACAGGCTATTGGCTCGAATTACTTTTCAAAACAAATTATATTGATGAAAGCACATATAAATCACTGAACAATGCTTGCACAAGCATTCGTGTAATGCTAATTTCCTCTATAAATACATCAAAGCAAGGCTGAATTTTCAACCTTGCTTTTTTTGTTATTACAAGCACACGCCACAGTGCCAAAATTAAAAAAGCACTTCATTAAATGCTTTGAAAATATTGATATTGTATTAAAAATGTGATATAATGCACATAATGTTTTTATGGTTCTAATTACATACAGAAAAAATTTAAAATCGAAAACGAAATTTTTTGAATAAATCATTCGAGGAGTGTATATCTATGAGCGAAATTAAGCACGAGCAAATCGAAAATATACCTAAAAGTCATAAATGCGAACATAATGAATACGAATATTATCGTCGCAAGTTTATACCTTTCGGAGCTGCCAAAAACTCTTTGGTGAGTATTTATGAGATACCGCCGAAAAAATCGGCATATCCATATCATTTCCATCACAACAATGAAGAGACATTTTATATTATCAGTGGCGAAGGAATTTTGAAAACGCCAGACGGTGAACGCATAGTTCGTGCAGGAGAACTGCTATTCTTTCCGACAGGTTCGGACGGTGCACATAAGCTAACAAATTCATCAGAAACTGAAAACCTTGTTTACATCGACTTTGATGTTGTTCACGATGTAGATATAACCATATATCCCGACTCTGACAAAATCGGTGTGTGGGGTATGGGAATTAACAAACTTTATAAAAAAACAAGTAATGTGGACTATTATGACGGAGAATGAAAATGGAGACAAAGAACCGTGAACTAAATGGTATTCACTTCACCCCCCTGTCTCCTCTTCGTTTAAAAAGATACTTGTAGATATATTAAAGCAACCTAAATAAATTTTATAATAATCGGGAGATTAATACCATTAATGAATAAATTGATTATACTCAGAGGAAATTCTGGTAGTGGAAAAAGCTTCTGTTGCAAAGGCATTGCAGAGAAAGTTTGGTTCTAATACTATGTTACTGTCGCATGATATGGTTCGTATTGAAATTTTACATGTTTGGGGTCAAGAAGGAATCATTAAGTCTGAACCCTTTATGATAAATCTGCTCAAGTATGGTAAAGCAAATTCAGAAATCACAATATTGGAAGGTGTGCTCCCAGCGAAAGAATATAATAAATTGTTTGAAACCGCTGTGGAAGAGTATGGACAAAATATTTTTGCATATTACTATGATTTACCATTTGAGGAGACTTTGGCGAGACACAGTACAAAACCTAACCGAAATGACTTTGGTGAATCCGACATGAGAAGATGGTGGAAAGAAAGGGATTTTTTGCCGATGATTTTAGAAAAGGTATTGGACAAAGATGTAAGTTTTGAAGATGCGATAGAAATGATATATAATCAAGTAATTAATTGTGATTTTTCAATATAGGTTGGCACTCGCTCATAAACACAAACAAAATCCTTTATTTAAGGAGAAACAACAGGTGATTATTAGCAGTTATATTTATATACCAGTGAGTGATTTAGAAAAGTCTGCTTCTTGGTATGAAAAAAATTGGGGATTTAAAGTTGTATATAAAGATGCTTTATATTATGATATAAGGACAGAAAATGGAGTTAAAATTATGTTAATTCCAAATGAAAATAATATTATATCTCAAATGAAGTATCCAACAGGTGAACAGCCTGCTTACGGATTTATTGTTGATGATTTTGATGAAATTAAAAGAGCATTGCAAACGAATGGCGTAAAAACAGGGGAAGTATTTGATTATTTTGGACATTCATTTTCCTTTTTTGATTTAGATGGCAATAAAATAGAAATATGGGAAAAATATGAGTATGAAAGCAAATAATACTTATATATTTTCGATTAAGGTTGGCACTGGGTCACCAGCAAAACGAAAGCACTCCACTTGGAGTGCTTTTTTCGTTTTGTTGTGATTCCGTACGCTCATCGACCCATCTTCAAAATGCAGTGGCATTTTGAATTGGGTTCGCATTTCCGACGAAAGCCGTTGTCAGCTTGCTAGCATAAGGCTCGGCAGAAATAGCTCGCTTGCGAGCCTTACCGTGTACTTTTGCAAGGCAAAAGTACGGTCACTCTAACTTTAACAAGCTCCTGTATTACAATCGAAAATAAATTAAAGCAAGGCTAAATTTCAGCCTTGCTTTTTCGTTATTTACAAGCACACGCCACAGTGCCGTTCCACAAAAATTTCTTTTTTTGTTGATTAATTTTTCGACTTATGATATAATTTAAATGTAATATAACAATAAAATTTGAGAGGATAATATTGTGAAACTATCTAAATTTATAATTTCAACAATTTTGGTTTTCTGTATGCTGTTATCATTTTCTTCCTGTTCAAAAAGCACGAGAATTTTAAATAGTGTTGGTTCATATGAACAAATAACATATTATGAAATACCAGATTTTCAAAATCTCAAGATTTTCGCTAAATACAGTTATTCAAAATTTGAACTCGGAAATAATAATTATTTCCAGAAGATTTCCGTCAACAATCAAGAGCATTTAATCAACTACATTGAGCATTATGAAAAACATTTGGACCATTACACTCAACAGTATGACTTAATAGACAACTATGAATCTTGCATATCATACATTGATTCTAATGATTATTTCTACATTTATGATTACTATATAGACGAAGGAAATTTTGATAGTCAAACTCTTCCAGAAGATATGTCATATTGGAACTATGATATTTACTTTTTTGATTTTCAATCAAGCACTCTTTATTATTTACACGACAATATATAAGCTTATAATCAAATTTTCGATTTACATTATCTTTGGCTCACCAAAAACAAAAAGACAGGTTTCACACCTGTCTTTTTTTGGGTTTTGGTCTCACTCACAAATTTCGATGATGCTATGGATATCTATGCGAGGGATTGTTGTTAAGATTCTTCCGTTTGAGGTATGCTCGATTGGGAGCTGTATCCCCTCAGGTTGAAGAATGAGCTTTCTTGCGTTTGGTGCTGAAATTGAGAGCCTTGCATCAAGCACAGGCGGAATATAGTCATCGGTAGTAGCGCATCTATCGGCATGTGTTCCTCCTGCATTGACAAGCTGTATCATCGTTTTTCCGTCCTTTTTAGTTGCCACTACTTCAAGTCTGCCAACTACTGACTCAATTTTCACAAGAGGCTCATAAAGGCTAGCTATCTCTTTCATTAGCTCTCTGTGCATAAACTGTGTTGCATTTAGATATTGAGAGCCTATATCAAAGCCTATGGCTGTAATAGTTCCCTCTCCGTATGAGACTGTAACGGAAAGCTTGGCAAGGTCTATAGCCGGCTTTTCTGAAAAGGACGCGTTTGTCTTGCCATCTGCTACAATTTCACATGGTGAGAACAACGCTCCATAGCTCATATTATCGGTTGTGAAGCAGTACGGAATGTATTTATTTGAGGTTTTGTTATTGTGTCCGTCCTCTGAGCCCTTAATTTCAGTTTCAAAGAATTCTGCGTGCTCCTTGCATACAAATGGAGCGCCTGCTTTAGCAAAGATTGAGGTGGTATTTCTACCTGCTAGTACAAGATTTCCACCATTTTTTGCATACTCTAAAAGAATTTCTATGGTTTCCTTTTCAAGTCCACTATAAAGCTCCGGCACGACAAACATTTTATATTCGTTTATGTGATTTTTCAATGTATGCTCACATACGATTTCAAGTGACTCTCCTATATCACAAAGAAGTGCTGACATTCCCATTACCTTTTCATAGCCGGTTCTTGAATACAAGTGAGTTGATTCCTTATAACGGTCATATGTGGACAAAAGAAGTGCAACCTGATGAATTTGATTTGCTCTATGGCAATAGGGCTTACGCTCAAGAACAAAATTGGAAAGCTCCTTTAAGCCCTCGAGCTCCCACATTCTCGGAGAGCCATCTCTGTTTTGTGGAACATAATCCTGAAATGCTCCACCTATTGCGATAACTGCGGCTGCCTCTTGCTTTAATTGATTTACATGCTTAGGCACATAGGCTGCGTGACCTGCAATATTATTTCTAAAGTTCCAGGACATCAAATCCCACACATAGCCCTCTTGCTGTGCTAGTGCTCTTGCCGCGTAGCGTGCAGAGTTAAAGGAGTTAAGTGGGTTTAAGTCACCTGAGAGAAAATCGACATTTACAGACACCTTCTCCGGCATATGGTCGCTAAATGCCCAGTTTGAGCATATTTCAAAATTCGGATACTTTTCGTGAACTGCATCTATATAATGACTAAGATATTTTTTGAAGAGTGTGCGATGATAGTCTCTGTATTCGTGAAAATATGGGTCCTTGTCGGTGGCTGGGATTTTACCATTTAGGTTAATGCCTGTTTCCTTTTCAAAGGCTTCAAGTGTTTCCTTTGAGAAATCTGTAAGCGCCATCCAACACTCACCATCAATCCAAACACCATTAACCTCATAATCCCCTGCGAGCTCCATTAGTTGTGGAATTAGTAAATCGTCTATGTAAGAGCCATTTAGTTTAGTTGAGCCAAAATGCCGGTAGCCATCTGCCATAAGGACTCTTTGCTCCGGGTGCTCACTACAATATTTCACATCATACACACCTGAATAGTGCATATAAAGTGCTATATCCTCTTCTTTTGTAACCTTTCTCCAAAGCTTTAGCGTATCCTTGGCGAATTCAGGCATTGCGTTGCCTAACTTTGATGGATATGAGGTCCAACCTGGATGTCCCTTGCAGTCAATTTGGATAAAATCAGGCTTTAGAAGGTGACATATTTTTCGAATGTCCTCTTCCTTTAGATTTTTTCCTTGTATTCCATCACTTGGAGTTGCGTGGAAATCAAAATGCAATCCCCAAAAGCTTTCCTTTCTTCTTTTCATGTAGCCCTCCTTTTAGTGTCAGATTCTATACTCTACTATAAAATTATACTACACTATAAGAAAATTTTCAATAAACAATTGTCAATTTTTTAATTTAGATTGATGTCACTTCACCAACAAATCGAAAAGCACTCCACTCGGAGTGCTTTTGCAACGCAAAGGCACGAGTTGTTTTGTTGCTTTTTCTTGCAGCTTTAAAAAAATTGGAGACAAGGAACCGTCCCCTGTCTCCCATTATATAAGCACACGCCACAGTGTCGTTTCATAGAAAGTTCATATTTTTGTGCATTTTTAAATTCAATTATAAATCCTTGCAAATTCTTATTTATCAAACAAATTAGCAAGAACTAACTTTTCTTGAAGCTGACGGACCTGTTCTTGTAAGACATTGATAACGGCTTTTGTTTGTAGGTATTTAAGAAGATTTTTAATAATCACAGGCCTTTTATAGTAGCTTCAAGTTTTTTTATACGCCTTTTAAGTCCTGAAATTTCTGCGGCGTCTGAAACAGATTTTGAAATAAGTTTCAAGAATTTATCCACGCTTCCTGCAGCTTCGTTAATTTTATCCACAAAAAGAATATACGCATTTCTCTCCGCATTTGCATTCTTCAATTTTTCTTGTGCTTCAGAAGAATCTTCAGGATAGTTACTGATTTTCTCCTCGAGTTCGCCAATATAAACCTCTAACACTCCAATCTCTTCTTCTGATTTTTTCTTTAATTGTTCTAAAATATTGTTTGTTGCCATTTTCAGACCTCCTATATTTTTACTAATATTATAAACTAACGCGTAGGGTGTGTCAATAGACTGTTTTTGATTATTTTATTAATTTTTTTCATGAATTTAAAAGGAATGTCATTGATTCAATTTTTGCACGAAATTGCATGAATCGATATTGACGTATGATAATGAACAAAAATTTTGGAATAAAAAATAAGCTTAAAAATAATTCAGCTTTCGAGCATTGCTCCAATATTCGGAGGCGTTGGTTTTTTGGGACAAAACAGTAAATGAATGCGCCTGGAGAGGTACACCTTCGCCAAAGCAAGAGACATTCGGATTTTCTAAAATTAAATGGTTGATATAATTTAATTTTTTATTGACTTTTTTGCGAGTTCATATTAAAATATAAGTAAACAAATATTCAAGGAGAAAATTATGTATACATTTGACAGACTTCATTATAGCAAAAAGGGCTCTTATCTTTTGTGGGATATAAAGGACAAAACCGCACTTAAATTGGCTACCATTCGCGGATACAGTCCCGATGTTCCCAACGGACTCCTCAAAATAAACTATGGCGAAGGAGCAAAGCTTTCCTTTGTTCCAAAAGAAATAACCGCTAAATTTAATGGTGGTGAGCAAAAAATCACTCTTTTTGGTAACGACGGTACTTATATCAAGGGAAAAGGTAAGGATATCCTTGTCGAAATTGCTACACATGCCAGGTTCGATTATCAGATAATTCAAAACGATGTAATCGAGCTTTGTGATTTTAAGGATAATTGCAGTATGATGTTTGTTCCGATCAAAGGAAAACTTGTGCTTGAAAAATTCCGCGCTCCCGGTAAGATAAGCTCGGATTTTGCAAACGTAAGGGCATACCCCGATGAAAACGGCGATTATGAATTTGCAATAGAAATAAGCTTTCTTGACAAGGGCGCTGTTTATTCTCGAGGCATAAGCTATGATTCCTGCGCAGATGCCGTAGAAAAGGAATATATCGCTTGGGAAAAGAAATTCAATTGCAAGAACAAGACCGAAAAGGAATGTGCTTATATATTGTGGAGTAACTATTTGTCCGCATCAGGTAACTTTGTAACTGACGCTATTGTAATGAGCAAGGCAGGTATGAGTAAGGTGTGGAGCTGGGATAACGCATTTAATGCGCTCGGCTTGGCGGCGATTGATTACCGTATGGCTATGGATCAGTTTATGATAATGTACAAGCATATCAATAGAGTAGGCAGAGTTCCCGATGCTGTTTCTGAAACAAATACTATATGGAATTTCGTAAAACCCCCTGTGCAGGGCTGGATGTATAAGCAAATGATAAAGAGAAATCCCGAGTTTGCAACTCCTCACGCACTTGAGGAGGTGTACTTTGATATGAAGCGAAATACGGATTGGTGGCTTA
This sequence comes from Clostridia bacterium, assembly GCA_017623355.1. Taxonomy (GTDB): domain Bacteria; phylum Bacillota; class Clostridia; order Oscillospirales; family CAG-272; genus RGIG2000. Next base: position 7,379 of record JAGAPG010000008.1, read on the forward strand.
ATATGCGCGGAGACGTTCCCTCGTATTATCACGGTAACGATTCGGGGCAGGATAACTCAACCTGCTTCGACAAGAGCGAGCATATTGAAACGTCTGAACTTATCGCGTTTCTTTCAGTTCAATGCTCATTTCTTTCCGAGGCGGCGAAAACGCTTAATTTTCCTACTGATGAAAAGATTTATGCTCAGCTCGCAAAGGAGCTTGCGGATAAGGCGATTAAGGACTACTGGGATGGAGAGAAAATATTTGTACGTCTTGCAGAAACAAAAGAGCCATATTATTGTAATGCTCTTATGCCTTTGCGCGTGATAATTCTTGAGGATATGCTTCCTAAGGAAATTCAGGAATATATCGTTAAGCAGATCACGGAGCATCATCTTTGCAAGGGAGGTATAGCAAGCGAGGCTGTTGACAGTCCTATGTTCGTCGAGGATGGATATTGGCGTGGCGCGGTTTGGGCTCCGGATGTTATAATGTTCGTTTATGCACTTCGTAATCTCGGCTATACAGAGCTTGCTAACAAGATTGCAGAAAATTACAAGACATCCGTTTCTAAATATGGCTTTAGCGAAAATACAAGTGCTATTACCGGCAAGCAGCTTCGAACTAAATCTTATTCTTGGGCGGTAAATGCATATCACGTGCTTTGATTGCTATAAAACATTAAAAACTGACACCCTGTGTCAGTTTTTCACTACCTAAAACCGAAATTTAAGCGTTGCGTTTGCGATTAAAGTCAAATATATTTGGGAGAAAAATATGAAAGCAAAAATCACGATAAATAAAGAAAATATAATAGGAAGCATAGATAGACGCATATACGGCTCGTTTATTGAGCATCTTGGCAGAGCAGTATATAACGGAATATATGAGCCATCTCATAAAATGGCTGACAATATGGGATTTAGAAAGGATGTTTTAGAGCTTATAAATCAGCTTAATGTTCCGGTAGTTCGCTATCCCGGCGGAAATTTTGTGTCGGGATATAATTGGGAGGACGGAATAGGAGATAAAAGTAAGCGTCCTAAAAAGCTTGAATTAGCATGGCTTTCCTTGGAAACAAACGAAATTGGAATAGACGAGTTTCAGGAATGGGCAAAAAGAGCAGGAACGGATGTTATGATGGCTGTAAATTTAGGAACGAGAGGACCGGACGAGGCGCGTAACTGTATTGAATATTGCAATAGCGAAACTGATACTTATTATGCAAATCTTCGCCGAAGCAACGGGTTTGAAAAGCCGTTTGGAATCAAGCTTTGGTGTCTTGGAAACGAAATGGATGGAGATTGGCAGATTTGCCACAAGACAGCTGAAGAATACGGCAGAGCAGCAACGGAAACAGCAAAGGTTTTAAAGTGGGTAGATCCGTCAATAGAGCTTGTAGCCTGTGGCAGCTCCGATCCGAATATGCCAAGCTTTGGCTCTTGGGAAAGAACCGTTCTTGATCATACCTATGAATATGTTGATTATTTATCCTTGCACTGTTATTACGGAAACAGGGCTAATAATACCCTCGATTTTCTTGCAAGAGCAGAGGATATGGACAAATTTATAAAGACTACCGCGGAAATTTGCGATGAGATAAAAGTAAAGAAGAACAGCAAAAAAACCGTTAATCTCTCCTTTGATGAATGGAATGTTTGGTATAGAACGAAGGACGAGGAAAAAACTATGGAGCGTTGGCAGATAGCCCCGCATCTTCTTGAGGAAAAATATAATTTCGAGGATGCGTTGCTTGTTGGCTGTATGCTTATGACCTTACAAAACAATTGCGACCGAGTTAAGATTGCCTGCCTTGCTCAGCTTGTTAATGTAATTGCTCCAATAATGACAGAAACGGGTGGAAAGGCGTGGAAGCAAGCTATATTTTATCCTTATATGTACGCTTCTTTGTACGGAAACGGCACTACACTAAGGGCTAAAACAGAAAGCAATACATACAGCTCCAAGGAGAATTGGGAAATTCCTTATCTGTACACCTCGGTTATAGATAATAAGGAAAAGGGCGAAATAGTTGTATTTGCCGTAAACCGTTCCTTGACTGATGATATGGAGCTTGAGCTTGACGGATTTGAGGGCTGTACTCTTAAAGAGCATATAGAATTATATTCAGACGATTTGAAGGCGGTAAATAGTAAGGAAGAAGAAAAAATTTCTCCAATCAAAAGAGAGTGTGATCAAAAATTACCGATATCCTTGAAAAAGCATTCTTGGAATATGCTGATATTTAAATATTGATTTTATATTAAATTTATCATAATAAAAAAAGCAGAGAATTGATCTCTGCTTTTTTTATTATTAGTAACAAATATTTTAGTCTTGGATTTCATCAGGTGCAAGAGCCACGCTTTCTATAACAGCCCATATTTCATCCAAATCAACGCTTGTTGGGGCGAAAATATGATATTCATAATTTCCGTCTGTCCAAATAAATTCTCTCTCCGAAAAACTTGTATAGTAATATACATTATAGGAGTTTATAATTTTTTTGGAATAGACATCAAGCCGGTCCTCTAAATCTAACTGCCTATACACAGTGTCTTGGAAGAAATAGATATATTTTTTGTTATTCGTCAGAAAATACTCAACACGATTGTCTTTAACGCTGTAATTTGTACAGTCAAATCCACTTGGAGTATATGTAGGGATATAAACATCTTCGATTTTTTTGTCATTCTCGTCTGAGTCCTCTTGTATTGGGAAAGCCATTTCAACGCTTGCAACGATCTTCTTTAATTCCTCAAAATCCGTTGTGATGGATGCCATTAAAGAATATATATACTCATCGTCACCCCAAATAAAAGCTCTATAGGCATATTCATAACAGTGATATACAGTCCATTTGCCGATAACCTCGCTGACATAGGTAACATTTTCATTATTAAGATATATGGTACTCTTATTTGAACATTGATTATACAACAGAAATTCATCACCGCATTCCCACTTGTAAATAACAGAAAGATTGTCTGCCTCGCTTTTTGTGCATTCAAAGCGCTCCGGGATATATGAGGGCAAATAAGCATCCTTTACGAGAGCCTTAACATTAGGACCCATATTTCCGTTTATTATTATTTCCCTATCATTCGATACCACTGTGAAGGGTGTGGTATCCTTTTTTATTATGCCGGAAATTCCCAACATCATTGTAAACATCAATATAGCGGCAACAAGTATAGCAGCAATTTTTCTTGGAGTGGTTTTTGTTATGCTCCAAATAAAAGAACGGCTTTTTCGCGCAAGCCTTTTGATATTTTTCTCAAAGTCCCTTGAATACTGTATATCTTCATCAGGCATAGCCTTATATTTATTTAATTCTTCAAGGCTTACCTTAAGCAGAGCTTTTTTTAATATTGTGATTTTTGAATTAGCCATCGTTTAAATCCTTGAACTTCGTTATAAGCATTTTTCGAGCTTTGTAGAGCCTTGTTTTCACGGTAGACAAGGGAATCTGTAAAAGCTCGGCGCATTTTTTGAGTGTCATATTATATAAAAAATGATATGTCAAAACATCTCGGTATTCCGGTTCCATTTGCTTTATATATTCTGTGAGCCTGTTTAAAAGATCATTTTTTATAATCATTTCGTCAGGTGAGTCATTTGATTTTATATCCTCATACTGCTCATCCAAGCTGACAGTGTTTTTTATATACTGGGATTCTTGACGTATAACAGATAGTGCTGAATTGCGTGCTGTTGTGCAAAGATATATTTCCAAATGCTGCTCATCAAGCTGAATTATAGTATCTATGTTTTTTGCGACTCCTATAAATGCTGTTTGTAATGCGTTTTCAGCATAATGTATATCTTTTATGTGAGAGCGTATTATCTTGAACATCATTTTATTGTATTTGTTGTAAATTCTCATAAAATCATCATTGTTATCGGAATCTTCGACGAATGATAAATAAAACTGTATCATATGAGCTCCTTCCTTGTTTCTTCCATTGTAGCATAAAATATCACAAATTCACAGTATTTCGACAAAAAAATAAAAAATATTAAAACTTTTTCGACAAGTTTTGCGTTTGTATTAATAGAGGGTAAAAATAAGGAGATTATCATAATGAAAAAAATAGTAATATTTTTAATGACTATCTGTATTGCTTTTGTAGCGGTTCTTCCTACATATGCATTCAATGATCAAGAAATTATCCCGTATTACAATAATGCTTATTCTGTTAACCCCCAATTTGTAATAAACGATAACGGTGAAATTACGATAAAAATATCTTTTGAAGGAAAAGCGGGTGTTTGTACAGGTGCAAGCGTTGATGTGCAATTGCAAAAAAATCGCTTCGGCTTATGGTCAAATGTAGTTGATGGTGAATGGCATGATAATCTGATTGGCGAAGATGGATCTGTTACGTATGAAACCCGAGTTTACTTAAAAGGGGAATACAGAATAGTATATGATATTGTTGTGTTAGGCTCCGGCGGAAGCGCAGATGTTATAAGCGGTACCATAGAGCAGACCTATCAATAAAGTAAAAATCGAAGGGCAAGTATCATTTAAAATGTCTTTATTAGCTATGCTTTTGATAGAAACTCAGAAGGAAATAGCCCTGAAGATTTATATAATTTTAACACCTCGTAAGAATGTGCAGGGTTCAACCTCCCCTATAACTGAACCCAAGGCTCATTCTTCTGTTTGGTGGAATACCCCAAGGCTTTCTTTGCTTTGGGATATAAACAAAAAGAGAGCAAAACGATTCTTCGCGATGCTCTCCTTTTCTTTTGTAGAGTGACACATTGATAATTTTTTGCGCTTTGTTTTTTTGTTGTTGAAAATTGATTTTATATATGATATAATTACATTAACATAAAAAAAGGGGGGCAGGAGCATTATGGCAAAGGAAAAGGTTATAGACACTCATTTGCATATCGAGGCTTGGGAAAATGAGGAGTTTGATTTTATAGATTGCTTTGAGGAATACAGAAGGCAGTCAGAAATATATTCATTAAATATCTGTGCTATTCCTACCGCACAAAAAAGCGCTTGTAATAATATGATGTGCGCGTTTTACAAGATAGTAAATCCAAATACATACGCGCACGGAGCATTTGAGCATATATTTTATCCTATGTGTGAGGATATGCCCGAGGGAATGGATCTTGTTTCTCAATATCAGGAGCTTATGCAAATAGGCTTTGACGGTATAAAAATGATAGAGGGAAAGCCCACAGCTCATAAACCGATAGGCGGCAATTTAAACACTCCCTCCCTTGAAAGAGTATATCGCGAGATGGAAAAGGATCAAACACATATCGTATTTCATGTAGGTGATCCTGCGGATTGCTGGGATATAACCAAAACATCCCCATAATTTATAGAAAAGGGCTGGTTTTACGGCGACGGAACATATGCAACGCTTGATGAGCTTTATGAGCAAGCGGAAACTATACTTAAAAATCATCCAAATATAAAAATAACCTTCGCGCATTTTTATTTTTGTAGCGAAAATCCTCAAAAATTAATAGATCTTTTTGAAAAATACCCGAACCTGTGTGTTGATTTGACACCCGGGTGCGAAATGTATCATTCTTTTGAAAAAAATCCGAAATATTTTAAAAAGTTTTTTAGTAAGTATTCCGACAGAGTTCTTATAGGTACGGATGCAACCTTTCCTATGCTTACAAAATGCCACACCTGGTGCATCGACAGGCTTACGAGATATATATCAACAAACGATGCTATGATGGCGTTTGACGACAGTATATTGACAGGAATAGCTCTTGAGGGAGAGGCGAAGGAAAATATACTTTATAAAAATTTTGAGCGCAGAGTTTCTGATTCACCAAAGCCTATAAACAAAAAAGCATTGAGCTCGTATATTAAAAAATATAAGCATCTTTTGAACGATAGAGATCGAAAAAGAATAGAAGCATTAGAAGAAAAATATTTAAAGGAAATATAGAAAAAGAAGCAGGTATTTAATCCGTATATGCCAATTGACGAATACGTTCCCGACAGTGAGCCACACGTTTTTGGCGACAGAGTGTACGTTTACTGTTCTCACGACAAGGAGAACGGAGATTTCTTTTGTATTCTTGATTACGTTACGTATTCAGCCCCCATCGACAATTTGAGGGATTGGAGATACGAGGGAGTAATTTATAAGGCGTCAAACGATCCCGAATATGTATGCTTCCGATGTAGTTCAATGAAATGACGGAAAATATTATCTTTTTTATTCGATTGCCGATAGAAAGGAATGTAGCTTTTTGATGAGTGTTGCTGTAAGCGACACTCCAAACGGTGAATTTAAGTTTTTGGGATACGTAAATTTTGTCTACCAATGCAACGGCTCAATTGAAATAAAAGACATCTTTTTTGAATAATAAAAAGAGGGATTTTTAAAATCCCTCTTTTGCTTTAGTTCAAATGCTTTGAAACGTCAACGTATTCGTGATAAACATCGCGAACGCCGTTTTCGTCTATTTTTATAACTGTGCCACCGTTGAGATCGGGGTTCCAATAGCATCCCGAGCCTGTTTTTAGCGCGTATGTAAAGCGAACTCCCTCGTATACGATAGAGAAGTTTGATACATGGTCATGACCGCACAATAGATTTTTCGTGCTGTCAAGCTCCTTGATTACTTCAAAAAAGCCTTCATCGGCAGGATATGAGGAAATGTCCTCGCGCTTAACGCCAAACGATCCTTCGTATCCCTCGTTCCAGCATTCGGATTTGTAGCTTTCCTCAACGGATATAGATTTACAATCAAGCTCGTTTTTGAAGGCTGCATCAAAGGCGTAATGATACGCATAGATGGGGGCGTGAGTTATAAGCATAGTTTCCTTACAGCCAAGAACAGAAAGAGCCTTTATTTGCTCCTTGTACCACTCTATCTGAGGCGGGAGCACCTTGCCCCAAGCCATAATTTCCTCGCCGTCCTCTTTTGTAAATGGGAGTCTGTCATGGGTGTCCATCATAACGATACCCTCAACTATTTTTCCCTCTTCCTCTATTGCAATTACGTAATTTCCTCTGCCAAGCTCCAACGGACCATTTTCATATTTGAAGTTTTTATATTGAGAATATATCTCAATGGCATTATCAAGCTTATGTATACCGTGATCCTGATCGTGATTTCCCCAAAGAGGAGACCAGGGAATACCGAATGAATCAATGACATCCGACATAGCTCTTTGAGCATCGTAATCTCCGCACCAGGTAAGATCTCCGCTTATCGTAATAAGATCGGGCTTCACTCTTTCGATAAGAGTATTTAAGGTGTCTAAAATTATATGTCCCTTTTGATTTTTATTTTTCCAATCAGGCTCTTGAAGCTGAAAATCGGTTAGATTAAGTATCGTAAAATCTTTGTTTTTCTGTTTTTTTAATGTTATCATAAAGCTCTCCTAAGCATCAAATATACCGTAATAATTATAACAGTTTTTTTCGCTTAAATCAATATAATAATTTCATTTATATTGACTTTGTTTTTTAGATATGATAAAATTTTAAAAAACAGGAGGCTTTTATGGATAATATAAAATGGTTTAAGGAAGCAGGATACGGACTTATGATTCACTTTGGACTGTATTCGCTTCTTGGCGGAGCATATAAAGGACAAAGATCGGAGCATTATGCTGAATGGATACAATCAGCTTGCGCGATTCCTAATTCGGAAACCGAAAAGCTTGCGGGAGCTTTTAATCCTATATATTTTGATGCTGAGGAATGGGTTCTCTTTGCTAAGGAATGCGGAATGGAATATATAGTAATAACATCGAAGCATCATGAGGGCTTTGCGCTTTTCAAATCTGAAGCAGATAGCTTTAACTGTTACGACGCATCACCCTTCAGAAGAGATATTATAAAAGAGCTATCTGAGGCATGCAAGAAGCATGGAATAAAGCTCGGACTTTATTATTCTCAGGATCTTGATTGGCACGAAAGGCACGGAGGCGGATATAATTCCGATCCAAATACCTGTGCAGGAGTATCGTGGGATAATTCGTGGGATTTTCCTAATGACGGAACAAAGAATTTTGATATTGTATATAAAAAGAAAATGCTCCCGCAAATCAAGGAAATACTCACAAAATACGGCGAGATAAGTCTTATTTGGTTTGATGTTCCTATGACGCTGAATAAAGAGCAAAGTACAGAAATTTACGAAACAGTAAAGAAATATCAGCCAAGCTGTCTTGTAAATTCAAGACTCGGAAACGGAAAATACGATTACGTTTCCTTGGGAGATAACGAAATTCCCGAAAAAATGCCCGAAACAGTAAACGATGATGTTGATTATAACGAAATCGAGGGCTTTAAGCCATCGCCGTACGGTCTTTATGAGTCTGCGTGCACGCTTAATGATTCTTGGGGATTTTGTACATGGGATAACAATTGGAAAAGCGCTGAAAGCATATACGAAAACAAGAAAAAATTAAATGCGCTTGGAATAAACTATCTTATTAATATAGGTCCTGATCATCTTGGTAGATTTCCGGTTCAAGCTATTGAGATACTTAAAAAGGTACGAGAGCTTGAAAAAAATGATGAAAAATAAAGGACTGTACATAGTAAAAAGACACAGAAAATTTTCTGTGTCTTTTGCATTTAATCTTGTAATCTTTTCATAACGCTCATATAAGCAGGACGAATTATCTTATTCATTCCGATAAGCTCCTCAATGCGGTGTGCGCTCCAGCCAACTATTCTTGCAATAGCAAAAAGCGGAGTATAAAGCTCAACAGGAATTTCAAGCATTTCGTAAACGAAGCCGCTGTAAAAATCCACATTAGGACTTACGCCTTTATATATATGACGTTTTGCTGCGATTATCTTCGGCGCTTCATCCTCGATTATCTTATAAAGCATAGCTTCCTTGTCCTTACCCTTTTCGTGTGCTAAGGTGTTCACAAAGCCCTTTAAAACACGTTCTCTTGGGTCGGAAACGGAGTATATAGCATGTCCCATACCGTATATAAGACCCTTGCCATCAAAGGCTTTACCGTCAACTATTTTTTCAAGATGAGCAACAATCTGTTCTCTGTCGGTGATATCGGTAACGTGTTTTTTGATATCCTGTATCATTTCCATTACCTTTATATTAGCTCCGCCGTGCTTAGGTCCTTTAAGAGAGGACATAGCAGCCGCAATAGAGGAATAGGTATCAGAGCCTGATGATGTGACAACTCGTGTAGTAAATGTGGAGTTGTTTCCGCCGCCGTGCTCCATATGAAGCATCAAAACTACGTCAAGCACCTTGGCCTCAAGCTTGGTGTATTTTCCGTCAGGACGGAGCATTTTGAGAATATCCTCAGCAGTTGAAAGCTCGGGCAGAGGCCGGTGAATATACATACTTGCATCGTTTTCGTAATGATTGTATGCGTGATATCCGTAAACAGCAAGCATAGGAAATACTGAAATAAGCTGTAAGCATTGACGTACGCTATCAAAAAGTGAATTTGAATTTACGTTTTCGTCATAGGAAGCGAGAGTGAGAATGCTGCGTGTCATTGAGTTCATAATATCCTTTGACGGAGCCTTCATAATAACATCTCTTGTAAAGTTTGTTGGAAGTGTGCGACACTCACCTATAAGCTCTTTGAACTCGTTTAATTCCTTTTCATTCGGAAGCTCTCCGAAAATCAAGAGATAAGCTGTTTTTTCAAATCCAAATTCATCGTTTCCAAGATCTTTAATGAGATTTTGTATTCTGTAGCCTCTGTACCAAAGCTCTCCGTCACATGGAACACGTTCACCGTTAATCTCCTTAAAGGAAGTAACCTCAGATATATTTGTAAGACCGGTAAGAACGCCCTTTCCGTTGATGTCGCGAAGTCCGCGGTAAACACCATAGTCCTTGAAAAGATTGTCCGAGATGCTGTCATTTTTTATGCATATCTCCGTTTGCTTTTTGGAATATGCGATAATCTTTTCGTTCATAGTTTTCTCCTTGAATGGTATATAATACTTATTCTACCATAAAAAAACGCATTTTTGAAGCCTTTTTTAAATAATTTAATAAAAGAGTTGCGTAAAATTCATTTTTTGTTGTAATTTAGGCGGAAATATGATAAACTAAAACAAACGGAGGTGCTTTTATGATAACATATAATGATGTAAAAAACGACGAAAAGATAAAAGCATACATAAGAAAGGCTGACGAATCGCTGTTAGCTCTCGGCTTTACGGAGCATAGCTTCGCTCATGTAGGACTTGTTTCAGAGCGTGCTGGATATATTTTGGAAGCCTTGGGATATTCTGAGAAGGATATAGATCTTGTTAAGATAGCAGGTCATCTTCACGATATAGGTAACATCGTAAACAGAAAAGAGCATTCTCAAAGCGGGGCGGTTATGGCTTTTAGAATTCTTGATAATATGAATATGGATGCCGAGGATATAGCAACTGTCGTAACTGCTATAGGAAATCACGATGAGGGAGATGGGGAAGCAGTTAATGCGATAGCCGCAGCACTTATAATCGCAGATAAGTCGGATGTTCGTCGAACGAGAGTCAGAAACTCAGATATTATAAATTTTGACATTCACGACAGAGTCAATTATTCGGTTATTGAAACGAAGCTTGAGGTCGATGCAAAGGAAAGCACGGTAAAGTTAGAGCTTATTATAGATACTGAGATCAGCTCTGTTATGAATTATTTTGAAATATTTCTCAAAAGAATGTTAATGTGTCAAAAGGCAGCCGCCAAGCTAAATCTCAGCTTCAAGCTTTTTATAAACGGACAACAGCTTTTATAAACATTTATCTAAAAATAAAAACGCCAAAAATTGGCGTTTTTTTCTTTGAAAAAAGATTTTTATCGAAAGACACTGTATATATACATATATGAGCATATGAAAATATTATCATTCATAAAAATTAAAGCTTTGCAGGAGAAAAAACAACACTCGCCAAAAGACGAGTGTTGAAAAAATATGAAATGGATTATCTCTTTGAGAACTGAGGAGCGCGACGAGCAGCCTTGAGACCGTACTTCTTTCTTTCCTTCATACGAGGGTCACGAGTGAGAAGTCCGGCAGCCTTGAGAGCGCCTCTGTATGTTTCGTCAGCGAGAACCAAAGCTCTTGCAATACCGTGACGGATAGCGCCGGCTTGACCGGAGATACCGCCGCCAACAACGTTAGCAACTACGTCAAACTTGCCCATAGTATCTGTAACGTCGAAAGCTTGATTTATGATGAGCTTAAGTGTTTCAAGACCGAAATATTCGTCAATGTCCTTACCGTTGATAGTTATAGAACCTGTACCGGGATAAAGACGAACTCTTGCAACTGATTTTTTTCTTCTACCTGTTCCGTAGAAATAAGGTTTAGCACTTGTGTACATATTCTTCTATATCCTTTCCTGATTATTTAACTTCGTAAGCGATAGGAGCTTGAGCCTGTTGCTTGTGCTCGCTACCTGCGTATACCTTAAGTCTTGTGATAGATTTGTCTCCGATAGAGTTGTGGGGAAGCATACCCTTAACTGCGAGCTTCATAGCGAGCTCGGGACGAGTAGCCATAAGGGTCTTATATTGAACTTCCTTAAGACCGCCGATATAACCGGAGTGACGGCGATAGTACTTTTGCTCAAGCTTTTTACCTGTAAGAATAGCTTTTGAAGCATTAATGATTATAACGAATTCACCGCAGTCAGCGTGAGGTGTGAATTCGGGACGGTGCTTACCTCTCAAAATGTTAGCAGCAGCAACGGCTGTCTTACCAAGAGGCTTGTTAGCAGCGTCAATAACATACCATTTTCTTTCAATGGTGTTGTTAGCCATAAAAGTTGACATTTTAAATTCCTCCAAATAGTTTAGATCTTTGTTTTGCTTAGGTATTATAACATTTTGGATAGTTTGTGTCAATAGGTTTTTGAAAAAAATTTATAAAAATAAAGGTTTTACGGTGAAATCTCTCAAAATCTCGTAAAACCTCATTTTTTCTCTTGTTTTCTCGATAAAAATTTTAAATTATTTTCGGCTCGAAAATTACATTTAATAAGTATAAAGGATTATATAAGTATTATTTTTCTATTTTAAGCTGTTTTATACCGCTTTCTGTTATCATTATATCACAATGAAGATCAAATCTTCCTCTCGGGAGCTTATCAGTTATGAGGGAATTGAATGTGAATCCTATCGTAGAGCCTCTAAAAACATTCAAAAATTTATCATAATATCCCTTGCCGTATCCGAGACGGTATCCGAAAACATCAAATGCGATACCCGGAACAAAGCATACAGCAACACCGGGTGTATTTTCGGGATCATATACGGGCAAAGAGGATTTCGGCTCTCTTATACCGTATGCGCCTATTTCGAAATCATCAAACGAGCTGATAAAATGGAACTTCATAGTGCGATCCTCTGTATTGCAACGGGGAAAAGCAATTTTTTTGCCTTGCTCAAGCGCAGCCTTAGCAAGAGGCATAACATCAATTTCGGATTTTATAGGAGCATAGAGAAGGATAATATCTGCGTGTCTGAAGCTTACGAGATTTTTGGCGCAATTGCATATTTTTTCACTATACAGAGCACGATCCTCAAAAGGAATAGAATCACGCTTTGCGGAGAATTCTTTTCTTATAGCATCCTTTTCTCGCTTTATAGGTGTGACTGACATATTTCCTCCTTAATTAAGAATAATAGCTTTTTTCATCTTATCCGAAGCTTCGGGAGAGGAAAGAGCCTTTAATATTTCAAGAGCAAATTCATGCGCAGAGCCCATAGCGCGTGCGGTTATTATATTGCCGTCGCGTACGCATCCGCAATTTTGTATCTCAGCTCCTGCAAGCTCGTTTTCAAAGCCGGGGAAGCAGGTGGCTTTTTTGCCCTTCAGGATTCCGCGCTTTCCGAGTATAAAGGGAGCAGCGCAGATAGCGCAAATGAATTTATTATTTTTATGTGCGATTTCAATAAAATTTGACACAGCTTCGCTATCATCAAGATTGTATGCGCCCGGAAGACCACCGGGCAAAATTATCATATCAAAATCATCGTTTGCCGAAAGCTCTTGAATAGCGATATCGCATATAACGGGAATTTTGTGCGATCCTGTGGCTGTTTTGCCGGTGACACCAACGGTTTTTATATTAATAGAAGCGCGTCTTAAAATATCAAGCGTATAAAGGGCCTCAATTTCCTCAAATCCGTCAGCTAAAAATAAGTATACCATTTTTCCTCCTATATCTCGAACAGCAGATCGCAAAGAGTGCCATTCGGAAAAACAAAATTTTCATCAGTTATCATAACGAGAGCCTTTTCACAGGCCTTATAAGCTGTTCCGCTAATAGAAGCAAAGACGCACTCCTCACCTTTAAAAACGCAATACCCCGATGCTGTGTCTGAAAAAGCATATTTTACATTCAAGCCATCAAGGCTTAATTTAAACACTGTAAAGGGCTTTATAATAGTATCATTTTCAAGATGCAAGCCATAAAGCCTTTGAAAATCGCCGTCGAAATCTTCAAAATAAACATCACAGGGTGTGATTATTTGGGTGCTTTCACCGGTTAGAGAGATAGCGCCGTAGCAGATGTTTGTAAATCCGAGCCTTTTATAATAGGAAAAGAGTCCTTTTTCGGCGGGTACTGTGAGAATAAATGAATATCCGCCTTTTACACAATACTCTTTTATATAATTAATAAGAGCGCTTGCGTATCCTTTGCCACGCATATTTGTATTTACGCATACGGCGTATAAATAAGCGCCTGAAAAACCGTTTACAGATACGTCAAAAAGGCAAGCTCCGCCACAAAAAGCATCACCGTCATAAACCGAAACGACGGTGGATGTGTCGCAAATTTGAGAAATAAACTCCTCTCTATCGCCAAAGACCTCAAAATAAAGTTTTTCGTAAAGCGGATTTTTTCCAATCTTGAAGGTTATCAAATTTTTGACACCTCTTTGTAAATTTCTTCTGCAATATCCTCGCGAGTACGCATTTGCTCGCCATTATAGCACTTTATTTTTTTCCAACCAAGTGTCTCGCAAGAGAATAGAGCGGCATCATAGCATTTGTTCATGTATTCGGTATCTGTTTCGTGGATATCCATTTTCCTGCCTGTTTCATCGCTTCTTGATCTTACGAGTGCGAGAGAAATTTCAGGACAAACCTCAAGATATATAACGGCATCAGGCTTTGGCAGACCGAGCTTTGAGAATTCAAAATCCCAAAGCCAATCAAGAAATTCGCTCCACTGTTCGCTTGGAAGCTTGGAAAGCTGATGCACCGCATTAGCAGATGTATATCTGTTAGCGATAACATAAGTGTCGGGATCTAAAATATCATTTATCCAGTCGGTCTTGTAGCTTATATATCTGTCGCAGGCAAAAAACATTGATGCAGAATACGCATTTGTATCCGACGGCTTTTTACCAAGCTTTCCGTCAAGATACATTCTGACGAAAATAGAAGAATCGTTTTCGTACATTGGAAAAGAGATCTCGCGTACCTTTTTACCCTCACTTTTGAGCCTTTTAATAAGTATTTCCGTTTGAGTACCCTTTCCTGAGCCGTCAAGCCCGTCAATAGCTATAAATTTTCCCATAAAAACTCCATTATTCGTTTTCGTTTTTCATTCTTAATTCGAGATAATCTTCTTTTGTAATAAGAACATCTCTCGGCTTAGAGCCGTTTGCAGGACCAATATAACCGAGCTCCTCCATCTTATCGATGATTCTTGCAGCTCTTTGGAAGCCAAGTGAAAGCTTTCTTTGAAGATGCGATGAAGAAATTTTTCCAAACTCGGTTGCAAGCTCAAGTGCTGCGTAGAATTTGTCATCAAGAGCCTCTTCGCCGTCAGCTCCTTCAGCCCCATCCTCGTAATCCGATCTTTTTTCAGCCTTTTGAAGCTTGGATGTGTTTGAATCAATTTGAGAGATAACTTCCTCGTCGTAGTTGGCAGAGAAGTTTTCTCTTAGGAATTTAGTAACATTTTCACGCTCGCTATCCGAAATGAACGCGCCTTGAACACGCATAGGCTTAAGAGCTCCGACGGGTTTTAAGAGCATATCTCCCCGGGCAACGAGCTTTTCAGCACCAACTTCATCAAGAATAGTTCTTGAATCGACTTGCGCAGGAACGCGGAAAGCAATACGTGACGGAATATTAGCTTTTATAACACCGGTGATAACATCGACAGAAGGACGCTGAGTACCGATAATTACGTGAATACCGGCGGCACGCGCCTTTTGAGTAAGTCTTATTATATGGTCATCTATTTCCGGCACTTGCATTTTAAGGTCGTAAAGCTCATCTATAACTATAACGATACGGGCGAATTTTTCAGCAGATATAGCTCCACGCTCAACTCTTTCGTTGTATTCTCCTATATCACGAACGCCGGCAACCTCAAGAAGCTCGAAGCGTCTTTCCATCTCGGCAACAGCCCATTGAAGCGTTCCTATTGATTTTTTCGCTTCGCACACAACAGGAACAAGAAGGTGCGGAATGCCGTTAAATGCTGAAAATTCAACTCTTTTTGGATCTATAAGGATAAGACGCATATCCTCGGGTGAAGATTTGTATAACAAGCTTATAAGAATAGAGTTTATACAAACGGATTTACCCATACCGGTAGCGCCTGCTACAAGAAGGTGAGGAGTTTTTGCAATGTCAAGATATACGTGTTCTCCGGAAATACTCTTTCCGATAGCACAGTTAAGGGGACTCTTGTGTGCTTTGAATTGCGGATCCTCAAGAAGCGAGCGTAAATATACCATACTCGTTATCTTATTGGGAACCTCAATGCCTACAGCACTCTTGCCGGGAATAGGACATTCTATTCTTATTCCTTCTGCGGCGAGATAAAGAGCTATATCGTCAACCAAATTGGCGATGGAACGCACCTTAACACCCGCCTCGGGCATAAGCTCGTATCTTGTAACCGTAGGACCACGAGATATATCAGTTATCCTTGTTTTAGCATTAAAATTGCTAAGAGTTTCAACTATTATTCTGGCGTTATTCTGGAGCTCCTCGTTTACAGCCTCCTCGTCAGCCTCGTCGGGCTTGACCTCAGGGAAGAAATCAAGCGGAGGAGACATATATTTTTTCTTAGGCTTGGGTTTCGGCTTTTGGATTTCCTGTTTAAGCTCCGGCTCGGACTTGGTATCCTGCTTAATCTCGGGCTTCTTTTGCTCGGAGGATTTTTCAAGCTTTGATTTCCCAAAAATAGAGCCAAAGAGTGATTTTTTCTCCACAACAACCTCTTCCTCAGACTCGTCATCTACCACCTCAGGCTCGGTTATCTCGGGCTTTTCCTCGGAAAGACCGATCTTTTTAAGAGCATCCTCGGAAATATAATCCGAAAAATCATTCGAGTCGTTAATGTCGCTTTCGATATTATTGTTTGTGTCAGCAGAATCGTAAGAATAGCTTTCTTCGCTTGATTCGTAAGAATTTAAAACAAATTCAGGCTCACTTGAAAAATCGTCATCGGGTTCCTCAAACGGAACATATTCGATGTCATCATTATAATTATAATTACCTTCGTGTGAAGCACCTTCCTCGATGCTGTCTTGATGTTTTTCAATCGCAGGAGTACTTTGATTTTGATCAAAAACAGACTGCCTCGTTACGTTTAACGTGGTTTGCTCGGTTTTTATTACATCGTCACTGTAAATGTCGTTTTTAATATCATCTATATCAACGGGCAGAACAGGACTGACAAGAAGCTTTTCATCATAAATATCATCGTCATCGTCGAAAACCTGGAACTTTTTATGCTTCTTGCGAATATTAGCTCGCTTTGCCGCTTTTTGTTTGCGGTCTTCCTTTTTTAATCTTCTTTTTTTGAACACCCTTCTCATAACGGAATAAGGAGTAATATTGAACATTTGAAGAAGCATGAAGAAAAGAAGTGTAATAGTTATAACGTATCCAAGAGCTGTGTTAGCACTCATAAAGAAGTTACCTATCGCACCGCCAATGCCACCGCCGCCTAAGCCGGAAGTTCCGCTTTGATAAAGCTCTCCGAGGCTAAAGGAAAGAAGCTCGGGGGAAGAATTAGAGCTTATCATCTGCTGTAGCGTAGCAACAGAAACAACGATTATAAACGAGCACGTCACGCGGCGCGCGCAAATCTTTCTATTTACATCGTAATACCACATAAGAGAGTGGAACAACAAAAGAATAGAGAGAAAATAAGCTGCGTATGTTGAAAGAAGTCCTTTGAGAATAATGCCTATACCTCTGTCGCCGATTATACAAAAAAGCGTAACAACAAAAAGCACCGCCAAAACGTATGGCATTGCTTTGCTTATGAGAGGCAATATTTTCGATTTTTTCTTTTGCGAAGCTGCAGTCCTCGAGGACTTTGCTTTAGAGGGTATTTGGCGATTGTTTTTTGGGGACTTCATCAGTATTTCCTTTCTTTAAAATGTTGCCGGTTTAGTGAATGTATAATTTAAAAATATGTATATATAATATATGATAGCAGAAAAAAATCAAAAAAACAATAGATTTTTTACAAAAGTAGAAAATTTTTAAAAGAGATATGAAGATAAGCAAGGAAAAAAAGAAATTTTTAAAAATAGCAGCTTTTTGCATTGCATCGTTTATAGCCGGAGGAGTAAACGGCTTTATGGGAACAGGGGGCGGAATAATATTTGTGTATGCTCTCAGATATTTTACAGATAACGAGGAAAAAGATAACTTTGCCACGACCCTGTGTGCGATTTTACCGCTTTCGGCAATAAGCATATGGATATATGCGAAAAATTCTAATATTGATTTTGAAATGATAAAAAAGCTCACACTCCCTGCGATATTTGGCGGGGCACTGGGTGCATTTTTGACAGATAAAATAAAAAAGAAATATCTTAGCTTGGCTTTCTCTGCACTCGTTATATATTCGGGGATGTGTATGATTTTGAGGTGAATATGGATATAATAATCTCGTTTTTAATAGCGGTAATTATGGGTATGGGAATAGGCGGCGGTGGATTTTTAGTTATATACCTTACCCTGTGTCTCGGATATGAGCAAATATTAGCACAAGGTACAAACCTTGTGTTTTTTGTTATTGCTTCAGTATTTGCAATATTCATTCATATTTTCAAACGAAGAATATCGTTTATGCAGGTGTTTATTATGGCATCGCTTGGCGCGGTCGGAGCTTTCATAGGCTCGAGAATAGCGAACGATATAGATGGAAGCATTCCAAGAATAGCACTTGGTGTTTTGCTGATAGGAGCAGGAGTGATTAGTATATATAATACATTAAAGAAGGAAAAAAATAAAAATAAATAAAAAAATTTTAAAAACCTCTTTACAAAATCACTTTCATATGATATAATCGACATCGTGATGCCGCATACTCGGTTTACGGATAACGCCAATAGGCATTTCACCAGCCGTTTGCTGTGTATACGGAATCAAAATAAATTTTAGAAAGCTGAATGATCATGACAAAACAGGAAATCATCGCAGCTTATGCAACACATGAAGGTGATACAGGCTCACCCGAAGTACAAATTGCACTTCTCACAGCTCGTATCAACGCTCTCAATGAACATCTTAAAAAGAACGCAAACGACCACCACTCCAGAAGAGGACTTCTTAAAATGGTAGGTCACAGACGTAACCTCCTTGGCTATCTTGCAAAGATAGATATCGAGCGTTACCGTGCGATCATTGAAAAGCTCGGTCTTAGAAAATAAGAAATTTTGCACGCAAATCGTGCGCAACTCGGCTGTGCATTTGCACAGCCGAATTTTTTTGGAAAATGCGGGTGAGATAGCAATTAACCAAGCATCGAAAATCTCGGTTTTTGGTTAAGTGCTATGTCCCCTCGCAAAAAATATAAAAATAATGGAGAAAAAACAAATGACAAAAATGTTTACAGAAAAGGTATTTGACAATTACAAAACATACGAATATGATCTTGCCGGAAGAAAGCTTGTTGTTGAAAGCGGAAAGATGGCAGGTCTTGCAAACGGAAGTGTTCTCGTTCGTTATGGCGAAACAGTAGTTTTAGCATGCGCTACAGCATCTGCAGCTCCCAGAGACGGCATAGATTTCTTGCCTCTTTCGGTTGATTTTGAGGAAAGGATGTATTCTGTGGGTAAGATACCCGGTGGATATCTCAAGAGAGAAGGCAAGCCCTCTGAAAAGGCTATCCTTACATCAAGAGTTATAGACCGTCCTATCCGTCCTCTTTTCCCTAAGGATTTAAGAAACGACGTAAACCTTTCTCTTACAGTTCTTTCCGTTGATCCTGATTGCTCACCCGAGATCACAGCTATGATCGGCGCATCGATAGCTCTCTCTATTTCCGATATTCCGTGGAACGGTCCTATTGGCGGTCTTTTTATGGGTATGGTTGATGGAAAAATCGTTATCAACCCTACACTTGAGCAGAGAAAGGTGAGCACACTTGAGCTTACAGTTGCCGCAAGCGAAAAGAAGGTAGTAATGATTGAGGCAGGCGCTAAGGAAGTATCTGATGATGATATGTATAACGCAATTATGCTCGCTCACGAAGAAATAAAGAAGCTTATCGTATTTATCAATAATATCGTAAGCGAAATCGGCAAGCCTAAGTTTGCATATCCCTCCTGCGAGCTTGATCACGATATGTTCGACGAGATATTTGCTTATTGCGAAAAAGAGGTTATGTTCGCTCTTGATACTGATGATAAAACAGTTCGCGATGCAAGAATGCAGCCCATTATGGAGGACATCGTTGCAAAATTTGAGGAGAAATATCCCGATATTGCAGCTATAATGGCAGAGCTTATCTATAAGATACAAAAGAAGATAGTTCGCCGTTGGTTGCTTGAGGACGGCAAGCGTGTTGACGGACGCCGTCTTGATGAAATAAGACCTCTTACTGCTGAGGTTGGTATGTTTAACAGAGTTCACGGTAGCGGTATGTTCACACGCGGACAAACTCAGGTTATGACATTGGCAACACTCGGTTCTATTTCTGAGGTACAGATGCTTGACGGTATTGATGAGGAAACAGAAAAGAGATATATGCACCACTATAATATGCCCGGATATTCAACAGGCGAGGCAAAAGCATCCCGTTCGCCCGGAAGACGTGAAATTGGACACGGCGCATTGGCAGAGCGTTCACTTGTTCCTGTTCTTCCTTCGGTAGAGGAGTTCCCATACGCTATTCGTCTTGTATCTGAGGTTATCTCATCAAATGGATCTACATCTCAGGCATCGGTATGCGGTTCAACACTTGCTCTTATGGATGCAGGTGTTCCGATCAAGGCTCCCGTTGCAGGTATTTCTTGCGGACTTATCACAGAGGGCGAAAGATGGATGACTATGATAGACATCCAAGGTCTTGAGGACTTCTACGGTGATATGGACTTTAAGGTTGCAGGAACACATAAGGGTATTACATCTATCCAAATGGACCTTAAGATTGACGGTCTTACACCTGAAATTATTAAGGAAGCACTCAGAGTAACACATCTTGGACGTGACCAGATCATTGACGAAGTAATTCTTAAAGCAATTCCGGCACCTCGCGCTGAGGTTTCTGAATATGCGCCTAAAATGATTTCAATGAAGATACATCCCGATAAGATAAGAGAAGTAATTGGTACGGGCGGAAAGGTAATTCAAAAGATCGTTGCTGATACAGGTGCTAAGATCGACATTGAGGATGACGGAAGCATCTTTATCTCGGCTATTGATAAGAACTCTATCGAGGCTGCAAGAGCAACTATCGCAAACATCGTATTCGAGCCCGAGGTAGGCGCAATATATAACGCAAAGGTTACAAGAATAATTCCTATCGGTGCGTTCGTGGAATATGCTCCCGGCAGAGAAGGACTTGTACACATTTCTAAGCTTGCAAAGGAAAGAACCGAAAAGGTTGAGGACGTCTGCAACGTTGGCGACGAGGTAAGAGTTAAATTCCTCGGAATCGACGAAAAGGGCAGAGCAAACCTTTCAATAAAGGACGCGCAATAATATAAAATAATCGAAAAGGATCTTGCTAAACGGCAAGATCCTTTTTTTATTCATAAATATTGCAATTTAATAATACAATATATTAAAAAAGAAAGGACATACATATGAGAGGACTAAACGAAAAAGAGGTTGAACTATCGCGTAAAAAGCACGGAGCAAATACGCTTGAGAGCTATAAAAGAAAGAATTTTTTTAAGGTTTTTTTATCAAATCTTTCCGATCCTATAATAAAGGTTTTGATAATAGCGCTTTTTATAAATATAGTTTTTATGTTTCCAAACGTAAATTGGTTTGAAACGGGAGGAATCGCAGCATCGATATTTATAGCTACGCTTGTATCTACGCTATCTGAATTTACGAGCGATAATGCATTTGAGAAGCTAAGAGAGCAGGGCTCGGGAGCAAAATGCCGAGTAATACGAAATGAAGGCATCCTTGAAATAGCACCCGAGGAGATTGTTTGCGATGATATAATCGTTATAAACGCAGGAGAAAAAATACCTGCTGATTCCATATTGCTTGAAGGAGAGGTTAAGCTTGACGAATCCGTGCTCACGGGAGAAAGTAAGGAAATTACTAAAAACGCAAGTGATGAAAAATCCAAAAAGCTTTTGAGAGGAGCATTAGTACTTTCCGGAACGGCATATGCAAGGGTGAATGCTGTTGGTAAGAATACATATTACGGAAAAATAGCGCAAACTCTTACCGAGGATACGCGTCCCAGCCCACTAAAACATAGGCTCGGCGCTCTTGCGAAAAGTATAAGTATATTGGGATATGTAGCGGCAGCCTTGATTGCGCTTGCATATCTTTTTAATGCTTTTTGTATAGATTCTAAAATGGACAGCGCATTGATATCACAAAAGCTACACGATCCAAAATTTGTTTTTTCAGAGCTGTTAAATGCGTTGACTCTTGCGGTATCTGTCATAGTTGTTGCAGTTCCTGAGGGACTCCCGATGATGATAACTGTGGTTCTTTCTTCAAATATGAAAAAAATGATGTCTCAGGGCGTGGTGGTACGTAAAATGGTTGGAATAGAGACATCGGGAAATATAAATCTTCTGTTTACAGATAAAACAGGCACGCTTACAGAGGGCAAGCTGAAGGTGAAACAAATAATATCACCGAATGGCGAAAAATATTCAAATATTAATTCTATAAAAAACGAAAAATATAAAAAATATCTAACCCTGTGTGCGAAATTTTGTAATGATTCAGTTTATAATGGCAAAAGAGCAATAGGATCAAATTCTACCGATAGAGCAATATGTGAATTTGTGAAAAATTCCGAGTGCGAAGCAACGGTCGCGCAAAGGATTCCATTTGACAGCTCTAAAAAATATAGCTGTGCTACCGTTCTTTACGAGAAAGAAAAATACACTCTTATAAAAGGCGCGCCTGAAAAAATTTTAGAGGCAAGCAACTCTTATATAAATGAGAACGGATGTGTGTGTCAAATGGAAAGACACGAAGGATATCTAAAACTCTTAAAGGAACTTGCATCTCTTTCATACAGAGTTGTAGCCTTGGGGATAAAAGAGCAAAAACACGACACATCCCTTGCCGGAATAACGCTGTTAGGCTTTGTAGCCATTCGCGATAAAATAAGAAAGGAAGTGCCTAAGGCGATAAAAGAAGTGAGTGAAGCAGGTGTTGGAGTGATTATGATAACGGGAGATAATCGTGACACGGCAGAAGCAATAGCGAAGGAATGTGGAATAATATCGGCATATTCAAAAAGAAAAAATATAATAACTGCCGATGCCATTTCTAAAATGAGTGATGAGGAAATAGAGACACTCCTCCCTACGCTTGCCGTAATTGCCAGAGCTTTACCGTCCGATAAAACCCGAATTGTTAAATTGGCTCAGAGAAGCGGATATGTAGTAGGAATGACGGGTGACGGAATAAATGATGCCGCATCTCTTAAAATGGCAGATGTGGGATTTTCAATGGGCTCAGGCACAGATGTTGCTAAGGAAGCATCCGACATAGTTATATCAGACAATAATTTTGCATCAATAGTAAGGGCAATTCTTTATGGAAGAACGGTATTTGATTCTATAAGAAAATTTATTGTTTTTCAGCTTACTATGAATTTGGCAGCGGTGGGTATTTCGCTTATAGGACCGTTTATAGGCATAGAAAAGCCTGTTACAGTTACTCAAATGCTTTGGGTAAATATAATAATGGATACTCTTGGTGCGCTCGCCTTTGCTTCAGAGCCGAATGACAAATCATATATGAAGCAAAAGCCTCTGCCAAGAGATGAAAAAATAATTTCTTCTGATATGATGCAAAAAATAATACTGAACGGAGTTTTTGTTCTCACCCTTTGCATTTGGTTCTTAAAAAGCGACACTGTGTCGATGATTTTGCTTAGAGGCGACGAAAAATACCTTCTTAGCGCATTCTTTGCTATGTTTATCTTTACGGGAGTTTTTGTTTGCTTTACATCAAGAACGCCAAGGCTTAATATAATGGCAAATATAAGTAAAAACAGATCGTTTATAATAATAATGCTTCTTATATCGGTTCTGCAAATGGTGTTTATTTATTTCGGCGGAGATACGTTTCGTGCAACCCCTCTTTATTTTGAGGATCTTTTAAAAATAATAGCAATTTCATTTGCGATTGTTATTTTCGATTTTATAAGAAAACTTTTGTCGAAATTTTCAAAAATAAAAAATACTTCTAAAATAGAATATAAAAAGGAACAGACGCATATTGTTTAATGATAATAAACGGAGGAAAAAGAAATGACAATGAATAAATATTTGCCGGAGGGAGCGCTTATATCGACACCCGAAAACAGAGAATATACATCATCCCTTTACGGACTTGAAAGAGCAAGGACTGAAGAAAAAATCCTTGAAGGAGTGGTGGATAAATGCGATAATGATACATACACCCTTCACGTTGATCTTAACGGAGTAGACGGAATAATAATGCGTGAGGAGTGCGTTTACGGAGAAAATCCAAAGGACATAGCCATAATAACACGCGTTGGAAAAAGCGTAGCCTTTAAGGTTATACAGATTATAAAGGAGGATGGGAAAAGACCGATAGCGATCCTTTCTCGTAAGGAAGCGCAAAGAGAATGCGTAAATAATTATCTTATGGATCTTATACCGGGAGATATAATCCCTGCTAAAATAACGCATTTTGAGAATTTCGGAGCCTTTGTAGATGTAGGCTGCGGAGTTAATTCGCTAATATGCATAGACAGTATATCGGTATCTCGCATATCCTCACCGTCTGATAGATTTAAGATACGCGAACAGATTCCGGTTGTTGTAAAAAGTATAGATTACGATACAGGAAGAATATATGTATCCACAAGAGAGCTTTTCGGCACTTGGGAGGAAAACACATCAATGTTTATGCAGGGACAGACAGTATCGGGCATAATAAGGAGCATCGAAAATTACGGCATATTCGTTGAACTTTCTCCTAATCTCGCAGGACTCGCCGAGCTAAAGGACGGAGTCGAGGTGGGGCAGAGCTGCGCTGTATACATAAAAAGCATAATGCCTGAAAAAATGAAGATAAAGCTCGTTATAATAGATTCGTATAATTCAAAATTATCAACGCATCAGCCAAAATATTTTATTGATACCGAAAAAGTAAAGCATATTGACAGCTGGAGATATTCACCCGATAATTGCAATAAGCTTATAGAAACGATATTTTAAAAAAATGCTACCGATTAGCGTGTTATCCTTAACGGAGAACACGCATCGAGATAAATCCCTTGCGGGATTTTCGATATACGCCTGCGGCGTTCGATATGTGCTGACGCACTCGATATGTTTGCTTCGCAAACGAGGGATTTATCTCATATCGAAT
>JAGAPG010000009.1 GCA_017623355.1 Clostridia bacterium
ATGAACGACAGTCCCACACAAGGAGGACTTATCTTGGGCGACGATAATGGCGCACCCGAGGATATTTTCTGGGACCAAGTTTAATCAGATATAGTGACCCTATATCAAAAAACACAGGCTATCGGATTTCCGATAGCCTGTATTCATTAATCAGATAATATTTTTGATAATACTTATCATAATAAAAAAACAGGAATTTTTAAATTTTAAAAATTCCTTTTTTTTTTTTAAAATTTGTAAGACTTTTATTTTATAAATTTTTTCACAAAAGGAATAAGCATTCCACCGATAGCGTTTCCGATTATAACGATTACTATAAACCAAAGATAATCAAGAGTAAACGCTCTTGCAGCTGCAAAATAAAACATATCAGCAATAGAGTGCTCAAATCCGCAAATAATAAATACGGGAACGCAGAACAAGATTCCTATAAACGTTTTGTTTTCTCTGTAAGTATGTACTGCCGTGAACATAAGAATTCCGCACATAACGCCGTAAAAGAGAACAACAAACGGATTAAGAGCAACCTTTGACGCGCACATCGTTTTTGCAAACTCGTGAATAGCGGGCGAAGAGAAGCTCGTTATAACTCCAAAAAGCGTAGAGCCAATAAAGTTACCGATAAGACCGGTGATTATAGCCTTGATAGCGTCTTTTGAATGGTCGTTTACAAGATATCCGACCTTCCCTGTAAAGAGGTAAAGTCCGAGCATACATATTGACAAAAGTGCAACGCAGAACATTACCGAACCTATGATTTTGTGAGTGAATTCGCTCCCGCCCGAACTGTTAAGGGTCGAAGCACACGCTATAAAGACTGTGCCCCCGATCGAAATAAAAAGTCCGGAAAGAAAAGAACTCAAAAGTGTGTTTTTGATCATTTTTTCTCCTTAAAGTTACATTATTAAACTTATTGTATCATAAAAAGAAAAAAAGTTCAATATTTTTATTAAATTATTGAAAGATAATATTCTTTGTGTTAAAATATATATATAAATGCAAAGGAGAACTTAAATGGCAATTATTGAAAATATAAATGATAAAACATATACATTGTATACCAAAAACACAATGTATCAGATGAAGGTTAATGAAATAGGAATGCTCAACCATACCTACTATGGTAAAAAAATGGATTATATGGATATGTCCGCAGTGAATCGTACGTGGGGAACTTCGTTTTCGCCCAACCTTCAGGATACTCAAAAATATATTTCATACAATCATGAAAAGCAGGAGCTTTCTACTGCAGGAGTCGGCGATTTCCGTTTGACTCAGCTTTCCTTGAGAAACAGTGACGGAAGCCTTGGATGCGAGCCCAGATTTGTAAAAGCCGAAATTATTGGTGGGAAATACTCTTTAGACGGTTTACCTGCATTTTACGGCGAAGAAGCGCAAACCTTAAAGGTAACGCTCAAGGATAAGGTACATAATGTTTATATGCATTTGCTATATAGCGTTTTTGAGGAAAAGGATCTTATTACGCGTTCGCTTATAATAGAGAATAAAACTGATGCCAAGATCAATCTTGAAAAGGCGTTGACATTGACTCTTGATCTTCCTGACGGGCAGTATGATATGCTTCATTTTCACGGCAGACACACAAGAGAAAGAATGCTTGAAAGAAGCAGAATTGAGCATTATAAAACAGTTGTTTCAAGTGTTCGCGGTGCATCAAGCCATATGCAAAATCCATTTGCCGTTATTTGTGATAAAAATGCTACCGAGGACTACGGAAGTGCATGGGGACTTGCATTTGTATATAGCGGAAATTTTGAAATTTCAGCTGAAAAGGATCTTCAAGAAAAAACTCGTGTAACTATGGGAATAAATCACGAGAACTTTAACTATGAGGTCCTTCCCGGAGATAAATTTGTTTGCCCCGAGGTTGCTATGGTTTATAGTTCTGAGGGCTTTGGAAAAATGTCAAATTGCTTCCATAAGGCAATAAGAGAGAATCTTTGTCGCGGAAAATACAGGGATTCCGTTCGCCCCGTGCTTATAAACAACTGGGAAGGTACATACTTTGATTTCAACGCCGACAAGCTAGTTTCTATGGCTCACGAGGCTGCTAAGATGGGCGTAGAGCTTTTTGTTATGGACGACGGATGGTTTGGTAAGCGTGATAATGACAGATGTGCACTTGGCGACTGGACAGTAAACGAAAAGAAACTTCAAGGTACACTTAAAAATCTTTCCGAAAGAATAAATAAAGAGGGACTTAAGTTTGGTATATGGTTTGAGCCTGAGTGCGTATCAGAGGATAGCGACCTTTATCGTGCTCATCCCGATTATGCTTTCGCTATGCCAAATAGAACTCCTCAAATATCAAGAACCCAGTATGTGCTTGATTTTTCACGCAAGGAGGTTCGCGATAATATTTATAATCAGCTTGTAAAGATACTTGAAAGCACAAAGATAGATTATGTAAAATGGGATTTCAACAGACACATTACTGATCTTTACAGCGTAGAGCTTCCGCCGGAAAAGCAGGGAGAGCTTTTCCATAGATATATTCTTGGGCTTTATGAGCTTCTTGAAAGAATTACATCTAAATTCCCCGATATTTTGTTTGAAAGCTGTTCAGGCGGAGGAGGACGCTTCGATTGCGGTATGCTTTATTATATGCCTCAGGTATGGACCAGCGACAATACCGATGCCATAGATAGATTAAAGATTCAATACGGCACATCTTTTGCTTACCCTGTACGCACTATGGGCGCGCACGTTTCGGTTTGTCCCAATCACTCCAACGCAAGAGTAACACCTCTCAAAACAAGAGGAAATGTTGCATATTTCGGCACATACGGTCTTGAACTTGACGTTACAAAAATGACCGATGACGAAAAAGCAGAGATCTCTCGTCAGGTGAAGGAATTTAAGAAGTATTATGAGCTCATTCAATTTGGCGATTATTATAGACTCTCAACGCCGTTTCATCCCGATCAAAGCCTCTATTGCGTATGGCAGGTTGTAAACGAAGATAAGAGCGAGGCTCTTGCGTGTGCGGTAAGATATGAAAGTGATGCTGCCACCGCACCTCAATATATAAAGCTCAAGGGACTTGAAGAGGACGCTTGGTACACAATAAACGGAAGTGAAGAAAAATATCTTGGCGCAGCGCTTATGAATATAGGCTTATTCCTTGAATTTGATTTTATATCATATCCGTCAAGACTTTATCATATAGTAAAGGTAAAATAATTCCGTTTAGTAAAAAAATCGACTTCTTTAAGAAGTCGATTTTTATTACATATTTTTCATAAACTCCTCTTCGAGCTTTTTGTTGAATTCCTTTGCGGTGTCGTATCCTGTCATTTTTAAACGGAAATTCATAGCGGCTATCTCTAATATGACCGCAAGGTTTCTTCCCGGACGGACAGGAACTGTAATAGCGGGCACATTTATTCCGAGAATCTCAACACTTTCGGTTTCAAGCCCCATGCGATCGTACATTTTGCCTTGAACCCACGGCTCAAGCTTAATAACAAGCTCTATCTTTTCCGTTTCCTTAACAGCACCCATACCGAATATGCGTCGTATATCAACTATTCCTATGCCACGAAGCTCCATATAATATCGTATTATAGACGGAGCTTGACCGACAAGAGTTTTTTCCGAAACCTTACTTATTTCAACGGCATCATCTGCAATAAGACGGTGGCCTCTTTTTATAAGCTCAATAGCAGTTTCGCTTTTACCGATACCGCTATCTCCAAGAATAAGAACTCCGATACCGTATACCTCAACAAGAACACCGTGTCGTGTGATTCTTGGAGCGAGATAAACATTAAGAGATGAAATTATCATAGAAATGAACGATGAAGTTGCCAAATGTGTGCGTAAAATAGGAATTTCAAATTGCTTAGCAAGATCCACCATTTCTGCAAACGGCTCGATATTTCTTGCGATAACGACACAAACAGGCTTTCTTTCCAGAAAGTTTCCAATTTTAATTACGCGTTCATCGGGAGTGAGCTTGCTGAGATAAATAGCCTCAACTCTTCCAAATACCTGAATTCTTTCAGGATCGAAATAATCAAAGAATCCGGACAAGGGAAGTCCCGGACGGTTTACCTCCGCGCGAGATATATTTATTTTATCAAGATTATCGGGAGCATACACTACCTCAAGATTAAAATCTTTAATGATTTTGGTAAGAGCAACAGAGTTTTTTTGAGAGTTAGAATTCATAAACAAAACCTCCAATCATCTTAATTTTATCATATAAAAAAGGAAAATGCAACAGGATAATAAAAATGATTATAGAAAATAATGAATCAAGAAAATTGCCGTTTATAATAACTAATATGTTAAGTGAAATAATATATATTAACTTTAAAGCTAAGCAGGAATTTTCAAGCTTACGAGAAAAGGATAGTATATATGAAAAAATAAGCGAAGATATTTTCAGAAAAAATACTATGTATAGAGAGAAGCTTGACATAGTTGATACAAAGGACAAAATATATTTTAAAGCAATAATGAGAGTGCTCTGTGGATCATTTTCCAAAACATCGGAGTTTTTGTTTTTGAATAATGAATATTTTAAAAACGATGAAAACATAGACAAGATCAAAGAAATGTTTTCGTTTTATAATGATCGGCTTTCGGTAGCAAAAAGCGGTGTTGATATAGGAAAGCTTATAAATGATGTATGTAATAAAATAACGTCGGAAAAAGAATATTCTTACAAAAGAATTAAGCTTTTGAGCGAAAACAATAGTGTAGCATCAGTCAAGGTCGATTTTTTGGAAATGATAGTTGTAGCAACATTTTTTATATTGAATGAAATAGATTTTAAATCCGATATAGAAATAGAAGAGAGTATTTCATTTAATAATATAAAAATAAGTATTTCATCAAGAAATAACTTGGTTATCAATCCTAAATATATTTTGGAAAATCCGGCTATGAATATAAGAATAGAATTTCTTAAATATATGTGCGAAAAGGAAGGCGTTGAGGTTAAAATAGATCAGCATATAGGAAAAACATTTGTAAGATTTACAATACCCCAAGCAAAATATACAGCCGATGCGCTTCATGCAAACATTTTTGATAATATACAGGATCAAAGAGTAAAAAAATATATTTCCGCTTTCTCGCTTAAATAACATTTGAAAATTTAAAAGAGCCTTCTGATATGCAAATAAAAGCAGATGGGCCGAATTTATAATTGAGCGTTTTCTGTCAAGAAAAATTTAAAAATATATGCTATAATGATATCACAAACATACAGCTGAACGTTTGAATTAATAAATAGGAGGGCTATTCAATGGAAAATAGCGAGCTTATTACAAAAGCATTGAATTATATACAATTAGAAAACAAGAAAAGCGATATCACCATTGACGATGTAGCAAATCACGCCGGCTTTTCTACCGATTACTTCAATCGTATTTTCTTTGCGCATACCGGATTTAATGTTATGGAATACATTCGTTTTAGTAGATTAAAAAAGGCAGCTCATCTTTTGAGAGTAACGAATAACGATATTCTTGATATTGCTTTGGACTGCGGATATGAAGCACACGAAAGCTTTTCAAGAACTTTCAAAAATCAATATGGCGTTTCACCGAGAGAATACAGAAAGAAATACGAAAATCAAGAGCTGTATTACGGCGACTTTAACAATGATACAGTTGGCGCAAGACTTTTACATGAGTTCAAAAACTTCAAGCTTGCTGACAGTGATGAAGTGATCGAGTACTTATTGGAAACTGATGCGCTTCGCTATGGATATGCCGCCATTTGCTTCCGAATTAACGGTGGTGTGGCATTATACAATGGTGAAGATTTCAGAGACGGTTTTGTTTGGTTTACCGAATGGGATAATCGTTTTGAGGGTAATATTATTTGTGATGATTGGGATAAAATCGCAGAATATAAAAAGATTTTTTTCGATCAGCGATTTGATATGGTTTTGTATACTTTGCAATCCGACGAGGTAATAAAGAATGAATTTGCAAAGCGAGGAGTAACGGTTGGCAATATCAATCGCCGTCAAAGCAATATCTATACAGGAGAACCGTATATACTTTCTCCCATTGAAGATATTGGTATGCGACTCATCAAATACGAGGATATTGATCTTGTGGAGAAATTCTTTTTTGAAAGATATCCCAACAGAGAAGGCGATTCTCCAAGGCTAAAGTATTTGAAGCATGAACTGCATCAAAGAGATATTTTAGGTAACAATGAGCACTCGGTATTTATATTTGGTATATTTAAAGATAATCGTTTGATCGGAGTAAGCGACGGAGGATTACAAAATACGCACGGATTCGTTATAAACAATTGTGTTGTAACCTCTGTTTTGCCGGAATATGAAACTGAAGAGCTCTA
This sequence comes from Clostridia bacterium, assembly GCA_017623355.1. Taxonomy (GTDB): domain Bacteria; phylum Bacillota; class Clostridia; order Oscillospirales; family CAG-272; genus RGIG2000. The sequence goes on from JAGAPG010000009.1 coordinate 6,349, forward strand.
TCAGTATGCGTTCAAATTTGTGACAAATGCAACTCTTGAAAAAAGGTGCTTTACCGGTTGACGATACGCAAACACCTAATACACCTGACGAAAATAAAAGCGGTGCTTTCAACTCTGTTGATCTCGGCTATAAAACTATCACAAATGTATGTATCTTAAAATAATCCACACCCCGCCCCGTGGCGAGACTTCATTTTTCTGTTTCAAATCAGCATTTGCAGAGAAAGCAGATGCACTTTGAAGAGCTCAAGCTTTGTATATTGTTTTTTAGGAGAAATTCCTTATATAAAAAAGGCACTTATGGCAAAATTGTCACAAGTGCCTTTGTTGCTTTTTCTTTTTACATAAAAAGTATAGCAATTGCTTTTTAAACTATTCTTTTCCTAAAAGCAATAAAGCAAGCATCCATATGATAGAGTCGTTTGAGCTTTCCTTGTCACTTGCTATAAGTAGGATTATACCTAATATTAAAAGCTCCTCGGAACTTATATTTGATAATATATTTTTGAAGTATGAAAGATCAAAACCCTTACTTTCGTTATTGCTTTTTTGATCTACGCAGACAGGAGTATCGATCATTTCTTCTCTTTCATATGTAGATTCTTCATACATATCTTCAACTTGATCTGACACCTTTTCATCCTCGTAAGTCTCCTCAAACAGTTGATTCTTTTCCTCAAATGTTGAAATAAACGAGGGGGAGTGTGCGTTTTTTACAGTGTATTGCGGAACGGGAGAATGTATTTTGGTGTCCGTTTCCGGAGCTTTGAATCTGTTTCCGCTATAATTTTGCGGAATGTTTATTTTTGAATATCGAGAAAACATATTACCCCCTATTTTACAAGCTTCATAATTTCGCTCATTTGTTGTATTTTTAATATGTTGTCGATCATTCCCCTGCGTTTTTCACTCATAAATGGCTTTAAAGCACAAAGAAGGGCTTGATTGCTTGAAGAAAAAGGGTTATGCTTTTCTGTTTTAACCGACGGAGTGTCTGCTTTTTCATCTTTTTGTAAGCTTGAGGAAATTTCGGCAATAACATCACTAAGTGCTGCATTTTCACCCTCACCCTTGTGATCGTTTACTATTTTTGATATTCTTCCCATAAGCTCCTCATTTCCGATAACAGAGGAAAGAATATCGTCAAAGCTTTCACTGTTCATTTTTTTGAATCCTTTCTGCTTTTTAAAAGCTCGTTTATTTTGTCTATATCCTCGTCGGATAAGGATGATAATGTGTCACGGATTTTCGTCATATCTGTCGGCTTTTCCAATCGCTGCATGTCTGAAGCTCCTGATTTCGATGCTGCGAGCTGCAGGGTCTTCCAAAGATTATCGTCGTTTAGCTTTAGAAGAAAATTAATGCTTTTTCTATCTATTTTCATAAAAATCTCCTTGATATCAAAATTGTGGCGATCGTGCTTTAATAATATACTATGACGATAATTTTTTCTTGACACTTATAGAGCAAAATGATATACTGATTTTATACGTTCAAGCAGAGGAGAGTAATAATGAAGATTCTTGTTTTTTCTGATTCCCATTCACGTTCAAGAAAAATATCTGAGGTGCTTGAAAAACACGGTGGGAAATGTGATGCTGTGGTGTTTTGCGGTGACGGAGTTAAGGATATTGAATACATAAAGCAAAAATATCCCGAGATCGCTTTTTTTATTGTCAAGGGTAATTGCGATGTGTTTGAAAGCACATATCCACAAGAGCTTTTCGTTAATTTTGACGGAATAAAGGTTATGATAGCGCACGGACATAAGCACGGAGTAAAATTTTCGTTAAAAAGCATAGCACTCGCCGCCTATGAAAATGGCGCTCAGGCAGTATTTTTCGGGCATACACATATCCCCTGTGATATTATTGAGGACATAAATGACAAAAGAATACAGCTCTTTAATCCCGGAAGCATAGGCGCAGCGGGAACATATGGTGTTGTTAATACGAGTGGAAGCATTCTTGTTACAAATATTGCCGAAATTTAATTAAAAAAGTAACGCAAAAAGCTTTAAAAGTATTGCATTTAAAATATTATTATGATAAAATTAAAATAATGAAATATTTTTTCACGGAGGAAAACTCAAATGAATAAAAAAGTAAAAGTTGGTATCATCGGATGCGGTGGTATCGCAAACGGAAAACACATGCCTTCTCTTAAAAAGGTTGCTGAGGTTGAAATGGTTGCTTTCTGCGATATCGTAGAGCAAAGAGCTATTGATGCAGCAAAGAAATACGGTACAGAGGATGCAAAGGTTTATACTGATTACAAGGAGCTTCTCAAGGATAAGAGCATCGATGTAATTCATGTATGTACTCCTAACAGAAGCCATAGCTTTATTACTGTTGACGCTCTTGAGGCTGGCAAGCACGTAATGTGTGAAAAGCCGATGGCAATTAACGCAGAGGAAGCTAAGAAAATGGTAGATGCTGCAAATCGCACAGGCAAAATGCTTACTATCGGTTATCAGAACAGACAGAGAAAGGATTCCAAATATCTCAAGGCTGAGGCTGATGACGGTGTATTTGGAGATATCTACTATGCAAAGGCAACTGCTCTTCGCCGTCGCGCAGTTCCTACATGGGGCGTATTTATAAACGAGTATGAGCAGGGCGGAGGACCTCTTATCGATATCGGAACACACGCTCTCGACCTTACTCTTTGGACAATGAATAACTATAAGCCTAAATACTGTGTAGGTACTACATATCACAAGCTTAACAATCAAACAAATACAGCAAACGTATTTGGTGATTGGAAGCCCGAGGAATTTACTGTTGAAGACAGTGCTTTTGGATTCGTTGTTATGGAAAACGGTGCAACTATAGTTCTTGAGTCCTCGTGGGCTATCAATATGACTGATACAAAGGAGGCTTGCACAACCATCTGCGGAACAAAAGCGGGCGCTAAGATGGTTGACCAAGGCATTTTGGAGATAAACGGAGTAAATCACGGCAGCATGTATGAAACACGTCCTAATCTTGACGGAAAGGGAGTTGCGTTCTACGATGCAGGCTCGTACGATGCAGGTGCAGAGGAGGCAAAGCAGTGGATCAATGCTGTTATAAACGGTACACAGCCTACTGTTCTTCCCGAGCAGGCATATTGCGTAACACAGATACTTGAGGGTATTTATGAATCTGCTAAGACAGGTAAGCCCTACTATTTTGAAAATAAATAATTTGCTTTAGGAGAAAAGAATATGAAGCTTAGTGTTCTTGCAAACCTTTATGGAAGCAAGCCTCTTGACGAGGCTCTTAAAATAATTTCATCTCTCGGCGTTCATACAGTTGAAATAGGAGCAGGCGGATATCCCGGAAAGGATCACTGTAATCCCGCAGAGCTTCTTAAGGATGAAAAAAAGCTTGAAGAATTTATAGCAACATTCAAAAAATACGATGTTGAAATATGCGCTCTTGCTTGTCATGGCAACCCTATACATCCTGATAAAGCAATAGCAAAGCAATTTGACGAGGATATGAGAAATGCTATACTTCTCGCAGAAAAGATAGGCGTTGATACTATAATCGGATTTTCCGGATGCCCCGGCTCCGATCCAGATGCAAAACTTCCCAGCTGGGTAACTTGTCCTTGGCCTGATGATTTTCTTGCAACTCTTGAATATCAGTGGAATGATGTAATGATTCCTTATTGGAAAGAGATGACCGCATTTGCAAAATCGCACAACGTAACAAAGATAGCTCTTGAAATGCATCCCGGCTTCTGCGTATACAATCCCGAAACGCTTTTGAAGCTCCGTTCAGCGGTCGGAGATGTTATAGGTGCAAACCTTGACCCCTCACATCTTATTTGGCAGGGCGTAAACCCTGTTGCAGCCGTTCGTGCTCTTACGGGCGCTATCTATCATGTACACGCCAAGGATACAAAGATAGACGATATCAATACTGCAGTAAACGGTGTTCTTGATACGAAGCATTACGGCGACGAGCTTCACCGTTCCTGGATCTTCCGCACTGTTGGCTACGGTCACGGTGAGGATTATTGGAGAGATTTCGTTAGTGCACTTCGTCTTGCAGGCTATGATAAGGTTCTTTCAATAGAACACGAGGATAGTCTTATGACGATCGACGAGGGACTTAAAAAGGCAGTTGAGGTTCTTGATAAGGTTATGATCAAGGAAGAAAAGCCTTGCGGAATGCGTTGGGCATAATGATTAAAAAAAGAGATTTTTGCAATTTGCAAAAATCTCTTTTTTTTATTCTGCCGAGGAGCTCTCAGAAGAAGAGCTTTCTTCGCTTGTGTTGTCCTTTATGGGAAACTTAAAATGATCCTTGGGATCTACGTGCTTGTCAGATACCTTGAGCTCGTAATGCAGATGCGGTTCTTGAGCTATTTCGTTCATAGCGCTTTCGCCAACGACGCCGATGACGTCGCCGCTTTTAACCTCGCAACCGATTATGATACCTTCTTTAACCACAGGGTCGAGGTTTTTGTAAATGCTTACTGCATTTCCGGAGTGCTCAACCGATATGCAAGTGCCCATAAAAGGATCATCCCAAACGTTAGTTATCACTCCGTCAGCTACGGCTAAAACCTCTGTTCCAAGCTCTGCCTCAATATCAACTCCAAGGTGCGTGCGATAGTCACCCATAGTGATAGAAAAGACGGGGACAGTGTCGCTAAAATCAATGCTGATATCTCCGCTTACCGGTAATGAAAACTCAGGCAGAGTATCTGTATCTGATATTGTGGGCGAATCATCAGCAGAGCTTTCGTCTCCGGAGCTTTGCTCTGTATCTGTAACATCGGGTGTATCATTGGAGCGCCTTGAGGCTATGCTTGCAATAATGAGAATAGCAACCACAGCGAGCATAAGTGCAAGCGTTATATAGAACGCTTTTGTATTTTTCTTGTTTTCTTCTTCCATAAACTTTTCATCCTTTCAAATTTTTACAACGATAGTATTTGCACTGAAAAAATCAATTATTCACAAAACCAAAAACTATTTTTAACCCCCTCTGAAAAGATTTGTTGACAATAATATTTAAATATGTTATCATATAATATAAGAAGGACTTTATTTCGGAGGATAATATGATAAAAATCGAAAAAGTTTCAGTGATGAATTTTGAAAATGCGATAAGAGGCGCACGCAATCCCTTGAATTCGTGGGCGAAAAGCGATAGCTATTATGATGATCAAGGAAATTACGTATTAGGTGAAAACGATCTTTCGCTTGCTATGCGTCTTGCCAAGGCAGGCAGTGATCATAGAAAATATTTAAGACAAATACTTGTGTGTATGGATATAACAGCACCGCTTTATTGGTGGAAGGAATATGATACCTATAAGGTTGCAACCGTTGCAAATTCTACCTCTACAATGCACAAAATACATTCAAAGCAGTTTGAAAGAGGCGATTTTAGCTGTGAAAAAATGTCCGAAAATGCGCTTAATGTTCTTGACGGCGTAATAAAATATCTTGAAGAGGCAAGAATAAAATTTATAGAAACGAAGGACAAAGCTTATTGGCACGATATGATTCAGCTTTTGCCCTCAAGCTATAATCAAATGAGAACTTGTACAATGAACTACGAAACCCTCATTAATATCTATTACGCAAGACGCACGCATAAGCTTTCCGAATGGCACGAAATGTGCGATCTTATAATGACCTTGCCATACGCAAAGCAGCTTATCGCAATAAAGGATGAAGATGATCAGTAAGCTTATAAAGGATTACGACAACCCAAAAGATCCGAATGTCAGAATAAGAGTTGGCAGATTTTCGGGCTTTGTCGGAATATTTGCAAATATTGTATTGTTTGCAGTAAAAATAATTTTTGGAATCATATTCGGGAGCGTGTCGATAATTGCCGATTCGCTTAACAATTTTTCGGATGCAGGGTCTAATATATTGACTGTTGTCGGATATACACTTACAGGAAAGCCGGCTGATAAGGAACACCCTTACGGTCACGCAAGAATGGAATATCTATGCTCATTATTTATATCAATAATAGTAATGGTGCTTGGAATAGAAACCTTGAAATCATCGATAGAAAAGCTCATACATCCTCATGGAGCTACCGAATATTCAACCGTCGCTATAATAGTTATCACTTCTACAGTTGGCGTAAAGATATTTATGGCTATCCTGAATTTGAAGCTTGGCAAGCATATTGATTCTGATGCGCTTAAAGCTACGGCGTTGGATAGCATAAGTGACGTTATTGCCACACTTGCTGTCGTAATTGGAATGGTGCTTACACCGTATCTCGGAGTTTATACTGATGGAGTGCTTGGATGTATAATTTCTGTTTATATTCTTGCACTTGGAATAAAAATGGTCTTTGAATCATCTAATACCTTGCTTGGAAAAGCTCCCGATGCCCAATTTTCATATACACTTACTCAAAAAATAAAGAGCTATGACGGAGTTCTCGGAATACACGACCTTGTGATACATTCATATGGAGCAAATAAGTGTTTTGCAAGCGCGCATATTGAGGTGGATTCTGAGGAAAATGTTATGCTTAGTCACGATATGATAGATACTATTGAGGCTGATATATTGAAAGAAATGAACGTTAATCTTGTAATTCATATGGATCCTGTTTGTATGACAGATGCAGAAACAAATGACTTGAGAGAAAAATGCTCAAAAATAATATCCAATATATCAGCGGAGTATTCAAGCCCTGTCTCAATGCACGATTTTCGAGTTGTAAAGGGATATAATTCCCAAACAAAAATAATTTTCGATATAAGCGTATCAAATGATATACCTGTCGAAAACGAACGTCTTTATAAAGAAATATCAGAGGAAATAAGAAAAATAAACCCTTTGTATGCCGTAATATTAACTGTTGACAGAGATTATTTTTCAACAAGATACGAAAATATTTAAAGGAGATAGAAAAATGAAAAAATTTTATGTTTTTTTGTCGGTAGTCTTTTTTATATTTGTTTTTTCGATTACCGCATCTGCAAGGAATGTAGGCGCGAGCTTTACATTGTCTAACGGTCAGGAAATACAGCCTGTTGATAAGAAGGTATATTTGCCTGCGTATTCTGACATTACGGATCTTGAGGTTTATTTTTCTTCCACGTTTTCGAACATTACCTTTGATGGTGTGACCGTAGATGACGGATATAAGTTGGATATTACGAAATTCAAGACTACAGACGCAAACGGAAACGAATGCTATGAAATTACATTCCTGGTAGGAAAAAGTCCGGACGTATATACCGTTTACAAAGCGAACAATCTTTCTGCTGTGTTTTTGACAACATCTCTCGGCAAAAAAGAAATATTGGAAAATGAAAAGACGGATTACGGAACAAAAATATCGATCGTTAACAGCGACGGCTCTTATGAATATGCCGATATGCTTACAAATAGCCAGTTAAGAGTTCGCGGAAACACTACGCCTTATTATGCAAAAAAGCCTTTTCAAATGAAATTTGAGAAAAAAGCCGATCTTTTCGGAATGGGCGAGGCAAGAACTTGGATACTTCTTGCTAATTACCTTGATCAGTCACTTATTCGTAACGCGCTTTTATATGAGCTTGCGGCTCTCGGTATGCACGCTTGCGAATATAGAAGTGTTGATGTTTATCTTGACGGCGAGTATCAAGGTATATATTTGCTTTGCGAAAAGGTTCAAATTCAAGAAAACCGCCTCAATATAACGGATATGGAAAAGCTTATGGATGATCTTAATCCTACATATTCGTCAAATACTGTTACTGTAACATCGGGCGATCTTATAGATCAAACAATCGTTACCGAATACAGATATGTTGAAGGAGTGGTTACTCCTGATGATATAACAGGCGGATATCTCGTGGAGCTTGATAACAACAGAAAGGGTGCTCGCGAGGATGCATCTTATTTCATAACCCGAACGAACATGGCTGAAAACTATTATGTAATAAAATCCCCCGAGTATTGTTCAAAGGAGCAGGTCGAGTATATAGCAAGACTCTTTGCTTATATGGAAGAGGCGTTTACCGCATCCGACGGAATAAATTCTCTCGGAATTCATTACACGGAGTATATAGATATCGATTCGTTTGCATATGCTTATATAATGGCTGAGCTCGGAAGAAACTACGATGCAGGCTCAGCAAGCATCTTCTTCTATAAGGATGCAGACGTTGACGGGAAAACAAGCAAAATATTTAAAGGACCTCTTTGGGACTGCGATAACACCCTTGGAAACATTTTGAAAAATAATGCGCATATTCAAACATCGTTTTGGGCAAAAAACAGGACCCCTTGGAATGCGCTTACGCAGCACGATGAATTTAATGCAAAGGTAACCGAAAAATTTGAGCAGATATATGATGTGATCTATGATATGCTTGATGCCGGCGGATATATTGATCAGCAGGTTGAATTTATGGGTGATTCCGTTGCAATGGAAAGAGTAAGATGGAACAGCTTTAATGCTGATAAATGGCCTCTTTATTATGATGGCTATCATTACGATACGTGGAATTCTATAACGACCTTCCATTCAGTTTCTGAGTATTCGGATATTATAAATGATACTAAGAATACAACTATAGGTTATCTTGCATATTGTCTTGAGACAAGAACAAATTGGCTAGTAAGAGCTTGGGATTGCGAGGTAGAAACAAGAGAAAGAGAATTAAACGTTATTTACGCTGAGCTTATATCCATTGAGGAGCTTATAACATTCCCCACACCTGAAAATATGATTGACGATTATTTCTATAGAATTATTAAGCAATCTGTTCGTGCCGTTCTTGTTAAGCTTGAAGAGGTAATTGACGTGGATTTGGTTTGAAGTATTAAAAAGGCTATTGATTTCAATAGCCTTTTTCTTATCAAAAGAGCTTTTGTGTGCAAATAAAAGAAAAAACGATTGAATTTGTCTTTAATCAGCAAACTTCGACAAATGAACATATGCTCAAATGAATAATAAATACAAACAATGGTGAATGATTTCGATAGAATTGCAAATACTAAAAAGAAAAAATATGGAGAAGAAGATGAAGGTAGTAATTTTATCAAATTATCAAAAAAGCAAAAACACACCTATAAGCTCAATGCTTATATTAAACTCTAAGCCGATTATATATTATGTCATATCACATTTTTTAAAAAGCGGATATGATGATTTTATTTTGACAATTCCAAAGGGAAATTCATCAATAAAGGAATATCTTATAAAAATAGCAAGCGCAGAGAACGGATATGTTATAGATGAGAGAAACGTATATTTTGAGAAGATATCAAAAAAATTCAGAATTCTTATTTTGGAAAGGGAATGTGATGAGGATTTAGCAAGAACGCTTGAATTTGCTTCAAAATATATCGGTGAAAACGCGTTTATTTTTACCTACGGAGATATATTACCTTGTGTGGATATTGAAAAAACAGTGAAATTTCACAAAGAAAACGGCAAGGTCGCAACAGTAGCTGCATATCAGTTGCCTTCTTTAGAAAGATGGATAAATACAGGAACTATAGTTTTTGAAAACGAAGCACTTGATTATATCGATAAAAACGATAGATCCTTTGAAAGGGATACGCTTGTCAAAATAGCAGAGGATGGCGAGCTTGGAATTTGTCCAATAGAAGTAAAAATAAGAGCAATATAAAACAGTCTTTACAGCTTGCTTTAATAATAAAACGTCTGTATCATAAAAAATTCTTTATTTATAAGGGTGTTGCGGTTAATAATAAAAACAAAAAACAGGAATTTGTAGAAATTCCTGTTTTTTATTCTTCTTGAAGCGTCAGCCTCAACTTTTATTTAACCGCAAAGCCGAGCATTTTGGCACATTCATCCCAGCTTCCTTCTACAAAGGCATTCTTGTAAATTCTTATCACAAGATTACTGTCAAGAAATATTATAACCAAATTATTTTTTTCCTTGATTTTGTTAACATTAGCGTATCTGAATTTGTTGATAGAATTATGATCAGTAACAATAATTTCATTGTCTGTAAATTCTGTTGTTCTTATCCATTCGGAAACACCGTAGGTTTTAGAAAAAATATTATATCTTCTTGACATAATGATAAATCGTGAAAAGAATAATTTAAAAACAGCAAGTAATATAAAAATAATAGAAAGAAACCAATCAATAAAATCCGCCCCGAAAGCTATATTTATGATTATCAAAAGCAATCCGCAAGCGCCTATTATATACCATAATACTGAAAGAAAAATGTTTACGGGACTGTATAAATATAAATCATTAGCCCAGGTCATCATTAGCTTTTTGGTGATTTTATATTCATTTTTCATATAAAAATCTCCTTATTCATCAAAGTCAAATGAACCGGTATAGAGCTGATAATATTTGCCCTTCTGAGCTAAAAGATCCTCGTGAGATCCACGCTCGATTATTCTTCCGTGATCAAGAACCATAATAACATTAGAGTTTTTGATAGTTGAAAGACGGTGAGCAATAACGAATACCGTTCTGCCTTGCATAAGAGCATCCATACCTGCCGAAACAATAGCCTCTGTCCTTGTATCTATAGATGATGTAGCCTCGTCAAGAATCATAACAGGCGGATCTGCAACGGCTGCGCGAGCTATTGAAATAAGCTGCCTTTGACCTTGTGAAAGACCGCTTCCGTCACCGGATATAACGGTGTTGTATCCATCGGGAAGCATAGAGATGAATGAGTGAGCATTTGCACGCTTTGCGGCGCTGATACATTCGTCGTCGGTAGCATCAAGCTTTCCGTAACGAATATTTTCCATAACAGTTCCGGTAAACAGATTTACATCCTGCAAAACGATACCGAGAGAATGACGAAGATCGTCCTTTTTAATCTTATTGATATTGATTCCGTCGTATCTGATCTTTCCGTCAGCAATATCGTAGAAACGGTTTATAAGATTTGTAATAGTGGTTTTCCCGGCTCCTGTAGCGCCGACAAATGCGATCTTTTGTCCGGGCTCTGCATATAGAGAAATATCGTGTAAAACTATTTTGTCTTCGACATATCCGAAATCGACCTCGTTCATACGAACATCACCCTGAACTCTTGTATAAGTAACGGTTCCGTCGCTGTGAGGATGCTTCCAAGCCCAAATTCCTGTGCGGTACTCACTTTCAACGAGATTGTTATTTTCATCTTCCTTTGCATTAACCAATGTAACGTAACCGTCATCGATTTCAGGCTCTTCATCGATAAGCTCGAAAATTCTTTCAGCGCCCGCAAGAGCCATGGCAATTGCATTGAATTGCTGAGAAACCTGAGAAATATTCATAGTAAATGCTTTAGAAAATCCGATAAAAGGAATGAGTGTTGAAATGTCAAGAGGCTTTCCCGAAAGAGAAATATTAGGAACATTCATAAGGACCAAAATGCCGCCAATAAAGATTATGAATGCGTAGAGAATATGGCCTATATTGTTCATTATCGGCATAAGGATATTTGCGTATTTGTGAGCAGAGGTTGCTTCCTCGCAAAGCTTATTGTTTAAAACCGTAAATTCCTCTATGCTTTTATCCTCGTGACAAAAGACCTTAACAACCTTTTGACCGTGAATCATTTCCTCAATATAGCCCTCGGTTTTACCGATGGCCTTTTGCTGCTTTACAAAGTATTTAGCGCTTCCGCCGCCTATCACCTTGGTTACGATAACCATAGCAATAACACCAACGATTATTATAAGTGACATCCAAACGCTGAAATAGAGCATAAGGGTAAATACAACAATTATAGTGACTGCGGACATAATAAGCTGAGGGATAGACTGAGAAACAAGCTGGCGAAGCGTGTCGATATCATTTGTGTAATATGACATTATGTCGCCGTGAGGATGAGTATCAAAATATTTTATGGGGAGCTTCTGCATTTTTCCGAACATAGTGTTACGGAGTTTATCAAGGAATTTTTGAGTAGTTATCGCCATCGTACGATTGTAAATAAAGGACGATATAAGACCGATGATATATACTGTAAGCAGAGTTGAACAAATAATTGTAATATCGTCAAAATAGATATCTAACGCCCCTGACGGAGAAATTCCGTTTTTAATGTCCTTTAAAGCAAATTGAACGTTTTCAAGTATTTTTTGCTGGAAAAGTCCGGGACAAACCTGAGCGACAGTGCTGAAAATCATACAAACGAGAACTACCATAAGCGGCAGCTTGTAGGATGAAAAAAGAAATTTTATAACTCTTCCGAGAGTTCCTTTTTTTGCTCTTTTCATCGGCTTACCCATAGGGCGACCTTTAAAGCCTTTGTTCATTCCATTTTCGCCCCCTTTGTCTGAGATGTATACACTTCATTATAAATAGCGTTATTTGCAATAAGCTCGTTGTGAGTTCCGATGCCGTTTATTTTACCGTCATCAAGGACTATTATCATATCAGCATCCTCAACGGATGAGATACGCTGAGCTATTATTATCTTTGTTGTGTTTGGAATTTCCTCACGCATGGACTTACGTATAAATGCATCTGTTTTTGTATCAACAGCACTTGTCGAGTCATCAAGAATAAGTATTTTTGGCTTTTTGAGTAAGGCTCTTGCGATACATAAGCGTTGCTTTTGTCCTCCGGAAACGTTGGTTCCGCCCTGCTCGATATAAGTATCATATTTTTTAGGGAATGAATTTATAAATTCATCGGCGCAAGCGAGCTTGCAAACGTGTTCAAGCTCCTCATCGGTAGCGTTTTCGTTACCCCAACGCAGATTTTCCTTTATAGTTCCCGAAAAAAGAACATTTTTCTGTAAAACTACGGCGACCTCGTTTCTAAGGGTATTAAGATCGTAATTTCTTACATCTATACCGCCAACCGAAACAGATCCCTCGGTAACGTCGTAAAGACGTGGAATAAGCTGTATAAGCGATGATTTGGAGCTTCCCGTTCCACCGATTATTCCAACGGTTTGCCCTGATTTTATATGAATATCAATATTTTCAAGAGCACATTTTTCGGCGCGCTTAGCATATTTGAAGCTTACATTTGAAAAGTCAATATCACCGTTTTTAACCTCTGTAACTGCGTTTTCGGGATTTGTGATAGTGGATTTTTCATCTATGACCTCACAAATACGGCGTGCGCTTTCTCCTGACATTGTTATCATAACGAAAATCATTGAAAGCATCATAAGAGAAGAAAGAATTTGCATACCGTAAGTAAGAAGAGCACTGAATTTTCCGACATCAAATGACGCCTCGTTCGATGATATTATAAGTCTTGAGCCGAAGAAGCATACAAAAAGCATAAGAGCGTACATACAAAGCTGCATTACGGGATTGTTGAAGGCAAGTATTTTTTCGGCTTTTATAAAGTCGTTTCGTACATCCTCGGATGCTGCCTTGAATTTTTCGCTTTCATAATCCTCTCGTACGAAGGATTTTACAACTCTCATCCCTTTAACGTTTTCTTGAACAGAAGCATTAAGGCGATCATATTTTTTGAATACCTTTTTGAAAATAGGCATAGCCTTTCTCATAATCATAAGGAGTGCGAATAGAAGGATCGGAACAACGATAACGAAGATTATTGCCATAGATCCCGCGAGAGTAAACGCCATAACTATTGAAAAGATAAACATAAGCGGCGAACGTATAGCGGTTCGTATTATCATCATAAATGATTGCTGAACGTTTGTAACGTCTGTCGTCATTCTCGTAACCAAGCTTGAGGACGAGAATTTATCTATATTCTCAAATGAAAAATTTTGAGAATTTTCAAAAAGCTCACCTCTTAAATTTTTAGCGAATCCGCAAGAGGCGATAGAGCAGTGAGTCCCTGCAAGAGCACCAAAGGCCAAAGAAAACAGTGCTAATGCAACTAAAATCCCTCCGTAAATAGACAGAGTAGTTATCTCTATTTCTCCGTCTTGAATAAATTTAAGAAGCTTTGATGCCACAAACGGTATCAAGCACTCCATAATTACCTCAAGAGAAACGAAGATAGGAGATAGGATTGAATTTTTCCTATATACGCCAATACATTTGGCGAGTCGTTTAATAGTTTTCAATTTTGTTTTCCTTTCTGTAGCTATTATAGCGTATATACATTTTATCACCTTAAAAAAATAAAGTCAATTCTTGAAAGAAATAAAATAATAAAAAATAAAGTAAATTTTCTGTTAAAAGAATACAAAATCCGTTAGTTTAACAAACTAAAGAAAAAGGAAGCTGAGATCAGCTTCCTGTTAAAGTATATCCTCATAAGCTAAGGAGAAGAGCTCGTTTATACGCTCCTCGTTTTTTTGAAGCTTTAAATATCCGAATATAGCCTCAAATCCTGTTGCGGTTTTATATTCCGAGGCAGAGGCACTTCTGGGAATATTTAAATGAGATGAGTTCCTCGCGCGCCTGAAGATATCAGCTTCAAGCTCTGTGAGCAAGTGCTGAATTTTTAAATAAGCAGAATTTTGATTTACAGCAGTAACGAATTTTCTTGCTTCATCATTTAATTTTCCGCTTTTTTCGTACCCCTTTAAAACAAGATGCTCGCGAACGAGTGTTTCGATAACGGCATCTCCGAGATATGCCAAAGCGCAAGAGCCTATTTGAGAAATATCCAAGATCAAGGACCTCCTTTGTACAGTTTTAACAATTTTATCATGCTTTTAAGCGAAAATCAAGATTTTACTTGAAATATTTCCAAAACTGTGCTAAAATATAAATACATATATATTCGGAGGAACATATTATGTTTTACGATGTAGTCATCATAGGCGCCGGTATTTCGGGTGCTATGTGTGCATATAAATTATCAAAATATAAATTAAATATAGCTGTCTTAGAGGCAGGAATAGATGTTGCGGCAGGCTCAACAAGAGCCAATTCCGCTATAATACACGCAGGATATGACGCTAAGGAGGGTACGCTGAAGGCAAAGCTTAATGTAAAAGGCTGCGAAATGATGCAGGAGCTTACCGATGCGCTTGGTGTTCACTATAAAAATTGCGGTTCTCTTGTAGTCGGCTTTGACGATTACGATAGAGAACAGATAGAGATACTTAAAAAACGCGGAGAAACAAACGGTGTAAAGGGGCTTCGCATTTTGGATAAGCGAGAGCTGCACAAGATGGAGCCGAACGTATCACCGTCGGCTGTCTGCGCTCTTTTTGCGCCTACAGCAGGAATAGTTTGTCCGTATGATCTCGCTTTTGCTCTTAGCGAAAACGCAGCAACAAACGGTGCTGAATTTTATTTTAATTTTAAGGTATCTTCAATTGAAAAAACCGACAACGGATATGCTGTTTCCGATGGGAATGATACTGTTTGCGGAAAATATATTATAAGCGCAACGGGCATTTATTGCGATGAGATCGCTAAGATGATAGACGATCCGCTTCCTTTTGAAATAATTCCTCGCAGAGGAGAATATATGCTCCTTGATAAGGCAGAGGGCAAGACTACGCAGAGAACTCTTTTTGTTACTCCCAATGAGAACGGAAAGGGAATTTTGGTGACTCCCACGGCAGACGGTAATATAATAGTCGGACCGAACGCTAACGTCGTTGATGAAAAGGGAGACACAAGCGTTACTATTGAGGGACTTGAGGAAATATCTGAGGGAGCAAGAAGGCTCGTTCCCAATATAAATCTCGGAGCTATGATAACATCATTTGCAGGTGTGCGTCCAACTCCGTCAACAAGGGATTTTTATATTCAAGAATCTGAAAAATGCAAGAACTTTATACACGTAGCCGGAATTGAATCTCCGGGACTTGCATCATCACCTGCGATAGGTGATTATGTGGTTGATATTCTTAAAAAATGTGGACTTAAGCTTGTCGAAAAGCCGGATTATATTCCTACTCGCTCAAAGGAAGGCAATTTTAAGCTGTTCTATGATATGACAGATAAGGAGCGCAAGGCGGCGATAGAAAAAAATCCTCTTTATGCGAAGGTTGTGTGCAGATGCGAAAACATCACTGAGGGTGATGTTGTAAACGCTATTCACAGACCTATACCCGCATATACATCGGATATGGTAAAGCGCCGTACGAGATCGGGTATGGGAAGATGTCAAGGAGGCTTTTGCAATACTAAGGTTGCTGAGATAATAGCAAGAGAACTCGGCATTCCTGTAGATCAGGTGCAGAAATTCGGAAAGAATTCCAATATACTTTGCGGAAAAACAAAGTGAGGCTTTTATGCATAAAAGTGTTGTAATTATAGGGGGAGGTCCGGCGGGGCTTGCTGCTGCGATAGGAGCGTACGAATCCGGAGTCGAAGCCAATGATATACTTATAATTGAACGCGAGAAGGAGCTTGGCGGAGTTCTTAATCAGTGTGTACACACAGGCTTTGGGCTAACCTATTTTGGCGAGGAGCTGAGTGGGGGCGAGTATGCATCGCGTTTTATAGAAAAAATAGAAGAATACGCAATTCCTTATGTTACAGAGGCGACGGTTTTATCTGTTAGTAAAAGCAAGGTGATAAAATTTGTTTCTCCGCAGCTAGGATATACAAAGGTAAAGGCAGACGCAGTTGTTTTGGCTATGGGCTGCCGTGAGCGCTCAAGAGGAACGCTAAATATTGCGGGTACGCGTCCGTCGGGAATATTTTCTGCGGGCAGTGCACAAAGATTTGTAAATATAGAAGGATATTTACCGGGTAAAAGAATAGTTATTCTTGGCTCCGGAGATATCGGATTAATAATGGCGCGCCGTCTTACTCTTGAGGGGGCTAAAGTTTTGCGCGTTTGTGAAATGAAATCGCATGTCAGCGGAAGCGCTCGAAATGTTGAGCAGTGTCTTAACGATTTCGATATACCGCTGTATCTCAACAGCACCGTAACAAAGATAGTCGGTGAGGAGCGAGTTACGGGAGTTGTAGTATCAAAGGTTGATGAAAATTTCAAGCCGATACGCGGAACGGGCGAGCTTGTAAGATGTGATACATTGGTGTTATCAATAGGACTTATCCCTGAAAACGAGCTTACAACCGAGGCGGGAATAAAGCTTGATAAAAAGACTAACGGAGCAGTGGTAGACCAATACTTTCAAACCTCACTTTCGGGAGTTTTTGCTTGCGGAAACGTGCTTCACGTTCACGATATAGTAGATTATGTTACGGCAGAATCCATAAATGTCGGAAAAGCGTGCGCAGGATATGTAAAAGGTCTAATAAAGCCAAATAAAACAAAGATACCGTTTGAAATATCGGACGGAGTTAAATATGTAGTTCCGCAGACATTTAATTTTGATCCTAAAAAAATAGATATTATTTTGAAGCGCTTTGTTGTATATTTCAGAGTGTCGAGGGATTATGAAAAGGCAAAGATAACTATTACAAGCAACGGCGAGGAGCTATTGTCAGTAATAAAAAATAATATCCATTCCTCTCAAATGCACTCTGTAATTCTTACTAAAAAGATGGCTCAGGTGATAGAGAAGAATAAAAACGCCAAGATATCGGTAACGGAGGCGTGATATGGAAAAGCAATTTATATGTATAATATGTCCGCGTAGCTGTCCAATCACTGTTGATACGGAAACAATGGTTATTAAGGGTAACAAATGTATGCGTGGAAGACAGTACGTAAATTCTGAGCTTACAGAGCCAAGAAGAACACTGACATCTACTATAAGAATAGAGAGTGAAAAGGTGATGCTTTTGCCTGTAAAGACGGATAGACCTATAAAAAAAGAAGATCTTTTTGCGGCTATGAAAAAGATATCTAAAATATCCGTTAAAGCTCCTATAAAGATAGGAGAGATAATAGTTTCGGATTTCATAGAGGATGGAACTAATCTTATAAGCACAAAAACAATACTAAAATAAAAAACGGCTTCAAGCCGTTTTTGTTTTTTTAAGGTTTAATTTAAAAATAAAAAAGCTCTCTTGATAAATTCAAGAGAGCTTGGTGCCGGTGATCGGGGTCGAACCGATACGGTATCACTACCACAGGATTTTGAGTCCAGCACGTCTACCAATTCCATCACACCGGCATATGTTGCTCGATTATTTTATCATATATTTTTAAAAATTGCAATACCTTTTTGAAAAATTATTGAATAAGTTTTTTGGCTTTTTTTATTTACTTTTCAGGGTTTATATGATATTATAATATATAGTAAAATTAAGGAGCTCTTAAATGAACGAAATTCAAACAAAAAGATTTTTAAAAGCAAAAAAAGCGCTTTTTGATAAACATTATTCTTTTTTAAACGATAAGCAACGTGAGGCTGTTTATACCGTAAACGGTCCTGTTTTGATATTAGCAGGCGCAGGTAGCGGAAAAACGACGGTTCTTGTAAACAGAATAGCTCACATTATAAAATACGGTAATGCTTACTATTCAAAAAACATTCCCGAAATCATAACCGAGGACGAAATATCCGATATAGAAAATGCACAAAATCAAACCCCGGCGGTAATAGAGCAGTATCTTTCGCTTTTTGCTGAAAATGCGTGCCCTACTTGGAATATTCTTGCAATTACTTTTACAAATAAGGCAGCAAATGAAATAAAGTCACGTCTTGAAAAAATACTTAAAGAGGATGCATCTGATATATGGGCAGGCACCTTTCACTCTATCTGTATGCGTATTCTCAGACGGCACGGAGAGCTTGTCGGTTACAGACCTGCATTCAGTGTATGCGACACTGATGATGCAAAAAAGGTAATTACTCTTTGCATGAAGGACCTTAATATAAATGACAAGATACTTACCGTAAAGGAAGTAATGAATGTTATAAGCAAAGCAAAGGACAGGCTTCTTAGCCCGTCTGATTTTGCAGAGGAAGCAAACGGAGATTTCAAATATAAGCAAATAGCGGAAATATACCGTCTTTATCAAAAACGTCTTATGGAATCAAATGTGCTTGATTTTGATGATATAATAATGAAAACTGTAGAGCTTTTCAGGGCAAATCCCGATGTTTTGGCATCATATCAAAACAAATTCAAGTATGTATGTATAGACGAGTACCAGGATACAAACTATGCACAATTTGTGCTCGTTTCGCTTATATCAGAATTTTATAAAAATATAATGGTCGTTGGCGACGATGATCAAAGTATATACAAATTCAGAGGCGCTACTATCGAAAATATACTTAATTTCGATTCAAAATACGATAGCGCAACCGTTATAAAGCTTGAGCAAAATTACCGTTCAACCTCCAATATATTGAATGCGGCAAATGATCTTATATCAAAAAATCCCCATAAATATGAAAAAAAGCTTTGGAGTAACAGTGATAATGGCTGCAAGATAACCGTAAAGGAAACTCAAACTCAAAACGACGAGTCAAGATATATAATCGACAGAATAATGAAGCTTAAGGCGGAGCATAACCTTGATTATAAGGACTTTGCCGTTCTTTACAGAATGAAGGCGCAATCACAAAGCCTTGAAACTGTTTTTGCGAAAAGCGGTATTCCGTACCGTATGTTTGGAGCACTTAGGTTCTATGATCGTGAGGAAATCAAGGATATAATCGCGTATCTTTCTGTGATAAATAATAATAGCGATAATATCCATCTTCGCCGAATAGTAGGTAAGCCTAAAAGGAAAATCGGAGATACCTCATTTAATGCGGCAGCGGCAATAGCTGAGGAGCTTGGCGTTAGCATAATAGATGTAATGCTAAGAGCAGATACATACAATGCTATTCCCAAAAGTGCGGCAAACAGTATGGTTTCGTTTGCTATGATGATAAAGAGCTTTTCGCAGGATGCAAAGGATATTTTGCCCTCCGAGATCACAAAGAGAATAATAAAAGAATCCGGATATGAAAATATGCTTATAATGCAAGGCGAAACAGAAAAGGAACGACTTGAAAACCTTGATGCGCTTATAACTGCCGTTAAGGAATACGAGGATGAAAATGAGGAAGCGACTTTAACAGGCTTCTTAGAGCAGGTGGCTCTCGTGTCTGACATTGATAAATATGATGAAAATGCTGACGCAGTAACTCTTATGACTGTTCACAGCGCAAAGGGACTTGAATTTCCTGTGGTGTTTTTGCCGGGTATGGAGGATGGCGTTTTTCCCTCTCAGCAGTCAATGTTTATTCAAAGCGAGGTAGAGGAGGAGCGTCGTCTTGCATATGTTGCTATAACAAGAGCAAAAAAGATACTTATCGCTATCCACGCAAGAGAGAGAATGATGCACGGAATGACGCAAAGGAATCCTCTTTCCCGATTCATAAAAGAAATAGACGAGCAATATCTTGATATTCAAAGGGAAATGCAGGATTACGCAAGACCCGCTACTCGTACCTTTGACCCACCGAAGAGCACGTATTCATTTTCCGATGCATTTAAAAAGCACGAAAAGAAGCCAATCGTTCCATATAATATCGGCGATAGGGTAAATCACGCATCGTTTGGTGACGGAACTGTTATCGGAGTAACCAAGATGAGCGCGGATTATATGTACGAAATAATGTTCGATACAGTTGGTACTAAAAAGCTTATGGCGACGTACACACAAAGATTAATGAAGAAAATATAAAGGAGAAAAATATGAACATTCCAAGACCGGAGCATCCCAATCCTCAATTTGAAAGAAAAAGCTGGCTCAATCTTAATGGAGAATGGTATTTTGAAGAGGATACAGGCGAGAGCGGCATAGATAGAAAATTTTATGAAAGAGAAGAGCTTAATTCAAAAATAACAGTTCCGTTTTGTCCTGAAAGCGAGCTTTCGGGAATAGGTAAAAAGGATTTTATGCGTTGCGTTTGGTATATAAAGAGATTTACTGTGCCGTCGGAGTATAAGGATAAAAATGTTATATTGCATTTTGGAGCGATAGATTATGAAAGCTTGATATATATAAACGGAAAGCAGGCTTGCCGTCACGTTGGAGGATATACCTCGTTCAGCGTTGATATTACAAAGTATCTTAACGACGGAGAAAACAGAATAACCGTTTGCGCAAAGGATGATTGCCGTAGCTTTATTGCAAAGGGAAAGCAAAGCTCGTATTATTATTCTCACGACTGTGATTATACCAGAACCACGGGAATATGGCAGACGGTATGGCTTGAATTTGTTCCGAAGAGCTATATAAAAAGCATTAAGTATTTTCCGTCAATTGAGCAAAAGAATATAGTTCTTGAAATAAATGCTGTCGGAAATGCTGACTTTACAGCCGTTGCAAGCTATAACGGCAAGGAAATGGGAAGAGTGAGCGTCGAGCTTAAAGAAGGCGTAACTTCTCTTACTATGAATCTTTCCGAGCTTTATTTGTGGGAGGTCGGAGAGGGAAGACTTTACGATCTTGATATTACTTACGGCGAGGATAAAATATCAAGTTATTTCGGTATGAGAAACACTAAGTTTGCAAACAAGAGATATTATCTCAATGACAAGGAAACATTCCTTGTGACAGTTCTTGATCAAGGATTTTATAAGAAGGGCATCTACACCGCCGAAACCGAACAGGAGCTTTATCGCGATATTGATCTTTCGATGGCGGCAGGCTTTAACGGAGCAAGACTTCATCAGAAGATTTTTGAAAAAAGATTTTTGTATCACTGTGATAAAAAAGGATATATGGTCTTTGGTGAAATTGGAAACTGGGGACTTGATTGCTCTGATATGTCGCTTTTGCCGGCATTTATAAATGAATGGACTGAAGAAATAGAGAGAGATTTCAATCATCCGTCAATAATCGGTTGGTGTCCTCTTAATGAAACATGGGATGTTCATGGCAGACATCAAAATGACGATTTTATAAGAATAGCTTATAATATTACCAAGGCAATTGATAAGACGCGTCCTTGTGTAGGTACAAGCGGAAATTATCAGGTTGCATCCGACATTTACGATATCCACGATTATATTCAAGAAAAAGAACAGTTTGAAAATATCTATCTTTCAAAAACGGTAGAGGAGCTTTGTGAAAATTACGATAAGACTCACGAGGCTGTTTCGAAATATCAAAGATCACTTGATTATAAGGAGCTTCCTATTTTCGTAAGTGAATACGGCGGAATCAGATGGGATTTAGACGGAGTAGGCGGTTGGGGCTATGGTAACGGACCTAAAACCGAGGAAGAATTTTTTGAAAGATATGAGTATCTTACAAAAGCGCTTATCGAGAGCCCGCACGTTTGCGGTCTTTGCTACACGCAGCTTTATGATGTTGAGCAAGAGGTAAACGGACTTTATACGTACGAGCGCAAGCCGAAGTTTGATATGGAAAAAATAAAAAAGATCAATCAATATAAGAAGGTATAATTATGAGTACTGTAAAAATTGACTATTCAAAAAGCATAGATAAAATAAAAATCATGCATGCCGTAAATAATGGACCTGTTTTTGCAGGAAAGGAACAGACGCGAGGAAATCAAGATAGCTATAAGCAAGCAAGAATTCCTTATGCCCGTGTGCACGATGCATCATTCTTTGCAGGATATGGTGGAGAGCATACGGTGGATGTTCACGCAATTTTCCCGAATTTCGATGCAGATGTAAACGATCCAAGCAGCTATGATTTTGCGTGTACTGATTTGTATCTTTCTCAAATGCTTAAATGCGGCACAAAGCCTTTTTATCGCTTGGGCTCAAAAATAGAGCACGGAATTAAAAAATACGGCACGATAATGCCCAAGGATTTTCAAAAATGGGCAGAAATATGTGAGCATATTATAATGCACTATACCAAAGGATGGGCAGATGGCTTTAATTACGATATAGAGTATTGGGAAATTTGGAATGAGCCGGACATTGATCCTGATGACGCTACAAACAAAAAATGCTGGAGCGGCACAGAGGCTGATTACATTAGGTTTTATATAACTGCTTCAAAGCATTTGAAAAAATGCTTCCCTAATTTAAAAATCGGGGGTCCTGCTTCTGTAGGAGATGAGGGCTTTATGGAACGCTTCCTTATGGCGATAAGCAATGAGGGAAATGTGCCACTTGACTTTTTCTCTTGGCATTGGTATTGGACAGAGCCGAGAGACGTTTCTTTGAAAGCCTCAAGAATTAAGCGAATTATGGAGAAGTACGGTTACGGAAAAGCAGAAAGTATTTTAAATGAATGGAACTATGTTCGTTCGTGGACAACGGAATTTGTTTATTCCATTAAGCAAATTATCGGTATGAAGGGAGCTGCTTTTACAGGCGCTTGTATGAGCGCTTGTCAGAATAATCCCGATATTGATATGCTTATGTATTATGATGCCAGACCGACAGCATTTAACGGTCTGTGGGATTTTTATACATATGAGCCATTAAAGGGCTATTATGCTTTTTATGCTTATGCAAACCTTTATGAGCTTGGCACACAGGCGGAGAATATTTCGGATGATGAAAATGTTTATGTGGTTTCTGCCAAAAATGCCGAAAAAGTGGGCGCTATGATAACCTATTACACTGAAAATGATAATGAGAATAGTAAATATATCACAATTGATGTAGCAGGGTGGGATATGTCAAAAGCAAAAATCTATCTGACGGACGAAAATAATACATATACCCCATATTGCAAAACATCTTTTTTTGATAACAAGCTACAGCTCCGCCTTGAACGTAACAGCATTATCTACATTGAAGCATAAAAGAAAAAAGCATTTCCAAAACGGAAATGCTTTTTTTCTTACGAGCTCTGAAATTACAAGAAGATCAGAGAAGAATTACGAAAAAATTACTTATTTCGACTTGATTGAGTTCTCGTAAGATTCAACCATTTTCTTCATCGTGACACCCGTACGACCTCTACTCCTTGCACTGAGCTTTTTGAGCCATTTTTCAGTGCTTTTGCCCGTAAATATCTTGATTTCAAGCTTCGCTGTATCATCATCGGTTAATGTGACGAAGATTTTATCAATATACTGAGCCACAAATTCGTTTGATATAACGCCCGTGCTTGCATCCCTAACTGCCGCATCGAGCCGTGCTTTTACCTCTGCAATATGCTTGCGGTATTCCTCTTTGGTGAATAGCTGTTCCTCAAGCTCCGCGAGGGTTCTTTTTGCTTCTTCTACCTCTCTGTCGCAGGTAGCGGTCATAGATTTGAAATTTGCCGTTGTAATAGCACCCGTCGTAACAAGCTCCAAGAGCTTGTTTTTCTTTTGGTCGGCAAGTTCTATGATGCGCTGCTGTTCTTCCATCTGTTTGGTGGTTTCATCGTCTGCTTCCATTGATCTGAACATTTCCTCATAGCTTTTCAGCAGAGCTTCAATCTCAACCCTCGTTTCGCTGAATACCTCGAACAAGATGGGCTTGACCTCATCCTCGTATATCGGGAAGGACGGGCAGGCATCCGCGCCGTTGTTGATCTTGTTGGAGCATACCCACTTGGAGTTCACCTTGCCATCTTTGCTCTTGGACTCTCTGCGATAATATGCTGTGCCACAATGAGCGCAGTATAATTTTCCCGTAAGCAAATTTGCGTGGTTGCAGATACCTTGACGATTCTTTACGTCCTCACTCCTGCGTGCCAATACCTCGTTTGCCTTATCCCATATTTCTTCGGATACGATGGCAGGAACGATCTCGCCCGTTTCGTCTTTGAACATTACCCATTCTTCGGGCGGTAAGAATTTCTGCTTCTTGGTGAACATATCCACGATACGCACTTTGTTGCCAACGTAATATCCCTTATACTTGGGATTGGAGATAATACCCGACATCGTGGTGTGGGCTATCTTGTTGCCGTTATAATTGCGGTAGCCCTGCTCGTAGAATAGCGTTTCAAGCTGCTTCATACTGTATTCGCCCGTAGCGTACAGACGGAATAGGTCACGTACCATCGGTGCTTGGCTCTCGTCAATGACAAGGCGTTTATCTTCTTTCTTGTATCCGAAGATACGGCTATTACCAAGCACTACGCTTGATTTGATTGCCTGCTGATGTCCGAATTTAACACGCGAGGACAGTTTGCGAAGCTCGTCTTGTGCGATAGAGGACATAATCGTAAGTCGAAGCTCCGCATCCTCATCAAGCGTGTTGATGTTATCATTTTGGAAGAATACACCGACTCCGCATCCAAGGAGTTCTCTTGTGTGTTGCAGAGAGTCAAGGGTATTACGAGCAAATCGGGAGATTTCCTTCGTAATAATGAGGTC
>JAGAPG010000010.1 GCA_017623355.1 Clostridia bacterium
ATGAACGACAGTCCCACACAAGGAGGACTTATCTTGGGCGACGATAATGGCGCACCCGAGGATATTTTCTGGGACCAAGTTTAATCAGATATAGTGACCCTATATCAAAAAACACAGGCTATCGGATTTCCGATAGCCTGTTGTTTTTTATCTTTTTCATGCTTTTGAAAAAACGGTGTCAACAATTGAATAAAAAGCGAATAATATTCATAAAAATGAATAATATTCAAAAAATATTCATCAAATTTGCTTATATTATATAATGGGACTAAAAACTTTCATCATTTTTGA
Source organism: Clostridia bacterium (assembly GCA_017623355.1). Taxonomy (GTDB): domain Bacteria; phylum Bacillota; class Clostridia; order Oscillospirales; family CAG-272; genus RGIG2000. The sequence continues at coordinate 292 of JAGAPG010000010.1, forward strand.
ATATTTTTTGAAAAAGTACTTGACAAATGTTCAATGTGATAATATAATAGGTATCGTAATTAAAAAATCATTCGGAGGAACGGTAAAATGGATAAGAAAAATATTAAAAAGGTAGTACTTGCATATTCAGGCGGACTTGATACATCTATCATTATTCCGTGGCTTAAAGAAAACTATAATAACTGTGAGGTTATTGCTGTTTCGGGTAACGTAGGACAAGCTGATGAGCTCGAGGGTCTTGAAGAAAAGGCTATCAAAACTGGCGCATCAAAGATTTATATTGAGGATCTTACAGAGGAATTTGTAAACGAATATGTTATTCCTACAGTAAAAGCAGGCGCTCTTTACGAGGAGTATATGCTTGGCACATCATTCGCACGTCCTGTAATCGCAAAGAGAATAGCAGAAATTGCACTTGCAGAGGGTGCTGATGCGATTTGTCACGGCTGCACAGGTAAGGGAAATGACCAGGTTCGTTTCGAGCTTGCAATTAAGGCTTATGCTCCTAATATGCCTATAATCGCTCCTTGGCGTGAGTGGAGCATAAAATCACGTGAGGAAGAAATCGAATACGCAGAGGCACATAACGTTCCTCTTAAGATAAACCGTGAAACAAACTATTCAAAGGATAAGAACCTTTGGCATCTTAGCCACGAGGGACTTGACCTTGAGGATGCAGGCAACGAGCCTATGTACGAAAAGGAAGGCTTCCTCGAAATGGGCGTATCTCCTATTCAGGCTCCTGACGTACCTACATATATAACACTTGATTTTGAACACGGTATCCCCGTAGCCTTCAATGGCGAAAAGATGAGCGCGAAGGACATCATTCTCAATCTTAATAAGGTTGGTGGTGCAAACGGTATTGGACTTCTTGATATCGTAGAAAACCGTCTTGTTGGTATGAAGTGTCGCGGTGTTTATGAAACTCCCGGCGGAGCTATCCTCTATTTTGCACATAATTATCTTGAAACACTTTGTCTTGATAAAATGACAATGCACAAAAAACAGGAGCTTGCAATAACATTTGCAGATCTTGTATACAACGGTCAATGGTATACACCTCTTCGCGAGGCGATCTCCGCGTTCGTAGACAAAACTCAGGAGAATGTAACCGGTAAGGTTAAGATCAAGCTTTACAAGGGCAATATGATAAAGGCTGGCGCTTGGAGCGATTATTCACTCTATTCCGAGGAAATCGCAACGTTTGGCGAAGATAATGTGTACAACCAAGCAGACAGCGCAGGATTTATCAATCTCTTTGGACTTCCTATCAAGGTTCAAGCACAGGTAAACGCAAAAAATAAGAATAAATAAGGAAAATAATTATGGAAAAAATGTGGGCAGGAAGATTTGAAAAGGCTCTTGATAAAAGCGCAGACGATTTTAATTCTTCCATTCATTTCGATAAAAAAATGTATAAGCAGGATATAAAGGGCTCACTTGAGCACGCTTCAATGCTTTGCTCGGTTGGCATCTTATCAAGCGAGGATCTTGAAAAGATAACGAGCGGACTTTTGTCCATTCTTGATGATTTGAATAACGGAGCGCTCACATTTGATGAAAACGCAGAAGATATTCATATGTTTGTTGAAGCTGAGCTTACAAAGCGTATAGGAGACGCAGGAAAGCGTCTCCATACCGCTCGCAGCAGAAATGATCAGGTAGCGCTTGATCTTAGACTTTACATGAGAGATGAGACAAGCAAAATAATAGAAATGCTCAAAAAGCTTATTTCCGCTATTTTGGCACAGTCAAAAGCAAATCAAGATGCAATAATGCCCGGATATACTCATCTTCAAAGAGCGCAACCGATAACCTTTGCACATCATTTGCTTGCGTACTGTATGATGCTTATGCGTGATATAACAAGACTTAAGGATGCTCTTGCAAGAATGAATTATTCGCCACTCGGCTCGTGCGCTCTTGCAGGAACTACATATAATACGAATCGCGATATAGTAGCTGAAAGGCTTGGCTTTGACGGCGTTTGCATGAACTCGATAGATGGAGTTTCCGATAGAGATTACTGCATAGAGCTTGAAAGTGCATTTGCAACTATAATGATGCACCTTTCGCGTTTTTCTGAGGAGATAATACTTTGGTCGAGCTGGGAATTTAAATTCATTGAGCTTGACGATTCCTATACAACAGGCTCGTCAATAATGCCACAGAAGAAAAATCCCGATATGGCAGAGCTTGTGAGAGGAAAAACGGGCAGAGTTTACGGAGATCTTATGGCAACTCTTACGATGCTTAAGGGAATCCCGCTTGCTTATAACAAGGATATGCAAGAGGATAAGGAAGCAATATTTGATTCCGTTGAAACAGTAGCCAAATGCCTTGAGGTATTTATTCCTATGATAGAAACAATGAAGCCTATTAAGGAAAATATGTATAATGCAGCGTGTCGCGGATTTATAAACGCAACCGATCTTGCGGATTATCTTACGAAAAAAGGAATGCCGTTCCGTTCCGCATATAAGATAGTCGGAACTATAGTCGGAAGATGCGTAAAGGAAAACATAACACTTGATAAAATGCCTCTTGAGGTCTATAAAGAATATTCGGATGTATTTGATACCGACCTTTATAATGAGATTTCACTTGAAACCTGTATAAGCAAGAGAATCTCGAAGGGATCGACTGGATACGAATCCGTAAAAGAGCAAATAAAGTATGTTGAGGAATTTTTGAAATGAAGAAGGTATTTATAGACGGAAAAGCAGGCACTACGGGACTTCGTATAGAGGAAAGACTTGCAGGACGCGACGATGTTGAGATAATATCTCTCCCCGACGAGCTTCGTAAGGATCCAGTGGCCAAAAAGGAAATATTAAATAAAGCAGATATAGTATTTCTTTGCTTACCGGATGCTGCAGCAATTGAAGCGGTATCAATGATAGAAAACGAAAACACAGTAGTGATAGATGCCTCAACTGCCCATCGGACAAATCCCGATTGGGCATACGGCTTTTCTGAGCTTGGCAAGGAATTTGAGGAAAAAATAATAAACAGTAAGCGAATAGCAGTTCCCGGCTGTCATGCAAGCGGATTTATAGCACTTGTATATCCTCTAGTAAAGGCAGGTATTATTTCAAGGGATGCGCTTTTGACAGTACATTCGCTAACAGGCTATAGCGGCGGCGGAAAGAAAATGATCGCAGAATATGAGGACGATCAAAGAGATTATATATTTGATGCTCCTCGTCAGTATGCACTTGCGCAAAATCACAAGCATTTACCCGAAATGACAAAGATAACGGGAATAGAAAACGCGCCTGTTTTCTGCCCGATAGTATCCGATTTTTATTCGGGTATGGAGGTTAGCGTTCCTCTTTTTAAAAAAAGCATAAACGGAAGCGTTGAGGATATAAAAAGAGTATACGAAGAAACCTATAACACAGATATAGTATTTTATAACGAAAACGCAGATGAGGCAGGACTTTTGTCCGCAAACAGATTCAAGAATAAGGACTCCATGTCAATAGAGGTGTACGGCAATGAGGAAAGAATACTTCTAGTTGCAAGATACGACAATCTTGGCAAGGGCGCATCGGGCGCAGCAGTTGAATGTCTTAATATTAAGCTTGGCTGCGATAAAACAAAAACACTCGAAATTTAAGGAGAAAAAATGAACATTATATCAGGTGGCGTATGTGCCGCAAAGGGATTTTTGGCAAACGGAATACATTGTGGAATAAGAAAGAACAGAACCAAAAAGGATCTTGCTCTTATCTATTCTCAAGAAAGAGCGACTTGTGCAGCAGTTTACACGACTAATAAGGTTAAGGGCGCTCCTCTTACCGTTACGAAAAATAATATTGCAGACGGATATGCGCAAGCGGTAATTTGCAATAGCGGAAACGCAAATACTTGCAACGCAAACGGAATAGAAGTAGCGGAGCAGATGTGCAACTTGGTAGCAAATGAGCTTAATATAGATTCAAAGGATGTTGTCGTAGCATCGACAGGCGTTATAGGTCAGCCCCTTGATATTACTCCTATAAAAGACGGTATGACAGAGATAGTAAACGGTCTTGCTAAAAATAAAAGTCAGGATGCTGCAGAGGGCATTATGACAACAGATACAAAGCTTAAGGAGATAGCAATAAGCTTTGATATTGACGGAGTTGAATGTAAGATAGGTGGAATTGCCAAGGGCTCGGGAATGATCCATCCGAATATGGCAACAATGCTTGTTTTCATAACAACAGACTGTAAAATTTCTGCTGAAATGCTTCAAAAAGCGCTTTCGGGCGATATTCAAAATACCTTCAATATGGTAAGCGTCGACGGAGATACCTCTACAAACGATATGGTTACTGTTCTTGCAAACGGTATGGCAGGAAATACAGAAATAACAGAAGAAAATGAAAGCTTTGATAAATTTATGAAGGCATTAAATACTGTTACTGTAAACCTTTGTCGCAGAATAGCAGGCGACGGAGAAGGAGCAACAAAGCTTCTTGAATGTAAGGTGAGCGGTGCAAAGGACGAAAAAAATGCAAAAACAATCGCAAAAAGTGTAATATGCTCATCACTCGTTAAGGCGGCAATGTTCGGCTCTGACGCAAACTGGGGCAGAGTCCTTTGCGCAATAGGATATAGCGGCGCAGATGTAGATGTAAACAAGGTAGATGTGTATTTCAGCTCTCAAAAGGGTGAGATAATCGTATGCAAAGACGGAGCAGGCGTGGATTTCTCTGAGGATAAGGCAAAGCAGATCCTTCTCGAAAACGAAATCACGATAAGAGTGGACCTCGGCGACGGAGAAGCAAAAAGTGTCGCTTGGGGATGCGATCTTACATATGATTATGTAAAAATAAACGGCGATTACAGAACTTAAGGAGATAAAAATGTCACTTGATATAACAAATGCACAACGCGCAGAGGTCTTAACTCAAGCGCTTCCCTATATTCAAAAATATTACGGTAAGGTTGTAGTAATCAAATATGGCGGAAACGCAATGATAAACGAGGAGCTCAAGGAGCAGGTGATGGAGGATATCGTGCTTTTGCATCTCATAGGTGTAAAGGTGGTTCTCGTTCACGGCGGCGGTCCTGAAATAACCGATACCCTTAAAAGAATAGGCAAGGAAAGCGTATTTCTTGATGGACTTCGCGTTACTGATAAGGAAACCGTTGATGTGGTTCAAATGGTTCTTGCAGGAAAAATAAATAAAAGCCTTGTAAATCTTTTGCAGATAAACGGCGGACAGGCAATAGGACTTTCCGGGCTTGACGGACACATGATCGAGGCGCAAATAAAGGACGAGCGCTTGGGCTACGTTGGAAAAATAACCAACGTTGATGTAACACCGATAACCGATCTTCTTGAAAAGGGATATATTCCGGTAGTATCTACTATAGGTTGTGATAAGGAAGGTAACGTTTATAATATAAACGCAGATACCGCCGCAGCCTTTATAGCAGGAAAAATGCAGGCATACAGACTCATTACAATGACAGATATAGAAGGAATTTTAAGAGATAAGAATGATCACACCTCTATAATTCCCTGCATAGATGAAAAAGAAGCTAAGGAGCTTTTTGAAAGCGGAATTATCTCCGGTGGAATGATACCTAAGGTTGAATGTTGCTTAGAGGCTATAAGTCGCGGAGTTCACAAGGTTACTATTTTGGACGGACGAGTACCTCATGCGCTTCTTATAGAAACTCTCACAAACGAGGGCGCGGGTACTATGGTGGTTAAGGATAAAAAGAATGGATAACTTAAAAAATATAGATAAAGAGTTTGTAGCCGATACATACGCTCGATTTGATGTTGAGCTTACCCGCGGAAAAGGCAGCAAGCTTTATGATGAAAACGGAAAAGAATATATAGATCTTGCAACCGGAATTGCGGTAAATACGTTCGGCGCTTGTGATAACGAATGGATAAATGCAGTTACCGTACAGCTTTCAAAGCTTCAGCACACGTCAAATTTATATTATTCAGCTCCGTGCGCTCAGTTAGCAAAGCTTCTTTGCGAAAGAACCGGGGCGAAAAAGGTGTTTTTCGGAAATTCCGGTGCTGAGGCAAATGAATGTGCTATAAAGGTAGCAAGAAAATGGGCGCAGGATACAAAGGGAGAGGGCGATTATAACATAATCACACTCAAAAACAGCTTTCACGGAAGAACTGTAACAACCTTAAAGGCTACGGGACAGGATGTTTTTCATAAGGATTTCGGTCCGTTTCCCGAAGGCTTTTTGTATGCCGAGGCGAATAATATAGATAGCGTAAAGGAGCTTGTAAAAAGCCACAAATGCGCAGCTGTTATGATGGAGCTCGTTCAGGGAGAGGGCGGAGTATTGCCTCTTGATGTTGATTTTGTAAAAGGAGTTTTCGCTCTTGCAAAGGAAGAAAATATTCTTGTTATAATAGACGAGGTTCAAACGGGAAACGGACGCACGGGTGAGCTTTACGCGTATATGAATTTCGGTGTAACTCCCGATATTGTAACCACTGCAAAGGGACTTGGCGGAGGCCTGCCTATAGGAGCTACTATGCTTTTTGAAAAGGTTGAAAAAACGCTTAATAAAGGCTCTCACGGCTCTACCTTTGGCGGAAATCCGATAGCTTGTGCCGGAGCGATAAGCATTATAGAAAGACTTGACAAAAGCACTCTTGATGGAGTTAAGGAAAGAAGCAAATATATTTTTAACGCATTAAACGGCGCCAAAGGAATAAAAAGCGTTAGCGGAATGGGACTTATGCTTGGTATAGAAACAGAAAAGGATTCAAGCGAGGTTCTTAAAAAATGTATGGAAAAGGGTATATTGCCAATAAAGGCAAAAACAAAAATAAGACTTTTACCCGCGCTTAATATACCTATGGATGATCTAAAATATGCCATAGAGATTTTAAAGGAAGCAGCAGGAGAATGATATGAACTTTTTAAAAGGCAGAGATTTTCTTAAATTACTCGATTTTACATCCGAGGAAATAGGCAAGCTTATAGATCTTGCCTCAGATCTTAAATCAAAAAAGAAAAACGGTATTCCTCACAGATACTGCGAGGGCAAAAATATTGCCTTGATTTTCGAGAAAACGAGCACTCGTACGAGATGCAGCTTTGAGGTTGCAGGATACGATCTCGGTATGGGCGTAACATATCTTGATCCAACAGGCTCTCAGATCGGCAAAAAGGAAAGTATAGCTGACACCGCGCGCGTTCTTTCGTCGATGTATGACGGAATAGAATACCGTGGCTACGGACAAGAAATTGTTGAGGAGCTTGCAAAATATTCAAAGGTTCCTGTCTGGAACGGTCTTACAAATGAATTTCATCCCACGCAGATATTAGCCGATTTTCTTACTATAAAGGAGCATTTCGGCAGACTTAAGGGCATCAATTTCGTTTATATGGGTGATGCAAGATATAATATGGGCAATTCTCTTATGGTTGGATGCGCTAAAATGGGACTTAATTTTACTGCGTGCGCACCAAAGAAATATTTCCCTGATAGCGATCTTGTAAAGACCTGCGAGGAGATAGCCAAGAAAACAGGTGCTACGATAAAGTTTGAGGAAGACCCAAGCAAGGCCGTAATAGATGCAGATGTTATCTGTACAGATGTATGGGTATCAATGGGAGAGCCGGTAGAAATATGGAAAGAAAGAATTAACGATCTTGCACCGTATCAAGTAAACAAAGCACTTATGGATAAAGCTGCAAATGGCGCAGTATTTATGCATTGTTTGCCATCATATCATGATCTAAATACAGCAGTAGGCAAGGAAATGGGTGAAAAATTCGGCAGAACTGAAATGGAAGTAACAAACGAAGTGTTTGAAAGTGATGCTTCTATCGTTTTTGAAGAGGCGGAAAATAGGATGCATACTATCAAGGCTGTAATGCTTGCAACTCTCTGATCGGTGATAAGCTACGCATTTCTGTGTTGCTCCTCGATGATGACCTTGACGTACAAAAGTACGCCTACGTCCCTCGTCTGCGGTGCGCCTTGAAATACTTGCTTCTAACGCGATCAGACTGAAAGGTGATAAGCTACGCATTTCTGTGTTGCTCCTCGATGATGACCTTGACGTACAAAAGTACGCCTACGTCCCTCATCTGCGGTGCGCCTTGAAATACTTGCTTCTAACGCGATCAGACTGAAAGGTGATAAGCTACGCATTTCTGTGTTGCTCTAAATAAAAATAACAATTTTAAAGGCGGTTTTTGACCGCCTTTTGTTATAGGAAAATATTGTTCCTTGATAAATTTCCTTACATATGTTACAATATTATCGTAATTACAAATACATAAAACTTTTTGTATGCAAAAAAGAAAGGATGTTATTTGAAAAAAATCATATCATTCGTCTTAGTATTTACAGCATTATTATCATTTAGTATTATAAGTGTAGATGCTGCATCTTCTGTGGGAGTTTACATAAACAATGAAAGATTTACAGGAAACGTGCAGGTGACGAATAATACAACATATGTAGGAATAAGAAAATTCGCGTATGCTATGGATGATGATGCAAGAGTTACTTATACAAGCAGCAACAGAACACTTACAGTAGAAACAGATAACCTTAAAATAGTTTGCAAGGACAAAACTAATTATATAAATGTAAACGGACGTTATTTTTATTATGAGCAACCGATATATATGAAAAACGGTATTATGTATGCTCCTATTCTGAATTTATATAAAGCATTTGGAGCAAATATAAAATGGACCGATTACAGAGGATTTGACGTTACTACAGGAAGCGGATATGTACGTTCAGGAGATAGCTTTTATAAGGATGACGAGGTTTATTGGTTGGCAAGAATAATATATGCCGAAAGCGGAGCAGAGCCTCTCAAAGGAAAGATAGCGGTAGGAAATGTAATTTTAAACAGAGTTCGTTCAAGCTATTTTCCGAATACTATTTACGGAGTTATTTTTGACAAGAAAAACGGAGTTCAGTTTTCACCTACAATAAACGGAGCTATATACAAAACACCTAATGCAGAGAGCATTATTGCGGCTAAAATATGTCTTGAGGGATATTCCGTAAATAAAAATATTTTATATTTTATAAATCCTTATAAAGCTCCAAACAGCTGGGTAAGCAAAAACCGTACATTGTTTGCTCAAATAGGAAATCACGCATTTTATTATTAAAGAAAAGCCGGGCTTAGCTCGGTTTTTCTTTTGATATAATCCTTTTTCCCCATTCTATATCATCGCTTGAAATAGCGCCGAAAAGCCGTGAAAGAAGCAAATATATGATAGCTGTAACGGATATTTCCAAAATAGTAGACAGCTTGCTTATGGGGGTGAAAATAAAGATTGCTTTTGTAATAAATGTAGAAATGATTATATTTAAAAGAGGCTTAAATACCCATTTTAAAACAGGAGTTTTGATTTTTGTTATGTCAAGCAGCTTAACAATGCTTAATGATGTATTTAAAAGCTCCGTAATAAATATTACACCGATATAGCCCTTGATTCCAAAGCTCGGCAAAAGAGCCACAATAAGAACAACACTTATAAGAGAATCAGCTATATTGACCCGCATAGTATATAATTGCTCTCCAAGCCCCTTTAGCATAGCATCAACCGCGCCGTCAAGATACATAAGAGGGATAAGAGAGGAAAGAAGCTTTATAAATTCTCCCGCTTCGTAGCTTCCGTACAAAAAATATCCTATCTCATAAGAAAAGGAGATAAAAATTCCTGAAACCGCAATAGAAAAAAGTAATGAAAAAGAAAATACCTTTGAAACGATATGTGATATTCGAGCAGTATTTTTTTGAGCTAACGATGCAGAAAGCTCAGGCACGAGAAGCGAGGAAAATGAATTCAAAACACACGAAGGAAATAAGAGAACCGGAAACACCATCCCGTGCAAAATACCGTAGTTTGAAAGCGCCGAGGAAGCGCTTGCACCGCTTTTTTTAAGTCCCCACGGTATCGCAAGATGTTCAACCGTTGATAATGCGGCTCGAACATATGCACTGACTCCCAAAGGAAAAGCCGCAAAAAAAATCTTATCAAAAAAACCGCTTTTTTCGAGAGATTTTGATTCGTTTCGAGAATGTATTCTTCTGTCGAAAAAGAATAGAATAACGTTTATTATAAGACTTGCAACCTCTGCTATAGCTCCTGCTGCTATAACAGAAATACACGCAAGCTCCATTCCCCATGGTGCTAATATGAATAGAAAAGCAAGAGTAAATCCTATTTTAACTCCGTTTTCGCAAAATTGAACGATAACGTTTTTATAGACTCTGCGAACAGCATAAAAATACCCGTTCAAAACACTGGAGATAGCGATAGGAAACAGGGTGAATGATAATAGCTTGAGAGAAGAAGCGGTTCGTATATCATCTAAAACGAAAGCGCCTATGTTTTTTGCGCTTATAAAAAGAATAAAGCCGGCAGATAATGAAAAAACGGAAGCATAAATAAAAGCGCTACGCATAATTTTCGGTGTATTACCGTCGTTTTTTGATATAGAAGCGGAAACCAGACGCACAACCGCTAAATTTATTCCCGATGTAGCAAGAGTAATAGCTAAGCCGTAAACACTCGTTGTAAGAGTTATAAGACCCATAGCCTCAGCACCTATTTTATTTGAAACAAAAATATTAAAGCTTACGCTTATAGCACGCATAATAATAGAAGCACACGATAATATCAAGGCATTCAAAAAGAATTTTTTAACCCCGTTCATTATATCACCACACAATCATTAAAATATATGAGGTAAGTAAAACAAAAATTCAATAAAAAATTGATTTTTATTTTGAAGTATGATAATATAATATGTAGATTAAAATACCGAAGGAGTAGATTATGGATCGCTTTTCACGGACAAAAATGCTTTTTGGCGAAAAAGAAATAAGCTCTTTAGAAAATAAGAGAGTGCTTGTGTTTGGCGTCGGCGGTGTTGGAGGATACGTATGTGAAGCTCTGGCAAGAAGTGGAGTGGGAACTGTCGATATAGTAGATAACGATACTGTTTCCGTATCAAATATAAATCGTCAGATAATAGCGCTTTCCTCGACTGTTGGCAGATATAAGGTTGATGTTATGAGGGAAAGAATGAAGGATATAAACCCGAACATAAGCGTTTCGGCATATAATTTATTCTACACACCCGATATGTCGTGTAAATTTGATTTTTCCGGATATGATTATATAGTGGATGCAATAGACACGGTAAGCGGAAAAATAGGTCTTGTAATGCAGGCGAATAATGCAGGAGTACCGATAATCTCATCAATGGGCGCGGGAAATAAAAAAGACCCTACGCTTTTTAAGGTAGAGGATATATACAAAACAAGCGTGTGTCCCCTTGCAAGAGTTATGCGTACTGAGCTTAAAAAACGAGGAATAAAAAAGCTTAAGGTGGTTTATTCCGAGGAAAAGCCTCAAAGAGCGATAGCTCCGGAAAATACCGAGGGAAAGATTCCGCCTGCGTCGTGCGCCTTTGTTCCGTCGGTTGTCGGCTTGATAGTTGCATCGGAAATAATAAAGGATCTTATAAAATAAAAAATGCTCACGTTTTGTGAGCATTTTTAAATTATTTATTATTCAGCGTCTGAAAATTTCTTTCCGCAAGCAGGGCAGATAAGATCCTCAGGATCAAGCTCGTTGTCGAAGCAGATGGTTTCAGAGCAGTGAGGACACATAGCCTCCATAAAATCCTCGTCACAGTCACAATCACAATCGCAGTCATCACAGTCACAATCACAATCGTCGCAATCACAGTCATCATCGCAATCGCAGTCACAATCATAAATGTACTCTTCAGCCTCGCCAAGATCATGATCTACCTCTTCGATGTAATCACCAAGAGTAGCAACCTCATCATCAAGATCAGCAACGGTTTCGCAAATGTCGCCGAGAAGATCGATAATAGCATTGAGAACCTTGCCCTCGGGTTTTGTTGCGTCAAGGTTAAGGCCTTCAGCAAGCCCCTTTATATAAGCACATTTTTCGAGTATATCCATTTCGTTCATTTTAAATAATTCCTTTCTTGATAAATTATTTATTTACGCGCTCAAGATATTCACCTGTTCTTGTGTCGATCTTGAGTAAATCGCCTTCGTTTATGAAGATCGGAACTCTAATTACAGCTCCTGTTTCGAGAGTAGCAGCCTTAGTAACGTTTGTAGCTGTATCACCGCGAACACCGGGCTCTGTTTCGGTAACTACGAGATCAACGAATGTAGGGGGCTCAACTGCGAAAACCTCGCCCTTGAAGGAGGAGATCTTGCAAAGCTCATTTTCCTTTACGAACTTAAAGTTGTCACCAAGCTTGCTTGCATCAATAGGAGTTTGCTCGTATGATTCCATATCCATAAAATAATAAAGGTCTCCGTCATTGTAGAGGTATTGAAGCTCGCGACGCTCAACAACTGCATTTTCAAACTTTGCAGTAGGGTTGAAGGAGGTTTCACGAATAGTACCTGTAACAACATCCTTGTATTTTGTTCTTACAAAAGCAGCTCCTTTACCGGGCTTTACGTGTTGGAATTCGATAACCTGGTATACCTTACCTTCCATTTCAAAGGTAACACCGTTTCTGAAATCACTTGCTGTTAACATAAAAAACATTTCCTTTTCTGGCATTTTATTTTTTAAAAATCGATCAGCCACGATCAATTTACGTCAAGGCAGAATTATGCCCTTAATATACATTAGTATTTTACTATAAATTAATAGATATTTCAATAGGTAAATGCAATATTTTTGCCTTTTTTGAAAAAAATCAGTAAATTTCTATAAGATTTTTAGGAGAATGGGTGAGATTTTCTATTTTATCCTTGCGAATTACTACAAGATCCTCGATTCTTACTCCGCCAAATTTGGGAATATAAATTCCGGGTTCGACAGTAACCACATTACCGCAAACTAAAATTTTATCACATCTGGGAGAAAGAGAAGGCGTTTCATGTATCTCAAGACCAACGCTATGTCCAAGAGAGTGACCAAAGCAGCCCTTGTAATCTCTGTAAATGATATCTCTTGCAGTCTTATCTGCATCAGAGCATTTAATACCTGCTTTTAAAAACTCAAGAGCATTTGTCTGAGCCGAAAGAACAGTATCGTATAATTTCTTCATTTCAGATGTAGCCTTGCCTAAACAGACGGTTCGCGTCATATCGGAATGATACCCGTCAACGACACAGCCGAAATCCATGGTAAGAAATCCCTTTTTAAGCTTTGTGTTTTCAGGAACTCCGTGTGGCATAGATGACTTTTCGCCGCTTATAGCGATAGTATCAAAGCTTTTATCGGAAGCTCCGTTTTTTCTCATAAAATATTCAAGCTCCAAGGCAACGTCACATTCAGTCATTTCAGGGCTTATTATCTTCAAAATATGTTCAAAAGCAAGATCAGTTATGCGTTGAGCCTCTCTTATAGAGCAGATCTCTCGCTCATCCTTTATTTCACGCATTTTTGATACCGTATCTCCGATTTCTATCAGCTCAGCGTTAAAATTAGTGCAAAGACGCTTAAAATCTGCAACGCTCATAGAGAGATCCTCGTATCCTATTCTAATGAGCTTTTTATCGTTTATTACATCAATAAGCTCATCCTTGAAGGATTTTTGAGGAGCGATAACCTTGCAAAAGCTACCCAGAAGCTCGTTTGCAATCTCGGTATAGCGAAAATCCTCAAAGGCAAATATTTCATCTTGGGTTATCAAAATCGCTCCGTCGGGATTTTCAAAGCCGGTAAAATATCTGTGTGAAACACTTGATGTCAAATATATAGCATCTACTCCCAATACTTCAAACGAGGAACGCAGAGCATTGAATTTTTTGATCATAAAATCACCTCGACTATTATTTTAACATAATAAAAGCTATTATTCAAGCAAAAAACTTGACAAAGCCTTGAAAAAATGATATTCTACCTTAAAAGGAGCTGATACCTTGAAAAAAATATTTTTTTTACTAATCTTGATAATGTTTTTGCTTGCTTTTATGGCGTGTACTGTGCAGGAAGATATAATTTTTGATGACGATGAGGGCTCAAGTCAAAAAATGCAAAGCTCTGAACAAGAAAAAACGACAGAGGATCAAGAATCATACGACGAATCTCTTGAAAGCCGAGAGGATGAATCAACAGAAGCGACGAGTGAGGAAACGGCTGAGCAGACCGAATGTGAGCAAAGCTCGGAACTTGAATATGAATCTTCGATTGAAAGCAACGTTGAAGAACCGATTGAAAGCAGTGAAGAGGACTCATCAAGTGAAATTATTGACACTCCCCCCGAAAAAATAACGGAAATCGGAAATTTTTCGACAGTATCGGGTACTGTTGAGGCATATGACAGACTTCGCCAGATGTCACTTTCTGCCGCCGTATATAATATTGGAAGCGTTTATACCGATACAGAGCTTTCAAGCGTGAGATCAAGTGCGGGAAAGATAGTTCTGGGCGGATCTCTTACCTATAGGAATGCGGCAAAGCTTATGAAGCATTATCTTGACGGAAGCGGCGAGAATTTCATAATAGATATGATAGCGTTCCTTTCAGACCAAACGGCTTTGCAAAACAGAAATGCAGATATCGAAAAGGCACTTCGCGCGGCAGAAATCTTGGCATGTGAGGGAGAGATTGTCGATATTTATCAAATGCAAGAGAGTATTTTCCATAATCTCTCGGGTGATTGGAAATATGCGCTAGGCTCGTATTTCACATCTATGGAAATGAATAATGTTACATTCGACGGAGAAATATATACCGCTATTCTTAAATATGAGGCGATAGATTTTTACAATTGGGATGAAGGAAATTCATCTGCTGTATTTACAGGTACAATAGCGAATATCGTGGGCGATATCTCACCTAAGGATCTTCATCAGCTTCACAAGGCAGGAATGGCTCAGGAATTTCTTTCCGTTGGCGAAATAACATACGAGCTTTCTTGGAGATTAGGCGACAACGCAGAAACAGCAATACAAAATTAAAATAATTTTTGAAATAAAAATATAAAATTCTTGAATTTATATTTTTGATATGTTATACTTTTTATAAGAAAAAATTGTGAGGTACATAATATGAAGCTTGGAACAATGGTAAGCCTCGGCGAAAATGTAGTCGAGAAAATAAAAGATGTAAAAAAATTCGGACTTGAAAGCTTTCAGCTTTGTTGCTGGAACTTTGATTTTATGACAGACGAGTATGTAGAGAAGGTTCTTTCGGCAACAAAGGAAACAGGACTTGAAATAAGCGCGGTATGGTGCGGCTGGAGCGGTGAGGCTCAATGGAATTTTGCCCGTGGATATAATACGCTCGGTATAGTACCGACATATTTCAGAGCACAAAGAATTTCCGAGCTTAAAAAGGGCTCTGATTTTGCTAAAAAGCTTGGAGTCGAGGATTTTATAACGCATATGGGCTTTTTGCCAGAGAATCCTGATACAGACGAATTCCGCGCAGTAGTTATAGCTATTCGAGATATTGCTGAATACTGTAAGGCAAACGGTCAGTATCTTCTTTTTGAAACAGGTCAAGAAACTCCTATTACTCTTAAAAGAACCATCTTAGAGGTGGGAACCGGTAATCTCGGCATAAACCTTGATCCTGCAAACCTTCTTCTTTACGGAAAGGCAAATCCCTGCGATGCAGTTGATATTTTTGGAGATTATGTAAGAGGTGTTCACGGTAAGGACGGAGAATATCCTACAGATCCTAAATACCTTGGCGAGGAAAAGAAAATAGGTGACGGACGCGCTAATTTCCCTGTTCTTATAAGGAAGCTCAAGGAGCACGGATATAACGGATCTATCACTATCGAAAGAGAGATAGACGGAGATAAACAAATAGAAGATATTTTATATGCAAAAAAATTCTTGGAGGATATTATAAATGGCTGAGATAAGAGTAGGACTTATCGGCATTGGCGGAATGGGCGGATGCCACTATGGAAACTATAAGGATGTTAAGGGCGCGAAGCTCGTTGCGGTTGCTGATGTTCGCGAGGATATGGCAAAGGAAAAAACAAACGGCACGGGAATCACCGTTTATAAGGATTATAAGGAAATGATCGAGAAGGAAAATCTCGATATGGTAGATATATGCACACCGAGCTATATGCACGCTGATATGGCTATTTACTGCCTTGGAAAGGGTCTTCACGTTCTTTGTGAAAAGCCTATGACTATCAATGAGGATGAGGCAAAGAAGGTTCTTGAGGCTGCATCAAAAACTGATAAATACTTTATGGCTGCTCACGTTGTGAGATTTATGGCACCTTACGCATATTTGAGGAGTGTTATTGAAAGCGGAGAGCTTGGAAAGCTTTTGCGTCTTGATATGAAGCGCATTTCCGGTATTCCTACATGGAGCTGGGAGGATTGGATGAGAAAAGAGGATCGTAGCGGCGGAGTCGTTACAGACCTTTCTATCCACGATATAGATTACGTCCAAAGTATTTTGGGTATGCCCGACAAGATAATGTCTGCAAAATATTCGTTCAGAGAAAACAATGATTTCGTTCAGACAGAAATGATATACGGAGATACGCTTGTTTCCTGCGAGGGCACTTGGTATAACGCACCTGTAAGCTTCAGAGCTATTTATACAGCAGTATTCCAAAACGGAATAGTTGACAGTACCGCTGACGGAATTTACAAAAACGGCAAAAAGATAGAGGACGAAAAGAAGGAAGAAGCAAAGGAGCTTGATCTCGGTATCAACATCAGCAATGATAACGGATATCTTAACGAGATCCAATACTTCGTTGACTGCGTAAACAAAGGAGTTTCTCCTGATTTCGTAACTCCCGAAAGCTCTGCTAATACGATAAAGCTCGTAGACGAGATAAAGAGAGTAGCAGTTAAATTCTAAAAATCAAAAGCAAGCTCTATTGAACTACTGTTCATTTTAATGAGCTTGCTTTTTTATTATCGCTTTGGCTTTCCGGAAACAATAAGAGATGCTATAAATCCGAGTATAAGAGCGAGAGTTATCCCACCTGAAGTAGCGGTAAGACCGCCTGTCAAAGCTCCGATGATGCCCTTTTGATCAACAGCCTCGCGCACTCCGTTGGCTATTGCGTATCCAAAACCGGTCAATGGAACGGTAGCCCCTGTGCTTGCCAGCTTCACTAAAGGCTCATAAAGACCTATAGCCGTGAGAAAAACTCCTGCACATACGTATGCAACGAGTATCCTTGCAGGTGTTAGCTTTGTTTTATCAATTAGTATTTGTGCAATAACACATAAAATGCCACCTACAAGAAACGCAAATAAATAATTTAAAAATATTTCCATAACTACCTTCCAATATGAACAAGATGCGCGATCGAAGGGATGCTTTGCCCTTGATAAAGAGTCATAGGATTCATAAGAGCACCTGTTCCAATAAAAAGAATATCCTTTATTGCACCCGATTGCATATTTTTTAGAATATTTCCGGCAAGCACACTTGCACTGCAACCGCATCCTGATCCTCCGGCGTGCTTGTCCTGAGAAAAGCGATCGTATATCACAAGACCGCAATCAACGTGATTTTTTCTTATATCCAAATCGTTTGAAAGAAGCAGATCCTTAAGTATCTCGCTTCCTTCATATCCAAGATCTCCCGTTACGATCATATCAAAATCCTCGACTCTGTGGCTGGAATTTTGAAAAAATCTTAAAATCGTATCTGTGGCGGCAGGCGCCATAGCAGCGCCCATATTGTTAATATCCTTTACACCCATATCTATGCTTTTACCAAATACTGCGGATTTGATCTTTATATCACCTTCGCGACCGAGAACAAATGCTCCCGAGCCTGTAACAGTCCATTGAGATGTTGGTGTGCGCTGCCCGCCGTATTCAAGAGGAAAACGAAACTGCCTTTCACTTGAACAGAAGTGAGAGGAGGTAACGGATGCGCATTTATCACACACACCCCCGCTCAAAAGCGCTCCGCCAAGTGCTAACCCCAAGGCACAGGTGGAGCAAGCGCCGTATATTCCTACATAAGGAATATTGAAATCCAAAAGACCGTATGTTGAGCCTACGCACTGGTTCAAAAGATCCCCTGCAATAAGAAGCTCTATATCGGTTGCACTTAATTCAGCCTTTTCTAAAGCTCCTTTAAGAGCTAATCGTTGCATTTCGCTTTCGGATTGCTCCCAGCTGCTTTTTCCAAACATATCGTCCTCACAATACTCGTCAAAGCATTCTCCAATAGGACCTTCCTTTTCGCTTTTTCCTACTACCGAGTAATAGGAAAGAATACTCGCTGAATTTTTAAAATCAATGATTTGTTGCATATTTCACCTCAGAAGTGTCCAAAAATAATAAATAATTCCATAAATCGTTCCGCTTGTTATGCCGTAAAGAATAACAGGTCCTGCTATTGAAAAAATTTTAGCACCGACCCCTAACACGTAGCCCTCGCTTTTTGAATCAATAGCTGCCGAAACAACAGAATTGGCAAAGCCGGTTATCGGAACTAATGTACCGCCGCCTGCTATTTTGGCAATATTGTCAAAAACGCCGAAGGCAGTCAAAAGAAACGCTATAAATATAATCGTCATCGAAACTAACGAGGAAGCATCCTTTTGTTCCATTCCAATATATAAATATATATCGAGAAAAATACGTCCTAACGCGCAAATCGAGCCGCCAAATAAAAAAGCAAAGCAGCAGTTTTTAAGGAACGGAGATTTCTTTGCACGTCTTGAAATATAGATATTATAATTTTCTTTATTCATAAAAGCTCCTTTGTTACCTTTTTGTAAAGTTTTTGCAGAACACGAAAAAATATTCTTAAAATATTTGACAAACAATAAAAAAAGTTGTATCATATAATATAATGGAGGTGAGGATATGGCTGAAATGCTTGATAAGATCGCACAAAAAACCTCAGGAGTTTTGAATATTGCAAAGTATAAAATCAAGCTTGCGACGAAGCAGGCTGATCTTGACGAGGCTTATGAGGAGCTTGGAAGAGCACTTTTTATTCAAATATCCGATGGGACTGATATGGATAAAAAAATAGCGGCGCTTGTCGCTAAGGCTGATAAGCTTAACACCGAAATTGAAAAAATACAGCAGGAAATAGCTATACTTCAGGGAAAACCGGTATGTGCTTCTTGCGGAAAGGTCAACGCCAAATCTGCTACATATTGTGGAAATTGCGGCGATGATCTTAATGAACAAAACAAAAAATAAATTAAAGGAGAAAACAAAAAATGCTTTTTATTGAAAACTTTTTCAGAGAGCTTGGACAAAAAATAGTGGATTTTTTCACTAATCCCACGACACTTTGGGCAATAGGCAAGTTTGTTATCGGAGTTCTCGTTATTATTATAGGCTTTAAGCTTGTAAGAAAAATTGTTAAAAAATTCGTAAATTCAAAGGGAATGGGCCATTTTTCCACAACGCTCAGAAGCTTTCTCGGTCATGTTATTTCTATTGTTTTGTATATAGCGATAACATTGATAGGTGTTTCGATAATCGGCTTTAATATAGCCGGACTTTCTGCTCTTATAGCTTCTATCGGAGTTACTATAGGCTTGGCAATGCAGGGTAGCCTTTCCAATATAGCCGGCGGAATTATGGTAGTAGGTCTTAAGCCCTTTGAGCTTGGAGATTATATTGATGGAGCCGGCGTTAGCGGAACTGTTACCGATATAGGAATATTCTATACAACCCTTACTACACCCGACAACAAAAAGGTGGTGGTACCTAACGGAGCGCTTTCAAATTCCGTTATAACTAACTATTCTACTCACGATACAAGAAGATTGGATCTTGAATTTACTATTTCTTATAGCGCAGATATCAATCTTGCTAAAAAGGTATTGCTTTCTTGCGCAAAGAGCGACGAAAGAGTGCTTGAGGATCCGGCACCAAAGGCAATAGTTACAGAGCATCAGGATAGCGCGATAGCTATGCAGCTTCGTGTATGGGTAAGAAATGAAGACTATTGGGATGTTAAATTCTCGTTAAACGAGATCGTTAAGACATCGTTCGACCAATTTGGAGTTGAGATCCCATTTCCACAACTCGATGTTCATATTACAAAATAAAGCTAAAAATAAAAAATCGGGCAATCGCCCGATTTTTTATTTATCAAAAAGTATTTTTTGACCGTCAGAAAATATTCTTACGGTATCGTTTGGAATTATGCTTTCATCAAGTAGCTTGTCGGAAAGAGGATCGCTTATGCTTGTTAAAATAGCGCGCCTTAACGGACGAGCGCCAAAGCTGCTGTCAAAGCCTTTTTTAGATAAGTATTCAATAACGCTTTCATCTATTTCTAAATCAATACCGACATTTTTTGAAAGAGATTTTATCTCATCAAGCATAAGAGAGCATATTTTTTCAATATCGTTTTGGGATAGCTTTTCAAAGATTATAATTTCATCGAGTCTGTTAAGAAACTCAGGAGAAAATTCAGAACGCAGAGCATCCTTTATTTGAGATTTTATTATTTCGTTCTCGTTAGATACCGATTCGTCGAGAAATCCCAAGCGCTTTGGTGCGGTAATACTTTTTGCACCGATATTCGATGTGAGAATTATAATGGAATTTTTAAAATCCACGTGCTTGCCCTTGGAATCACTTAATATACCGTCATCAAGTATTTGAAGCAAAATATTATAAAGATCTGAATGTGCCTTTTCCACCTCATCAAAGAGGATGACGGAATAAGGTCTTTTGCGTACTGCCTCGGTTAACAGTCCGCCGTCTTCATAGCCTGCATATCCGGGAGGCGCTCCGATAAGCTTGGAGATGCTATGCTTTTCGGAATATTCTGACATATCAAATCGAATAATACTGTCTTCAGATCCAAAAACCACATTGGCAATCTGCTTTGCTAAGTGAGTCTTGCCGACTCCTGTAGGGCCTAAAAACATAAATGAGCCTATTGGACGATGCGGATTTTTCAGTCCGGTTCTGCCTCGCTTTATAGAGTTCGCAACTGTACGGATCGCATTTTTTTGCCCGATAACTCTTTCTTCAAGTTCCTTGTCAAGATTTTTGAGATGCTCCTTTTCCTTGGCGGCTAATCTTTTGATAGGTATTTTAGTAAACGAGGTCAAAGCCTCGGCTATATCATTTTCGGTAATTTGAAGGGAATACTTTTGGGGACATTTATTTCTTTGACGCAGCTTTTTCAGCTCCATTTTGGTCATAGCCTCACTGTCCCGTATTTGTAAAGCAAGATCAAAATCTCCGTTTAATATAGCATCCTCTTTTTCTTTGGTGAGCTTTATTAGATGATTTTCGAGATTTTTAGCTTGCGGAGATTTGTTAAAGGCTCCGAGTCTTTTTTGCGCGCACGCTTCATCTATAAGATCAATAGCCTTATCGGGTAAGAATCTGTCGTTTATATAACGCTTGGAAAGACGCACAGCTGCCGTTATAGCTTCATCCGTTATTTTGACACAGTGATGCTGCTCGTATTTTTCTTTGAGTCCTTTTAATATAGTGATCGCTTCGTTTTCTTGCGGTTCGCTTACATTTATGGGTTGAAATCTTCTTTCAAGAGCCGAGTCCTTTTCAATATATCTTCTGTATTCATCTGTTGTAGTAGCGCCGATAAGACGGATTTCGGCACGGGCAAGAGCAGGCTTGATAATATTAGAAGCATCAATAGCTCCCTCAGCTCCGCCTGCGCCTATGATGGTGTGAAGCTCATCTATGAAGAGAATTATGTTTTCGTTACTTTTTACCTCGTTTAGAACAGCCTTCATTCGCTCCTCAAATTCACCTCGGTATTTTGTGCCGGAGATCATAGAGCAAAGATCAAGAGAAACGATTATTTTTTCACTTAACTCATCCGGAACGCAACCGTCAAATATTCTTTGTGCAAGCCCTTCTACGATAGCCGTCTTTCCAACTCCGCTATCACCGATAAGGCAAGGATTGTTTTTGCTCCTTCTTGAAAGAACACGAATTATTCTTGATATTTCCTCATCTCGACCTATTACGGGATCTAATTTTCCCTCTTTTGCAAGAAGATTTAAATTTTTGCTGTGATTAGAAAGACTTGGAGCACCCGAAATACCCTTTGCTTCCTTTTTATATTCGAATGATGTATCGCAAAAGGACGAAATATCGGTTTTTATAGATTGTAAGGAAGCTCCTAATAACACAAGAATTCTGGCAGCAACACATTCGGGATCGTCACAAAGAGCATATAAAATGTGCTCAGTTCCTATAAACCGTGTTCCGAAGCGCTTGGCGCTTCCAAGAGAGCCTTCTATTATTTTTTTGCATTTCGGAGTGATCGAAGAAGCGGGAAGAGAGGCTTGTATGCCCTCTCCCGCAATGCTTACGACCTTGTCATATACATCGGAATAAAAAATTTTTTTATCGTCAAGAATTTTTGCACCAACGCATTCAGTGCAGATAATACCCATAAGCAAATGCTCCGTGCCTATGTAGGTGTGTCCCATTTTTTCAGCGCAGATTTTCGCTTGATTCAAAACATCCTGCGCTTTTGGAGTAAAGCTGCTGTTCATTTTTCAAACCCTTTCGTTTTTATTTAATTTATTCTTGACACAAAAAGGCTTGATATTTCAGTTTTCCCTGGAAATTACCGCTTCGTATTCATCAAAAAGCAAATTTAAGGTTGCAGCATCGATCACAGGAGAGGGATCAATGAGATTTTTTCTTTTAAAGGACATAATAGCTTCTTGAGTTTCGAGATCGTAAATACCGTTTATTTTTACATCCTCAAGCTCGTCGTGATGCGTTGAAATTTGCGTAAGCATATATTGTATAACGTAAATTATATCATTCTCGGTATCAGGCTCAATAATGAACGGCTTCGTATTAGATACTATTTTTACAGCTCTTGCTCCGTTCTGATTTTCAAGCTCGCTTTTGTGAATATAATTTAAAAGCTGCCATGTTTCATAATCTACAATTCCCGTTGGCTCAAGCTCATAAGCCTCTTGAAATTCATAAACAGCCCTTCGCGTTCTGTCCGAATATACACCGTCTATCGTAAAGGAGGCAGTATCATTGTTAAAATAATCAAGATCTCTTAGCATCCTTTGAATATACATAATAGCATTTTCTTCATTTCTTAAATCAAAATAACTCATGATACACCTATCCTATATTATAGCCGGGATATTGAGAAACAGATACTGCATTTCCGTCATACAGATCTCTGTAAACCGAGGTTATAGTATCCCAAAGGCGAGATGAAACGATACCCGACTCGGGAAGAGAGAATGTTCTTTGAAAAGCCCGAACTGCGCTTTGAGTTCCTTCTCCGTAAATACCGTCAACCGTGATCTTGGGTATTTGAGTGTAGGTATCGGAAATGTAGTTTAAATATTCCTGAAGCGCAAGGACACCCTCACCGCTTGAGCCTACTCTTAATATCGTACCCGGATAAGGAAGAGTGGTGCTCGCAAAATATTCGTCGGGTAAGGAAGAAAGAATTCCTATATAAGCGCGATATAGCTGATCCCAGGTTTGATAAGCGACCACTCCCGTTTCGTTTATACCGTAAGACCTCTGAAAAGCACGTACCGCTTGCTCTGTGCTTGGACCGAATATGCCGTCAAGTGTAACTATCGGTATCTCCTCGTCATAGTTTCCGATAAGAGCAAGAAGATATTGCAGCTCGAACACCTCGCTTCCGGTATCACCCTCGGAAAGCTCTGTGTCAAATAATCCTGTAACCTCTCCTATAGTTATTCCCTCAGATGCAAGGTCGTTGAGTCTTTTAACGGCGTTATAAATTGCTTGTATTCTGTACCACGTGCCCTTTCCAACTATCCCGTCGGGAGAAAGATTAAAAACTCTTTGAAATTCAAGGACCGCATTTTGCGTTGATGTGTTAAAAACTCCGTCAATGGGGTATATCTTCGGTATACCGGGATAATTTTTTGCGATTCTGTTCAGTCTTATTTGGATTTGCTGAACATCGTTCCCGATAGAGCCAAGTGACAGATCTCGTCCAGGATAGCTTGGAGAAACATTTTCTACAGGAGCATCACGTACTATCTCAATATCATCTCCGTAATAATATTGTAAAATTTCATAGGGGGTATATCCATCCTCGGCAAGAGTAACGGTACCCCATTGTTCAAGTCCCTCACATTGAATTTCTCTGCCGTCGCAATAAGCGGTGAAATACGGCTCAACAGATCCGATTCTTCGTACATATTCATTGAATATTTCGTCAACTGTCTGAGATATGTTTTCAAATATATCTCTTCCGTAAACAAAAGATTGATCGATGGCAATAGAATTGGTTATATCAAAATCATATCCTCTTGAAGGATAATATTCTGTGTATATTCTGTTAAGAGCGTAGGATATTTGCGCATAGATATTGGCTCTTATGGCGCTTTCAGGCCAGGTAGGATATATTTCACTTGATGCAACGTTTTTTATGTAGTCTAAAAACGGCACAGTAACGTTTTGAGCATCAGAGTCCGGAGAACCGAGATGGACGGTTATATACGTTGGGATAACAGGTAAATTTGGCATAGCTCCTCCTTATAGATCCGGTTCCTCGGATACTGAAAATCTTCCGATAGAATCGGGAGTTTGCGAATCGGGATCCGCATATTCCGAAAGCGGTATCATCTCGGCGGTTTGGATAGAGGTAATACCCTGGAAAATGGGCACGTTCATTTTGTAAGTGTCAAAAAATCCGTCTGCAACGATGTAAACATTGTAGCTGACATACGGCGTTTCGTTGCTTGGAGACATAGAAAGAGACCGTGGCTTTGTGTTAAGCGCTACTTTTTCTGTTTTACCCGAAATATCGGTTCTTAGCGAGTATAAAACACCTGATGCGTCTGTGGGAAAGCGTCCGTTTTCACTCTCATCAAGCATTGGATAAATATAAACCAATGCGTTTTCAACGGGTAACGCTCCGTTTGCTGTTTTAACCTCTACTATGAGAAATCCAAGACTTTCATTTTGCTGGCTGTTCATAAAATCACCTCCGTTATCATTTATACTATGCTGAAATTTTCAAAAGGTCTTGATTTATTTGAAATTTAGATGTATAATTGCCTCAGTGAGTTCGAAACCATCCTCACTTAAAACAAAACTAAGGAGAAATAAAAATGAAAAGAAATAGTGTAAGAGCACTTACGTTTTCAGCACTTATTGCCGCGTTGTATGTCGCGCTGACGTACGTATCGTTTGCGCTTGGACTTTCAAGCGGAGCTATTCAGTTCCGACTTTCCGAGATGCTTTGCATTTTGGTCTACTTTACACCGTATGCAACGTATGGCTTGAGCGTCGGGTGCTTCCTTGCAAATCTTTTGACAGGCTGTGCACCGCTTGACATTATTTTCGGTACGCTTGCTACCTTTTTGGGAGCGCTCGTTGGATCTAAGCTTAAAAATAGATTTTTAGTTCCTATACCGACTGTCTTATCAAACACTCTGATAGTCCCCGCGGTTATAATGTATTGCTATTCAAATGAAACGAATTTGGGGATCTATTTCACAAATCTTGTCGGAGTGCTTATAGGAGAAGCAGTGATGGCTTATATCGCGGGAATTTTATTACTTCTCGCGCTCGAAAAAAAGAATGTATTTAAAAAATTCAAATAAATAAAAAAATCCGCAGCTGCGGATTTTTTGTTTTTAAGTTTTTGCTGCACCCAAAAGCCAGGGACACGGAAGAATTTTTGCAATAACTCTGTAAAATTTATAAAACAGCTTTGGAGTATAAACGCATCTTCCTTTTTTAGCAGCTTTTATAGCTCCGATGGCGGATTTTCTCGGATTGCACCGTGGCAATTTGTCAAAGGTTTTTGAAACGCCCTTTTTTATTCCCGCAACAGCAAGAAATTCCGTATCCATAGGTCCTGGACACAGAGCAGTAACATTGATCTTTCTTTTTTTAAGCTCGTATCTTAAGGATTTTGTAAAGCTCATAACAAACGCCTTTGAGGCTGAATATACCGTCATTCGCGCATTTGGGACAAACGAAGAGATAGAGCAGGTGTTAATTATGCAAGCACCCTTGTTCATGAAGCCAAGAGAAGCTGTCGTTAGCTGAGTCATAGCTCTGACATTGAGATCACACATAGCTCCTTGCTGGATAAAATCCGCATCGGCAAGCTCGCCTATAACACCAAAGCCGGCATTATTTATAAGGAATCTGATGTCTGCATCGTTTTCCTTGAGCAAACGAATATATTCCTTTACGTTTTCCTGAAGCGTTATATCCATAGGAATTATTTTTGTAGGTAAAACACCGAATTTTTCGGAAATGTCTTTAAGACGCTCCTCTCGGCGCGCAATGATCCAAACCTCGTCAAGAGGCTCTTTTTGTATTTCCTTATAGAATTCAACTCCGATACCGCTTGAAGCACCGGTCACGATAGCAATTTTCATAGAAGCTCCTTAAAAGCCCAATTCTCTTAAAAATATAACGGCGTTTTTGCTCCATGTTCCTACGTCCTTGCGATCGTAAGCAAGACCGAGACCGTGGCATCCGTGAGGATAAATATGAAGCTCGTATGGAATGCCGTGCTCGCCAAGAGCTTGAGCAAGAATAAGACAGTTATTCGGAGGAACGAGATCGTCCTCTGTCGTATGCCACATAAAGCATGGAGGGGTATCTTTGGTGATGTTTTTTTCATTTGAGAACATTTTGATTAAAGCAGGATCCTCGTGTTCATCACCGAGAAGAGCCATACGAGATCCCTTGTGAGAATACTGTTCTCCAAATGTGATAACGGGATA
Organism: Clostridia bacterium; assembly: GCA_017623355.1. Lineage (GTDB taxonomy): Bacteria > Bacillota > Clostridia > Oscillospirales > CAG-272 > RGIG2000. The sequence continues at coordinate 26,947 of JAGAPG010000010.1, forward strand.
GCAAGGCATAAATGCGTCGGGACGCGCGTTAAGCTTGTCTATATCGTCTGTCTTTTCATAAGCATCGAAATTATAAAGAGTACCGGATGTAGCGCAAAGGTGTCCACCTGCCGAGAAGCCGAGAGTAGCAACCTTTTCATAGCCGAGAGAACGAACGGTTCTTATAGCTCTTTGAATATCGCTGAGCGGAGCAAATTTGTGGCACGGCTTAACGTTGTAATCAAGGACGAAAGCATTTATTCCGTTTTCATTGAACATTTCAGCAATAGGGGCGCCTTCGTGATGTGCTTTGCCTAAGTATCCGCCACCGGGACAAACGATAACAGCAGTTTTTGAATCGTTAACCTTGAATTCTGTTATTGATGGACGGAATGAGTTGTCGGTGTAAGAAATGTAGGGGGGATTTTCCCAAAGATAAATTTTTTTCATAAAAACCTCTCAAAATTAAAATACTATAAAATAAGTATAGCACAAATAAATCCAAAAAAAAATATTTTTTTAAAAAAATATTCTTAACTTAGAAAAATAAAAAATAGAAAAAATTCAAAAAAACTATTGACAAAATAAAATTGCTGTGATATTATGTATAGGCACGAAACCAAATGCCCTTGTAGCTCAGACGGTAGAGCACTTGACTTTTAATCAAGGTGTCCGGAGTTCGAATCTCCGCAAGAGCACCATATAAAAGCCCTCGAAAACATAACGTTTTCGAGGCTTTTTGTTTTTTAAAGCCTGTGTATGTTTGATAATTTTTAAAAATGTCACTATTTTATAATGCTAAGCTGTATGATAGAGAGTCAGGCGATAAAGATGTGAAGCAAATTGCACACCATTCGCTTGACAGACTATCATAAAAGGAGTATACTAAAAGTGGCAGAGTTCAAAGAAAGCGAGCATCCAAGAGACAAAGACGGAAAGTTTACGGACAAGTCACATTCTGCTAAAACAATAAAAATCGGTGAAGCTCTTAAAAAAGAAATCAATTGTAAAAAATATGGCTATACCAAGAAGGAATATAATGACCATGGATGGGCGAGAGCAAACGAGATATTAAGCGCAGGGCAAAATAAAGATTTTACAACCAAATTTGCGCAGGCATTGAATGGATATAAATCATTTCCAAGAACATCAAGTGGTGAGTTTATGCTTCCTGTTAGCGAAATAGGTGGAAAGAATGAAGGCATAAACAATACAATAGTTTATGCAAAAGGAACGATAAGCAAACCTATTATAACTCGCATTGTGAAAATAAATGTTGATAATGAAACCGATGCCGATAGTGAGAGGAGATTTTTATATGATTGTGAGTGGAGAGGCATTCAGCCAACGAATAGCACAATTTTCGGATGCTACTATGCAACTGATTATGGATTCTAAAATCGACGGAGAAACAAGTAAAAAAATCAATTTAATTGTTGCTAATACCGACTACACGGAAGAACAAGTAGTCGAGAAAATAAAAGAACTAAATCAATCTCAAACAAAATAACGAAGGACACTTAACTGTGTCTTTTTCTTATGCTGACATAGGTATTAGACAAGGCTCAGGCGCCTTGTTTATGTATGTTCAATTCATACTGTCAGCACCACGAGGCATAAGCCAAAACCTCTTAAATTTCTTTTTCCCTAAAAACTATGTAGCGGAGATTTAATATTTTTTAGAATTTGTTTTCTATTTAACGTAAAGTATATTTAATTTTACATTTTATTCATAATTTGTTACAAGTGCACAAATAAACGAGGACTTTAAGCAACAAAAATATAATTTGAAAATCAATAAATTGTATGATTTTCACAAAACCTAATTTATAGGCTTATAAAAAATATTTGACAAATCTTCGCGCGTGTGGTATAATTTTCACGTATAAAAATTTCTAAGGAGAAAAATTATGAAAAGATTTTTAGCAATGTTTCTCTGCCTTATAATGCTTTTATCTACAATGGTGATGTGCATTATCCCTACAAGCGCAGAGGGAACTGAGCCTCAAACAGCTTCTGAATGTGAAGCTAAGCTCACAAACATAAACCAATTTGACAAAAACGGACTCTTTGATTATATCGAGTCTATAGAGATTGTTAACTGCCCCGTTAATCAAGATACAGGCAAGCCTAACTATATAACTTGGACGGGAAGCCTTGATTATCTCGGTATGTTTGACGGAAACGAAAAAACATACACAACGATTAAGGCTTGGCCTCAATCAGGTCTTCAAGTAATCATTACCTACAAAGAAGCTATGGAGCTTACTGATGTTGTTATCCATACAAATGACTGTCATAAAGCAATGGGCACATCAGCCATGAATTATTTAAGCCTTCAATACTCAGAAGACGGCGAAAGCTGGGAGCTTATTGAGGAAAAGTGGCTTGAAGAAAAATTTTTGCAGGACGAGTACAACGCAGCAGTTGCTGATAAAATAGCGAACGGCGGATTGGCAACAGATGTTAACGCAGACGATTACAAGGTTTACGAGAATTCTGTATTTGAAGTTAACAGAGAAATAAAATATATGAAGGTCACAGCTTTTAATACAAGCGGATACGAGGGCGAGATCGGTGAGATCTATGCTTATTCTTTGATCGGTCATAACTACGATATACTTGATAAGGAAGCGAGCACACCTTCAACCTGTACGGAAACAGGTATAGACGTTTATAAGTGTGTTTGTGGCGCAACTACACAGGTTGTTACACCTCTTCACACGCTTGGAGAAACACAGGTAACAAAAGCTCCTACCGCATATACAAAGGGTGAGGCTGTTGGTGAATGTACTGTTTGTCACGAGTCCGTAACAAGGGAGCTTGATGTTCTTGATATATATGATTATGCAAAGAAACTCACTTCAAGTAACGCAACATTTGCGGAAACCTTAGTGGAAACAGATGAAATAAAAGCATCTAACACAAGAGATGCAGCGGCGCTTCTTGATGGTAAAATTAACACTAACCCTTGGGGTGGAGAACGTAATTTGTGGGCAGCTCCTACAGGCAGCTCACTTACAATCACCTTTGACGAAGAGTATCACATACTTACAACAAAGCTTTATGCATATTCCAACTGGAACGCTTGTAAGATCGAATTCTTTAATGCTGCCGGCGAATCAGTATACACATACGAAAATGGTGCTTTCCAAAACTATGACGGCACACCTATCATAATGACCAATGACCTTACAGGTAAAAAGGTTAAATCCATCGTTATTTCTTGCGTAAGCGTAAAGCATGACGGAAGCACAACAATGTTCTTCTCAGAGCTTGATATTCTTGCACATTCTTGCGAATTTGACGAGTCAAATATGACTAATGTTGTTGACGGTGAAAACTGCACAAAAACATTTGACGGCGTTTGCTCTGTTTGTGAATGGGCAAAGACAGGCGTTACACGTGTTTATCACGATAACGAAAGAGATACAACTGTTGAAGAAAATTATTTGGCAGCTACTTGCGTAGAGCACGGTTTTGAGTATGTTACTTGCAAGACTTGCGGCTTAAAGCAGAAAATCGTAGAATACGCAACAGGAAAACACGATTTCAAGGATGCAAAGATAGAGTATAAGGACTCTATCGCTCCTACTTGCGGAACATCTGCAACAGGTAGATATCTTTGCAATGTTTGTAATACAAAAAGCGAAGACGAAACATTCTTCCCTGCAACAGGAAATCACACATATAAGCCGACAGTAACAACAGAGTCTACCTATACAAAACCTGGTGTGATGGAAAGCTTGTGCTCCGTATGCTCGCAAAAGGAGCCCGGAACAAGCAAGCAAGAGGCAGAGCTTGTGGCTCTTAAATCTAACATTAAGGCACAGGAATATTCAATCAGATATACTGATTTTGTTGCAACCAGAGTTACATTCAAGCTTGATCTTTCAAAAATAGAAGCTCTTGAAGAAGAGGGATATGATGTAAAGGTAACTGCAAAGGTTACAAACAGCAAGGATGTTACGAAGGAAATCGTAATGTACGGCAAGGGCGCGACAGGTAAGTATGACGAAAAGAAGGGAACATTCTCTTTGGTAGTAAAGAACGCTTCTTCTTATGAGGAAGAGTACACATACAGTGTGGTAATGACAGTTAAAGATAAAAACGGAGAAGCAGAAAACACTGTAAAATCCAAGGATATGTCAACTAACTCCAATGTTGCCGTAAGTATGTATGAGGTTGCATACTATTATGTAAAGAAGCAACCCTCCAAGCTTAAGGGCGATCAAAAGGATTTCTATAAGTCAATCATTGATAAATGTACACCTGCTGAATAAAAAAACAAACGGGATGCGTCGCATCCCGTTATTTTTTAAGAAATTCAGATAGCATATTTATCCGCTTCGCTTTGTGCAGCCTTATCGCAACGCTCGTTGTACGGATGTCCGGCGTGTCCCTTTACCCATACGTACTCAATATCGTGCTTTTTTACTTCATTCAACAATATTTCCCAAAGATCCGGATTTAAAGCTTGGGAACGGTCGGCTTTGCGCCAACCACGCTCCTTCCAAGATTCTGCCCAACCGTTTTGAAGCGCATCGAGCGCGTATTTTGAGTCCGAGGTGAGAGTCACCCTGCAGCTTTCCTTTAAAGCCTTTAAGCCCTCTATAATGGCTGTAAGCTCCATTCTGTTGTTGGTTGTTTGACTTTCTCCGCCACACAAAAGCTTTTCATGACCGTTGTAAACGAGAATAGCACACCAACCACCCGGACCGGGATTGCATTTGCATGAGCCGTCCGTATATAAATAAATATGCTTCATAATATATCTCCGTATTTATATATTCTTGATAGATTTTATCATATTTAATATAATAAATCAATAATTTTCAAAAAAATAATAAAAACTTATTGACAAAGGAAATTTTGTGTGATAAAATATCGCAGAACAGGTATGCCAAGCATATCTGCTCCTGCCGGTGAAAAATTTTTCAATTCATCGGTCTTATGTCCATAGGAGGTGTAAAGATGGAAAAAGTTATGAATTCTTACGAAACTTTGTTTGTAGTTGACTATTCACTCGGCGAAGACGCTGTGAAAGCACTTGTAGACAAGTTTACTGCTCTTATCGGCGAAAACGGAACCATCGATTCAGTTGATGAGTGGGGCAAACGCAGACTCGCTTACCCTATCAATGACAAGAACGACGGTTACTATGTTCTCGTTAATTTTAAGAGCGAGGGTGCATTTACTCTCGAGCTTGAGCGTGTATTCGGAATTACCGAAGGCATCCTTCGCTCAATCGTAATTCGTCACATCGAAGACAAGAAAACAAAGAAAGAAGCGTAAAAGCTAAGAGGAGGGTCCCACAATGGCAAATTTTAATTTGAATAAGGTAATATTGGGTGGTAGAATCACAGCAGATCCCGAACTCAAGCAGACCCAGACAGGCATATCCACAGTTACGTTTTCAGTAGCGGTAAACCGCCGTTTCGCAGCAAAGGGAACAGAGGATAACCAAACTGATTTTATAAATGTAAGAGCGTGGAGACAGACTGCTGAATTTATAAATAGATTTTTCAAAAAAGGAAGCTCTATTTGTATTGTAGGATCTATTCAAACAAGAACTTGGACAGATGCTCAAAACGTAAAGCATTATGCAACTGATGTTGTTGCTGATGAGGCGTATTTTGTAGATTCCAAGGCTGAGAACGGTGCAATGGGAACATACGCTGATGCTCCTTCGTTCCAGACACAGCAAGCGCCGAAATTTGAAGAAATCTCGGGAGATGACGATTTGCCATTCTGATAAGAGGCAAACCTTTAAAATAATATAGGAGGTTATTAAGATGGATAACAACAATGTAGAAAAAGTTGAAAACGCTCGTCCTGCACGTCCCATGATGCGTAGAAAAAAGAAAGTATGCGCATTCTGTGCAGACAAGGTTGGTCACATAGATTATAAAGATACCGCTCGCTTGAGAAAGTTCGTTACAGAGCGCGCAAAGATTCTTCCCAGAAGAATTACAGGTACATGCGCTCATCACCAAAATGAGCTTACAAGGGCAATCAAGCGCGCACGTTTTATGGCTCTTATGCCTTATATCGACGACTAATCGATAAAATTAATCAGCTCCGACGAACAGTCGGAGCTATTTATTTTATAATAGTTAATATCATAATTTTAAATTATTATATAGATAGAATAGTAAATAGTATAATAAAATAAAAGAGTCTTGCGGGTTAAACAAGACTCTTTATTTATTTTATAAAGCTTATGCCATTTTGTTGAACATAAGAGTGAAGGAGCTCTTCTTGTGAGCAGCGTTATTCTTATGCAAAAGACCTTGAGCAACAGCTTGGTCAACCTTTTTAACAGCAGCTACATAAGCAACTTGTGCAGCATCCTTATCTCCGCTTTCAACAGCTACCTTGAACTTCTTAATAGTAGTGTTAAGTTGAGATTTGAGCATCTTGTTACGAAGTGTTTTTGTTGCGATAACTTTAACACGCTTCTTAGCAGATTTGATATTAGGCATGATAAATCCTCCTTTAATATTATAATCCGACAGATGCACTATCCGTTGCCTGAGAGGGTGCTTCGAATATAGCCTGTTCGTACAGTTATATATAATAACACAACATTTTAATAAAATCAATACTTTTTTGAAAAAAATTATGAAAAAATTACAAAAAACAAAAAGAGTCGTTTTTTGAAGAAAAGATGGGCAACTTTCTCGAGTTCATAAAAATTTTACATATTAACAAAAAGTAAATTTTCAATATCTAAATTGTAAATTATTTAGAAAAAATCTCAAAAAATAAAAAAATATTAAAATAACTCTTGACAAAACTTTAAGGCAGTGATAAAATATGTCCTTGCGTAATGTCGCTAAAAATATAATTATTATAAAAATAAAAATATAGAAAAGTTGGAGTGATTAGTTTATGGTCAAAGAACAAAAGCTTGGCAAAAACACACGAATGAGCTTCGCAAAAATCAACGAATTGATTGAGATGCCCAATCTTATTGATGTGCAGAAAAAATCGTTCGAGTGGTTTTTGAAGGAAGGACTTATGGAGGTTCTTCGCGAAGTATCGCCTATCACGGATCATTCGGGCAATTTGTTTATCGATTTTGTATCCTTTACTCTCGATACAACAAAGCCGAAATACCCTGTAGAAGAATGTAAGATCAGAGATGTTAACTACGCAGCGCCCCTTAGAGTAAATGTGCGCTTGTCCGACAGAGTAACGGGCGAGGTTAAGGAGCACGAGGTGTTTATGGGCGATTTCCCGCTTATGACAGACAACGGAACGTTTGTTATAAACGGAGCAGAGCGTGTAGTTGTATCGCAGATAGTTCGCTCTCCCGGAATGTACTACGATTTTTCGATAGACAAAATGGGTATTCACAATTACACGGCGCAGGTTATTCCGTATAGAGGCGCATGGCTTGAATACGAGACCGACGCATCAAATGTGTTCTATGTTCATATCGACAAAAACAAGAAGATGCCAATCACTCTTCTCATAAGAGCTCTCGGCGTTGAGACCGAGGAGGAGATCAAGGATATGTTCGGTGATCTCTTTATCACACCTACACTTGCAAAGGATGACAGTGATAAGCTTGCAATTGAAAACGGCACAACTATAAGAGAAGAAGCGCTTAAATCAATATACAAGATACTCCGTCCGGGCGATCCTGCTACAATGGAAAGTGCTCAGGACCTTATAAATAAGCTTTTCTTCGATGCAAAGAGATATGATCTTTATCCTGTAGGTCGCTTCAAGTTTGATAAGAAGCTCTCCATAACCGACAGAATAGTAGGACTTCGCCTTTCACGTCCTGTAGTAAGCGCAAAGACGGGCGAAATACTTTATGAACAAGGCGTTGTTCTTACAGCAGACGATGCTAAGATCATTGAAGAAAACTGTGTAAACGAAATCTACGCAGAGGTTGTTGAAAAGGATACCAACCGAGTAGTAGAGATAAAGGTTTTCGGAAACGGAACAGTAGATCCTGTATATGCTCTCGGCTACGATCTTAAGGATTGCGGCGTAAACGAGAAGATAAACTATGAAAAGCTTATGGCTATCGTTGAAGAGTGTGCAGGCGATGTAGATGCAATTAAAGAAACAGTAAGACGTAATATTGCAGAGCTTTGTCCAAAGCACATCACAAGAGAGGACATTCTCGCATCTATCGGATATCTTACAAATTTCGCACACGGAATCGGCTATAAGGACGATATCGACCACTTGGGAAGCAGACGCTTGCGTTCAGTCGGAGAGCTTTTGCAAAACCAATTCCGTATCGGTATGTCCCGTATGGATAAGATAGTAAGAGAGAGAATGAACGCTATCACAGAGGCTGATGAGCGCTCGCCTAAATCTCTTATCAACATAAGACCCGTAGTTACTGCAATAAGAGATTTCTTCGGTTCATCACCGCTTTCACAGTTTATGGACCAGAACAACCCCTTGGCAGAGCTCACACATAAGCGTCGTATTTCAGCTCTCGGTCCGGGCGGTCTTTCAAGAGACAGAGCAGGCTTTGAGGTTCGTGACGTTAACTATACACACTACGGAAGAATGTGTCCTGTAGAAACACCTGAAGGACCTAACATCGGTCTTATTTCCTACCTTGCAACATATGCAAAGATCAACGATTATGGATTTATTCAAGCTCCATACCGTAAGATCGTTGACGGCAAGGTAACAGACGAAGTAGTTTATATGACTGCTGATGAAGAGGATAACCACGTAATAGCTCAGGCATACGAAAAGGTTGACAGCGAGGGCAGATTCATAAATGAAAAGATAATCGTTCGTGATAAAGCAGAGATCCTTGAGGTTGATGCAAGCAAGGCGGACTATATGGACGTTTCGCCTAAAATGGTTGTATCTGTTGCAACAGCAATGATACCCTTTATTGAAAACGATGATAACGCTCGTGCACTCATGGGTTCAAACATGCAGAAGCAGGCAGTTCCGCTCCTTACATCTGACTCACCTATCGTTGGTACAGGTATGGAGTATAAGGCAGCAGTTGACTCAGGCGTAGTAGTGCTTGCAAAGAATGCAGGTACTGTTGAAAGAGTTGATGCAAAAAAGATCATCATTCGTACAGACGACGGTCTTAAGGACGTTTATGAGCTTATTAAGTTCAAGCGCTCCAACCAAAGCACCTGCGTAAACCAAACACCGATTGTAAAGGTTGGTGAGACTGTTGAAAAGGGGCAGGTTATCGCAGACGGTCCTGCAACATCGAACGGCGAGATCTCGCTTGGTAAAAACGCTCTTATCGGATTTATGACTTGGGAAGGTTATAACTACGAGGACGCTGTTCTTCTTAACGAAAAGCTCGTTCGTAATGACGTATATACATCAATTCATATAGAGGAATATTCACAAGAAGCAAGAGATACAAAGCTCGGCCCGGAGGAGATCACAAGAGAGATTCCAAACGCTGGCGAGGATATGCTTAAGAACCTTGATGAAAACGGTATTGTAAGAATAGGTACCGAGGTTAAGGCTCACGATATATTGGTAGGTAAGGTAACTCCCAAGGGAGAAACAGAGCTTACCGCAGAGGAAAGACTCTTACGCGCAATATTCGGTGAAAAATCAAGAGATGTAAGAGATACATCACTTAAGCTTCATAACGGCGAAAACGGTATCGTAGTAGATGTTAAAATATTCTCACGCGATAACGGAGATGAGCTTTCACCCGGAGTAAACAAGGTAGTTAAGGTTTACGTTGCGCAAAAGAGAAAAATCTCAGTAGGAGATAAGATGGCCGGTCGTCACGGAAACAAGGGTGTTGTATCAAGAATACTTCCACCTGAGGATATGCCTTTCTTGGCAGACGGTACACCGCTTGATATAGTTCTTAACCCTCTCGGCGTTCCTTCACGTATGAATATCGGTCAGGTTCTCGAGGTTCACCTCGGTATCGCAGCTAAGAAGCTTGGCTGGAAGATCATGACTCCTGTATTTGACGGAGCAAAAGAGCAAGATATATTTGAATGTCTCAAGATGGCAGGTCTTTGGAGAGACGTGCTTCCTAATGAAAATACCGACGGTAAGGATCTTTTCGAGGAAGTAATAAGAGAAGACGGCAAGAAGGATATTCAAAAGCTCGATGAAGAAACAAGGAACAATCCCGAAGCAATAAAAGCTCTTCGCGAAGAAGGCAAGCTTAAGATATGCGACGGTAAGACAATACTTTACGACGGACGTACAGGAGAGCCATTTGATAACCCTGTAACGGTAGGTATTATGTATTATCTCAAGCTCCACCACCTTGTAGACGATAAGATCCATGCTCGTTCTACAGGTCCTTACTCACTCATCACTCAACAGCCTCTTGGCGGTAAAGCTCAATTCGGCGGACAGAGATTCGGTGAGATGGAGGTTTGGGCTCTTGAGGCATACGGCGCAGCTTACACCCTTCAAGAAATACTCACAGTTAAGAGTGACGACGTTATCGGTAGAACGAAGGCGTTTGAAGCAATCGTTAAAGGCGCAAATATTCCTACACCTGGTATTCCTGAATCCTTCAAGGTGCTTGTAAAAGAGCTTCAGGCACTCTCACTTGATATAAAGATCTTTGATAAGGAAGGTGAGGAAATAGAGCTTTCTAACCTTGGAGAAGAGGAGCTTGAGCCTATGAACATCGTTTCTGTAACAGAGGAAACTGAATCAAGCGACGATAGCGAAGCTTTTGATGATGAAGAAAATTCTGACGACGATTACGAGGATGAAGAATTTGCTGACGAGTACGAAGACGAAGATTTTGATGACTTCGACGACAAAGACTAATAAAAAAATACTAAAAGAAGGAAAATGCTAATGGAACATACATTTGATTCTATAAAAATAGGTCTTGCATCTCCGGAAACCATACGAAGCTGGTCTTGGGGCGAGGTAACAAAGCCCGAAACGATCAACTACCGCACACAAAAGCCCGAAAAAGACGGACTTTTCTGTGAAAAGATTTTCGGCCCGACAAAAGACTGGGAATGTTCATGCGGAAAGTATAAACGCTCCCGTCATAAAGGTCATAAATGTGAAAAATGCGGCGTCGAAGTAACAACTAAAAAGGTTCGCCGTGAAAGAATGGGTCATATCGAGCTTGCTTGTCCTGTGGCTCATATCTGGTACTTCAAATCAAATCCTTCAAGAATGGGACTTGTTCTTGATATAACACAAAAGCACCTCGATGAGGTAATCGAATTCAAGCAAAGAATTGTTATCGATCCGGGTGATACACCCTTGGCAAAATGTCAGCTTCTTAACGAGGATGAATATGCTTCATACCGTGAAAAGTATGAGCACCGCTTCGTTGCTGAAACAGGCGCTGAGGCAATTAAAAAGCTTCTTGAGGAAATAGATCTTGAGGCACTTGCAAAGGAGCTCAGAGAAGAGCTTGCAAAGGCAACGGGACAAAAGAAGATAAGAGTTATAAAAAGACTTGAGATAGTAGAAGCTTTCAGAAAATCCGGTAACCGTCCTGAATGGATGATACTTGATGTAATTCCTGTATTGCCTCCCGAAATAAGACCTATGGTTCCACTTGACGGCGGCAGATACGCTGCATCTGATATAAACGATCTCTACCGTAGAGTTATAACAAGAAATAACCGTCTTAAAAAGCTCTATCAAATGAGAGCTGTAGGTCAGATCATTAATAACGAAAAGAGAATGATACAAGAGGCTGTAAACGCTCTTATTGATAACTCTAAATCATCTAAGCCTGTAGTAGGTCCGAATAACCGTCCTTATAAATCTCTTTCCGAGATGCTTAGAGGTAAGCAGGGACGCTTTAGACAGAACCTTCTCGGTAAGCGTGTTGACTATTCCGGTCGTTCAGTTATCGTCGTAGGTCCTACACTTAAAATATATCAATGCGGACTTCCTCGTGAAATGGCACTTGAGCTATTCAAGCCTTTTGTAATGAAGCGCCTTGTTGAAACAGGAGTTGCAGGCAACATAAAGGAAGCTAAGAGAAAGGTAGAGCAGGTAGCAGACGAGGTTTGGGACGCACTCGAGGTAGTTATTAAAGAGCATCCCGTTCTTCTTAACCGTGCTCCCACACTTCACCGTCTTTCTATTCAGGCGTTCGAGCCTGTTCTTGTGGAAGGCAGAGCTATAAAGCTTCACCCGCTTGTATGTAAGGCGTTCAACGCAGACTTCGACGGTGACCAGATGCCTGTACACGTACCGCTTTCAAATGAAGCACAGGCAGAGGCGAGATTCCTTATGCTTTCTGCTAACAACCTTTTGAAGCCTGTTGACGGTAAAGCTATCGCCGTTCCTTCGCAGGATATGGTGCTTGGATCTTATTATCTTACTCTTGATCCTATTCCTACCGAAAAGGGTGCAGGAAACGTATACCGTAACTTCGATGAAGCTATTATGGCATACGAATGTAAGGAGCTTGAGCTCCACGCTCCTATTAAAATAAGAGTTGAAAAGGAAATTGACGGAGTTAAGAAGACAAAGATAATCGATGCAACGCTCGGTAGACTTATATTCAATAGAAATATTCCTCAGGACCTTGGATATGTTGATAGAGAAAAGGATCCTTTCGGACTTGAAATAAACTTTGTATCAGGAAGTAAGCAGCTTTCTCAAATCGTAGACCGCGCGATAAAGATCCACGGCTTTACAATGGCTGCAGAGGTTCTTGACAGTATAAAATCTATGGGTTATAAATACTCTACAAGAGCATCTCTTTCAATTTCTGTTGCAGATATGGTTATACCTAAGGAAAAATACACAATCGTTAAAGAGGCTGAGGGCAAGGTTGACGAGATATTCAATCACTTTAAAGAGGGTGAGCTTTCCGAGAATGAAAGATATAACTGCGTAATTGATATTTGGGATCAGGCAACAAAGGATGTTGTTGCTCAGCTCCAACAAAACTTTAATAAATACAACCCAATTAAGATGATGTCTGATTCCGGTGCCCGTGGTAGTATGACACAGATGCGTCAGCTTGCAGGTATGCGTGGACTTATGTTCTCTGCAACCGGTAAAACAATGGAAATTCCAATCAAATCGAACTTCCGTGAGGGACTTACAATACTTGAATATTTCGTAGCTGCAAGAAGTGCTCGTAAATCACTTTCCGATACAGCTCTTAAAACAGCTGACTCAGGATATCTTACAAGACGTCTTGTTGATGTATCTCACGATGTTATCATTCGTGAAGAGGATTGCGGAACTCGTGATTATATGGTTGCAAGTGACATAGTAGACGGAACCGAAATAGTTGAAAAACTTCAGGACAGACTTGTCGGCAGATACACAGTAGAGGATGTTATCAATCCTCAAACCGGAGAGGTTATCGTTAAGGAAAACGAAATGATACTTCTCAAGGACGTTGAAAAGATCATAGCTTGCGGTATCAAAGAGGTTAAGGTGCGTTCTGTACTTCGTTGTAAGACGAAGGGCGGCGTGTGCGCTCATTGTTACGGTATGGACCTTGCAAGCTCCAAGCCTGTTAATATCGGTGAGGCTGTCGGCGTAATTGCAGCTCAGTCAATCGGTGAGCCTGGTACACAGCTTACGATGAGAACATTCCACACCGGTGGTGTTGCGAGTGCGAACATTACACAGGGTCTTCCTAGAGTTGAAGAGCTCTTTGAAGCAAGACGTCCTAAAAAGCCTGCTATTGCTTGTCAGGCAAACGGTATTGCCCGTATAACTCACGATGGCAGAATAAACAGAATCCTTGTTACAGATAATGAAACAGGTAAGGAATACAAGTACGACGTTCCTTTTGGAACTACTATGATAATCCACGATGGCGACGAGCTTAAGAAGGGCCAGGCTCTTACAGAGGGATATATGGCACCCGCGGACATTCTCGCTATTAACGGTATCGAAGCAGTTTACGACTATATCGTACGCGAGGTACAAAAGGTTTACCGTTCTCAAAACGTTGATGTTGATGATAAACATGTTGAGGTTATCACCCGTCAGATGACAAGAAAGGTAGAGATCGTTGACGAGGGAGATGCAGACTTTATACCCGGTACGATAGTAAGCAAGGATGAGTTCATTAAGGCTAATGAAGAAATCCAAGCAAGAATTGATGCCGGAGAAATCAATCTTCGTCTTGCTACATCATCGCCTATCCTTCGCGGTATCACAAAGGCAGCATCTTCTACAGATTCATTCCTTTCCGCAGCATCCTTCCAGGAGACCACAAAGGCTCTTACAGAGGCTGCAATTCACGGTAAGGTTGACCACTTGCTCGGTCTTAAGGAAAACGTTATTATCGGTAAGCTCATTCCTGCAGGAACAGGTCTTGCTCAATATAACAAGGTCGGCATAAAGAAGGCTGATCCTAAGCCCGAGGCAATTGAAGAGGTAGAAAACACAGAAGAGTTAGAGGCAGAAACAGATGTTATTGCTGAAACCGATGTTGAAATAGAAGCTACCGAAGCAGAAACAGCAGAGGCTATTTAAAAATAAATAGGTAGACACATTGTTATCGTCGTTTTCATTCCCTAACGTGAGAGTACACGTCATGGGGATGAAAGCGGCGATTTCTGCTCTTAATTTTCGAGTTCATTTTCTGCAATAAAAAATCCGTGTGTATTTTACACACGGATTTTTATGTTATTTTTTTGCTGATTCGGGAAGATATTTGGAATAATTCTCTGCATAGTATTCAAGCAACCATTCATTTCTTTCCTTTAACCAAGCCTTGAGCCAATCGACAGCCTCGGCATTCGAGTTGGGCGCATTAAATTTTACACCGTTTCCAAGAGTGGTTGAATTGAGTGAAAGGCTACTGTAAGCACCTGAAATACTTGAGAACTTTTTATAGTTTTCAAGAATTGAGGCTGCGTTTTCTTCAATGATAGTATCTATCAAATTCTTTTGTGCGAGCTTTCCGTATTCATCGTACGCATCCTCGTAGAACAGCGTTATCATATCCTGAGATTCAAACATTTTGCCAACGACAGTGTATTTAAATTCTTCGGAATATGTCAGCAGATAATATGACCATATACGGTAAGGATTATCATTTTTATAAACATCTATAGCCCATCTGCAATCTGCCCAAGTACCTGTAGCAGAATTGTAGGGAACACCTGTGTAATTAGTGTAATTGGAATAAGCATTCCAATATACACCGTCGGTGTTGGCATTTCCGCCCGTGTAACGTACATTTCCTAAAGAAAGGTCAAAGTCCCAAGCAGGACCGCCGTGAATCTTTCCGTCCTCGATATAGAATCTTAATGAGTCCCAAATCATATCCTTGTTTTTGGCATATTCATGAAGCAGATAATATCCCGCCATTGATTCAATATCGAAATATTTTTCTATTTCCTCATTCTTTCCGCTAAGCAGAGCGAAATCGGATTGTATCATCGTTTTAAGGAGAGAGCTCCAGCTTTCACGATTCATTTTGCTCCTTGTATCGTGCGATTCAACTTGCAACCAAATCTTGAAAATAGGAGATTTTACTTGCATATCCATAGTATTGAAGGATTCAGAATATTGAAGAATAAAATCTGTATCCTTATCAATATCGACTCTGTTTTCATCAACCTCAATAGCGGTAGCTAATACATAATTTCCATTGTATACACCGTCAACGTATACGTCAACAAATCTATATTGACAACAGTAGTCAAGACCGAAGGATTTTGCCATTTCAAAAGCAATAGCATTTCTCAAAAGAGAATTGTCGTAAAGGTTAGCAAGAAGAATATATTTCTTTCCGGCTCCCATTCCCAAAAGATCAACATCTTTAGAGAATTTTATATTAAACGGATATTTTGTTGCATTGTTCGTAGAGTTACCTCTTGTTTTAAGTCTTGCCTCATAGTCGCTTATTACGTGATCACCTTGCTCGTCTGAATAAGTAACTATAACGTTAGCATCTGTATAGCTCGATTTGTTAAGACCCTTTGATGTTTCAAGGTATACAACGGGAACAGAGTATTCTTTGTATTGAAGCTTTGGTAAAGCCTCTTGAATGGACTTTGCGGTTTCGTCTACCTGCTCTTGAGTGAGCGCTTTTTGAGCATTTTCATAGAGAGGCTTGATAAGTGAAACGCTATCCATAGAATAATAAACCATATAATGCTCGGAAATACGCGTTATCATTTCGTCAAGAGCAGAACGATCTATTTTTTGTCTGAAAAGCTGATAATTTCCGTTTTCATCCTTTATTTCATTAGCCATACAAACCTTGCAGTAGCTATATTGATAATCAAACTCGTCGGTAAGAGTCCACCAGCTGTATTGATGCTCAAGCTTTTCGTAAACTCCGTTTTCAACCAATTTGCATCTTGAACAGGTGCGAGCATAGGTACCTTCCTTAAAGCAGGATGCAGGGACATCCTCAAGATACTCAAAATCGTGTCCGAGCGCAGCAGTAGAGATCTCATCAAGCTTTTTGCCGCAATCGGTACAGTAGATTATTTCAAGACCACCGTAAATACAGTCGGCAACGTGAACTAAAACAGATTCAATGTGTAAATGATCAGTACATTCAAAATCTGTTTTTTCAACCGAAACCTTCCAATCCGAAAGATGTTGTTTTAAAAGGAGAAGGTCAGAAACATTAACCTTACCATCGTTGTTTATATCTGAAGCATATTTGTTGATAACAACGGATTTTCCGGAAAGGAATTTTCCAAGAGCATCAAGGTCATCGTTGTTTACGCTTCCGTCACCGTTTACATCTGCGGGAATTATGGCGTTTGATTCAAAATTATCAACCAATGTAAGATTGCATTTGCTGCATTTCAAGTAAGAATAAGATGGCTTTCCGGGCTCATTTACGATTTGATTTACAGCGTCGTGTCCTTCAGCCTTTACGGAAATCACCTCAACGGTTTTTCCGCAATCTAAGCAATTTATAGTTATAGATTCATTAGTTGTGCACGAAAGTGATGATTTTGAAATGACGTCGCCGGAATGTCCGATAGCAGGTATAACCTCGTTGTAAGAGCAGATAAGACAATTCTTTTCTCCGTCTGCAGAGCAAGTGGGGGCAACATCCTTATATCCGAAATAATGATCCTCACAGCTTGCGATAACATTAGAGGTCACGCGCTTAAATTTAAGCTCTCCGCCGGGCTTTCCGTTGACAGTTGGATTTTCAGCCATATAATAAACTATTTGAAGCGCGGAAAGATTGGATACCATATTTTCCTTGAAGGAAGTAACTCCTTTTCCAAAAATTATCCATTTAAGAGCAGAGCAATTGCTAAACGCACTGTCGCCTACAGAGGTAACACTGTCCGGAATGTAAGCTGTTTCGAGTGTAGAGCCCTTGAATGCGCTTGAGCCAATCGTTTTGAGCGATGACGGGAAAATTACTTTTTTAATTTTTGCATTTTCAAATGTGCTTGAAGCGATTTCCGTAACTGTATCAAGTATATATAACGTATCAACAACCTTTGATTTAGGATAAACAAGAATTTTTGTGCAATTGCTATCATAAAGAATTCCGTCTACCGTTTTATAGCTTGGATGCTCGTCGCTTACCGTTATGGAAATAAGTCCTGTGCATCCGCTAAGAGCGTTTGTGTTGAATTTTGCTGTTCCAAAGTTTACGTGCGTAATAAAAATACAGTTTTGAAAAGCATTATCACTTATAGATATCGCGTTAGGTAACGATATTTTTTCGGGAATAGCTTTACATTTATAAAAGGCAGATCTTCCAACGCTTAAGGTATTTTCGGAAATGTCAATGTTATATAACGCATAACAATGAGCAAAGCAGCTGTCACCGAAAACAGTTATATCGGCAGCAGATGAGAATGTAACCATAGAATTACACATTTTAAAGCAATTCGACGGCAAAGAGGTGATGCTTTCGGAAAGAATATCAACCTCTAAAATACCCGCACAGTTCTCAAAAGCACTTTGACCGATAGATGTAACGCTTGCCGGAATAGTTATTTTGTCATAAATAGCAGTTCCGTGGAACGCGTACGCGCCTATAGTTTCAAGCTCGCTCGGCAAAGTAAGATGACCGAAAACCAAAATGTTTTCAGCAACGTATCTTACAAACTCATCACCGCTTGTTGATTCACGGTAAACTCCCTTATTGTTTTTTGCATCTTTAAGGTTGCCGTAAATGTTCACCTTGAAGGCGTTGTCGGCAATAGCGGTAACAGTATATTCAACATCGTTTACTGTAACCTTTGACGGCATAACAAAATTATCGGTACGCTCTTTGAGCTCAGCGCCGTTAATGGTAGCGGTAGCTCTTTGCGTTTCGGGATCAATTGATACCGAGACCTTCCATGTTATTCCGTTAGAATCCGTGTATGTTGCATTTTCAGCCGCAAAGCATGAAACGGCAAAAGCAGAGCATAAAATCAACACGAATATAAAAAAGTGTAAAAATTTTTTCATAATATACCTCGTTGGTTGGTGGATTTGCACATAATTATTTTATCATATAAACGCGCGTATGTCAATAGAAATAAATATTTTAAAAAATGTAATTCACACTTGAAAAGAAGAAGTATATGTGATATACTATTTAGGTAAAAAATCGTAGGAGGTATGTTATGGCATCTCAAATTCCAAACGGATACAGATCCGCGCTTGATATAAAAGAAACTCAAGTTGCAATAAAAAAGGTTAAGGATTTCTTTGAAAGAAATTTGGCGAAAGCGCTTAATTTGACCAGAGTGTCAGCGCCTCTTTTCGTAAATTCAGAAAGCGGGCTCAATGATGATCTTAACGGCGTTGAAAGAGCTGTTAAATTCGATCTTAAAAGCGGCGAAAATCTTGAGATAGTTCATTCCTTAGCTAAATGGAAGCGTATGGCGCTAAAAGAATACGGCTTTTCTGTCGGTGAGGGATTGTACACCGATATGATTGCTATCCGTCGCGACGAGGATCTTGATAATATACATTCAATGTACGTTGATCAGTGGGATTGGGAAAAAATCGTATCAAAGGAGCAAAGGAATGAGCAAACACTTAAAGATGCCGTTCGTTCAATATATCGCTCTCTTAAAGACACGGAAAACTATATAGCATCAGAATACGAATATATAGGAAATATGCTTCCCGATGATATAAAATTCATCACCACGCAAGAGCTTGAGGATATGTATCCCGACCTTACAAGTAAGGAAAGAGAAAAGGAAATATCCAAAAAATACGGCGCGGTGTTCATAATGAAAATAGGCGGCGCGTTAAGATCCGGTAAGCTTCATGATGGCAGAGCACCGGATTATGACGATTGGACGTTGAACGGAGATATAATAGTATATTATTCGGTTCTTGATATTCCGCTTGAGCTTTCCTCTATGGGAATAAGAGTTGATGAAGAGGCTCTTTTGAAACAGCTTAAAATAAGGGGCTGTGAGGAGAGAAAGGAGCTCGACTTTCATAAGGCTCTGTTGGAAGGAAAGCTTCCTTATACGATAGGCGGAGGAATAGGACAGTCGAGAATGTGTATGTATTTCTTGCGTAAGGCGCACATAGGAGAGGTGCATTCGTCTTATTGGAACGACGAAACTCGTAGGGAATGTAAGGATAAAGGAGCATACCTTCTTTAAAAATGACTTGGATTTTTTTGATTCTTCTATACGGAATATTTAAAGGCTTCAGAGAAGCGTTAAAGAAAAAATCAATGGAAACGCACAGCGTAATGGAGGTATTGTTCTTCTATACGCTGTTTGCATTTCTTATGATAATTCCGTTTTCTCATAATGTTTTTGCAATAAGTTGGCGTGCGCACCTTCTTATACTTTTTAAATCTACGATAATATTTATTGCGTGGATATGCGCGCTAAATTCAATAAAGCGACTGCCGCTTAGCTTGTATAGCATAGTCGATATGTCGCGTATGCTTTTTTCAATATTCTTTGGCGTAATATTTCTGCGTGAAGCCTTGGGAGTCTTTGAAATAATAGGTATGGCGCTCGTGATTACAGGAATTACACTTGTAAATTTGAAAAAAGAATGCAAGAACGGAACAGAAGAAAAGCCGACTAAGCTTATAATGCTTCTTGTGCTTACTTCATGTATTTTAAACTCAATATCAGCACTCCTTGATAAGTTGATATTGGCAAAGGACGGATGCGTTCTTTTGGGAGGAGAGATACTCGATTCATCACAGCTTCAGTTCTGGTATATGCTTTATCTCACATCGCTTTATGCGCTTTACATAATAATAAAACGTGAAAAGATAAATTTCAAAAAATGCGTTACATCCCCATCTATTTGGGTTATGAGCGTCTTGTTTATTGTTGCAGACCGAGCGCTTTTTATAGCAAATGCCGATCCGGAAAGCAAGCTAACGGTAATGACCCTTATTAAGCAATCCTCTGTTCTTGTATCTATACTTCTCGGAAAGATAATTTACAAGGAAAAACATATAATTTACCGCACCCTGTGTGCGATTTTGATAATTTGCGGAATAGTGATTTCCGTGCTTTAATGCTTTCGGTACGAATGAAAGGAGTAAAAAATGGATAAAAATGATTTTTCACTTGAAAATGTAAAATGCACTACCTATTACACTGAAAAGCTTATGAAAAGCTACAGAAGATATACTGAAAAAAGTTCAAGAATATTAAGCATAATAATGTGTGCAATATTCGCGGCAGCAGCCGTTGCGCTCCTTATATCAATGTTTATAATATTTGATAAGCAATCGCTTGCGCTTTTCTTGATTTTTGTTGTAATTACCGCGATAAGTGTCGTTAATTTAACTGTTATACCTAATATTCAAATTAAACGCTCGCCGTATTACGATGCTGAAATATCATATGAATTTCACAATGATGAAATAATAGTTACCGCAAAAAACAAGGTCGAAACCGTAAAAAGCCATCTCGGTTATACGGAAATAAAATATATAAAGGAAAATGACGGATGCTTTTATCTTCATCTTGGCACAAGTCAGGCTTTTATTATTGAAAAGGATAATCTTGAGAATATAACCCCCGAGGAATTTGAAAGAAAGCTTAAAATAAGAATAAGACAAATAAATTCTATAGAAATAAATATTTGATAAATGAAGAAAATCAAACACTTGGAGGGATATTTTCCAAATATCAAATAAAAAACGTCAAGTGGCAAAAGCCACTTGACATTTTTAAAAAAATGTAGTATTATAGTATAGCAGAAAAATAAATAATATGCGGGTGTGGCGGAATTGGCAGACGCGCTAGACTTAGGATCTAGTGAGTATTCGTGCAGGTTCAACCCCTGTCACCCGCACCAAAAAGACACAGGATTAAAAAAATCCTGTGTCTTTTGCAATTAAAGAGTAAGATTGAAAGGCAAAAAACAGCTCCGGGAAAGGTTCTACCAAAAAGAGATAGTGCTTTCCTTGAAAAACCGGATACGATATGATATGATTGTGATATCCAAGAAAGGAGATCAAGTATGAACGATTATTCATTCGGAAATTTTTTATACACATTAAGAAAAGAAAAACAGCTTTCGCAATCACAGCTCGGCGAAATGCTTGGCGTTACAAATAAAGCTGTTTCAAAATGGGAAAACGGCAGCGCAAAGCCAAACACGATACTGATTCCCAAAATAGCAGAAATATTAGGCGTTTCAGTTGAGGAGCTTTTTGCTTGCAAGAGATTTGAAAAGGATCACGAATCGGAAAGAATAAAAAAATATTTATCTGAACAAAAGAAGAAATATGCAATTTTATATTCAATATTTTTGTCTGTAATCATCGTTCTTCCGCTGTTGTTGGTTGAGTTTATATGTATCGTTATAGGCTTTAGACTTCCTGATGATGTTGCAGGACCTTTAGGCGCGGTTGGATTTATTTTTTTATTCGTTATTTCAATAACAGCTTTAATAATATACCGTAAAAATTTCAATCAAGCATTGTCGCCGAGCAAATTGGAATATTCGAAAGAATTTGCTGAATTTATAAGAAAAGCGCTTTGGATTTCTGCAATCTTATGGTGGTTTATATTTGCGCTCTTGTTTTCGGTATATGCGTTGATATTACGGTTTTCATGGAGCTTTACCATAGCGAATATATTTCTTTCGATAACGGCTTTTATTTTGATAATGCTTTTGGGTTTTGTCGTTTTTTTGGGAAATTTGAAACGATTGCTTCGTATTAAATTTTTATATCACCCAGCAAAGGAAGAACACAAAAAAATTCGTTTTGCAGATTTGCCGGCTTGGGCAAAATTATATTACATTACAGCCCTTGCTCTTACGCCGATTCTTTTGAGTTTACATATTTTAAGCTTCTTGAATAACGATTTGAAAAAC
This sequence comes from Clostridia bacterium, assembly GCA_017623355.1. Lineage (GTDB taxonomy): Bacteria > Bacillota > Clostridia > Oscillospirales > CAG-272 > RGIG2000. The sequence goes on from JAGAPG010000010.1 coordinate 49,132, forward strand.
CTATTTGTTTTAAAAATTACAGTTTTTCTTATTTGGAGTATGTGCGTTTTTGCCCTCATATTTTATAGAAATAAGAAAAAATAAGATAACGATATAAAAAATCCGTCAGACTAAAAAACTTGACGGATTTTAAATTATTCGTAAAATTTTCGTGTTTTCTTTGCATCGGTTTTGCGGAGCGAGGAGATTTAATGATTGATTTTATAATAAGTATTACGAAATGTCAACAATGAAAAACGTTCATATAATATATAAAGATAAGAAAATCAAAAAAATTGCAAATTATTGATGATTTTTTATTGACAAGAAAAAATGACTGTGATAAAATTATTTAGTAAGTTGAAAACGCTTGCAAAATCATTTATTTTAAGAGAAACATAGCTTTAAACTTTGCTTCTCAATGTTTAAGGAGGAAACTAAAATGAGTTTCAAAAATCAGTATCTTAACGATCTTATGGAAAGAGTAATTAAGAGAAACGCAAATGAACCGGAATTTCACCAAACCGTAAGAGAGGTTTTGGAATCTATCGAGCCCGTTGTAGAAGCACGTCCCGAATACATAAAGAGCGGTGTTCTCGAAAGAATGGTAGAGCCTGAAAGAATTATAAAGTTTAGAGTTCCGTGGGTAGACGATAACGGAAATGTACAGGTAAACAGAGGATTTAGAATTCAGTTTAACAGCGCTATCGGTCCTTACAAGGGCGGTTTACGCTTCCATCCATCAGTATACGAAGGAATTATCAAATTCCTTGGATTTGAGCAGACATTTAAGAACAGCCTTACATCGCTTCCTATGGGCGGCGGTAAGGGCGGCTCCGATTTCGATCCTCAGGGAAAGAGCGATGCAGAGGTTATGCGCTTCTGCCAAAGCTTTATGACAGAGCTTTCAAGACATATCGGCGCAGATCTTGACGTTCCTGCCGGAGATATCGGTGTTGGCGCAAGAGAGGTTGGCTATATGTTTGGCCAATATAAAAGACTTCGTAACGAGTTCACAGGCGTTTTGACAGGTAAGGGAATTTCCTATGGTGGATCTCTTATCCGTCCCGAAGCAACAGGCTTCGGCGCTGTTTACTATACAGTAGAAATGCTTAATTACTTTAAGGATAGCATCAAGGGTAAGACATTTGCTATTTCAGGCTTCGGTAACGTTGCTTGGGGTACTGTAAAGAAGGTAACAGAGCTTGGCGGTAAGGTTGTAACAATTTCCGGTCCTGACGGATATATCTACGATAAGGACGGAATCTGCACAGAGGAAAAGATCAATTATATGCTCGAAATGCGCGCTTCCTGCCGTAACAGAGTTCAGGACTATGCAGATAAGTTCGGTGTTGAATTCTATCCCGGTCAAAAGCCTTGGGGAGTAAAAGCAGACATTCTTATGCCTTGCGCTACTCAAAATGAGGTTGGAATGAAGGAAGCTGAACAAATCGTTGCTAACGGTATAAAATATTATGTTGAGGTTTCCAATATGCCTACAACCAACGAGGCAATAGCTTATCTTAAGGCTAATGGCGTTATCGTTGCTCCTTCAAAGGCTGTTAATGCAGGCGGAGTTGCAGTATCCGGTCTTGAAATGTCACAAAACTCGATGCGCTATAGCTGGACAGCAGAAGAGGTTGATGAAAAGCTTAAGGGAATTATGAAGAATATCTTTAATAACTCCATCAAGGCTGCAAATCAATACGGACTTGGCGATGACCTCGTAGCAGGCGCAAATATAGCCGGCTTTATCAAGGTTGCAGATGCTATGCTCGCTCAGGGCGTGGTTTAATAATAAGAATAAAAGGTCGGATTTTCCGACCTTTTTCGATTTAAACTCAAAAACAGCCTAAAAACTCCAAAAAATGCCCTAAAATCTCAATATATGAACATATGTACATTTGAAAATAATATCAAATATAATAGATAAATAGCGAAAAAATACGAAAAAAGAGAAAAAAATTCTCAAAAACGAGCGCTTTTTCAAAAAAATAAAAAAAAAATCAAATTTTATAAAAATTTTTCTTTACAAACGCGTATTTTTTTGGTATATTATTATATGTGATAAATTTAGTAGTTGCCCAACTGAAAAATGGGATAAAGGAGAACATTATGAGTCGTATGATAGGTACAGTATCTCGTGGTTTGCGCGCTCCGATAATTCGCCAAGGTGATGACCTTGTAAAAATTGTTACCGATACCGTTCTTGAAGCATCGGTAGACGGAGGATTTGAAATTAAAAACCGTGACATAGTTGCAATGACAGAGTCAATAGTTGCAAGAGCACAAGGTAACTATGCGTCGGTTGATGATATAGCCGCTGATGTAAAATCAAAATTCGGCGGAGAAACAGTGGGAGTAATTTTCCCGATACTTAGCCGAAACCGCTTTGCAATATGCCTTCGCGGAATAGCTAAGGGAGCAAAAAAGGTAGTTCTTATGCTTTCGTATCCTTCTGACGAGGTTGGAAACCATCTTGTAAGCCTTGATGCTCTTGATGAAAAAGGTATTGATCCTTATAAGGATGTATTGACACAAGAAAAATACAGAGAGCTTTTCGGATATGAAAAGCACAGATTTACAGGCGTTGATTACGTTGAATATTATGAGCATCTTATTCGTGAGGCGGGCGCTGAGGCTGAAATAATTTTTGCGAATGATGCACGTGCTATTCTTCCTTATACGAAGAATGTGCTTTGCTGCGATATTCATTCCCGCTTCCGTACCAAGCGTATCCTTATAGCTAACGGTGCTGAAAGGGTTTACGGACTTGATGAAATATTGAATACCAGCGTTAATGGCAGCGGATATAATGAAAAATATGGTCTTCTTGGTTCAAATAAGGCAACAGAGGATCAAATAAAGCTCTTCCCACGCGACTGTCAAAGCCTTGTTGAAGCTATTCAAAAGGAGATTTTCAACAAAACAGGCAAAAATGTAGAGGTAATGGTATACGGAGACGGCGCTTTCAAAGATCCTATCGGAAAGATTTGGGAGCTTGCAGACCCGGTAGTATCACCTGCATATACATCAGGACTTGAGGGCACACCTAACGAGCTTAAGCTCAAATATCTTGCAGATAACGATTTTGCGGATCTTTCAGGAGATGCTCTTAAAGAGGCTATAAACCAAAAGATTATAGAAAAAGAAAATAACCTTGTAGGAAATATGGCGTCTGAGGGAACAACTCCAAGACAGCTTACCGACCTTATAGGCTCGCTTTGCGATCTTACATCCGGTTCGGGTGACAAGGGTACACCTGTTATATATATTCAAGGATATTTTGATAACTACACAACAGAATAATCTCAAAAACGGACGTGTAAACGTCCGTTTTTAAATTGTTATTGCATTTTGATATATTAAATGATATACTAAATATGATATAAAAGTATTTAGGAGATAAAGATGAAAAAAATTTTGTCTTTAATATTGCTTGTAGCATTGATGATTTCGCTTGTATCTTGCGACATAAGCAGTATTTTCGGTGATAAGGAGCAGGAAAGCTCTGATAAAGAAAGTACTAGTGAGGAAACGTCCGTAAGCGAAACCTCTCTTGCAGGAGATGAACAGTCATCGAGTGATGAGAGTAGCATTGAAACAGGCACTGACAATGAAACCACCACCGAAGAAGATATAAAAGAAGAAAGCTCCGAAGAGCAGAGCAGTACTGAGGAAGAAATACCAAACGGAACAGATAAAACAAAATACGAGGCGAAGGAAACAGAGGATGGAACGAAATACGTATACAGAACAGTAGATTTTCCGAAGCCTGAATTTACCCCATATTATCATAATTATTCATCCACGGTATCGCTTACCTTCGATGACGGCTACAGTACTGAAACAGGCTATAATGTTTCAAGAATATTTAACAGATATGGCTTCAAGGGAACTGTTATGATGAGTGCCTGCTTTATTGACGGTGATGATTATGTAATTGAAAAATGGCAGGATGTACTCTTGTACGGATATCTTGACGTAGGCGCACATGGTTGGGATCATCTTGATCCGAGAGCTATCAGCGATACGGAAGTTTTGGAAAAAGAAACCATTGGCGCTGTGAGCTTTTTAAGAGATACATTTAAAAATCAAAGAGTCCTTACATTTGCAACACCGTATGCAATGAGAAGCGATGCGTATGAGGAATATTTACGCAAATGCAGTATATCAAACAGACTTGAATCCGGTGGATCTACAAGTACATTTGTAGGTGAAAATGTAAATTTGTACAGAGTGAGCTCGGTTTCTTTTAATGTAGGAATAAGCACATCTGCTATAATAACGAATATAAATAATAATGCTTCTAACGGAAAATGGACAACGGTACTTATGCATTGCGTTTTAGATAATCCTGTGAACGGCACTGATGTATCGGTAGAAGAATTTGAAAAGCTTTGTGAGTTTTTGGCTTTTAGAGACGATATATGGGTGGCATCCTTTGAAGAGGCATCGATTTATGCATCTCAAGTTCAAAATGCAAAAATAAACTATACAGCTTGCGATAAGGATTCTATAAGCTTTAATATAACCTGTCCTCTTGATAAGGATACATATAATATACCTATGTCTGCAAAAATATATCTTCCTAAATTCGCCGATACCGTGTATTCGGAGCTGAACGGAGTAAAAACGAGCTACATTATACAAAAGGACTCGGTCGGTAAATTTATAACGGTTCTTGATATTCCCGTAAACGGAGAAGATGTGGTTATATATCTGGGCGGAAACACTTGGTGCGATAACGGATGTGAGGATCACCATTATATCAATGTAGAAACAGTATCGGCTACCTGCACAGAGCCGGGATATACTCTTCGCGAATGTGAATATTGTCATAATCAATATAAAAACCGCTATACCTTTATAAAAGAACACATGCTTGACGGAGAAGAAAGAATAATAAAAGAGCCTACAGAATATACGGTAGGAGCTAAAACCGTGCAGTGTACCTCTTGTAAAAAGCATATAGAACAAGAGCTTCGTTACAGTGAATAATAAAAGCCTCAGTGAGCATTTTTGCGCTACTGAGGCTTTTTCATTATAAATTTATAATATTTTCAGGAGCTCCGTTCAAAAAGGCTTCAATATTAGAAAGAACTGTATTGAAGCAACGCGTCCTCGATTCAAAAGATCCCCAGGCCATATGAGGAGTGAGAGAAACATTTTTGAGCCCGTAAAGAGCAGTAAAAGGATGATCCTTGGGCAAGGGCTCGGAAGAGAATACGTCACAGCCCAAGCCTCCTATTTTGCCGTTTAAAACAGCTTCAGCCGCAGCTTCTTCATCCCAAACCGCACCGCGAGCCATATTTATAACAATAGCATCCCTTTTCATAATCGAAAATATACGCTTGTCAATAAGATGCTTGGTTTCGGGTGTCAACGGACAGTGGATAGATATTATGTCGCTCCTTTTGGCAAGAGCTTCAATATCTACACATTCGTATTCCGATATCGGAGATCTTTTGTTTACAATAACGTTACAGCCGAACGCATCTGCAATTTTGGCGACAGCCTTGCCGATATTTCCAAATCCGATAATTCCCCAGGTCTTTCCACATATCTCGTGATAAATGGGAACAAGACAGTTAGCGTTGCCTTGAGCGAGATATTCACCCGAGCTTACACACTCCTCGTACTCTTTTAGATGAGTGATAAGAGAGCACACCATAGATACCGTTACCTGCGCTACGCACGAGCTTGAATAAGCGGGAGTATTGGCGACCAATATTCCTCGCCTTTTACAGTATTGCGTATCTATATTATCGTATCCCGTGGCGGTTTCGCATATTAATTTTAGCTTTTCAGCGCTTTTCAGAACCTCCTCGGTCATTTTTATTTTATTTACTATAACTATATCAGCATCCTTGATCCGATCCTTTGCCTCGCACTGAGCAGTTTTTTCGTATTTTATAACATTTCCGAATTTTTCAGCTCCGGAAAGATCAAGATCATATCCTAAGGTTGCATAATCGAGAATAACAATATTCATAAGTACCTCATTTAAGTAAATTTTTTCGTTCTCTGTAATCAGGCATAAAGCGTTCAACAAAGCTCCAAAAGCTTTTTGAATGATCAAGATGCTTAAGATGAGCAAGCTCATGCACCACTACATAATCAACGGCCTCATCGGGATAAAGCATAAGTCTGCATGAAAAATTGAGCCTACCCCTTGAAGAGCAGCTGCCAAATCTCTTTTTTGCCGAATTTATCGACACTCCCACAGGAAAAACCCCCATAATTTTTGAAAAATATTCTACACGGGATGGGATTGTTTTCATAGCCTTGATTTTAAGATGCTTTATCTCATCATCGGAAAGAGGAGGGTATTTTTCATTTAATAATTTTCGCCTTTCAAGATGTGTTTTTATCCATTCTGAATGAGAGATAACGAAATCATCAATAATATTTTTCGGAGTTTTAAACGGAGCGCGGATTAATATCTCACAGTCTTGCGATATTTGCAGAGCAAGAGTTCTTCTTTTTGAGTAAATAATTTTGTAATCCATAATAAAATTGTATCACAAACTACTTTTTTTGTCAATATAACGCAAAAATATACTGTATTATGCTATTGCAAATTTGCTTAAATTATGATATACTTATTTAGTAAAGAAAGGAGAGGGCAATATGGAAAAAAAGAGCGTAAAAATAATAGCTCAAAACAAAAAAGCATATCACGATTATTTTGTGATCGAAAAGTATGAAGCAGGCGTTGCCCTTTTCGGTACAGAGGTAAAATCATTGCGTGCGGGACTCGTAAATTTGAAGGATTCCTTTTGCAAAATATACGGTGGGGAGCTTTTTGCATTGGGTATACACATCAGCCCGTACGAAAAGGGTAATGTGTTTAATAAGGATCCGCTTCGTGAAAAAAAGCTTCTTATGCATAAGCGTGAAATAATGAGATTAAACGGTCACGTAGCTAAGGACGGTTATTCGTTAATACCGCTTTCACTTTATTTTTCGGGCTCAAATGTAAAAATGGAGCTTGGACTTTGCAAGGGTAAAAAGCTTTACGACAAGCGCGAAAGTGATGCTAAAAAGAGCGCGCAAAGAACAATAGAAAGAACCTTTAAGGGTTCTACGGAGGAATAAAAATGAGAGAATACCTTTTGAATTTAATGGATATACTTGAATATCCCGAGGAGTCAAAGCCCTCGCTTATATCCGCTTATGACAAGATAATGGCAAATGCAGATTGCACTAAGCAGTTTGATGAGCTTATTAAAATTTATGAAAATGATTGTAATTGTAATTATGATTCAATACTTAAGCAGTGCTCTGTTATTGCAAATGAAGCAGGCATTCACGAATACGAGGCGCAGCTTCTTATATTTATGTGCTTCTCAAAGCATCTTAAGGAGCTTTATAAAGAGCAGGGCATAAGCGAGAAAATATGGCGCAACAGTATGCTTGATCTTAAGTATAAGCTTCTTGAATGTAAAGCGGTTAAGGATATATGGGGCTCATTCGTTGCTTGGTGGTTCCCCGGATTTTTCAACGTTACCAGATTTGGTCTTGGAAGATTGCAATTTGAAATATCAACCTTCGACAAGGATGGATACGAAAAGGACGGCAAAAAACTCAAAAAGGGCGATAAGGTGGTAAATATTCATATTCCAAGAACTCTCACGCCTCTTGATAAAGAGAGCTGCGAGGATGCTCTTGCTCAGGCAAGGGAATTTTATAAGGATAAGCTTGATGGAGCTCCGATGGCATTCATATGCTTTTCATGGCTTCTTTATCCGGATTATGATAATGTGTTCATTCCCGGAACAAATACATACAGATTTAAATCATATTTTGATATAATAGGTCGGTATGACGATAAGCCCGAAAACCCATATGCTGATATGTGGCGTCTTTTTGATATGGATTATACGGGTAACATCGATGATTATCCCGAGGATTCTTCGTTGCGCAGAGCGTTAAAGAATTATCTTAAAAACGGCGGAAAGACCGGAGAGGGCTACGGCATATTCTTTGCATAAAACAAACCGCGGCAAAAGCCGCGGAAACATGGGGATGTAAAGGTTTCGACGGGGATTTTGAGATATGATAAGCGTGGCGGGCTGACTAATCCCGTAATAATGGTCAATTTTAAATAATAAACGACAACAATAAAGTTGCTATGGCTGCCTAACTAATTGCCCTTTTGGGTGATTAGCGGCAGTGCTGTGGCTATAACGCCACCCGTTCCTCTCGGGAGTACCTCGCCCCGAGACTGAGCGTAACACAGAGGTGAACATGAACCGAGAGTTAGCTCTTGCATCGGTCATGCATAAAAGAGCTACCCAAGAAATAGCCTGTCTGTCGGCGATTTTATTGGGGAACAATAAAAGATAGACTATCCACGTAGAAGGTTGTATCAACGGATTTTCGGACGCGAGTTCGACTCTCGCCATCTCCACCATGAAAAGACTCAGAATTGTATCCAATCCTGAGTCTTTTTAATTAAATCCGCCTACGGCGGAACAAATCCACATTCGTGGATGAAATCTTGCTTCGCAAGGTTAAGTAGAGGCGGATTTGATTTCATCCTGCAAAGCATGATTTCATTATTGCTTTTGTTTATTACCGATGATATAGCAAAAACTCTTTTGCATGATTGCAGTGCTATTCGAAGAATGTTGATTTTCTCTATTAACACCACAAAATCAAATATGGAAGGTTAATCACTATGCTAGGAAAAATCGTTACCGTTGTGGTGGATAGACCGCTTGGTTCTTGCCATCCAAATCATAAGGATATAATTTATTCGGTCAACTATGGATATGTTCCCGATGTTATTGCAGCAGACGGAGAAGAACAGGATGCATACATATTGGGGCTGGATGAACCCATTAAAGAATTTACAGGGAAAGTAATTGCGATTATTCATAGGATTGATGACGTAGAGGACAAATGGATTGTAGCACCGGAAGGAGTATCATTTACTAAAGAGGAAATTTTAGATAAAGTTGCTTTTCAAGAGCGATTTTTCAAAACAAAAATCATAATGTAATTTGATGAATTTATGTTGTTTCATAGCCTACAAACTATAAAATCAACCTATTGTTAAAATTGAAACCGTTTTCAAAAAATTCATCCGCTTTTTTTATCCAAGTCACAGACTTGGTACATCATCACGCTTTAGCGTCTATTCCTCTGTGACTTGATCAGATACAACACTTCGTGTTGGTGATATGCAATTCCTTTGGAATTGATGATATACAAGGCTTTCGCCTTGTTTTTTATTTAAAATCTTCGTCAACAATATGTAATGTTGAATATCGAAAAATATTTTTTGGTATACTAAAATAAAAAAAGGAAAATAAAATGTGTACCAGCTTGACATTCAGGAATGAGGATTTTTACTGCGCTCGAAATATGGATATTGAATATAGCTTCGGTGAGAAAATAATAATAACACCAAGAAAATATGTTTTGAACTTTAAAAAGGAAAAAACGCTGACAGAGCATTATGCGATGATCGGAATAGGAGCAGAGCAAAGCGCATATCCCCTATATGCTGAGGCAATCAACGAAAAAGGACTTTATGCTGCTGCTCTTAAATTTAAAGCCTTTTATCCGGATATATCGAAAGCGAAATTTCAGATAGCTCCGTACGAGCTTATTCCTTGGATACTTGCTAAATGTAAAAGCGTTAATGAGGCGAGAGCTTTACTTCAAAGCTCAGATATAATAAATATTCCGTTCAATAGCGAAATAGGAGTATCTCCGCTTCATTATCATATAGCAGATAGAGAAAACTCTATAACTGTTGAGCGAGGCGAAGACGGATTAAAAATATACAAAAATGATATTGGAATTTTAACAAATGATCCACCGTTTGATATTCATATGAAAAACTTAAAGGATCAAAATTTAAATATTCCGTATATATTAGGTACAAAAAACAAAAGCTTGCCTGGCGATTTTTCATCGGAATCACGATTTTTAAAGCTTGCATATCTAAAAAATAATACCGTTACCGAAAATGGAGAAGCATCTGTAAAGCAAACACTTTTTCGCTTGATGGCACAGTGCTCGGTTCCAAAAGGAAGTGTAATCACTAATGATAATAAATATCATTACACCACCTACACAGTAGTAATAAACGTAACAAAAGGAATATATTATTACAATACCTATGAAAATATTGAAATAAAAGAAATTGGATTTTTAAAGGAAAACTTAGATTCTGAAAAACTGATAATGAAAGAAATATAAAAACGCTGTTTGAATTTCAAACAGCGTTTTTAGTTATTTATTATCAATAAGCTCGTCAATAGTAGTGGATTTTTCGTGAGTTATCGGCTTCCATTCAACCTTCATAAAAATAGCGCAGAAGGTGATTGGAATATAGGTAAGCATAAACAGCGGGAACGTAAATGTGTAAAAGATCTTTTTAAAATTAGATGTATGGATCTTTTTCCATTCCGAAATTGTTGTTATCATACCTATAACAAAAAGCAATGTGTAAGAGCTGGATAGCAGCCACAAGAAGCTATATACGATAGGCAAAATCTGATCGAACTGTTGCATGCATAAGGCGACGATTATTCCGACTACAAATGTAAGAACTCCAAAAAGACTAAGTATCATAGCCGGAAGAATAGTCATAAACATATCATAGCACGACGTAAACTTTTTAGAGAATATATTTTTTATGATTGATGGACCGAATTTTCCCCAAACCTGAATATATCCCTTTGTCCATCGCATACGCTGACGCCAGGATTGCGCAAAGGTAACGGGCTGCTCATCATAAAGCTCAGCATCTTTTGCATAACCAACCTTGCGTCCCTTAACTACATTGTGTATAGTAAATTCTATATCCTCGGTAAGCAAGAAGAATTTCCAACCGCCAACCTCACGGATAACGGCGGAATCAAACATAAATCCTGTACCTGAAACGGCGCAGCTTGTATTTAATAGCATACGGGGATTGTTAAGGTATTTTGATTCTCTCAAAAACCAAAGACCGTATCCCGCGCTTATCCAGTTGTCACCGAAATTTTTTGAATTTCTGTAGCTTGTTAAAACTTGATATCCGTCAGAGAATGTCTTGTTCATTTCTTCAATGTATTTGGGATCAAGAACATTATCAGCATCAAGAACCAAATAAGCATCAAAAGCAGAGTCGCCAAAATCCTTTACGATATTTTCATAAAGAAAATCAAGCGCGTATCCCTTGCCGATCTTTTTAGGATCGTTTCTTTCATAAACTACAGCACCGTATCCCCTGGATATTTCAGCAGTATCGTCAGTGCAGTTGTCAGCTACTACGAATATGGTTATAAGCTCCTTAGCGTAGGTCTGCTTATTGATACTGTCGATCAAATTTCCAATAACATTTTTTTCGTTTCTTGCAGAAATCAAAACTGCAATTTTGTGAGGAACAGTCGGCAGATGCGGCTTGCTTTTTTTGAAGAAAGCCACCGCTATATAGAAAAATTGGTATGCATAGCACAAGGTAAAAACGATACCGGTGATACGCATAATTGTATAAATGATATCAGAGATCATCTTTCCTCCATAAAAATTGATTAATATATTTTGAAACGAATTCAAATCACGGGGAGATTATACCATTTAATTTACAAATAGTCAATAGTGTTAACAATTTTGTTACAAATAATGTGTTTTTTATATACAATTAAAAGTATATACATATTATTTTAAGTCAAAAGTATTGTAATTTTGCAGAAAAAATGATAAAATTAATAAGATAAAGCACGGAAAGGAGTTTTATTTTACATATGAAATATTCCATAGGTGTCGATGTTGGATCTACAACGGTAAAAAGCGTTGTACTTTCAGAAGATTATGAAATAATCTACTCAGTATATACACGTCATTTTTCAAAGGTAAGAGAAGCTGTGCTTGAGCAGCTAAAAAAAATATTTGAAAAATATGAAGGAGAATATAAAATATCAATAACAGGCTCAGCGGGACTCGGACTTTCCTCGGCTTCAGAGTTACCATTTGTTCAAGAGGTATATTCTGCCTCGCTGGCAATAAAAAATCTTTATCCAGATGCAGATTGCGCTGTTGAACTTGGCGGAGAGGATGCAAAGATACTGTTCTTAACAGGAGGAACAGAGCAAAGAATGAATGGATCCTGCGCCGGCGGAACGGGCGCGTTTATAGATCAAATGGCAACCCTTTTAAAGGTTTCGGGAGATGAGCTTGATTGGCTTGCTCTCAAGGCTGAAAAGAAATATCCTATAGCATCCCGATGCGGTGTTTTTGCGAAGAGCGACATACAGCCTCTTTTGAATCAAGGCGCATCGCTTCCCGACGTTAGCGCAAGTATTTTTCAAGCAGTGGTCGATCAAACCGTTGCAGGACTTGCACAGGGCAGAAAAATAGAAGGAAAGGTTCTTTTTTTAGGCGGACCGCTTCATTTCTATAAAGCGCTCCAAAACGCATTCAAGGAAACGCTTCAGCTTGATGACGAGCACGCTGTTTTTCCCGAGCTTGCTCCGTGCTTTATGGCGTATGGTTCTGCAGTTTATGCTTCAAAAAACAGCGATTTTTACTCACACGAAGAGATTATAAACAAAATAGAAAATGCTAAGCAAGCATCAGGTGTAATTTCCTTTAACCCTCTTTTTGATACAGAGGATGAATATGAGGCGTTTTTGGAGCGTCATTCAAAAGCGGATGTTGAGCGGGCGGACATAGCCTCTTATGAGGGCAACGCATACCTCGGTGTTGATGCAGGCTCTACGACCACAAAGATAGTGCTTCTTAGCGAGGATAGAAAGCTGCTTTTTTCACATTATACGGAAAATAGCGGAAAACCGCTTGATGTAGTATCATTAAAGCTTAGAGAGCTTTACGATATAATGGGCGACAGAATAAAAATAGTCGCTTCAGCTGTAACCGGATACGGTGAAGAGTTATTAAAATCAGGTCTTAAAATAGACTTTGGCATAGTAGAAACGGTTGCTCACTTTACCGCAGCGCTCTCTTTCTGTCCCGATGTTGATTTTATAATAGATATAGGCGGACAGGATATAAAATGCTTCAAAATCAAAAATAAAGCAATAGATAATATTATGCTTAACGAGGCGTGCTCCTCAGGCTGTGGATCGTTTATCCAAACGTTTGCAAACGCACTTGGTTATCCGGTGGATAAGTTTTCAAAGCTTGGACTTTTTGCTAAAAATCCGGTAGAGCTTGGCTCTCGTTGTACGGTATTTATGAATAGCGCAGTAAAGCAAGCTCAAAAGGACGGGGCAAGCATTGAAGATATTTCCGCGGGAATATCCTCATCGGTCGTTAAAAACGCAATTTATAAGGTTATAAGAGCAAAATCTCCCGACGAGCTGGGTAAGCATATAGTCGTTCAGGGCGGAACATTTTTGAATGATGCCGTATTGCGTTCATTTGAAAGAGAGCTCGGAATAAACGTAATAAGACCGTCAATATCGGGACTTATGGGAGCATACGGTGCAGCACTCTATGCTATGAAAAAAAGCAAGGGCGTATCTACATTGATAACCAAGCAGGAGCTTGAGGATTTCTCTTATAAATCAGCAACAGTTACCTGCAAGGGATGTACTGCACACTGTTCTCTTAACGTTCTTACTTTTGCCGACGGAAGACGTCTTGTCTCGGGCAACAGATGCGAAAAGGGACTTGGTAAGAAGGAGTCGGAGATACTCCCTGACATTTTCGCATTTAAATATTCATATCTTACAGATAATATAATAAATACTAATGAAAATCCAAGAGCTACCGTAGGACTTCCGCTTTGCCTCGGATATTACGATCAGATGCCAATGTGGAACGTAATATTTAATGAGCTTGGCTTTAAAACCGTTATATCGGATATGTCTACAAGAAAAACATTTGTTTACGGTCAGCATACTATACCGTCAGATACGGTCTGCTATCCTGCAAAGCTTGCTCACGGGCATATTCTTAATTTGCTTGATAAGGGTGTAGATTTCGTATTTTATCCCTGTGAAAGCTATAATATTGATGAGGGCGATAGTGATAATCATTATAATTGCCCTGTTGTAGCATATTATCCGGAACTTTTGAAGGCAAATATGTCTGTTTTAAATGAGGATAATTTTATTTATCCGTACATAGATCTTAACAGACCGGACAATGTGTCGTCACTTCTTGCTATATCACTTGCGAAATACGGAGTCACCTTGAAGGAAGCTAAAAGAGCAGTAGCTAAGGGATATGAGGCTCTTGAAAAATATCACAAGGCTATTGAAGAGAATGGAAAAGAGCTTATCGAATATGCAAGAGAGCGTAATTTGCCTATAGCTGTTTTGGCAGGAAGACCGTATCATCTTGATCCTGAGATCAATCACGGTGTTCAAAAGCTTATATCTGCGCTTGGAATGGTTACTATATCCGAGGATGCTATAAGCAATCTTACAAAGCCACCTAAGCTAAATGTTTTGAATCAATGGACATTCCATTCAAGAATGTATCGCGCAGCAGCGTATGTAGCTGAGCAAAAGGATATGCATCTTGTACAGCTCGTTTCATTCGGCTGCGGAATAGATGCTATTACAACAGATGAAATAAGAGATATTCTTGAAAAGAACGGAAAAATATATACTCAGCTAAAAATCGATGAGATAAGCAATCTTGGCGCAATAAAGATACGCTTGCGTAGCTTGCTTGCTGCTATTGAATGAGGTTGAAAAATGGAAAAACAACACGCTAAATTTACAAAGGAAATGAGAAGCACTCATAAAATTCTCATTCCCGATATGTTGCCGATACATTTAAAGCTCTTGGCAGCAGTTATGCGTAAAAACGGATATAACGTTGAGCTTTTACAAAATTCATCAAGAGCCGTTATTGACGAGGGACTTAAAAATGTACATAACGATACGTGCTATCCTGCGTTATTGGTAATAGGACAATTTATGGACGCCCTTAAAAGCGGAAATTATGACCTTGATAAAACAGCGCTTATGATAACACAGACAGGCGGAGGCTGCCGTGCGTCTAATTATATACATCTTTTGAGAAAGGCGCTTGAAGCAGAATATCCGCAGATTCCCGTAATATCATTTAATTTTTCAAATACTGAATCAAGCGACGGATTCAAGTTTACGCTTTCAATGGTGTTTGGAATGCTTAATGCCGTATTTTACGGAGATCTTATGATGGCGCTTTATAACCAATGTAAGCCGTATGAGAAAAACGAGGGAGAAAGCGACAAAGTGCTTGATGATTGTCAGGCTATGCTTGCTGATAAAATCGTAAACGGCGGCTTTGGCAAAAGAAATAAAAACTACAAATATATCCTTAATGCATTTTCAAAAATCGAAAGAACAGAAAGAAATAAGCCAAGAGTAGGCATCGTAGGTGAAATATATGTAAAATATTCACCTCTTGCAAACAATAATCTTGAAAAATTTCTTTTGAAAGAGGGTTGTGAGCCTGTCGTTCCCGGGCTTATGGATTATTTGCTTTATTGCATAATAAATAACGTAAATGACGGAAAGCTTTATGGCTTTAAAAATAAGATGACAAGATTAAGCGCTATACTTTATAAGATACTTATAAAAATGTATAGAAAGCTTGTTAAAAGGGTAGAGCAGTACGGCTTTAACGGAATGCACGATTTCGAGGAACTTCGTAAGGAAGCAGACGAGCTTATTAATCAAGGCGTTAAAATGGGAGAGGGTTGGCTGATAACCGCCGAAATGGGATGTCTTGCAAGCTCCGGCACAGAAAATATAGTATGTACACAGCCTTTTGGATGCTTACCCAATCATATAGTAGCCAAGGGTATGTCGCGCAGAGTTAAGGAAAAATATCCTGACGCTAATATAGTAGCGATAGATTACGACCCCAGCGCAACCAACGTAAACCAAGAAAACCGATTAAAGCTTATGATCGCGAATATAAAGGATAACGCGAAATTATAAGTATTGACAAATATGTAAATTGGTGGTAGAATCTTATTATAACCCCAAAAGGAGAGATATATGAGAATTTCTATAATAGTTCCGTGCTATAATGAGGAAGAGGCGTTGCCGTTTTTCTACGATGAGCTTAATAGAGTTTCACAGCAGATGAGCGAATATGATTTTGAGATGATATTCGTTGATGACGGCTCTAAGGACAAAACCCTTGAAAAGCTTGTGAAATTTGCAGAAAAGGATGAGCGAGTAAAATATATATCTTTTTCAAGAAATTTTGGAAAAGAGAGCGCTATGTACGCGGGATTTTGTAATGCTACGGGTGATTATACAGCTGTTATGGATGCTGATATGCAAGATCCACCGTCACTCCTTCCTGAAATGGTAGAGATACTTAATAAAGGCGAATACGATAGCGTTGCTACAAGACGCGTAAGCCGCAAGGGAGAGCCTAAGCTGCGCTCGCTGTTCGCAAAGATGTTTTATAAAATAATGAACAAGGTGTCCGATGCAGATGTCGTTGACGGAGCAAGAGATTTCCGTCTTATGAAGCGCGATATGGTAGAGGCAATTGTAAATATGTGCGAGACCAACCGCTTTTCAAAGGGCATATTTGGCTGGGTAGGATTTAAAACCTATTGGATGGAATATAAAAATGTCGAAAGAGTTGCAGGAAAGACAAAGTGGAATTTCTTTGGACTTTTCAAATATTCTATGGATGGAATTACAAACTTCTCAAATGCACCTCTACGTATAGCGACATTTTCGGGATTTCTTTGTACATTGTTAGCTTTGGTGATGTTAGTGTTTGTTTTTGTGAAAACACTTGCATTCGGAGATTCCGTAGCAGGCTGGCCGTCACTTGTTTGTATAATATTGTTTATTGGCGGAATTCAGCTCTTTTGCATCGGAATTATCGGTCAGTATATATCAAAAATCTATATGGAAACAAAGCGTAGACCACATTATATAGTAGCAAAAACAAACAAAGAAGATGTGGTAAAGAAATAATATATGAAAAACGCATTGTTACATGAAGGACATAGAGAAAGATTAAAAGGCAGATTTTTAAGTGAAGGACTTGAGTCTTTTGAAACACACAATATATTAGAGCTACTACTGTTTTATTCAATTCCAAGAAAGGATACAAATGAGATAGCGCACGAGCTATTAGATAGATTTGGGAGCTTAGCCGGAGTTTTTGATGCCAGCTTTGATGAGCTTATAACCGTCGACGGAGTGAAAGAGAATACCGCAACATTTTTAAAGCTTATACCGCAGGTCGCTAAGAAATATATGCTTTCCGAGCATAATGATCAGGAGCTTTTTGATACTGCTGATAAGATAGGAAGATTTTTCAGAGATCTTTATATAGGAGAAACGAAAGAGGTCGTTTACGCGCTATTTCTAAACAACCGCTACGAAAAGCTTGGAGTTAAAAAGATTTTTACAGGTAGCGTTAATTCATCACATATTTCAACAAGAAGCATAGTTGATGAGGTGGTGAGATTGGATGCGTCAATGGTGGTTTTGGCACATAATCATCCAAACGGAAGAATAACTCCGTCATCCGAGGATATAGATACGACAAATACACTGTTGTCGACACTTAGAACTCTTGATATCTGCTTGCTTGAGCATTTCTTGATAGCAAACAATGAATATGTACCGATAATGTTTTATACATCATCAACGAATATACTTCAGGATCAGCAAGAATTTTTAAGAAAGAATACCAATCCAAACTTTTTATAAAAAATATGGAAAGCGAGCTGAACTCGCTTTCCATTCTACGCCTCCATAGTTAAATGGATATAATAAACCCCTCCTAAGGGTTAGTTATGGGTTCGATTCCCGTTGGGGGTGCCAAAAGCCACCTAAACCGATTTTCCGGTTTAGGTGGCTTTTCTCATCCTCACGGCGAGCCTTCCCGACAGTTGCGTAGCGCCTGTAACTTTTTGAAACTGATTTCCTTTCTTCTCTTACCTCTTAAAAAATGCTTTGACAGATAAGGTAAATGACCGACAGGTATTTATGAAAGGAATTGACTACAGCTACTACTACGAGGGCTATACTACCTTTAAAGCTGAAGATTTGAAATAATGATAGGGCAGTCGATTTCGGCTGCCTTTTTCAAAATCATCCTGCTGATAGGCAAAGCTATCTATATATAATATTAAAACGGAAGATTTAAATTATACTTAAATCGAACATAACAAACATTTTATTATTTTATTGACATTTATTTTTTGGAATGATATAATATTTTTATAAATCAAATTTTATATAAAAGAGGACAAAATGGACATAAATTCGATGTTAAAGGGCTGTGTGTGCACCTGCGGAAAAGAGCATAAATGCGATATTGAGCACATTTATGTTGAAAATGGAGCAATAAAGCATTTAGCGGAGCTATGCAAGGAATTTGAAAAAATACTTATAGTTGCCGATGAAAATACATATTCTGCGGCAGGCGCGCAAACTATAGCTGCGCTTTCGGGCAAAAATATCCATTCTGTTATTTTTAGTGGAAAAAGTATTCTTATTCCCGATGAAAAAGCTATAGAACGCGTAAAAGAAAAGCTTGACGAAAGCGAGCTTATAATAGGAATAGGCTCCGGAGTAATACAGGATTTATGTAAATATGTATCTCATTTTTCAAAAATACCGTATATGATAGTTGCAACAGCACCGTCGATGGATGGATATGCATCAAGCGGAGCAGCAATGATACTTGGCGGAATGAAGGAAACTGTTCCTGCTGGTCTGCCTAAAGCGATTTTAGCAGATACGGATGTTTTGAAAAACGCTCCTATAGATATGATAAAGGCAGGATACGGCGATATTATAGGAAAGCTTTCCGCACTTAACGATTGGAAGCTTTCAAAAGTAGTAAACGGCGAATATTTTTGTCAGTATATATACGATACTACCTATGAAATGATACAAAAGACAGTTGATACCGCTAAAGGACTTCTTAAAAGAGATGAGAAAAGTATAAAGGCTCTTTCCGAGGCACTTATGATCGTTGGAATTATGATGAGCTTTGCGACGAATTCACGTCCGGCATCCGGTAGCGAGCATCATTTATCTCACTTTTTTGAAATAGTGGGTATCGTAAAAAATGAACCTTATTTTGTTCACGGAATAGACGTCGCATACTCTACGATCGTTACCGCGAAAATAAGAGAAGAGCTTCTTAAACGCTCGTTTGATGTCAAGCAATACAAGCAGAGCAGTGACATATATCATACTAAAATGGAAGAAATATATGGCTCTGTATCACAAGGATGTATCGCACTTCAAGAAAAACTCGGCACATATCAAAGAGATAGATTGAGCATTTATAAAGCGCATGAAAAAGAAATACGTGAAATTCTTGCAGAAATGCCTAAAGCAAACGAAATTGAGGAAATGCTTTCTGTAGTTGAGCTTGATTTGGATGGCTTTTATAAAATGTACGGTGAGAAAAAAATCAAAAATGCAGTAAAATATGCTAAGGATTTAAAGGATAGATATACGGTACTGTGGCTCAACTATGATTTGGGAGAATAAAATGAAATTTACACTTGATGGGAAAATGGCGGTGGCGGGTCATCGCGGAGATAGCTATAATTATTATGAAAATACTATGAGCGCTTTTCGCGCAGCTATTGCTTCGGGAGCAGATATGATAGAAACAGACGTTCATCTTACTATTGACGGCGCCCTCGTTTTGATTCACGATGATACCGTAAACAGAACGACAAACGGTAACGGACGTGTCGATGAAATGACTTTTGACGAGTTGCGAGCCTTAAATGCAGGTGATACGGCGTGCTATGAGCAAATTCCTACTCTTGCGGAGCTTCTTGAGCTTGTTTATAAAAGTGATGTTACCTTGAATATTGAAATAAAGGAATATTACAGTAGGGAAAATGAGGATCGTTGTGTTGAATGTATTGAAAAAACGTTGGCACTTGTTGAAAAATACGAAATGAGCGAAAGGTGTCTTGTTAATAGCTTCGATGCTTGGGTGCTTGAATATGTTTATAAAAAATACAGAAAACGTTATGCTCTTCATGGATTTTATCCGTATCATCTGCTTAGAAACGTGTCAATAAATCCCGACGAATATCTATATTGCGCTTGCATTTTTGATAATGAAAACAAGGAAAATTACGATTATTTGCTTGAGCGAGGAATAGAGCCGTGGATAGGATCAAGCGTAACTCAAATATCAAAGCTTAAAACTTGTATTGAAAAAGGAGCAAGACTTATAACCACAAACAATCCAAGAGATATAATAAATAAATTGACGGAGATCAATAATGGACAAAAATAATATAAAACTTATAGCGATGGACCTTGACGGAACTCTTACTCAGCATAAGCAGCAGCTTGATATAGCACACAAAGACGCACTTGATGCGCTTTCAAAGAAATATAAGCTTTTGATGGTTGGAGCAGGGCAAGCAAGAAGAATATTTGATCAAATGGGAAAATATCCAATAGATATAATCGGGAATTACGGTCTTCAATATGCCGTATATAATGAGAAAAAACAGGATATAGATATCGTGCGTGATGAAATATTTGAAATAAAAAAGGATGATATCGAAAACAAGGTGAATTTCTTTAGAGAAAAATATAATTTCAAAGAATATAGAGGAGAAAATGTTGAATATCATCCGTCGGGCTGCGTTACGTTCCCAATTTTAGGAACCAAAGCGCTTCCAGAAGATAAGCTTTCCTTTGATCCCGACAGAAAAAAGAGAAGACTTATTTATGACGAGGTAAAGGAAGCATTTTCTGATTATAATGTTTTTGTCGGCGGCTCATCATCGTTTGATATGTCGCCAAAGCCGTATAATAAATATTATGCGCTTTCACTCTACTGTAAGGAAAATAACATACCTCATAGCAGCGTGGTTTATATAGGCGATGATTACGGCTACGGTGGAAATGACGAATCCGTATATAATTCGGATTTTAATTATTTAACTATAGATAATTATGAGGATTTTCCCAAAATAATAAAAGATCTTCTTGGTTAATAATAAAAATGCTATTTCGCTTTATAGCGAAATAGCATTTTTGGTTTATTTTGTGTATGACCATTCAACAGTATGATTATGGCTGTTCCATTTTGCATTCCAGCCTTCAGGAGCGCTTTCAATTTCGCAATAAATTATGAAATTTTCCGCAGATGAAGAGAATACACTATCCCCCATAGTAATAACACTTGCAGGAATATACACGCTTTCAAGATTTTCGCAATATTCAAATGCACGATCTCCAATAGCCGTAACAGAAGCAGGAATGATAATGCTTTCTATAGAAGAGCAGTTTTGGAACGCATTTGCTCCGATTGTTTCGAGCTTGTTTCCTAAAGTAACCTTTTTAAGACTGTAACAATATATAAACGCCTTTTCGCCAATGGTTGTTATATTATCGTGAATAACAACCTCTTGAATATCAGAATAAGCAAAGGCGTTGTCACCGATAGCTGTTAATTGCTCCGGAATTGTTACGATGGTTCCTTTGCCTAAAGGGTATAATAATAAAGTTGTAGCATCCTTTGAACATAAGTATCCCTCTACTGAAGAGAAGGTTTGATTTTCAGAATGGACAATAAATTCCGTAAGAGCAGTACATTTTTCAAAAACAGCAGAACTAAAGGAAGAAAGATTTTTACCAAAGGTTATGCTTGTTAAGTTATCACATTCTGAAAAAGCTCGAGAGCCTAAGCTTTCAACAGAATCAGGTATAACAATGGATTCAAAACCACACATTCCAAATGCATTTGTGTTTATTTTTGTTACGTTTTTTCCTAAAGTAACCTTTTTCAAGCTTTCACATCCCGAAAATGCATATGAGGGGATTTCAGTTATGGAGTCAGGGAGAACTATTTCCGTAAGTCCTGTTGTCGCGAAGGCTTCTTGTGAAATGGAAATTCCTTCAGAGAACGTAAATGAGGAAATATTGGATCTTGCAAATCCGGCTTCACCGACGCTGATTATATTTTCACTGCCTTCAACGGATGAAGCCTTGCATTCATAAAAAGCGTAATTTCCTATATGCCTTATTGATTCCGGTAATACAATTTTTGTAGGAACAGAGTAATAGAAGGCATAATCTCTTACCTTCTCAACACCGTCAATGACATTAACAGGAGCTTCCTTGCCCTTAGCACCAAACACAAGCTCCTTTGAATCTTTTGTATAAACGACGTCATCAACTGATTTGAAGTATTTATTGTCGGGTGAAACGGTTATAGTTTTAAGGGTTAAGCAAGCTCTGAAGGATGAATCGTTGATAGATTTAACTCCGCTTCCAAGGGAGAGAGATCTCAAACGGTCGCAACGATCAAACGCCATAGGCTCAATGGTTTCAACGCTGTCAGGAAGTCTTAAATAAGTTATGTTTGCTGCATAGAAGAAAGCACTTCGTTTAATAGTAGTGACATTAGAGCCGAAGCGTATACTGTATATATCGTGATCCATATAAAATGCTCCGGTGTCGATAACAGTTACGGGAATACCGTCTATTTCGTCAGGAATAATTATATCGGTTGCAGTGCTATCGCCTCTGCCGTCAACTATATAATATGTTTTATCGTCGCTTAATACATATTTAAGATCTTCGGTATATGTATACGGAGCATTACATACTGAACAAACTCCGTCTTTATATGTGTGATTTAAGGGCGGTATCCTTTCTCCTACACTTAACGAAAAATTACAAGATGAGCAACGGGATCCTTCTTCGCGTCCCCATTCACTACAGGTGGGTTCAACAACAGGCACAGCCTCAGGGGTGTGAAGCCCGGTTTTTTCGATAGGAGAACGTCTTACGAGTGTTTTATTACAAGCGGAGCATTTAACTCCGTCTGTAAATCCCATTTGACCGCAGGTAGGAGCAACACCGGGAATTATCTCCTCAACGTGCGCGTCGGGATCCTTTTCTATTATTTTCTGCTCTACAAGAACGGTATTGCAAAGAGAACATTTTTTACCCTCCGTAAGGCCGTCTTTTTTGCAGTTGTTAGCAACAGCAGGTAATATTTCTTCTTTATGAGCATCAGGATCAATGCTTATTTTTTCTTGAGCTAATAAAATATCGCCGCAAGCCGAGCATTTTTTACCCTCTGTAAGACCCTCAGCGGAGCAAGTTGATGCAACGGCAGAAAGTGTTTCTTCGGTATGTGCAACAACAGGAATTTGAGTTTGTACTTGTAATATAGAATCGCAAACAGAGCACTTCTTTCCTTCAGTAAGACCTGTTATCTTACAGGTAGGTGCAACTGACGGAATAATTTCTTCCGTATGCGCTTTTAAATCGATAACTTCTGTAACAGAGGCGGAGCATAATGTGCAGGTCTTGGTTCTGGAACCTTTTTGAGTACAGGTAGAATCTGTTATATTCCATTCGCCGTATAGGTGGGAGCACGGCTGTTCCTCATTCGACTCTTCACTGCAAGAGAGAAGAGCAAGCATCCCGTAAAAGAGTAGCAAGGCTGATGAAATTACAACGATAAAGCTTCTGAGCTTGGTTTTCATAATGTTCCTCCTCGGAAAAAAGTATTTCTTGAGTATTATTTTATCATTAATTTGCGTATATTTCAATATATTTTATTGAATATTTACAAAAAAAACTTGAAAAATCTTTCTTTATTTATGCAATTGTATCAAAAAAATATTTTTTGATTTATTTAACAAATTATCTACATTTTGAGATAAATGTTGTGATAAAATAAAATAAAAAACTTGGAGCAAAAATGGAAAACGCATATATAAAATTTGAAGATGTTATAAAGACATACGGCACGCAGGATTCAAGCTTTAATGCTTTGGATAAAGTAAGCTTTGAGATAAACAAGGGCGAATTCTGCATTTTGCTTGGAGAATCGGGAGCAGGAAAGACTACGCTTCTTAATATGCTTGGCGGAATGGATACGATAACCGATGGAAAAATAGAGTTTGATGGCAGGGATATATCAAGGCTTAGTAAAAAAGAGCTTGTTGAATACAGAAGGCACGATGTAGGCTTCGTATTTCAGTTTTATAATCTTATCCCAAATCTAACAGCTCTTGAAAATGTGGAGATCGCGGCTCAGTTATGCAAAGATCCTATATTGGCAGACGAAGCCTTAAAAATGGTAGGACTTGAAAAAAGAAAGAATAATTTTCCTGCGCAGCTTTCGGGCGGAGAGCAGCAAAGGGTGGCTATAGCTCGTGCGCTTGCAAAAAATCCGAGCTTGCTGTTATGCGATGAGCCAACAGGAGCGCTTGATTACGTTACGGGAAAATCGGTATTGAAGCTTTTATATGAGCTTAGCAGGGAAAGAAAAACAACGGTAGTTATAATAACTCACAATCAAGCGATAGCGCCTATGGCTGACAGAATAATAAAAATAAAAAGCGGAAAGATAATTTCAAACGAAACAAATGAAAACGTAGTTCCGATAGAAAATATAGAGTGGTGAGCTATGAGATCGGTTTTTAAAATTACATGGCGTTCCATACGTACGTTTTTTGGACGCTATATGGCTATTCTTTTGATAGTTGCATTAAGCGCAGGATTTTTCGCAGGGCTTAAAATAACGAAGGACGCTATGGTATATACCTGCGATGAATATCTTGACGAATATAATTTTTATGATTTTCGAATTTTTTCTACTATTGGCTTTTCAAAGGGGGATGTGGCTGAATTTGAAGCTCTTGCTGAGGTCAATGCGGCTGAAGGCACTGTAACGCTCGACGCACTTGTCGAGGTTGACGGTAAGGATCAAGTAATAAAGCTAATGGCTATACCTGAAAAGCTTAATCTTCCGTCGTTCGTTTCCGGAAGAATGCCTCAGGCTGAAAATGAATGTCTTGCCGATGCAGAAAGATTTGATGAAAGCGATATAGGTAAAAAAATAATTATTTCAAGCGGAAACGGGCAATCAACTCTTTCTTTGCTTGAAAATAAGGAATATACTATTGTGGGCTTGGTCGACACTCCATTGTATCTCGGAATAGACAGAGGAACTGCCGGAATAGGAAACGGAAGCATAAATTCCTTTCTATACTTGCCGAAAGAAAATTTCCTGATGGATTTTTATACTGAGATTAATGTTTCATTAAGAGAAGAAGCAGAAATATATACTGATGAGTATGATAATCTGGTAGATGATCATAAAGCAAGTATAACAGATCTTGCCGGCAGGCTGTCGAATGATAGATATAACGCAATTCTTTCATCAATGGGAGCATCAGCAGAGCTTTTAGGATTTTCTGCTCCTGAGGTATATGTTCTTACACGCTCCGAAAACGCAGGATATGTAAGCTTTGAAAACGACACATCAATAATAAGCGGAGTAGCTAATATATTTCCAATATTCTTCATAATGATAGCAATACTTGTTTGCATAACTACTATGACGAGAATGGTAGATGAGGAGCGAACTCAGATTGGTGTTTTGAAGGCTATGGGATACAGCAATTCAAAAATAATGGCAAAATATCTTTTGTATGCCGGCAGTGCGACGGTTTTGGGCTGGGCGCTTGGATTTTTTATATGCACGTGGATACTTCCTAAGATATTTTGGTTTGCATACAGGGCGCTCTATGGCTTTACTGATCTTCTGTATTATTTCAGCTTGCCGCTTGCATTGATAACTCTTGCGGTTTCTCTTGCCGGTATTTTGGGAAGCACTTATATATCGTGCAAAAGAGAGCTTTATGATTCGGCTGCAAATCTTATTCGTCCAAGATCGGCTAAAAACGGAAGGAGAATACTTCTTGAGCGCATATCTCCGCTTTGGAAAAGATTGAATTTTCTGCAAAAGGTAACCCTTCGTAATATGTTTAGATATAAGCGCAGACTCATTATGATGATAGTAGGAATCAGCTGTTGTACGGCGCTTGTTGTTACTGCATTCGGTATACGTGATTCTATGGTAGATATAGGATCGTTGCAATACGGAAATGTCCAAAAATACAATATAGAGGCATCCTTTGATGAAGAAAACATGACAGATATCGAAGCAAGCTTAGAAAAAATAGATATGGTAAGCTCCTCGTTATTTGTGCGAAGCGATAAAATAGAGATCCTGGGAGATAAAAATATGAGCTCGGTAAATCTTTTGAGCTTTAGTGACAGAGAGGCTATGACAAGCTTTTGGGATCTTCACAAAAAGGATGAAGCAGTATCGTTGCCTAAAAATAGCGGCGAAGCAGTAATAAATAATAAAATAGCAGAGCAAATGGGACTTTCAGCCGGAGATACCATTGAAATACGTTGCTCGGATATGAAAACATATACGCTTAAAATCGGTGGAATTTTTGATAATTATATTTATAATTATGTCATCATTTCCGATCAAGCTTATAGCGAACTGCTCGGAGAATGGCATCCTAATATGATAAT
The DNA here is from genome assembly GCA_017623355.1 of Clostridia bacterium. GTDB lineage: Bacteria > Bacillota > Clostridia > Oscillospirales > CAG-272 > RGIG2000. The sequence continues at coordinate 75,408 of JAGAPG010000010.1, forward strand.
GATAAATACAGATGGAGATATTGAGAGTACTGCAAGAGCTCTTACCGATATAACGGGTATAAGCAGTGTTTCACAGCTTGATATAATAAAAGATAATGTAAATAGCGCTCTTTCGTGTCTTAATTATATAATTTGGCTTGTTGTAGCGTTTTCGGGCGCGCTTGCATTCATAGTAATATATAATCTTACAAATATAAACTTAGCTGAAAGAAGCAGAGAAATAGCTACAGTAGAGGTTTTGGGCTTTTATCCAAAGGAAACTAACAGCTATATATTGAAGGAAAATATAATTCTTTCTGTAATATCAAGTATAATCGGCTTGCCCCTCGGATGGATTTTCCATAAAGCTGTTATGAGCTTTGTGGTTATAGATACGTTTGCGTTTAATATTCATATAACGCTGTTAAGCTATGTTTTAAGTATCGTATGTACGTTATCGTTCGCCTTTATAGTTAATATTTTTATGAGACGTCATATAACAAAAATAAATATGGCGGAATCGTTAAAGGCAGTGGAATAAAGATGCTGATACATTAAGGCATAATAAAGTATAAAAACAGGAATTCTACAAATTCCTGTTTTTTTGTGTTAACGTATCTGTGAACTGTTGTAAACCAATAATTTTTAATACAAAGACCTTTTGCTTGTAATTGTAAACATTTTTTTAATTATATTAATGATTTGTTGATATTTTTTGTATATGATGTTAAAATCTATTTTGTAAAAAATAAAAAGCAGGTGCATTTATGAATTTTTTTGAGAAGATACTGAAATTTCTCGATGCAGAAATGACAGAGCCTACCTTATACGGTTGGTTTCACATAATGTGGCTTATAATCGTGGTTTCGCTTTGTGTTGCTGTATGCTTGTTAAGCTCAAGGCTTACTCCGAAAATAACAAATAGAATAATTTTTATAACCAGCTTGGTAATGATCGGATTTGAAATATATAAACAGCTTAATTTTTCATATTCTCCAAATACGGACACGTGGGATTATCAATGGTATGCGTTTCCGTTCCAATTCTGCTCAACACCTATGTATATAATGCTTTTAGCATCAGTTATAAAAAGCGAAAAGATAAGGCAATACTTATACGCATATCTTGCAACATTTTCACTATTTGCAGGAATTGCGGTAATGCTTTTTCCAAACACCGTATTTATAAATACCATAGGAATAAATATTCAAACAATGGTCCATCACGGAGCTATGGTTGTTATAGGCGTTATGATGTATGCAGGCAAAAAGCTTGAGCTTTCATATTTTACAGCATTAAAGGCAACGGCAATTTTTGCAATAACCATAACTCTTGCAAGTATAGGAAATGCTCTTTTTGAAGTCCTTGGAAACGGTGAAACATTCAATATGTTTTATATTTCTAAAACTCACGGATGCGAGCTTCCGGTGCTTGGTACGATTGCAGAAAAAGCGCCGTATATAGTATTCCTTATGTCTTATGTCATAGGCTTTTCTGTAGTATCCCTTATTGTCTATATAGTAGCGTCATTTATATGCAAAAAGGTCTTCAAGTCTAAAACACAAGTTTAAATAATAAAAAAAGAAGCGGAAATCCGCTTCTTTTTTTGATATTTTTATCTGTTAAGAATAAGCTTTGTAAGCTCAACGGGATCAACGATAGTTCCGTTTTTGTAAACACGCATATTTCCGGAAGCAATCTCGTCAATGAGAATAACCTCACCGTTGTTATATCCGAATTCAAATTTGATATCCCAAAGATCGAGTCCGATAGTTTTAAGGTCGTCAGCAACGATTTTTGTGATTTTAAGAGTTTGCTCCTTGAGGCTTTCAAACATTTCAGGAGTCATAACCTTGAGAGCAACAAGACCCTCGCCGGTTACAAGCGGATCACCCTTAGCATCGTTTTTGAATGTACATTCAACGTAACCGCCCTCAAGAGGAGTACCGTCTTTGATGTATTCGCCGTATCTGCGAATGAAGCTACCTGTAGCAACTAAACGGCAAATAACTTCAAGTCCGTTACCGCCAAGATCCTTACCGAAGCAAGTAGCAGGAAGAACCTCCATAGTAGCGTTTTCTATGTCAGCGGAAACATAGTGAGTTTTGATGCCTGCTTTTTTGCAAAGCTCAAAATAGTAAACGGATGTTTCGAGATTAGCCTTTCCAATGCCCTCAATGGTCAATCCAACCGAGTTTTCGCCCGGATCGAAAACACCATCTTTTCCTGTGCAATCGTCCTTGAATTTCAACATTACGTTGCCGTTATCAAGACCGTAAACGTCTTTGGTTTTTCCTTCGTAAATCTTTTTCATGATAGAACTCCTTTTTCATCTAAAAAAATGACACAATTATTTTAGCATAAAAAAATCAAATTGTATATATTTTTTGAGAAAAAAATTAAAAAAATATCAAAAATATATCGAAAAAGCGAGAAAAGATATTGGCTTAAAAAAAGCGAAAATAAACGTATATATAAATTGCACAAAAAAGAAATAAAAAATAAAGAAAAAATAAAAATATTGACTAATATAAAAATATGTGATAAAATAGACGTATATAAGATTATAGATATATATTACGGAGGTAATTAAATTTGAAAAAAATCATTATAATGTTACTTGCGTTTGTTATGCTGTTCGCGTTTGCCTCATGCAGCGAGGAAGAAACTCCAAGCCAAGACTCCTCTTCCAAAACGGATGAAACCACGACAAATGAGGATCAAACCTCAACAGATGAACAAACCTCAACAGACGAACAAACTTCTACAGATTCGTCAACGGAAACAACTACCGATAAGGATGATCCCGATGACGATAAGCCTAAGGTAGAGCGTATTGATTATAACGTATCCGTTGCACAAACTATAAATACGGATATTTTCAATCAGGTTGATGCATTTATGAACAACGGCACAGAGAGGACCTATCAGGCTACTTCTATGGATATTACCGGCCCAGGAGATATCACGATTGAAACAGCCGGCGTGTACAAAATAAGCGGAACAACATCTAAGGGACAGATCGTAGTAGATATTAAAAAGACAACTCCGTTGGCAGAGGTGGTTTTGATATTTGATAATTTGAATATTACATCATCAACAGACCCCGTATCTACTCCTCCAATTTATTCGGAGGGATGTAATCTTACAATAGTTCTTCCTGAAGGATCGGTCAATACTATAAATGATACAACAACAAACGCTCAAAAGGGAGCTATCTATGTAAAGACAGGAAGCCTTACCATAAACGGCAAGGGTACTCTTAATGTTAACGGAAACTTCAAGAGCGCTATTACAAACACCAAGACAATGATCATAAATGGCGGTATCTTCAACATAAATGCTGAATATCACGGTATATACGGAGAAGAGGGCTTGATAATTAACAGCGGAGAGTTTAATATAAACGCTAAAAAATCAGGCATCAAGGTTGGAGATTACGAGGCGGCAACAACCGTTGATCCGGAAAAGAATGTTAAAGGAAATCTTTCTGTAAACGGCGGAAAGATAATTATAGATTCTGACGGGGACGGAATGAATGTAAATGGAAACGTAGATATTTCCTCGTGCGGTATAAGTATAGTAACGGATACTAACGGTATGGATGTTACAGGAAATATAACAGTTACATCAGATGCAATTCCTGCAATCACAGTAATAAAAAGTATAAAACGCGGAATCAAATGTGATGGTGCGGTTAATGTATTGGGAACAGCAAACCTTAAGATAGAGGTAATCGTTTCCGAGGGAGAAGCATACTCTACAACCGATACCTACGGTTATAAAAAAGACTGCATTGCAGCTAAGAATGTTACGATAGATACAGAGGGAACTGTGTACCTAAAAACAAATGCTTCTTTTAAAGAGGATAAGACAGGCTCATATATTCTTGATAGTAAGGAATATGTAAAGGTAGATACATCACTCTTTACAGGAAAGATCATTTTCTCAATAGACGGAAGCAATAAGGGCATAGAGGCAACGGATTCTATTTCTATTAAAAACGGAACAGTTGCAATAGACGCTTACGAGGATGCCTTGAAGGCTAAAACCATTGATATAAGTGCAGGAACAGTAAATCTTGCAACATATGAGGATGCAATTCACGCAGAAACCTCGATAAGTGTATCAGGAAACACATTATTGCATATTATAGACGCTAATAAAGGTCTTAAAGCTCCTAAGGTAACGGTGAATGGCGGCAATCTTTCAATAGTAACTATTTCCGATACGATAGATTCGGCAGATGTAACAGTAAATGGCGGAGAGCTCTATCTTTTTGAAAAGGTAGATATAGGCGAAGCAGGTGCGTTTAAGGTGAACGGCGGAAAGATCGTTTGCATTTCAACTACAAACAATCCTAAAATGCCTACAGAAACGACATTACCTATGGTGGCGGCAACTATTACGGACTGCGCGGGTTATGTATTCGGTCAATATACAGAGCTTAACATTTCCGGAATGGGAACAACAGTATTAAAGATCCCGAAGAGCTATGCAAAGAAGCTTTCTGTGATGATAATATCCGATAGTATAACAAGCGGCTCATCGACAGTATCTCTCGGTTCATATGTTGGCGGTACACCTAAAAATCTCGTTTGCACAGGCGGTACATTTACTGCAACAAAAACACAAACTATAACTCACTGATAAATAAAAAATCAAGCTCAAAACCGAGCTTGATTTTTTATTTTTTATAAAAGCATAAGACGTGTTAGCCTCGAATAAAATTAAATATTATTTGACGATATATATTTTTCAACTATGCAAATTATAGTTGAATAATATAAAATGTGGTATGTTATAAAGAAATGAACGTCAAGTAAGCTTGTAAGGAGCAAAGCAGAGATGCATAAGGCTGAAAATATTACAAAAAGCGAGCTCCTGTATTTAAATGCGAAGCGAATAGTTTGATATCTGTGAAAGAAATATCCGCAAATACCGACAATTCCACAAGAAGCGAGGATCTGAATTATAGTGTTGTGGCACATAATAGGCGTAGATATTGCGAAAAATTCCGGTGTTATAGGACCGTACGAGTATATATTTGCAAATCCTGCTCCAAATATCGGATGATCAAGAAAAGCTTTGATTCCTACCTTGTATAATTCAAATCTTCCGTTATCATCAAAGCCTCTTTCAAGATAATCGGATAAAACCGTAGATATTTTATCCCAAAGAGCAATCAACAGAATCGTGGCACATACTATGGCAGTTAAGGTGCATATTCTGAACAGTTTAACATTTTTGCCTTTTATGCAACCGATAATAACGCATACAAGCGATATAAACGTTGCGACCAGCAAAGACCCTCGTGACAGAGTAAGAGCTATTGATACATATGATATTATAGCGGTTATAAAGAATATATATCCGTGTTCCTTTGTTATTGCCATATAAAAGTGGATAGGTAAGCATACTGCTAAAATAGCACCGATACCATTCCATGTTGACCAACCTAACGCGATACGCTCTTTTATAAAAGCTCCGTTTGATATAACATCTCCAAAGACAATAAGATTAAAAAGCTCTATAATAACTATCGCAGAGGTCAAAAGCATAATCAGGATAAAATGCTCCTTGAGCTCCTTGCTTGGCTTTATACCTGCACCAAAAACAAAAAACGGAATAGAGAACATAGCGATCATAACGAGGACAAAAAGAAATGATCCGACTGTGTAAAAGGAATTAAAAAGACCATTCAGAAGATATATAGAGAAAAGCGCCATATATCCCATAAAGAATTTACTTTTTAAAACAGGCTTGAAGGATTTTTTGTATTTTATAAAGTGAAATATTATAAATCCAATCAAAACGGCAACCATAACGATCGCCCAAACGATAAACCCGTTTTTCAAAAACAAGCCGTTGTTTAAGCTTTTTGTAGATATTGTGAAGTTAATAAACAGAATAGGGGATAAAATAAACCTCATATCCTCGCAAATACAAAGACCGATGAATACAAATGCAAAGCTTATGCAGAGAACGGCTATCTCACACGAAAACAGATTGCCGAACAATGTAAGAACAGCAATAAAAATGTGAAAATAAATACTGTTTATGAAATATTCAAGACTGTCTTTAATTTTCATAAGATTCATAAAAGCCTCGTTAGTTAAAAACCCTGTGTTTTGCACAGGGTTTAAATATTTTAATTTTTAGATTTAGCTTTCTTTTCGGCTTCCTCGCCGTAACCGTATCCGTAGCCATAATTATTATAGCCATATCTGCCGTATTTACCTTTGGAATATTTGCCGTAATATTTTTTATAATATCTATTGTAGTAAGATGATGGCTTGCTTGATACCTTGTTAAGAATAGCACCAAGAACTTTGCAGCCACTTTTTTCGAGCTGACATTTAACCTCGTTTGCAAATCTATATCCAATCTCATTCGCGCATATAACGAGAATAGAGCCGTCACAGAACGCGGATATAACGGAAGCATCTATAACCGCACCCAAGGGAGCAGCATCGATTATAACATAATCATATTCCTGCTTCATTTGAGCAAGAAGCTCTTGGAACTTGTTAGAACCGAGTAGCTCAACGGGATTTGGTGGAACAGCACCTGCGAAAAGCACATCAAAGTTGTCATACTGAGTTTTGAAAAGAACATCGTCAAGACTTGCTTGAGATGAAAGATATTCTGAAAGACCCGTTATGTCTTTAGCATCGCTTGCATATTTTGAAACAAGAACCGATTTTCTAAGGTCGGCATCAATTAAAAGCACCTTTTTCTCGGAAAGAGAAAGCGCCTTTGCAAGCTCAAGAGAAACAGTACTTTTACCTTCATTTTTAACGCAGCTTGTGATAAGAACGGTCTTTATATCACTTCCTGAGAAAAGAAGGTTTGTACGGAGAGTTTTGAAAGCTTCCTTAATGGAAAAGGAAAATTTGCCATGTTCTTTAAGTGTTATATTTTTCATTTTAATTTCCTCCATTAAAGATCGTTTTCAATTTCCGGAATAACACCGAGAACGTTTAATTTAAGACGGTTTTGAATGTCGTCGGGCGTTTTGATCTTGTCATCGAAGATAAATATTACGATAAGAACAGCACAGGAAAGCACAAGACCTACAGCTGCTGCGATAAGTGTGTTTCTTATCATATTTGAGCTCGTTGGAGTTGAACTTACATTTGCGTATTCAATTATCTCGGTTGAAAATTTAAGAGAAGAAACGTATCCGTAATCATCATCCTCAAATTCAAGAGTTTTTAAAAAAGCGGCGTAATGATCGGAAATCGTATTTGCAATAACGGCAGAAACTCTTGGATCGACCGTTATGGCTGTAAAGCTTACTATGAAAGAATCTTCTTCCTTAATATCAACAGATACAGCGCTGAGTATTTCGGAATAGGTTATATCCTTTCCGTAATATTCTCTGAAGCTCTTGTCTGTATCCGGTACTAAAGGAGCAGTAGAAGGATCGGTGTCATTAAGAATAGCAGCTACTTCGCTACAGAATTTAACGCTTTTTACGATCTCTTCGCTTTCCTTGGCAATGGATGTACCCGTTTGGATCTGAGCAGAAGCCGAATTTTGAATACTGCTTCCAACAACGATTCTTTTAGCGGTGGATGAATATGTTGGCGTTACAAATAAGCTTGTAAAAAGAAATGCGAAAAGAGCCAAGCAAACGGTTGCGAGAGCTATGATCCATATCTTTCCGAACAAATAATTTCCGACGTCTCGTATGTCAATTTCAGTTTCGTCTTTTACATTTTCGTTGGGATTCATTTTTTACTCCTTAGAACTTTCATTTAATATAGCGTTTGGATTATCGGAAAAGAGCCTTTTGGCGTATTTTTCACCGTATTTTCTCGAAACGGCGTCAAATGCATCCGATAAAATCGGCTTGCGATGCTTAGAATCGTGAGAATCCGTAGCAACTATATCAACAATACCTTTTTTCAAGAGTTTTTTAATAAAACGCGCAACCTTTCCAAACCTTATATTTGTTATTGAGCGCGCATTTACTTGGATAATAGCGCCAAGCTCCTTAAGCTCGGCAGCTCTTTCAGGATGCTTTACAAGCTCAGAATATCTCTCTGCGTGCGCGATTATCGGAATATATCCTTTTCTTGATAACTTCATAACGGTATTTTTCATATCGTAAAACGAAGATTTGAATTGGAATTCGATAAGCACATAAGAGGAGCTCGCGATATATCTGCAAAAATTTTCGGAAATTGATTCGGCAACATCACTGTGACACATTATTTCGCTTCCGAGATAAAGCCTCATATCCGGATATTTAACGCTTGCGTGATCGCATGTAGCATTAAATATTTTTTCAATATGAGCATTGTATCTCTTTATTTGCTCCTCATTTTCAAATTCATAAAGCTTGAAATGAGGAGTGAAGCATATGGTGCGAATGCCGTCATTGTACGCCAAATCGAGCATTTCTGTCATTTGAGCAAAATCTTGAGCTCCATCGTCAACGGAATAGAGCATATGAGAATGCAAATCTGTCAGGTATGTCATCGGCGTATCTCCTAAAACACAATAGTATATAATATTGTAACACTTAGTGTAGTATTTGTCAAGGGATATTGTCGAATTTTATTATATAATATATGGTATTTATAAAATAAGAGAGCAGAAAAATCAAGACTTCTTATATTGACAATCAAGGTGTACTTTGATAGAATATATATGAGGTGATTTTATGAAGGTGCTCATATGCGCGCTTAACACTAAATATGTTCATTCCTCGTTAGCTCCGTGGTATCTTAAAGCAGCTGTGGAAAAATATTCTTCCAATTCTGTGTGTGATGTTTATGAGAGCACTATAAATGAGGATGAAGAAAAAATAATAAAGCACTTGCTTGAAGCAGAAGCGGATATGATAGGCTTTTCGGCGTATATATGGAATATAGGCAAGCTTATATCGATATCAAAAAGGATAAAAAAACAGAAAAAAGTAAAAATATTTTTTGGCGGGCCTGAGGTTAGCTATAATGCTAAGGAGGTACTTGAAAAAAATCCTCATATTGATTTTATTATAAGCGGTGAGGGTGAAGAGCCTCTTGCTAAGGTTTGTGACAATGTGTCTTATAGAGATATAGAAGGGCTTTGCTACAGAGACGGCGATAATGTAATGGAAAAAGAACCGTATATTTCAAAAAAAGACCCGCCGTGTCCATATACAGAGGAATATTTCAAAGCCCTTAACGGAAGAATATCATATATAGAAACGAGCCGAGGATGCCCGTACAGATGTGCATTTTGCTTGTCGGGAAGGTGCGGAGGAGTGCGTTTTTTTGATATTGAAGAGGCAAAGAGAAATATACTACTTCTTGCGAACAGCGGTAGTAAAACAGTTAAATTTATAGACCGTACGTTTAATGCAGACAAAAAACGTGCTAAAGAAATTTTGAGCTTCATAATTGATAATTACGGCAAAAACATCCCGGGGAGTGTCTGTTTTCACTTTGAAATAGAGGGTGAAATAATCGATGATGAAACTGTTGAAATTCTTTCAAAAGCTCCGGTAGGATCAATACAGGTGGAGATAGGACTTCAATCATTTAACGAAAAAACCCTTAACCACATAAACAGAAAAACCAATTTGGCGAAGCTTACGGAAAATATAAAAAAGCTCGTTTCTCTTGAAAATATTCACATTCATGTAGATCTTATAGCCGGCTTGCCGTACGAGGATATTGTAAGCTTTGGAGAAAGCTTCAATAAAGCGCTTGCATTGAATCCTCATATGCTTCAGTTCGGATTTCTTAAGCTGCTTCACGGAGCAGATATGCGAGAGGATAAAGAGCGTTACTGCTGCGAGTACTCAAAAGAGCCACCATACGAGGTTTTATCGACACCTCACCTCACCAATGATGACTTGAATACTATGCATTTAATAGAAGACGTATTTGATAAAATATATAATTCGGGCAGATTTGTCCGCACTGCTAAATATATAGCACAAAAATCGGAAGATCCGTTCAAAACATACACAGGGTTCGCCGAATTTATGAAAAATCACAAAAACGATACAAGCCTTGACGCTTTTACGTTATGTATGCTTGAATATTTTTCAACGCTTGATTTTTTAAGCTCTGATATTTTGCGTGACTGTATGGCACTTGATCGCCTTTCGAGCAATAGAATGGGTATGCTTCCGGAGTTTTTAAAATATCGCGGAGCTGATATAAAAAAAGCATTGAGCTTTCTCGAAAGCAACGAGAGCACTAAACGCAGGCAAGGAATTAAGCGAGCAGCAACATTTTTAAAAACCGAAAACGTTTTTGCATATGTTGATTACGATTGTAAAAATCCAGTTACGGATCAATACGAAATAAAATATTTGCGGGAAAATAATATTTTTTAACGAAATTTTTAACAAATATTAAAAAAGACTTGAAAAAGCATAAAGTTTGTAGTACAATAGTATCGGCAAAATAAATTATATAATAAAGGAAGAAATCCAATGTCAGAAGAATGCACACACGATTGCTCCTCGTGTACTGCCAACTGCTCGTCAAGACAGCAGGGCATACCGAAGGAACAGCTTAATGAGTTGAGCTCCGTTAAGAGAGTTATCGGTGTTGTAAGCGGCAAGGGCGGCGTGGGAAAATCCATAGTAACATCCATGCTTTCCGTTCTTATGCAAAGAAAAGGCTATAAGACGGCAATTTTGGATGCAGATATTACAGGACCTTCCATTCCAAGAGCCTTTGGACTTAAAGACCGTGCACTTTCAAACGGACAGTATCTTTTGCCTGTAACGACAAAGACGGGTATAGATGTAATGTCTGTAAACCTGCTTCTTGAGGATGAAACAAGACCGGTCGTTTGGCGCGGACCTGTTATAGCAGGCACAGTAAAACAGTTTTGGACGGACGTTGTATGGGATGAAGTAGACTATATGTTCGTTGATATGCCTCCGGGAACGGGAGATGTTCCACTCACAGTATTTCAGTCGCTTCCCATTGACGGAATTATTATAGTTACCACACCTCAGGATCTTGTATCGATGATTGTGGAAAAGGCGGCTAAGATGGCGCAGATGATGAACGTTCCTGTAATCGGAATAGTTCAGAATATGAGCTACGTTATTTGTCCTGATTGCGGAAAGGAAATGCATATTTTCGGAGAAGGAAAAATAAGCGAGGTTGCTAAAAAGTATAATTATGAAATACTCGGCGAGCTTCCGATTGACGCTAAGCTTGCTAAACTTTGCGATAAGGGTATTATAGAGCTTATGGAAAATAATTATCTCGATAATGCATCTGATGCTATCGAGCAAAGATTTCCTAACTAATGATTGAAAAAATAATATATATAAAGGGAGATTTTTTATGAAGAAAAAATTGACAACGGTTTCCTTCAATGGTACAAAAGAGCAAGAAATCGCTCTTGATAATGTCATTGCGGAACACAAGGATCAACCAGGCGCACTCATGGCTATTCTTCAAAAAGCGCAAGGCATCTATGGATACCTTCCTATCGAAGTACAGCAGCATGTTGCACTTGCAATGGACATTCCTCTTTCAGAGGTTTACGGAGTGGCATCCTTCTACTCACAATTCATACTTAATCCTAAGGGCGATTATGCAGTAAGCGTATGCCTTGGAACAGCTTGCTATGTAAAGGGCGCAGGTCTTCTTATGGACAAGCTTGAATCCATTCTCGGCATAAAGAATGGCGAAATCACAGCAGACAGAAAATTCAGTCTTGATGCAACACGTTGTATCGGTGCGTGCGGACTTGCTCCCGTTCTTACTGTAAACGAAGAGGTTTATGGAAGACTTACACCAGATATGATCGCCGGTATCATAGCTAAATATAAAGACTAAGAAAGGCGGAATAACGAAATGATTACAAATAAAGAAGATCTTATTAAAATCAGAGACGCTTACGCAGGCAAAATCGCGTTCCGTCAACACGGTACAGAAAAGGTTTCTGACGGAAAAGTAGAAAAGCACGTTCTTATTTGCGGCGGTACAGGCTGTACATCTTCAAAGAGCGTTCAAATAAAAGAAAAAATGGAAGCATTGATTAAGGAAGCGGGCATTGAGGAAAAGGTGCAGGTTGTTCTTACAGGATGCTTTGGATTGTGCGCTTTGGGACCGATCGTTATCGTATATCCTGAAGGAACATTCTATTCAAGAATAGAGCTTGACAATGTTGAGGAAATTGTAAAAGAGCATCTCGTAAACGGCAATCCCGTTAAAAAGTATCTCTACTCCGAGACAGTAAAGGGCGATGAGATCCTTTCTCTTAACGATACAGCATTTTATAAGAAGCAAAAGCGTGTAGCGCTTCGTAACTGCGGTGTTATCGATCCTCATTGCATCAATGAATACATAGGAACAAACGGTTACTTAGCACTTGCTAAGGTAGTTACAGAAATGACTCCTGACGAAGTAATCAAGGAAATCCTTGATTCCGGTATTCGTGGCCGTGGAGGCGGCGGATTCCCCACGGGAAGAAAATGGCAGTTTGCTGCAGCTCAGCCTAAGGGACAGAAGTATGTTGTTTGTAACGGTGACGAGGGCGACCCCGGAGCATTTATGGACCGTTCTATCCTCGAAGGTGACCCTCATGCTCTTATTGAGGCTATGGCTATCGCAGGCTATGCTATCGGAGCTAATGAAGGTTACGTATATGTTCGTGCAGAATATCCTATCGCAGTAAACAGACTTCAAAACGCTATCGATGATGCGAGAAAAGAAGGACTTCTCGGTAAGAATATTTTCGGTACAGACTTTGAATTTGATATGCAGATCCGTCTTGGTGCGGGTGCTTTCGTATGCGGAGAAGAGACAGCGCTTCTTACATCTATCGAGGGTAACCGTGGAGAGCCTCGTCCTCGTCCTCCGTTCCCTGCAGTTAAGGGACTTTGGGGCAAGCCCACTATCATCAATAACGTTGAAACATATGCAAACATTCCTCAAATCATCTTGAAGGGTGCTGCTTGGTTCAATTCTATGGGTACTGAAAAATCCAAGGGAACAAAGGTATTTGCTCTTGGCGGAAAGATTACAAACACAGGTCTTGTTGAAATTCCTATGGGTACAACACTTCGTGAGGTAGTTGAGGAAATCGGTGGCGGTATTCCTAACGGCAAGAAGTTTAAGGCTGCTCAAACAGGCGGACCTTCCGGCGGATGTATTCCTGCTTCTAAATATGATGTAGAAATCGACTACGATAACCTTATCGCTCAAGGCTCAATGATGGGTTCAGGCGGACTTATCGTAATGGACGAGGATACATGTATGGTTGACCTTGCAAAATTCTTCCTTGAGTTTACCGTTGATGAATCCTGCGGTAAATGTGCTCCCTGTCGTATCGGTACTGTAAGACTTCTTGAGATTCTTAATAAGATCACAGAGGGTAACGGAGAAATGGAAGACCTTGATAAGCTTGAAGAGCTTGCAAATTATATCAAGAGCGCATCTCTTTGCGGTCTTGGACAGACAGCTCCTAACCCTGTTCTTTCAACACTTGCAAACTTCCGCGACGAGTACATTGCTCATATCGTAGATAAGAAGTGTCCTGCAGGCGTATGTAAGAATCTCTTCACATATAAGATCGACCTTGATAAATGTATGGGCTGTGGCTTGTGTGCAAAGCAGTGTCCTGCAGATGCTATCAGCAGAACTGATTATGTTGCCGAGGGTCATAAGCTTGCATCAATGCAGATCGACGCAACTAAGTGCGTAAAATGCGGTGCTTGTCTCCCCAGCTGTAAGAAATTCCAAGCAATTTATAAGGGTTAATCGAAAGGAGCTTCATATGGAAAACATGGTAAATATTAAAATTAATGATAGAGAATATGCTGTTCCTGCTAATTCAACAGTTCTTGAAGCTGCAAGATATGCCGGCGTAGATATTCCTACACTTTGCTATCTCAAAGATATAAATGAGATCGGCGCATGCCGTCTCTGCCTCGTTGAAGTAAAGGGCGCACGCGGACTTGCTGCTGCTTGCGTATATCCTGTAAACGAGGGTATGGAGGTATATACAAATACTCCTAAGATCAGACAAACAAGAAAGACAAACCTTGAGCTCGTTGTTTCTGCTCACAAGAAGAAATGTCTTACTTGTATCCGTTCTACAAGCTGTGAGCTTCAAAAGCTTTGCTATGAATACGGTGTTGATGAAGATCATTTCCAAGGAAACAATAACGCATATGCAATTGATGATACAACTCCTTATATCGTACGTGATAATGAGAAATGCATTCTTTGTCGCCGTTGCGTAGCTGCTTGTAAGAATATGCAGGGTATCGGTGTTATCGGTGCAAATGACCGTGGATTTGATACACATATCGCATCTGCATTTGAAAAGACACTTGATCAAACATCTTGTATCGGTTGCGGACAATGTATAGTAGCTTGTCCTGTTGGTGCACTTTATGAAAAGGACGATACTGCAAAGGTTCTTGCAGCTATCGCAGATCCTACAAAGCACGTTGCTATCTGCGCAGCTCCTTCTGTAAGAGCTACAATTGGCGAATGCTTTGATTACGAGCCCGGTACAGACGTAGAGGGCAAGATGGTTGCTGCAATGAAGGCTCTCGGCTTTGATGGCGTATATGATATGAACCTCACAGCTGACCTTACAATTATGGAAGAAGCAACTGAATTTCTTGAAAGAATGAAAGAGGGCAAAAATCTTCCTCTTATCACATCCTGCTCACCTGGATGGGTTAAATATTGCGAGCATTATTTCCCTGAATTCACAGACAATCTTTCCAGCTGCAAATCTCCTCAACAAATGTTCGGAGCTATGTATAAGACATATTATGCACAAAAGGTTGGACTTGATCCTAAGGATATCGTATTCGTATCTGCTATTCCTTGTACAGCTAAGAAGTTTGAGGTAACAAGAGATCACCAAAACGCAGCAGGCGTATGTGATGTTGACGTTGCTATCACAACAAGAGAGCTTGCAAGAATGATAAAGCAAGCAGGCATCAACTTCAGAGCATTGGATGATGCTAAATTCGACGATCCTTTCAGCATCGGCTCAGGTGCAGGCGCTATTTTCGGTGCTACAGGCGGAGTTATGGAGGCTGCTCTCCGTACAGCTGCTGAGGTTATCGAGGGTAAGAAGCTCGAAAAACTTGAATTTGAAGACGTTCGTGGAATCGAAGGCGTTAAGAAGGCAGTTTACAAGCTCGGTGGAAAGGAAATCAGAGTTGCAGTTGCAAGCGGTACGGCAAATGCTAAGAGACTTCTCAATGAGGTTAAGGCTGGCACAACAAAGGTTGACTTTATCGAAATTATGGCTTGTCCCGGTGGTTGCGTAAACGGCGGCGGACAACCTACACAGCCTGCAGTTGTAAGAAATAACGTAAACTTGAGAGAGCTTCGCGCAAAGGTTCTTTACACAGCAGATAAAAATCTCGATGTAAGAAAATCACACGAGAACTCTGCGGTTAAGAAGCTTTATGACGAATTCTTTGAGAAGCCCGGAAGCCATAAGGCTCACGAGATCCTTCATACAAGCTACGTAAAACGCGGACTTAAATAATAAAACAAAATCACCCAAGAAAAATCTTGGGTGATTTTTGCTTGCAAAATAAAAAATTACATTTAATTGACAAGCATAAATAAAAATGATATAATAATTTTAGAAAATTATATTACAATTGGGTGATTTCATGAATATGGGCTTATTTATCATAATACTTCTGATAATATCTTCTTTTATGATTGCTTTATTTGGAGTTATAATAATAGTAAGAATAATTTCATTTATTTTTCGTTCTAATCCAAAGGCTTGTCAATCAAGAGCTATAGTTGTAGATAAGCGTAAAGAAAGAGTTGAATTGCCAAACGGTATTTTAGGCGCGTATTATTATGAATATTATATAGCATTTAAGACTATTAAAGATGAATTAGTTGAACTTAAAACATCGAAATCAATATATAAAAAAATAAAACCAGACGACAGAGTAACAATTCTTTATAAAGGAACAGAGCTTGTTAGCTTCAATAAATAAAAATACACTCGAAATTTTTTCGAGTGTATTTTTTTACATTAAATAAGCAATAATACTATTGTTTCGATACAAAAATTTATAGCTGTTTTTTAGGAGGAACAATGGAAAAAGTCGAAAAAACAAAGGAAAAAGGAAGGGTAAAAGACAAAATATTCGGCGTTTTGCAAAGAGTAGGAAGATCATTTATGCTCCCTATTGCCATTTTGCCTGTGGCGGGATTGCTTCTCGGTATAGGCAGCTCGTTTACCAATCCCACAACTCTTGAAACCTATAATTTGACAGGTATAATATACGAAGGCGGTTTTTTATATACTGTCTTTGATATAATGAGTAAAACAGGAAGTGTAGTTTTCGATAACCTCGCGCTCCTTTTTGCAATGGGCGTAGCCATCGGTATGGCTAAAAAAGAAAAAGAGGTTGCAGCATTATCGGGGGCTATCGCTTATCTTATTATGAATACAGCAATAAGCGCGCTTATTACCGCAAAGGGCGGAGTAGAAGCGATGCCTGTCAACTCAACAACGCTTTCGCTCGGAATAACAACGCTTCAAATGGGTGTGTTCGGCGGAATAATTGTTGGACTTGGTGTTGCCGCGTTGCATAACAGATTTTATAAAATACAGCTTCCGCAGGTGCTATCTTTTTTTGGAGGAACAAGATTTGTACCTATTATATGTAGCCTTGTTTATCTCATAGTCGGTGTTTTGATGTTCTTTATTTGGCCTGTCGTTCAAGGCTGGATAGCTTCACTTGGAACACTTGTTTATAAATCTGGATACGCAGGTACTTTTATATACGGAGTTATAGAAAGAGCGCTAATCCCTTTTGGCTTGCATCATGTATTCTATATGCCATTTTGGCAAACAGAGCTTGGCGGATCAATGATAATTGACGGCGTTACTGTTCAAGGAGCGCAAAATATATTTTTTGCCGAGTTGGCATCAAAGGCAACAGAGCAATTTTCTGTTTCGGCAACCAGATTTATGTCGGGAAAATTCCCGTTTATGATATTCGGTCTTCCGGCAGCAGCATTTGCAATGTATAAAACAGCGCGTCCGGAAAAGAAAAAAATAGTAGGTGGATTGTTGCTTTCAGCAGCGCTTACCTCTATGCTTACGGGTATAACAGAGCCTATTGAGTTCACATTTTTATTCGTAGCACCGGTCATGTATGTAGTTCACTGTATATTTGCGGGACTTTCGTATATGCTTATGCATGTCCTTAATGTAGGAGTGGGAATGACTTTTTCGGGCGGAATTATAGACCTTACACTCTTCGGAATACTTCAAGGAAATGCAAAGACAAATTGGATATGGATAGTAGTCGTAGGTGCCGTTTATGCTGTAATCTATTACTTTGTTTTCTATTTTATGATAACAAAGCTAAAGCTTAAAACTCCGGGAAGAGAAGCCGATGACGAGGAAACGAAGCTTTATACGAGAAAGGATGTTAATGACAGAAAGAATACGAGTATTCCATCCTTTGATAAAAAAAGCGCCCTTATATTAAAGGGACTTGGCGGAAAGGAAAACATTTCGGATATAGATTGCTGTGCTACAAGATTAAGAATAACGGTCAAAAATGCGGATGCGGTAGAAGATAAATTTTTAAGAGAAAGTGGAGCATCGGGAGTTATTCATAAAGGAAATGGAGTGCAGGTGGTCTACGGACCTCAGGTGTCTGTAGTAAAATCAAGACTTGAGGATTTTATGGATAGTGAGCAATCAAATGATATATATAGCTTGCTCGGCACGGGAGACGAAAGCTCTCTTACAGACATTCCAAAGACCGTCAACTTAGAGGAAACGGAGCTTTATTCCCCAATGAACGGAAAAATAGTAAAGCTTGAGGATGTAGAGGATGAGGCGTTTTCGCAAAAAATATTAGGTGACGGAGTTGCGATAGAGCCGTCAGAGGGCAAGCTCTTTGCTCCGTGCGATTGCAAGGTGGAGAGTATAGCAGATACTAAGCACGCAATAAATCTTGTAACTGAAAACGGCTGCGAGATACTTTTGCATATTGGAATAGATACAGTAAGGCTTAACGGACAGCATTTTAAAGCCCACATTAAGGAGGGTGATAATGTAAAGCAAGGCTCGTTATTGCTTACTTTTGATATAGAAAGCATAAAAAAAGCAGGATATAAGGTTACTACACCTATGATAATTTGCAATTATGAGGACTATAATGGAGTAGAAATATTAAGCTCGGGTAATGTCAGAGTCGAAGAAAAAATATTAAAGCTAAGGTGATAGAATGAGAGAGTTTGAGCATACTGTAAAGGATGAGCTCGGAATTCACGCGCGTCCTGCAGGACTGTTAGTGAAAAAAGCGAAGGAATACGAAAGTGAAATAATTATAGAAAAGGGAGAAAAAAGCGCAGTTGCCACAAAGCTTATAGCGATAATGGGACTTTGTGTCAAATGTAACGATATTATAAAAATAAAGATAAGTGGCTCTGATGAGGAAAAAGCAGAAAAGGAGCTAAAGGAATTTTTAGGAGCAAATTTCTGATATGTTGATATTCAAAGGAAACGGTGTTTACGGCGCATATGCCATAGGTAAGGCGAGTGTTTTCAAAAGAGGCGGAAAAGCTGTTTTAAGAAAAAAGATAAGTAATGTTCAAGGCGAGATAGAACGGCTTTATGAAGCAAAAAATCAAGCGCTTTTAGAGCTGGAAGAAATATATAAAAAAGCCCTTTATGAAATAGGTGAGGCGAACGCGCAGATATTTGAGATTCATATGATGATGGTTGACGACGAGGATTATAATGAATCTATATTGAATATTATAAGAACTCAGCTTGTAAATGCGGAGTATGCCGTTTCCTTGACAGGCGAGAATTTTGCTGAAATGTTTTCGTCTATGGAAGATAGCTATATGCAAGCAAGAGCAAGCGATGTAAAGGATATTTCAAACAGAATAATAGCCTGCCTGTTAGATAAAAACGATAAAAAAATCGATTTTGGTGAAAAAATAATTATATGTGCCGATGATCTTGCTCCAAGTGAAACCGTATCACTTAATAAGGATATGGTAATAGCATTCGTTACAGAGCAAGGAACAGGAAATTCACATACTGCTATATTGGCAAGAAATATGAATATTCCCGCTGTTGTAAATGTCGGAGAAGGCTTTTTGGAACGAATACGTGATAATGATCTTCTTATAATAGACGGATATAACGGAGAAATTATCGCAGCTCCGGATGCCGATACGCTCAGCAAGTATAAGGCTCTTCAAAAGCAGGATATCGAAAAAAAGCAGCTTTTGCAAAAGCTCAAGGGAAAAGAAAATATAACTCTTGACGGCAAAAAAATAAACGTATTTGCCAATATAGGCAGCCCTGATAATATCGGATCAGTTCTTTTAAACGATGCAGGCGGAATAGGGCTTTTCAGAAGCGAATTTTTATATCTCGAAAAGGATCGTTTTCCTACTGAGGATGAGCAGTTTTATTCGTATAAAAAGGTTCTGGAGAGCATGGGCGGTAAAAAGGTCATTATCAGAACACTTGATATTGGCGCGGATAAACAGATAGATTATTTTAATATGGACAAGGAAGAAAATCCTGCGCTTGGTGTAAGGGCAATCAGAATATGCTTGACGCGCCCGGATATATTTAAAACTCAGCTAAGAGCTCTTTACAGAGCCTCAGTTTACGGAAATCTTGGAATTATGTTTCCTATGATAACGAGCGAAAAGGAGCTGAAGCAGGTTCTTGAAATATGCGATGATGTTAAAAAAGAACTTAAAAAAACAAATATAAAATATTCAGATAAAATAGAGATCGGAATAATGATAGAAACGCCTGCATCTGCAATAATAAGCGATAAGCTTGCTCCGCTGGTTGATTTTTTTAGCATAGGCACTAACGATCTTACACAGTATACCTTGGCGTGTGATAGACAAAATTCAAAGCTATCGCCGTTTTGCGATCCTCATAACGAGGCAATATTGCGACTTATAAGATATTCAGCGAATAGCGCTCATAAATACGGCAAATGGATAGGAATTTGCGGAGAGTTAGCCGCAGATTTGACACTTACAGAGGAGTTTTTGAGAATAGGAATAGACGAGCTTTCCGTATCTCCGCCATATATTTTGAAATTGCGAGATAAAATAAGAAATATTAGACTTGATGATTGAAATGAGCGCGGCATTTGCCGCGCTCATTCATATTGACATCAAAACTCATACGTGATATAATTAAATAAAGAGGTGAAGTTATTGTGTATAATGTAGTTATGGATATTATGAAAAAGCTTTTTGTTATAACTCCAACTGCAATAGTTTTGATTTTTATAATTATGCTTATAAAGAATGCATTAACTACATATTCAAAAAGCGTTCAACAGGATGTTTCGGAATACGAGCCTCACAAAACGGTTATAAGAGCCGAGGTCGTGGAAAAAAGAGAGCAAAATGGGTATAAGCTCATAGCCTTTAAAATAAGCGATAACGAAAAACGAGAATTTTCCGTATCATCATCTCTTTATAAAAAGCTGAAAATAGGAGATAAGGGAAGACTTTCTCATACAGAGGATAAATTTCATTATTTCAAGCTGATAAAATAAAAAAGCTACGGAGAATGGGTGATGTTCTTAACGGAGAATTTGAAAAGCGCTATTAAGTGCGAGCATCGCATTTGACTAGTCAAACGCAAATGGGCTAAGCCCAAACCCATATTACAAGCAGAAAGAGCAAGAGTAAAAGGATAAACTTCCTTCTATTCTTGCTCTTGTTTTTTATTCTGTCGATATGTCAACTTCGTTGACTCGATATGCTTTCGCTATGCTCAAGCTCGATATATTGTCGCTACGCGTCAATTCGATA